>CAZPYA010000016.1:0-64635 GCA_964590255.1 uncultured bacterium
GCTGACCTCCGACGAGATCGCGGCGGAAGCCGAGTTCTTCAGCTTCGGCACCAACGACCTCACCCAGATGACCTTCGGGCTGTCTCGTGACGACGCGGCGAAGTTCCTGCCGGTCTACCTGGACAAGAAAGTCATCTCCGTCGACCCGACCGAGTCCATCGACGTGAAGGGTGTCGGCCGATTGATGAAGATCTGCGTGGAAGACGCGAAGAAAGTCAACCCGACGATCAAGCTCGGCATCTGCGGCGAACACGGCGGCGAGCCCGATTCGGTGAAGTTCTGCTTCGCCATCGGCCTCAACTACGTGAGCTGCTCGCCCAAGCGCCTCCCCGTTGCCCGCCTGTCGGCCGCCCAGGCCGCCCTCGCCGGCTCCGGCCCCTCCGACAAATAAGTCGCGGGAACGCATTTGGGTGACCCATACCGCCTGCCCCGGTGTTGTGCCGGGGCAGGCGTGTTTATGGGTGGGGTGTATAGTTCGGAAAGAGAGCGTGACACCGCGCGCCTTGGTGCGGCTGCGGCGCGACTACGAACGATTTGCGTTCTCACCGATCAGGTGAGCGAGACTGGTGCTTTCGCTTAGACGATAACTGAGTAGGCGCACTGTCGGGAAAGATTGCCTACCTGGACGCGGCTTGCTTCGCGGCGCCGCTGCTGAGAACTTCAACGTCAGCCGATTGCCGATGGCCAATCCATTGCCAACCCGCCGTCGCCGGATTACAATGCAGGCATGTTTGATGACCTCGATTTGTCCGGCGTGCTGTCGCAGTTGAAGCGGGCGGATGATGCGCTTGCTGAATTCGTCGCCCCGTGGTGGGCGGGGGCGGTGCTGGCGGTGGCGTGGATGGAGAAGGGGCCGCGTCTCTTTCGCCTCACCGAGATGCCGGCGGAGGCGGGGTACTGGCTCTTTGGCACGGCGGACGACACGGCGACGCCCATCCGGCCGGCGGAGGACGCCGAGGTGCGGAAATACCTGGGATTGCTGCCGAAGGCGACGGTGATCCTGCTGGCGGAGGAGTTGGCGTATCCCGGCAGCTTTGCCGAGAAGCTGGCGGGCATCACCGGCAGCCGGCCTATCCACTTTGCGCCGGAGACACCGCTGGTATCCGTGCAGGCGCGCTTCGACGGCGTGAACCTGCTCTATGACGGTGCAACGGCAGAGAAGACGGACGATCCCTTCGGCGGCCTGCTCTCCGAATCGTCGATTTTCGCCCCCGGCGAGTTGCTGGATACCCCCGGCGACGGCGCGGGCGGGGCGGACACCGCGCTGCAGGAATTGCAGGCGCATCCTGAACAGGCGGTGGAGGCGCGGCTGAACGCCGTGCTGGAGCCGGCGGGGGCGACGCTGGTGTCCTGGACACCCGCCGACGGCGGCGTTTCCGTTACCTGGAAGTGCGATTTCGACGAGTGGACGGCGGCGCTGTCCGTCGCCGGCAGCCCCATCACCAGCGGCATCTGCCTGCCCGGATCGCGCGGCTTCAACCCCGGGCGGCTGACGCGGATGCTACTCGATCATCTCCTCGATACGTGGCAGGGGTAACGGATGACCACCTCCTCTCGCCTGCGTCCGGGCCTTGGGCTGGCAGAGATCAAGCGCGCGCTGACGCTTTTCAACTGGAACGTCGGCTTCCGCAGCCTCTTCGACTACCTGTGCATGGTGACGGGTTTCCTTTTCGTCGACTACGCGCTGTCGCTGGGCATCGCCAAGGAGAAGATCGGGCTCTTTCCGGCGCTTATCAACCTGGCCTGCGTGCTGCAGCTCGCATCGCTGTGGCTGTTCAACCACGTGCGCAACCGCATGGCCTTTGTGCTGGCGTTGTGCTACCTGGAGATCGTCTTTGTGGCGCTGGCGGTGTTGGCGGGGATGTTCGTGCCTCCGGCAGCGCGTCTGGCGTGCCTTATCGGGTTGATCACCCTCGCTGCTGCCGCCAGTTCGCTGTCGCGGCCGACGTTGGAAGCCTGGCTCGCGTCATCTATCCCCGCGCGATTGCGCGGGCGCTACCTGGGCATCCGCTTCATGATAATGAGCGCGGTGGGCGCGGTGGGGGTGTATGGGGTCGGCACGCTGGCGCAGCGGGTCGACCGCGCCGATACGATGGGCTTTGCCGTGCTGCTGCTGGGCGGCTGTCTTCTCGGCGTGACGGCGGTGTTCTTTCTGCATCGCATCCCCATGATACGCACCGACGATGCCGAGGAGGCGTTTCACTGGCGCGACTTGCTCGACGTGCTGCGCAACCGGCCGTTCATGCGCTTCGTGGCCGGCATGCTGATTTATGAGGTGCCCTTCTACATCGGGCCAGTCTACTACCAGGTCTTCTACCTCAAAGTGCTGCACATGCAGGAGTCGATGATCTCGCTGGTGATGGTGGGCTACCTGGTGGTGAAGATCATCCTCGCGCCGATCTTTGGCCGGCTGGTGGACCGGCTGGGCGTACGGCGGTTGATTCTGTATATCACGCCGGCGTATGTGCTCACCTTCCTGGGCTATGTCTTATGCGGTCCGGCCAATGCCTGGCTCATCTTCGTGCTGTGGGCGCTGGCGGGGGTGGGCGACGGGGCGTTCGGCGTCGTGCTCAATTCCGCGCTGTATGCGACGTCACCCGACACCTCCAAGCGCAAGGCCTACTTCGCCGTCTACAACCTGGTGCTGCTGCTGGCCAGCTCGGCCGGCGCCTTCATCGCGGTGGGCATCGCTGAAGCATTGAAGGGGCACTCGCTGCGGTTGGGGCCGTTTGTGCTCGGGCAGTTCCACCTGCTCTTCGCCGGGTGCTGTCTCTTCTTCATCGTCATCTTCCTCTTCAGCATCCCGCTGATGCCCGGCAAGCCGGGGGAGGGGAAACCGACCCCCGGCGCGAATAGTACAGCGCAGTAGAGTCACCGCGGAGGCCACGTTGCAACTCGATGATGCCCGCTGCCCCTTGCCGAATGGCACGCCGCTGTATGCCCAGCGGTATGTCATCACGGCATGCCTGGGTCGTGGCGGCTTCTCGATGACCTATCGGGCCGAGGACACCTTCCTGCGGCGCGCGGTGGCCATCAAGGAATTCTTCCCCGCTGGCTGCGCGCGCGAGGCGGCGTCGCCGGCGTTGCGCGTCGACTGGTCGGCGGGCGACCTCGCCCACGCGCGCGACCGCTTCCTGGACGAAGGCCGCGCGCTGGCGCGGGTGCGCCATCCCGGCGTGGTGACCATTCACGACATCTTTCCCGAGCACAACACCCTGTATATGGTGATGGAGTTCATCGACGGGCAGACGGTGGAGGCGGGCATGCGGCAAGCCAACCGCGCGCTGCCGGTGGCGGAGGCGCTGGAAGTGATCCGCCAGGCGGGGACGGCGCTGGGGGTGGTACACACGTCTGGTTTTCTACACCGCGACCTGAAGCCCGCCAACCTGATGCGCCGACCGGACGGGCAGGTGGTGCTGGTGGATTTCGGTTCTGCCCGCGAATACAGCCTGGCGGACGCGCCAGCGCACACCGTCATCCTCACCCGCGGCTTTGCCCCACCCGAGCAGTACGACCCCAACGGCCTGCGTGGCCCGGCATCGGATATCTACGCGCTGGCCGCCACCCTCTACTACCTGGTCACCGGCCGCTGCCCCACCGAGGCGACGGCACGGGTGGCGGGGGTGCCGCTGACACCCGCGCCCGAGTTGGCGGCGATGCCGGTGGCGCTGGCGACGGCCATCGAGACGGGGATGCAGTTGCCCGCTGACGCCCGCCCGCAAACGGTGGAGGCGTTCCTGGCGCTGCTGCCAGCGACCGCATGCGGGCCGGAGGCGCTGCCGGAAACGCAGTTGCTCCATGTCGAGTCGGCGGACGAGGAGGAGGACGTTGCAGCGGCGCCGGAGGCGCTCTCGCCGCGGTTCATTTCGGCGCCGGCGCGGTGGCGTTTCGCGTTCATGCACCTTTACCGTGTGCTGCTGGGGCTCAGCGGCGGATATGCGCTGGCGACGCTGGTGCTGCCCGCGCTGGCGCTGCCGCTGGCGGCATGGCAGACGGCGGCGCTGGAGGTGACGTTGGTGGCACTGGGCTACGCGCTGGCGCAGTGGACGGCGCTGCGCGACACGGCGCAGGTCACCCCCTGGTGGCTCGTTGCCGCGCTGGGGTCGATCATCGTCGGCGGCATCGGCGCGGCGTGGCTGGGCTCCATCGCGCTGGTGCCGGGCGTCAGCGTGCATGGGGCGGCGGTGATGGGGGTACTCACCTTCGGTTTGCTGGGGCAGTCAGCCGTGCTGCGCTTCCTGGTGCAGGAAAGCCTCTGGTGGCTGCCGCTGGGCCTGCTGTTGCCCACGGGCGCCTACCTCACCGCCGTGCTGCTGCGGGCTACGCCGTTCTGGCGCCTCTTCGCTTGCCTCGCGGTGCTCATCGTCGTGCAGACGGTGCTGCTGTGCGTGTATGAGCTGCGCCAGCCGCGAGTGGCGGATGTTGAGGAGGAGGACGAGGACGAAGGCGAGGGGGACGCATGAGCGCGCTGGCCCGCTGGAAGGAGCGCGTGCGCCTGCTGAAACGCGACACCCTCGCCCTCTACCTGGCCAGCCGCCACCCGCGCGTGCCGTGGACGGCGCGGCTGTTCATCGCCGCCGTGGCCGCCTACGCCCTCAGCCCCATCGACCTCATTCCCGATATCATCCCCGTCCTCGGTTACCTCGACGACCTGCTGCTCGTTCCATTGGGCATCTGGCTGGCGCTGAAGATGATCCCTCCGGACATCCTCGCCGAATGTCGCGCCGCCGCGGAAACCCGCCTTGCCGAGGGGCAGCCCGTCAGCCGCACCGCGGCCGCGGTGATCATCGCGTTATGGCTGCTGGCGGCGGCGTGGCTGGGGTGGGTAGTGTGGCGGTGGGTGGGACGTCGGTAGAACATGATCGCTGGATATCGGCGTGCGATGCAAACCTTTCGTCGCACGCAGGTGCGTGGCGTGATCATGCTGGCACCGGCGGCGGTCACGCGGACCCCTCCCCGTTCCGGAGAGGGGAGCTATCTCAAGCAAGTGATTGCTCTGATGGGCACAGACGTATCAATCGATCATTGACTGTGACGAATTATGTTTCCACCATCACCGGCGGCGTGCTGTATGACTTCTTACGCCGACGGCTCCTCCACGGCCAGCGTCTCCCCCTTACCAAGCGCGACGAAGCGGAAGCCGGCCGAACGTGCCGTAACAGGATCATACACATTGCGGCCGTCGACGAGGATGCGGGTGCGCATGCGGGTGGCGGCGGCGGGCAGGTCCAGTTCCTTGAAGACGGTGTGCGCGGTGACGAGTATCAGCGCGTCGGCGCCGTCCAGCGCATCCGGGCCGGCGAAGAGCGGGTAGTCGTCCAGCACGGCCACGTGCGGGTCATAGAGGCGCACCGTGGCGCCGGCGGCGGCCAGCGCGCGGGCCAGCGGGCGGGCGGGGGTGTTGCGGGTGTCGTCGGCTTCCTCCAGGTAGGCGGCGCCGAGGATGGTGACCACCGCGCCGTCCAGCGATGTGCCTTCGGCGGCCAGCGCCTGCCGCACGAGGTCGGCCAGGTGCGCGGGCATGCCGTCGTTGATGGCGCGGGCGGTGGGCAGCAGGCGCGGCTGATGGCCGCTGACCGATGAAACGAGCAGCCAGGGGTCTTTCGGGATACAGTGGCCGCCTACGCCAGCGCCGGGCAGGTGCATCGAGCGGTAGGGGCTGCTATTCACCAGGTCGCGCACCTGGAAGACGTCCGCGCCCAGCTCCTCGCAGATGAGCGCCAGCTCGTTGGCGAAGGCGATCTGCACGTCGCGGTAGGCGTTCTCCGCGGTTTTCACAATCTCGGCAGTGGTGGCGTCGGTGGGGTGCAGCGCGCCGCGGGTGACCCGCTGATAATAGGGCAGCGCGCGCGCGGTGCAAGCAGGGGTGATGCCGCCGACCACGCGGTCGCAGGTGGTGATGTTTTTCAGCAGGCGGCCGGGCATGACGCGCTCGGGGCAGTGCACCAGGTGGAACGTCTCGCCCACCGTGCCCAGCGCCGCCTGCAGGATGGGCAGCGCCAACCCGCGGGTAGTGCCGGGGGCGACCGTGGATTCCAGCACTACCAGCACGCCATGCTTCAGGTGGGGGGCGATGGTTTCCAGCGCGCCGCGCAGGGCCAGGTAGCGGGGGCGGTGGTCGGTGTCGTCCACCGGCGTCTCCACCGCGATGAAGACAGCGTCGGCGTCGCGCAGGCGCGCGGGATCGCCGGTGGTGGTCAGGCGGCCGGAGGCGACCATGCGCGCCAATAGCGCGTCCATGGCCGGCTCACCGCTTTCGAAGGGCACGCATCCCGCGCCGGCTTCCGCGACTTTCGTCGCGCTCACATCGTAGCCCAGCGCGTCGTAGCCGGCGTCGGCCAACGTGCATAACAGCGTCAACCCCACATATCCGATACCCACGACAGCCACGCGCTGTCGCGTCTGCTCATGCGACTCCATGATGCTCCCTCGCGTTGGAATGGACTCGGCCCAGGCCGGCCTCTATATGATAGGCGACAACCCGTCGGCCCGGTGAGCGATTCCACGCGTGATGTGTGTTTTTCTGCACGTCCGCCGCGCATTCCTTTGTCGGCGCCGTCCGCTCTGCCCCGCCCATGGGCGGTGAGCGCGGCCTATGTGTGAGCGTACCCGGCGCGGCGTGCCGCGAAAACGTCGCGGCAACTCAGCGCCTGTTCGGATTCGCGGCGGGCGATATCCAATAGATTACACATTCGTTCGACTTTTCACAGTTGAACTTTTATGAGAATCCGCCTAGAATGTAGCAGCTTTACGCGCGAACCGTTCCCTGTTCGGCCATCCGCCCAGCGCATGTCCGCCGGGGATGCGCGCGCCGAAGCGGAACCCCTGGCAGAAGAGGGCACACGCGCATGCAGGATTCGGTGATTCGACTCGGGATGATCGGGACAGGCGTGATGGGCGGGCACCACACTCGGGTGGCCGCCATGTCGAAGGCATGCCAACTGACGGGCATTTACGACGCCGACCCGCAGCGCGCCACGGCGCTGGCGCACCAGTATGGCGTGGCCGCCTTCCAGTCGCTGGACGAGGCGTGCACGGCGTGCGACGCGGTGATTATCGCCACGCCGACGGTGACCCACGCGCAGGTGGCGACGGCCTGTCTGCAGGCCGGCTGCCACGTGCTGCTGGAAAAACCGATCGCCGGCGACCTGGGTGAAGCGGAAGCGCTGGTCGCGTTCAGCAAGACGGTGGACCGTGTGCTGATGATCGGCCACGTGGAGCGCTTCAATCCCGCTGTCACCGCGGTGCTGGCGCTGGTGAAGCCCGAGGAGATTATCTCCTGTGAGCTGCAGCGGCTGAGCACGGCGCCGGGGCGCGATCGCTCGGCGGACATCATCTTTGACCTGATGATCCATGACCTGGACCTGGCGCTGGCCTTCACGAAATCATCGGCGCTGGCGATCTCGGCGATGGGCCACTGCGTGCGCGGCGAGTTAATCGACCACGTGACGGCGCTGTTGCGCTTTGGCAGCGGGGTGACGGTGACGTTGACCGCGTCGTCCATCAGCCAGGAGCGCGTACGCAAGGCGCGGGTATTCACCCAGAACGCCTTGTTCAGCGTCGACTTTGCCAACCGCGAGGTGTGGATTCACCGACACGGGCAGTCCTCGCTGGCGATGGAAGATGGGCAGTATTACCTTACCAGCCAGGTGGAGCAGATTCTGGTGCCGCCGAAAGAGCCGCTGGCGGTGGAGCAGGAGCACTTCCTGCACGCCATCCGCACCGGCACCGCGCCGCTCACCTCGGCCGAGGTGGGGCTGGCGGCGCTGCGCATGGCCTACGCCATCCAACTGAGCGTCCAAGATCAGTTGCTCGCGCAATAGCGACATATATCCCGGTGGCGCGCAAGGGGATACGCCGGCCGGATGGAGAGGATTCGATCGTGATACCTATTGCCAAACCGTATATCGGAGCCGAGGAACAGGCGGCGGTAGCCGAGGTGCTGGCCTCGGGGATGCTGGCGGCCGGGCCGAAGGTGAAGGCCTTTGAAGCCGCGTTCGCCGCGTATTGCGCGTCGCCGGACGCGGTGGCCTGCTCGTCGGGCACCGCCGGGCTGTGCATCGCGGTGGCGGCGCTGAACCTGCCGCGCGGCAGCAAGGTGCTCACCACGCCGTTCTCGTTCATCGCCACCGCGAACTGCATCCTGTATAATGACTGCACGCCGGTCTTCGCGGATGTCGACGCCGACACCTTTCTGCTGACCGCCGACACCGTGCGCGCGGCGCTGGAAGCGGATCCGGAGATCAAGGCGGTCATTCCGGTACACCTGTACGGGCAGGCGTGCGAGATTCGCGCCATCACCGACATCGCCCACGCGCACGGCGCGGCGGTCATTGAGGACTGCGCGCAGGCGCACGGGGCGCGGGAAGCAGGCGTGCCGGTGGGCGCGGTGGGCGACCTGGGCATCTTCAGCTTTTACCCGACGAAGAATATGATGACGGGCGAAGGCGGCATCATCACCGGCAGCAACACCGCGCTGCTGGAGCGCTGCCGGCTGTTCCTCAACCACGGCGCCCCACAGCGCTACCTGCACACCGAACTGGGCTTCAACTACCGCATGACGAGCATCGCCGGCGCGCTGGGGCTGTGCCAGCTCGACCGGCTGCCGGGATGGAACGCGGCACGCCAGCGTCATGCACAGGCGCTGAGCGACGGCCTGCGCGACCTGCCCTGGCTGCAGATCCCGGCGCTGCGACCGGATTGCGAGCACGTGTATCATCAGTATGTGCTGAAGGTACGCGACCGCGCGCGGCTGCAGGCGCATCTCCAGGCGGCCGGCGTCGGCTACGACGTGCATTATCCGCGCCTCATCACCGACCAGCCGCTCTATCAGGGGCTGGGCTATACCAGCGACGACTTCCCGGTGGCGCGGCAACTGGCCGAGCAGGTGCTCTCGCTGCCGGTGCATCCGGCGGTGAGCGCCGACGATTTGCAGACCATCCTCGCTGCCGTGCGCAGCTTTATCCCGGCCGAAGAGGGAGTGTCGGCTTAGGGTCATAAGGAGTGAGTATGTCATCTCAACAGGACGCCATTATCGCCGGCATCGCGCCGGATGCCTACATCCACCCGCTGGCGGACGTGGAAGACGGAGCAAATATCGGCGCGGGCACGAAGATCTGGCGCTTCGCCCACATTCGCACCGGCTCGGTCATCGGCGAGAAGTGCATGCTGGGCAACTGCTCGTATGTGGATAGCGGCGTCACCATCGGCAACCAGGTGCGCGTGCAGAACGGCTGCCTCATTTATAACGGCGTCACCATTGAGGACGAGGTGTTCCTCGGCCCGAATATGATCTTCACCAATGACCTGTTTCCGCGCGCCGACGGCCGCCACTGGGTGATCGTGCCCACGCGCGTGTGCCACGGCGCCTCCATCGGGGCCAACGCCACTATCGTCTGCGGCACCACCATCGGCGAATACGCCATGATCGCTGCCGGCTCGGTGGTGACGCGCGACGTGCCGGCCTTCGCGCTGGTGCGTGGCAACCCCGCCCGCCATGTGGGCTATGTCTGCGTGTGCGGCGTGAAGCTCGGTGATGTCTCGCTGGACATCACCCGGCCTGTCAACTGTGGCAAGTGCGGGCGAGTGATTACGCTGGCAACGGGCGAGGGGAAGTAGGGGATAGGGAACAGGGGATAGGGAAGCGCCGGGCTGGGAGCCCGGCGCTTTTTTTACGACGTGACGTGCGCCTACTCCGGGCAGCCCGCCGCGTGCCACGCCGTGTACCATTCGGCCGTCTTCGCGATGCCGGTGTCGACGGAGTAGTGGGGATCGAATCCCAGGCGGGAGACGATCTTTTCGGTGATGGCGTCGGAGAAGCGGACGTCGCCGGCGCGGGACGGTTTGTATTCGGCGGTGATGTCGGTACCCAGCACCTGCTGGATGACGGCGAGCAGGCGGTTCACGGTGGCGGGGCGGCCGGCGGCGACGTTGAAGGCCTGGCCGATGATGCCGTCGCCATCCACCGTGCCGGCGCGGAGGTTCGCCTGCACACAGTCCTCCACGAAGGTGAATTCGCGGCTTTGCTCGCCGTCGCCGAAGATGACGGGGCTGACGCCGTTGAGCAGCGCCGAGAAGAAGCGCGGCACCACCGCGGCATACTGGCTGTTCGGGTCCTGGCGCGGGCCGAAGACGTTGAAGTAGCGCAGCGCCACGGTGGGCATGCCGTAGAGCTGGGCGAAAATGAGCGTATATAGCTCGGCGGACAGCTTGGTGTTGGCATACGGCGACACCGGCATCGGGTGTTGCGTTTCCTCGCGCGGCAGTTGCGGGTTGGCGCCGTAGACCGAACTGGAGGAGGCGAAGACGAAGCGTCGTACCCCGGCGTCTCGGGCGGCCAGCAGCATGTGCATGGTGCCAGTGACGTTGACGGTGTGCGAGGTGAGCGGGTCTTCCACCGAGCGCGGCACGGAGCCAAGCGCGGCGAGATGCCACACGCGCTCTACCCCCGCGCAGGCTGCGCGGCAGGTGTCCAGGTCGCGGATGTCGCCTTCGATGAGCTCGATGTCCTGGCTGACGTGCCGCAGGTTGCGGCGCTTGCCGGTGGCGAAGTTATCCAGCACGCGCACCCGCGCGCCCCGCGCCAGCAGGCCGTCTACCAGGTGCGAACCGATGAAGCCGGCGCCGCCGGTCACCAATACGTTCATGTGTGCATCTCCTTGTTGGTGGGAATGCGTCGGCTTATGCCGGTCAGCGTGCGCACGCAGCGCGTGTCGGGCCGGCGCGGCGCAACCAGTCTCCTGCGCGTCGCGGGGGTGCGGTGTCATGCATTGCGCGGGGCGATTTCCGAGGAGGCGTTGTCCGTCATCATCTCCGCGATCAGGCGTTGGCTGGCGAATCCCGGCACGATCTCGCCCAGCGAGCGCAGCGTTTCTTCGGTGTTGCCTCCGCTGATGAGCTGCTGCAGGCGGCGCAGTACGGCGCGGAACTCGCTGACGGTGAAGTAGGTGGAGCGATGCACTACGGACATGCCGTCGCAGGCGGCAGCCATGAGGATTTCGTCGTTGTTCGTCAGCACTTCGTGCAGTTTTTCGCCGGGGCGCAGACCGGTGTAGACGATGGGGATGTCGACGTCCGGCTCCAGGCCGCACAGGCGGATCATGTCGCGGGCGAGGTCGGCGATTTTCACCGGCTGGCCCATGTCCAGCAGGAAGAGCTCGCCGGATTTCCCGATGGCGCCGGCCTGCAGTACCAGTTGCACCGCTTCCGGGATGGTCATGAAGAAGCGGGTGACATCGGGGTGGGTGATGGTGATCGGCCCGCCGCGGCGAATCTGCTCGCGGAAGATGGGCACCACGCTGCCGCGGCTGCCCAGCACGTTGCCGAAGCGCACGGTGACCAGCGTGGTGTGCGGGTGTACCTCCGCCATCGCGCGCACTGTCTCTTCGCACAGCCACTTGGTGGCGCCCATCACGCTGGAGGGGTAGGCGGCTTTATCGGTGGAGATCATCACCATGCGCTCGATGCCGTAGCGGCCACAGGTGTCGGCGATGCAGCGGGTGCCGATGACGTTGTTCTGCAGCGCTTCGGGCACGTTTTGCTCCATGATGGGCACGTGCTTGTGGGCGGCGGCGTGGAAGACCACCTGCGGGCGGTAGTGCTGGAAGATCTGGTCCACGCGCACGTCGTCGGCGACGGAGCCGATGGCCATGAAGATACGGTTGGCCAGGGCGGGATAGGCGTTGGCCAGCTCGGAGCGCGACTGGTGGATGGAGTTCTCGCCGTGGCCGAAGAGGATGAGCGATTCGGGTTTGAGCGCGGCAATCTGCCGGCACAACTCGGAGCCGATGGAACCCCCCGCGCCGGTGACCAGCACGCGCTTGCCGCCGAGGTAGCTGCCGATGCCGGTGAGGTCGATGCAGACGGGCGGCCGGCGCAGCAGGTCTTCGATGCTGATGTCTTCCAGCCGCGCCTGCGCTTTGCGGGTGAGCACGTCGCCCAGGCCGGGGATCACCTTCACGCTCACCTGCTTTTTACGGCAGGTCAGCACGTAGTCATGCAGTTCGGCACCGGCGGCGTCGGGGATGGCGATGAGCACCTCATCCACGGCGTTGTCCGCCAGCAGTTTGGACAGGTGGGACAACGGGCCGAGCACGCGCACGCCACGGATATACATGCCGCGCTTCTGGGGTTTGTCGTCGAGGAAGCCGATGACGACGTAGACTTCCGAGACGTCCTCGCGCAGGGCGGAGAGCAGCCGGGCGCCGTCGGAGCCGCCACCGAGAATGACGACGCGCTTGGGGCGCACGTCGCGCTTGAGCATGCGGACGGCCCGCCAGCCCTCGGTGCGGCTGATGTTCACCAGGCGCAGCACGATGCGCACGCCGCCGACGATGATGATACTGAGCACCCAGAAGATGATGAGCACGCCGCGCGGAAAGCCCACCTCGGGGCGCAGCGCGCCAGACAGCTTGAGCAGCAGCACCAGGGTGAACAGGCCGAGGTAATTGGCGAAGATGACGCCCCACAGCATCTCCAGGCTGGCAAAGCGCCAGGCATAGCGATACAGGCGAAAGAGCACGAAGAAGGCGATGTAGCAGCCCAGCGCGATGAGCATCACCGGCCAATGGGGGAAGAGGTAGGTGGCGAGGACGTTGAGCGATTCGCCGTTGCGCGTGATCGTCGCGCCATCGAAGCGCAGCAGCAGGGAGACGATCATCGCGCTGACGAGCGCGACGGCGTCCGCGATCATGAGGATCAATACGCCGATGCGCGGTAATACGCTCGGAAATATCGTTGATAATTTGTCCATTGCGGCGTCAGCTCCTCGGCGACGACAGGGCAACGAACGCGAAATTCATTGCTTGCGCGTTGCGCGGGATCATACTGGTATTCGTCGGCATCCCGTAAATGCCGTGGAGCGCCGGGCGGCGCCGATGCGGCGCGTTGGGCAACCCCGGTGCGATATGACACAGTAAGTGATGATAGTCTATCGCAGTAATATTGTAGTCTGCGCTACCGCTGCCTGTCAAGGAAATGTCGAGAGATAGAGCGAGGATATCGTATAGTCGCGCCTGTGAAAATCGTGTCATGCCTTGATTGAACCACCAATGATGTGGGCGGCGACTTGCCGCCGGCATTCGAGAACATTCTCCCCGGTTTGGGGTGAGGAAAACCAGATTATACGCAATTTATGATAATTCGTTTAACAATTTTACGCTGGACAGCCCGGCGGGTCGACTCTGCACTGCCGTGTTGCCGTTCGGGGCGCTGGCGGCATTCCCTGGTGAAGATATGACCCGCGTCTTTCGAGCGGCCGCCGGTTCAAGCTCTTTGCGACATTGATGCCGCTGTGGTGTTCACTGCCATCCTCTTGGCGCACGGTCGTGCGGGCCCCTCCCCTACAGGAGAGGGGGGCTATTTCGTGTGTGGGACTGATACGCCGGATGAAGTGCTATTAATCTGTCAACGAGCATACGCCGTGGTCTGGGTGCAGCCGGGTGAAGCCGGCAGCGGGAAAGCGGGTGATGGGGTGGTTCCGGCGCTGGGGGCGGGAAATGGGTACAGCAACGCATGGCGCGGCGCATGCCATTTCGGACACGGCGCGCAGGATCGCGCCATGCGTTACAGTCCCCATTTCCTGCTGATCGATAGCTGTTCACGGCATCGAGAATGATGGCGGGGGACAGCCCCTTGCGCCATACTGATGGCTAATGCCGGTGATGAGGATGGCAGGTGTCACTCGCCATTGAAACCAGCACTGTGCGCGGGGACAGTCCTCAACGGCGTGTGTCATCCAAAATGGATGAAGAGCGCCGGGCATGCGGATTACAAATCCGCGATCCCATGGGTAGCTATTTGGGTGGCGTTTCGTGGCGCAGGGGTATCCGGACGGTGAAGGTGCTGCCTTGATTGATTCCCGGGCTTTCGGCGGTGACGTGGCCGCCGTGCAGTTCTACCAGCCCGCGCACCACCGCCAGACCCAGTCCGAGTCCGCCGGAGATGCGTTCGCGACCGAGTTGTTGGAATCGCTCGAAGAGATTGGGCAGTTGGTCGGGCGGGATGCCATACCCGGTGTCGTGCACGCTCAGCCGCGCCATGGAGCCATCGCGGGCGCCGGACACGGTGATGGCGCCGCCTTCCGGGGTGAATTTGCCGGCGTTCGTCAGCAGGTTGTTAATGATTTGTTCCAGCCGCACCGGGTCGGCGAGGACCGGCAGTGGTTCATCCGGCGGTACAAAAACGAGCGTCTGCCGGCGCGCGTCCAGGATGTCCTGGCGTGCTTCCGCCGCGCGGCGCGCCACCGTCCAGGCATCCAGTGGCTCGCGTTCCAGCGGCAGTTTGCCGTAGAGCAGGCGCGAGATATCGAGCAGGTCGCCGATGATGCGCTGCTGGGCGTAGGCGTTGCGCAGGATGATTTCCAGCGCTTCCTCGCGGACGGTGGCATCATCCCGCGCCAACTCGGCCCAGGAGATGATGGTCGCCAGCGGCGAGCGCAGTTCGTGGGTGATGAAGGCGAGAAACGTATCCTTGGCCCGGTCGGCTGCCTTCAAGGCGGTCAGGTCCTGGGTGACGCCGACGGCGGCGATGACGCGGTCATCGACGATGACCGGCGCGGCATGTACCAGCACCGGCATCTCGTGGCCATCGGGTAAGACGATCACTTGCTCGACATTCGTCACGGCGCGGCCTTCGCGCAGCGCGCGGAGGATCGGCCAGTCTTCCGAGGGCCAGGGCGCGCGCGTCTCCGGGTGCAGCCGGGGGATGTTGAACAGGTGGTCGGCATCCATCGGTTCGCCATACAGCATGGTGGCGGCGGCGTTGGCCATGAAGACGGTGCAGTCGTTATTAATAACAAAGAGCGGCGTCGGCACGGTGGTGAGGATCGTCTCCAGCCGGGCGCGCGCGGTTTCCAACTCCGCCCGCAGCCGACGGCGCTCGGTGACGTCCTCCTTGATGGCGAGGAAGTGGGTGATGGCGCCGGTGGCATCGCGTATGGGAGAGATCAGCGCCGATTCCCAGTATAGCTCTCCGCTTTTTTTTCGGTTGTGGAATTCGCCGCGCCACTCGCCGCCGGCGCAGATGATGGCCCACAGGCGATGGTACTCTTCCGGCGGCGTTTCGCCGGATTTCAGCAGATTCGATCCGCGGCCGAGCACCTCGTCGCGCGTGTAGCCGGTTACTTCAGAGAATTTTGGGTTCACGTATTCGATGCGCCCCTGGGTATCGGTGATCATGACGATGCTGGCGCTCTGCTCGAGGGCGCGCGAGAAGGTGCCCAACTCTTCTTCGATGCGCTTGCGTTCGGTGATGTCGCGGAGGACGCCCACGAAGATGCGGCGATGCGCTTCTTCGCGTGATTCCGCCACGGACAGCTCGCAGGGGAAGACGGCGCCGTCCTTGTGCACGCCCTGCACCTCGCGCACCGTGCCGATGATATGCGGAATGCCGGTGTGCAGGTAGCGCGCGAGAAAACGTGGGTGATCCTCGCCATACGCGGGTGGCATGATCGTGGTGACCGGCATGTCGATCAGCTCTTCGGCGGCATAGCCAAACATACGGCTTACCGCCGGATTGGCCTGGATGATGCGGCCATCCTCATCGATGACCAATATCGAATCGGCGGCGACGGACAGGATGCTGCGCAGGCGCGTTTCGGAGGCGCGCAATTGCTCGGCGTCTTCGCGGGCGGTGACATCGAGGAGGTAGAACACGTAGCTCTCCAGCGTCTCCTCGCGGTAGATCGGCAGCAGGGTGATGTCCCAGGTACGGCGCAGCGCCGGCTGGCGGGGGTAGGTGAGGGGGATATCATACCGTTCCACCGGACGCGCGGTGGCGCGCGCCGACTCCGCCATCGCCTGCACCAACTCCGCCCAATCCTTTGGGCCGGCATCGAGCGGCCGGTCGAGCAATTGCGGCGCGGCAGCCCCCTGCGTCGCCGCGTATGACGCATTCACATAGCGATACGTCAGGTCGGCGTCGAGGATGGCGATCCCGATAGGCAGATTATCATAGAGCCAGGTCTGGACGGTGGTCAACGGTTCCATGCACAAATGCACCCCCCATAGCGTAGCGCGTGATGCCGCGTTCCGACTGCCGGGAGACGCGACAATTTTATCCAGCGAGTGGCAGGATGACCGTGAAGGTGGCGCCCTGGTCGATGCCGGCGCTCTCCGCGGTGACGGCGCCGCCGTGCAGCTCGGCCAGCGCTTTGACGATGGCCAGGCCGAGGCCCAGGCTTTTCGTCGTCGCGCTGCCGGCATCGATGCGGAAGAACCGCTCGAAGACAAACGGTAACCGCTCCGGGGCGATGCCGATGCCGTTGTCGCTGACGCGGATGACGATGTCCCGGTCGGCGCGGGCCAGGCGAATGGTGATCCGACCGCCTTCGGGCGTATATTTGATGGCATTGCCGAGCAGGTTGCCGACGAGCTGCTGGATGCGGACGGTATCGATGTTGGCCGGCAGCGCGGCGTCCGGCATGTCGCAGACGAGTTGATGTCTGCGCTCGCGGGCGATAGGCTCGAAGCTGGCAAAGATGTCGGCGATGGGCACGCGGATATCCTGGACCGCCGTCTGCAGGCGCAGCGTGCCGGCCTGCAGCGCCGAGGCATCCAGCAGGTCATCGACCAGCGTATGCTGCATGGCCACGCTGCGCAAAATGGCGTGCAGCGCCTCACTGATGAGCGCCGCGTCCTCCGTCTCCAAGCCGAATTCGGCCCAACCTTTGATCGCGGACAGCGGCGAGCGCAGGTCATGCGTGACCATGGCGAGGAATTCGTCCTTGACGCGGTCGGCCTCTTTCAGGCGCGTCAAATCCTGTGTCACCTGGATGACGCCGACGATCTCGCCGTAAAGTCGCACCGGGGCGGCGTTGATGAGCACCGGCACGCGGCGACCCTCTGGCGTTAGTTGTATGCCTTCGAAGTCATGCACTGCTTCACCGCGCATGGCGCGGGCGATGGGGAGATCCTCCAGCCTGATGGGCACGTTGGCATCGGGCGTGAGGAGCGGCGCCTGACCGATGGTGTCGCTCCAGTGCTGCTGGATGAGCTCGCTTCCCCACAGGCGCTGCGCGGGATCGTTTGCCACCGCGATGCACTGGTCCGGGGTGATGAAGACGATGCTAAGCGGCATCGTCATCAGTGAGGTGAGCCAGCGCGCGCGCTCGAATTCGATCTGCTGCCGGGCGCGGGTTTGTTCGGTGACGTCCGTCACGGTCACCAGCAGTCCCAGTACGGCCTCGTCACTGGTCACCCGGCTGACCGACCAGTCCACATAGGTGGTGGCGTCCGGGTTGGCACGGAGCCGCATCTCGGCGCCGCGCTGTGTATGCGGTTTCCCCGTTCGCAGGGAGTGGCTGATGCGGGCAAACAGGATCTGGTCAATCGGGGGCGGGAAAAAGGTATTGAGCAAATCTCGCAGTGATTTGCCGATGATGTCGCCGATGGCGCTGTGCGCCATGGCGGCATAGGTGGCGTTGATCTGGCGGCACATCAGGTGTTCGTCGAAGAGGGCGACGCCCATCGGCACCTGATCGAACATGGTATACAGCGTGGCGGCGCTGGCGCGCGCGTCCTGTTCGAGCAGGCGCTCTTCAGTGTTGTCCTCGATAGCCACCACCGCGCCTATGATGCGTCCGTTGCTATCGCGAATCGGCGCGGCGGCATTGAGGATGGTGCCGCAAGTACCGTCGAAGCGCAGGATATCGATCACTTCGCCGACACTGGTCTCGCCCAAGCGCAGCGCGCGCGCCGCGGCCCAGTCTCCCGGCGCGATCGGCTGCTGCGAATCCGCCCACCAGGCGCAGAAGGCGTCGAATTCCTCTACCGCGCCGGACATGGGCACCCGTGCTTCCGCCGTGCCGCCCCAGATGCGGCGAAAGTGCGCATTGACTTCCACGACAGCGCCCTCGGCGTTCATCAGCGCCACCCCAACCGGCAAGGCGTCCAGCACCGCGCGCAGGCGACGTCGCTCCGTTTCCAGGTCTGCGGTGCGCTGGTGCACGCGGGTGTCCAACTCGTCGTTTACCCGACGCAGCTCTTCTTCCGCATGCTTGCGGGTAGTGATGTCGATGGAACTACCGAGCAGGTATTGCACCCGGCCGTGCTTATCATACACCCCGGTGCCGACACCGTAGACCCACACGAGGCTGCCGTCGGCTTTATACATACGCATTTCCAGGCTGTAAGTGGCTTGGCGCGCCAGCGCATCTTCCACCGCCCGGCGCAGACGCTCGCTATCCCCCGGTGGAAGCAATTCCATGACCGAATGCGTGCCATTGATAAATTCGCGCGGTGAAAACCCGAAAAGCGTCTCCAGTTGCGGGCTGAGGAAGATCGGGTAGAACGGCGGCTCCGCGGTGGTCATCCAGATGAAGCCGGGAAAGGTTTCGACGATGGTGCGGAAGCGCTGCTCGCTGTCGCGCAGCGTCTGCTCGATATTCACATAGGCGGAGATGTCGGTGAATGACACCAGATATCCCGCCGGCTGGTCGAGGCGGCCCAGCGGCGCCGCGGTGACCGCCAGCGGAATGACGGCGCCGTCCGGCCGCTCGAGGCGAATGGTTTGCTCGCTTAGCGGCACGCGGGTGCGCATCACCGTCTGGATTGGCCGCGCTTCCGGCGGCATGGCGTGGCCATCGATATCGCGCACGGTCCAACTCGGATCCAGGTAACTGTGGCCGATGAGCGCGTGCCGCGCGACGCCGAGCATCGTCTCGGCGGCGGCGTTCAGGTAGCTGAAAATGCCGTCCGCGTCGAGAATGACGGTGCCGACCGGCAGGCGCTCGATCATCTCCGTCAGGCACTCGGTGGTGAACAGCGGCCCGCGGGCATCGGCAGCGTCATCCGGCGCGGGGTTCATCCCCATCGGCATCCTCCTAGCATAACAGTCTCCGCGACATTATGCCTGCTCGGCGCCGGGACAACGGGTGTCGAATACGACAGCGGCGGGTGAGAATCCCGCCGCTGTTGGAAAATGTGGCGGCGTAGGCGGTTTACGGCGCTGGCTTGCGCTCCCAACTCTCTTGCAGCTCGCCCTTCGCCGTGAAGCGCCGGTAGGCAAATGGCGCGCTGGTCGTCACCGTCGGCAGACCCGCGCCGCCCAGCTCCAGCGCCCGTTTCGCCGGGTTGATGACGGCGAATTCCAGCGTGCCGTCGGGGTGCTTCACCGCGACAGCCGACGTGCCGGGTTCGTCAGCGAGGACGGTGATGCCGTTCGCCAGCTTCGTCGCGTCGAGCAGCGGCGCATGCGGCAGCAGCACCTGGGTGAACTGCACGCGGGCGCCGGGCTGCACCGGGCCGTCCCAGGCATACTGGGTCACGTAGGGCACGTCTACCTCGCTGCCCGCCCAGCGGCCGCGCACGGCCAATTTACGGTCCGGTTTCGGCGCGTGGTACACCAGCAGGTCCCACGGCAGATTCGGGTAAAGGAGCGCGTTCTGGAACCAGTGGGCACTGAACCAGGTGTTCACCCAGTTGGCGCCTTGCACCGGGGCGATGTTCTGGGTGTTCCAGATGGGGCCGATGCGCGCGGTGAAGGCATCGTCGAAGGTCGTTTCGTCACGCACCAGCACGAAACTGTTTTTGACGAAGAGGAAGTCGCGCTGTTGCGTGGCCTTGAAGCCCATGTAGTTCGTCACCTGCACGCGGGCATAGGCGAGTGTTTTTTCATCGCCGAATTCCGGCACTGTCACCGTCATGCCCGCGTAGCCGAGGGGCACTTCCTTGCGGCCCGGCCATTTCGGATTGCCGCAGAACGTGGCCGCGCCGGAGGTGTCCTCGATTTTCACCATATTCTCGCGGCTGACGAATTTCTCATAGGTGGGCATGGCGAAGACGGCGCCGTGGCGCTCGAAGCCGGTGATGGCGGTGGGGTTCAGCGGGTCGTGGCGGGCGAAGAGCTCCACCAGCATGAACATGTCGCCGGGATTCCACCCCGCACGGAAGGCCAGCTTGCTGGGCATCACCGTTTGTGAGGCATACATGTTGCAGTCCACCCCGCCGGCATCGGGGAACATCTTCTTTGCCTCTTCGTTCGTCAGGCGCAATACCTCTTTGCGCATCAGCAGTTGCGAGGCGCCGGCCGGCTCCACTGGCGTTACGGCGTCGTCGCAGAAGAGGCTGGCCAGCGCCACGCTTTCCTCGCTGGTGGCGCGGGCGTGGTGGTGGCCGGGCGAGAAGCCGCCGCGGGCCAGGGCGTAGTTGAACAGCCGGTTCGCCACCCAGCGATAGCGGCCGTCGCGGGTGTATTTGCCCAGCAATTCCAGCGCGAGGATGCGGTGGCCGGCGTGCGAATTGTAGCCGAGGTGGGCGCCGTAGGGTGGCACCGCGCCGTCGGGCGTGGTCTCGTATACCAGCCGCGCCCACAGGAAATTCTGCACCTCGGGGTTGGTGAAGGCTTCGGCGCGGTTCAGCAACTCGGCTTCGATAAGGATGCGCTCGACGCTGCCCATGAAGTAGTTGATGTCGTTGATGCCGACGTCGCGGAAGGTATACCAGTCGCCCCACACCTTCTCGCCGTAGGCCTTCCACTTCGGGGCGTCCGGCTCGTCCGGGTAGAGGGTGGCGCAGAGCAGGTGGTTGATGCCCTGGGCCTGCGAGCGATGCTGCTGGCCGCGCCACAGGCCGTCGTTGGGACTCCAGGCGAACTGGTATCGGCGCAACATCAGTAGCAGCTCTTTGGCGAAGGCGTCGTCCTCCGGCGTCATCGCGCCGCGCTTGCGCAGCTCGCGAAAATAGGTGGCGCACAGGTAGCCGCCTTCGAAGGAGTAGGTGCCGCCTTGCTCTTTGATCTGCTGGTCGAGGCTGGCCTTGTAATCACGCAGCGTGACCTTGATGCCCGCCGCCAACGCGCGGCAGGCGGCCAGCGTCTTCTCATCGCCTTTCGTCGTATCGAAATCGTAGCCGAACACCGCCAGCGCCGCCAGCGCGTGGCGGGGGCCGTAGATGCCGCGCTTTTGTCCGCGCTCGAAGCCCTGGGCCAGCGGGCGTAATAAGTCGATGTAGTCCTTGCGCGTGACCGGGCTGCGCGGGATGGTCAGCGTCGCCGGATCGCGTTCGACGAA
Source organism: uncultured bacterium (assembly GCA_964590255.1). Lineage (GTDB taxonomy): Bacteria > Armatimonadota > Hebobacteria > CAIYQO01 > CAIYQO01 > JAKIYB01. The sequence goes on from CAZPYA010000016.1 coordinate 21,008, forward strand.
GCGGTTAAGGTCCGGCATGAAGTAGCCGGGCGTGCCTTGATAGGCGGGGGCCGGCTGCTGGGCCGTCGCCGGCAGCAGCGCCGCCAGCAGGAGGAGGAGGACGATCACATGGGTCATGAGAGCTCTCCTGACGATTGGGGGATATATGTCGCTATTGTACGGCTGGGTGGGGGTTCTGGCAATGACTACCCCCCGGCTACCCCCGGTGACTACCCCCACATTTTTGTGGTTTTTGCGAAAAAGGGGGTAGTCGGTTCTGTTACCGGTTCTGGTTCCGTGCGGGCACTGAAGTACCCCCTGCGTGGCCGTGCGGCAAGGCGTCCACCTGCGGGGACGCAAATGCAAGCAGCCGGTAGAGACGATAATAGGTTGTTGATTTTTCGCATTTGTTACTAAAAAATGGCAAGTGCTTCCAACCAGTTCCGAAATCCAGCCAGTGAACTGGCTGGCTAACTTCAGTCGTCCCTCCGGGACTGGATATGGTAGGTATTCGGTTGCCATGGTGCGTGCATGGCGATAGGGCGATGCCGGGGTGCCTGGTCGGGCGCCACCCCCCGCCCCCCTCCCCGTTCCGGAGAGGGGGAGAGAGTGCTGCAACATACCCCACAATATGACGGAAGGATAGCAGATTTGGCGGTTGTTGTCAAGCAAATGTTTGCCAAGTAGGGGTTAGGGGATCGGGATTAGGGGTTAGGGGGACAGTTAGGATGGATGATTATTTTGGTGCCGGTACCTTCTTTAGCTCTGCTTTGATTGCGGTATACAGCTCTTTCAGCCACGTTGGCGCGTTTGGCATTGAGGCGGTGGCGTTGGGTTTGCGGAAGTCGGTGGGGGTGAGGATGAGTTGGATTTTCGAGAGACCGGTGTCGGCGGCGAGGACGAAGAGGTCTTCGGAGGCCGGGTCGCCCATGGCGAGGCAGCCGATGGAGGCGTCGCCGCCGTGGATCATGATATCGCCGCCGAGGTTCGTGCGGCGGTCGCGTTTGGCCATGGCGCGGTCGAAGGCGTTGGGGTAGTTCACGCGCAGCGAGAGGTGATACAGGCTGTTGGGGTTGAGGCTCTCGATGCGATAGAGGCCTTCGGGCACCTGGCCGTCGCCTTCGCGCAGCTTGGGGCCGGGGCCGCCGCTGGCGGCGAGGATGGGGTAGCGGGTGAGGAAGCGGAGCGCGCCGTCATTCGGTGCGGCGTATAGCTCCAGCACCGCTTTATCCTTCACGCCGACCAGCACCAGCCGCGCGGGTGGGTAGGGGAGTTTTGCCTTGTCAAACGCCGGCTTCAGTCGCGCCCGCGCCGCCGGGCCGTATTCCGCCAGGCGGTCGGCGACGGTCTTCCGTGTGCCCTGGCCCAATAATGGCCTCAGCAATCCGCGCAGGTGCGCGTTGAAGGGGATGATGGCGAGGGTGAGCGCCAGGAGGGTGAGCAGGATGTAGAGGCGTTTGGGGCGGGTCATGTGTATCCTCCGAATACGCTCCTGTGCGGGCACTGAAGTACCCACCTGCCGGGCCATGCGGCCAGGCGTCCCTCTGCAGGGATGCAATGGGGCTCGCGATTACTCCCTGCCGTGATAGATTACTGGCTCATTGTAGCGCGGAGTGGGGGATTGGGGAAGGGTTCCGGGGGGTGGCGTGGAAGGTTATGGTCAAGTCGGGCTGCAATGGGAGATGCCATGGGACGGTTCTTTGAGCAAAGGGCTGTTTCGTATGACCCTCACCGATGGGTACCGGCACAAGGATGGGTTGTCGGGATCGCGATAATCTACTTACTGCTGATGTATCTGCCAGCGGACAAGTCCTATTTGTTGTATTATTTCCCACTGGGTATCGTGCTGGCTTCAGTGGGATTTCCGTATGCGGGGAGGCAACTCGATGGGACGAACACTGCAAGTGACCTGCGTGCAATTGCACTGGGCAAAGCCGCTGGAGTACAACCTGGTGCGGGTGGGGGAGTATATCGCCCGTGCGGCGGAGGCGGGCAGCCGCGTGGTGCTGTTCCCGGAGACGACGCTAACGGGGTACTACTTCCCCGATATCGTCACGCTGGACCCCGCGGCGGTGCAGGCGGCGCTGGAGGAAACCCGGCGCTTGACACGCGCGGCTGGCCTTTGGTGCCTCGTCGGCACACTGCGGAAGACCACGGACCGCTACCTCAATCTGATGCACGTCATCGCGCCCGACGGCGCCATCACCTACGAATACGCCAAGGTACACATGGCCGGGCATGACGAGAAAACCTACTGCCGCGGGGGCAACAAGCTGGCGCTCTTCGAGATTGACGGCATCCTCTGCACGCTGGTCATCTGCCGCGATGGCCGCCATCCTGAGCTCTACCGCATCCCGGCGATGGCCGGCGCGCAGATTCTCTTCCACCCCTCCTGCAGTTCCGACGAGATTGAAGCGGTGGCGTGGAAGCGCGTCTCCGGCCGCGCCCAGCAACCCGTGGGCCCGAACAGCAAAATCTTCCACTGCGTGGCCAACACCATCGGCCAGTCGCCTGACGGCCGGCAAACCTCTAGCGGTATGTCCTTTATCCGCGAGCCCAACGGCCTTCCCCTCGCCGAAGCCGGCTACTACCAGGAAGAGATGATCACCGCCGTCCTCGACCTCGACCGCGCCGATCGCGGCTACATCACCGACAGTCTGGCCAACCCGCCATTCCTGAAAAGCCACTGGGAGGCGATGATCGCCGACATGTTGGCGCGGAAGGACGACATTCCCGAATGAAAGACGTCGCGCGTGTCCGCTATGGCACGCGCGACGAATAATGATTTACGGCCATACACCCCGCAACGCCTCCAAATCCCACGAGCCGCCGTGTCCGATGAGCGGCTGCACTTTGATTTGCTTTTTTCCATTTTTGGCATTGTAGGCGCAGAAGACGTTCATCGACGGCGTTACGTCGTCGAAGAGGCCGAGGGTAATCCAGATAGGACAGGTGATCTTCGGCGCGAAGTGCACGGCGTCGTAATAGTTCAGTGTGCGGGAGATCCACGGCTTGGTGCCTTCGGTGTAGCCGATAGGGAAGTATTCCGGGTGGACGATCTCAAAATTCCAGTCCAGCCGGCACAACGCGGGCACGTTGGCCACCGCCGCCTTGAACTTCGGGTATAGCCCCGCTGCCACCAGCGTCAGGCCGCCGCCTTGACTGCCGCCGGTGACGAGGATGTTGTCCGCGTCCACCTCCGGCCGCGCCGCCAGCATCTCGGCCGCCCGCACCAGTGCCGCATACGAGAAGCGCAGGCTGTAATAGTTTTTGTCGAGGATGCCGGTGACCAGGTATGGCGCCGGCCAGGTGCGCCAGTCATACTGATCGGCGGGCAGGTCTACGTCGACATTACTGATATTGATTGCCATGCCTACCGTATTGTCATTAGTATAGGGCACCGGGATGGCATGTAAGCCGGAGGACGGCAACACCAGCATGGCGGCATACTTTTTCGTTTTATCGGTAGGCACGGTGAGCCAGCCATAAATCCGCCAACCGAGTAGTCCGGCGCAGTCGAATTTATATACCTCGCTTTTGCTGATCTCCTTCACCTTCTTGATGTGCAGGTCCAGCGGCACCTTCGCCTGTTCGTCCAACGTGCGCTGCCAGAAGGCGTCGAAATCGGCGGGCTTCGCTTGCGGCAGCAGCGCGCCGGCGTGGTAGACGATGCGCGAGAAGCAGCAGGTGCCGCGCTCGGTCTTGCGCTCTACGCGGATTTCAATGACGTAGAGTCCCGGCTCCAGCTTGTCCAGCGCCCAGGTGAGCGTTTTCGTCGCGCCTTTGCCCAGCACGAAGCTCTGCCGCAGATCGGTAGTCTCTTTCTTCAGATAGTGGCGCAGCGAGAGGATCAGCGCGCCGTGAAAGGTGTCCGACTGCATGTTCGTCAGCTCGGTGTAGTAGACTTGCGCTCCGCCTTCCCAATACGTGAAGTCGCTAAAGGCGGCCTTCGGCGTCACCTTGATCATATCTTCCACGCGCGGCGCCGGCGAGACTTCGATGGTGTATGTCGCTTCCGGCCCGTCGGCCAGCATCCACGGCAGCTTCACGTGGTAGCCCTTGCCACCGGCGTAAAGGTAGGCGCCAGGTAGTGTCACCGACGCGCCGCTGAACGAAATCAGCCGCATCTTCTCCGCCACATTACCCTTCACCGGCAACGGCGTTTCCAGTCCCGTTACCGGGCTTTTGATGCGCGACAGGTCCTTGCTCATCTCCAGACGCAGGCAGTGGCCATCGGCATATGTGAAGTTGCGCGCGACGACGTGGATGCCGTCCGGTGCGAAGCGCAGCGTCGCCTCCGCTCCGGCGTTGCCGATGGTGACGGCGTTCTCGGTCGCCTTCACCGCCGTCAGCGGCACCGACTTGTTGGCGTCAACGATGAACAGCCCGTGCTCGGCGCCGTCCGACGGCGCCAAGAAGTTGTAGCCGTTCACCGATACTGACTCCAGGTATCCCGTCGCCGACACCGTCGCCGTATACGGCAGGCCCACCGTTTGCCACCCGCCTTCCGGCCGGGCAATCAAGGTAATCGTCTCCACGGCGAATACCACCCCCTGGAACAGCACTGCCAGTGCCAACAATATCCAGATGCGCATGCGAGGTCTCCTTTATACTTTCTGCTTCCGCGGCAGCGGATTCTGCCGATGGCACTCTTCCATCACCGCAACCTGCCGGCGCACCTCGGAGAGTTTGATCACCGATTCCGCGCCGTGGGCCAGCACATCGTAGACGTTGTCGTAGAAGGAGCGACTGAGGTACTGGAAGTCGCTGTCGGTTTCCGGCGTCCAGCTTTCCTCCACCCAGGGCAGCGTTTCACGGCAGTATTCGCGGTTACGGCTCCACGGTTGCCAGAAGTCGTGTGTCGGGGCTTGCGCGGGGTCGAAAAATTTCCAGCGCAGTCCGCCGGGGCCGCCGGCCATGCCGCCGAAGGTGGCGGAGATGTTATACATGTCCGCCGGCGGGTAGGCCAGGTACTGGTTCAACGCGATTTCGATAGTCGGCTTGTTTTCGCCGTACAGTGTCACCACGCAGTAATCCTCTGCGTCGCCGCCGAAGGGCTGGATAGAGCGCATGCGGCAGAAAACCTGCGGCATGTCGTCACCGAAGAGCATAATCGCCTGGTCCACCGGATGCGGACCGGTGTTCAGCAAGTTGCCGCCGTGGTATTCCTGCAGCGTCTGCCAGTCCCACCGCCGACCGAATCCACCCCAGTTGCTGTGTATGTGGATGATCTCACCGAGTACCCCGCTGGCGATCACCTCGCGCATTTTTCGGAAGAATGCGTAGAAGCGCGAGTTTTGAAACGGCAGGTAGTGCTTTCCGGCGGCTTGCGCGGCGGCGACCACGCGGTCGAAATCCGCCGTCGTGCGGGCCGCCGGCTTCTCGCTGACCACGTTGAAGCCGCGGGCGAATGCCTCGATGCAGCCAGTCGGGTGCAGCAGGCTCGGCAGAGCGTTGATGAACAGGTCGATCTCCGCGTTCGCCAGCAGCTCGCGATAATCCGCGTAGACTGCGCAGCCGAAGCGCTCGACCGCGTCGTTGCGCCGTTCCGGCAATTGATCGGCGACCGCGACGACGGCATATTGTTCCGGCGCTTCCACCAACCACCGCGCGTGGATATCACACCCGCTGCGCCCGTATCCGGCAATGCCGACGCGAATCTGCTGAGTCATGCAAATCTCCTTATGGGGGAATAGCAAAGTCTTTCCGCGTAAATGCACGGCTTCCTGCAGGAGAGATGAATATCATGGTAGTTCTGTCCACATCCTCACCTTATCGTGCACGGGGAAGGATACGATTACCATTGCAGGAATTTGCCATCGATATCCCGAACTAACCGCCTGTACCTTCCAGAGGAGTCATCGCATGCACGAAATCCGTTGCCAATCCCTTACCCTGCGCCTCGACGACCGGGGGCGCGCCGTGTCGCTGGTGCATCGCGCCGGCGCATACGATTTCCTCGCATCGCAGTCGCAACCGGTGGGCTTGTGGGAACTGGGATTGATCCGGCCGGTATGTTATGACGATCCGCTGCCGCCTATCGAATACCCGAAGATGGAGGATTTCCCGCATCGCTCCGCCTGGGCCAACCGCGACGAGTATGTCGCCGAGTTGACGCTGGACAGCAATGATGTCACCCCGACGATTGCCGGCGACGCAGACGGGCTGTCGCTGACGTATGTGACGGCGGTGCCCGGCGGTCTGGCGACGGTGACGCTGCGCGTGACCGGCGGCGAATGCGCCGACGAGCTGAGCTTTTATGGCACCGTCAACCTACCCGAAGGCTGGGCGGTCAAGCGCGCGGCCTTCCCGCGGCTGCGCGGCTTCGGCGATCAGACCGCGCCGGACGACGACGCGCTGCTCTATCCGGAGAACTGGGGCGTGCTGCGCCGCAACCCGCTGGCGGACATGACTGATTTCGCCGGCCAGTATCCCGGCTCCAGCAACTGGTGCCAGATGCTGGCGTGGTTCCACGGCGAACACGGCCTCTACCTGGGCATACTGGACCCGGACAGCCACTACACCGGCCTCGACGCCCAATACGTGGAAGGCGCGAACGCGGCCGGCTGGCGGCACTTCTGGGACATGGAACTGCCCCCGCTGCCCGAGCGAACGCCGCTGGCCGAACGCCTGCCCGCCGGCCCGACGATGCAACTCCGCGTGAACCATTGGCCGGAGATGGCTGCCGCCTGGGTGTGCCCGTATCCGGTGGTGCTGCGCGGTTTCACCGGCGACTGGTATGACGCCGGACAGATGCATCGCGAGTGGGCCACGCGCCAGCGCTGGTGTCGGCGCGGCCTGCTGGCCGAGCGCGAAGACGCTTCCGCCACGCTCGCCAGCCTCGACCTCTGGTTTAGCCAATATGCATTTCCCCCGTGGTCGATGGAGCCGGGGCCGGCGTGGGAGTTCCAGCAAGGCATGCACAAATTACTGGATTTCTTTGGAGCGCCGTTCGGTATCCACTGGTACAACTGGCACAACTTCTCCTGGCACTCGCACTATCCCACGCATTTCCCCACGCAGGAGGGCTTCGCCGAGGTGCTGGACGATCTGCAGTCGCGCGGCGTGGTGGTGATGCCGTATTGCCAGGGGCGCCTGCTCTATCGCGACCGTCCCACCTTGGACGTGGATCGCTCACACGCTACCATTGAGGCAAATGGCCAGCCATACCTGGAAAAATACACCGATCAGGATGACTGGCCGCTGGCGCTGTGTCCGGCTGACACATGGTCGCAACTGCAGTGGGTTGATACCGCCCGCGCGCTGTGGCGCCAGTATGGCACCGATGGTGTCTACTTCGACCAGATCACCGCCATGCCGCCGTCACTGTGCTACCACGCCGGCCACGGCCACCCGCTGGGCGGCGGCACCTGGTACTGGGAAGGTTATGACGCCGCGCTAGGCGCGATGGCGCCGATGATCGAGGAGGACTCCAATCGCTTCCTTTCTAGCGAATTGATGTCCGATGCCTTCATGGACCGCATCGACATGTATCTGACCTTCGTGCCGCCCATCGAGGACTACGTGCCGCTGCATGCGGCGATATACAGCGGTTATACCACAGTAATGGGCCGCTCGACGCCGGAAGCGGCGATGGAGAATCTGCAGTTGTTTGTTATCGAGCAGGGGGAGCAGTTTCTCTTCGGTGGGCAGCTCGGGTGGATGAATGAAGCCATTCTCAAATACCCCGCTGCCGCCGCCTTCCTGCGCGACCTCGCCCGCCTGCGCGCGCAGGTGCGCGCCATACTCCACTTCGGCACGCTGCAGCGCCCGCTGGAGATGACCGTGAGCGGCGACCTGCTGGCTATTGAGTTACCGCCCGCAATCTGCAGTAAAGAACACCCGGTATGCATTCGTCGCGAGGCGGTGCGACATACCGTGTGGCAGTCGCCTGATGGCGACACCGCCATCCTGTTGCTCAACGAGTCGACCGAGCCGCGTGCGGTAACGCTGCCGCTCACCGGTGATCTGCCGGCCGGCCTCTGGTCGGTGCTCACCCTCGGTTCCGACGTGATGACCCAGCTTGATATTCAGGGCAGCATCACCCTCACCGTCCCCGCCCTCACGGCGATGGCGGTGGTGAACGAAGTATAGTCACGTTGTTGATATGGCACGAGTCTGGAAGCCGACGCGCGTTGACTTCCAGACTCGCTGCCAGAGCAAAACCGGCTGAGCTATTGACAGCAAACCCCCGTCTCTGCTACTGTACGCGTGCACATGTTGGGAAGACAGCGCGGAGCATGCGCAAGCATGAGACGCGAGGTAAGCCGGCAGTCGATATTCTAGTATCGGCCTGCCGGTTTTGTATTTGTAGGCAAGTTTGCTAGAATACATATTCCTCAAAATATGAGGAAAAATGCAGGGGGAGGACATATCGTGAGCGAGCATCGCAAGTTGCAAGAGTGGGTCGCTGAGATGGCGGCGATGTGCCAGCCGGATCGGATCGTGTGGGTGGACGGCTCCGAAGACGAGAAAGCGCGGCTGACCGCGGAGGCGCTGGAAACCGGTGAACTCCTCGAACTCAACCAGGAAAAGATGCCGGGCTGCTACTACCATCGCACCGCGGTGAATGACGTGGCCCGCACCGAAGACCTCACCTTCATCTGCACCACCCGCAAAGAAGATGCCGGTCCGAACAACAACTGGATGTCGCCGGAAGAAGGTTACCGCCGCTCCGGTGAGATCTTTCAAGGCGCCATGAGGGGGCGCACCATGTATGTGATCCCCTTCTCCATGGGACCCGTCGGGTCGCCGTTCAGCAAAATCGGCGTCGAACTGACCGACAGCATCTACGTCGTGCTCAACATGCGCATTATGACGCACATCGGCGCGGACGTGCTAAAGCACCTTGGCTCCGCCGGTGAATATACCAAATGCCTGCACTCGAAGGCCGATCTCGACATCAAGCGCCGCCTCATCCTGCACTTCCCCGAAGACAACGCCATCTGGAGCGTGGGTTCCGGCTACGGCGGCAACGTGCTGTTGGGCAAGAAGTGCCTGGCGCTGCGCATCGCCAGTAATTTGGGCAAGCGTGAAGGCTGGCTGGCCGAACATATGCTGATCATGGGCATCGAAGACCCGGAGGGGCGCATTGAGTATATTGCGGCGGCGTTCCCCAGCGCCTGCGGCAAGACGAACCTCGCCATGCTGTTGCCGCCGGAAGGCCTGCAGGTGAAGGGCTACCGCATCTGGACCGTCGGCGACGACATCGCCTGGATGCGCATCGACACCGATGGCCGTCTGTGGGCGATCAACCCGGAGACGGGCTTCTTCGGCGTCGCCCCCGGCACCAATATGAAGTCCAACCCCAACATGATGAAGACTATCGAGCGCAACACCATTTATACCAATGTGGTGTTGAAGCCGGATGGCACCGTGTGGTGGGAAGGCCACGATGACCCGGCGCCGGCCGAGGCGCTGGACTGGAAGGGCCAGCCGTGGACGCCAACCACCGTGGACGCCGACGGGAAAAAGGTGCCGGGCGCGCATCCAAACAGCCGCTTCACCGCGCCGCTGTCGCAGTGCCCCACTACCTCGTTCCGCACTGAGCACCATCACGGCGTGCCCATCTCCGCGCTCATCTTCGGCGGCCGCCGCGCCATGCTGGCCCCGCTGGTATATGAGGCGTTCGACTGGTCGCACGGCGTCTTCGTTGGCGCGACGATGGCTTCCGAGCGCACTGCCGCCCAATTCGGCAAGCTGGGCGAAGTCCGTCGCGACCCGATGGCGATGCTGCCGTTCTGTGGCTACAACATGGGCGATTACTTCGGCCACTGGCTGGAGATGGGACGGAAGATGTCCAGTCCGCCCAAAATCTTCCATGTGAACTGGTTCCGCCAGGACGAGGACGGCAACTACCTGTGGCCGGGTTTCGGCGAGAACCTGCGCGTCATTGAGTGGATCCTTGATCGCTGCCGCGGCGAAGCGGAAGCGGCGGAAACCCCCATCGGCTACGTGCCGACGCCGGACGCGCTGGACCTGACCGGGCTGGATGTGCCAGCGGAGAACATGCGCAAGGTGCTGGCCGTCGACCGCGAGGCGTGGAAGGACGAGTCGAAACTGGTTGCCACCTTCTTCGAGCAGTTCGGCGCGCGCATGCCCAAGGAGATGTGGGAACAGCACGAGGCACTGTGCCTGCGCCTGGAAAAATCCATTACGCTGCTGAAGCCCGGGGGGGAGATGCGCCCTTTTGCCCATGAGCTGAACGAGACGATCGAGCGGGAAAGCCCGGCCGTCTATGGGATGCTCTCTGCACTCGGCAAGCGCCTCTTCTTCCCGAAGGGCATTCTCGCGCAGAGCGCGGAGGCGAAGGAGAAAGCCAAGGCGTTCGATGCTACTATCGGCATCGCCTACGAAGATGGCAAGCCAATGTACCTGCCTTCGGTGATGGGCTACTTCAATGGTCTCACCGCGGGCGAGGCGCTCACCTACGCGCCGCCGGCGGGACGCCCCGACCTGCGCAAGCTGTGGAAAGAGCAGTTGCTGAAGAAGAACCCGAGCCTGGCCGGCAAGGCCATCGGCACGCCCATCGTCACCAGCGGCGTCACCCACGCCATCAGCCTGGTCGGCGATCTTTTCCTCGATCCGGGCGACCTGGTGCTGGTACCGGACAAGTTCTGGGAGAACTATGAGCTGTTGCTCGGTGTGCGCATGCGCGCCCAGCTCGGCCTGTACCCGTTCTTCAACGAGTCGGGCGGCTTCAATGTGGACGGCTTGCGCCAGGCGCTCACCTCGCGCACACCTGGTGGGAAGACGGTGCTCATCCTCAACTTCCCGAATAATCCGACCGGCTACAGCATCACCGTCGCCGAAGCGGAGGCGGTGGTGCAGGTGCTCATCGATGCCGCGGAGGCCGGTCTGAACCTGGTGGTCGTCTCCGACGACGCCTACTTCGGCCTCTTCTACGGGGAAGACGTGCTGCAGGAATCACTCTTCGCGAAGCTAGCAGGCGCCCACCCGCGCATCCTGGCGGTGAAGGTGGATGGCCCGACGAAGGAAGAATATGTGTGGGGCTTCCGCACTGGCATGCTCACCTTCGGCGCCGTGGCGGAATACAGCACGGATGCGCTCTATACCGCGCTGGAGAAGAAGGTGACAGGCGCCATCCGCAGTGCCATTTCCAACTGCTCGCACCCGGCACAGAGCGTGCTGGTGAAGGCGATGAGCGAGGCGACTTTCCCGGCGGAATGCGCCGAGAAGCGCGCGATCCTCGAGGCCCGCGCGAAGCGGGTGCTGGCTATCCTCGCCGACTCGTCCTTCGCGGAGCTGTGGGACGTTTACCCGTTTAACGCCGGCTACTTCATGTGCCTGAAGTTGAAGGGTATCGATGCCGACACCTATCGCCGTCATCTGCTGGATAAGTATGGGGTGGGGGTGATCGCGGACGGCAAGCACGACATCCGCGTGGCGTTCTCCGCCGTCGATGAGGAGAAGCTGCCCGAGTTGTATCAACTGCTCGCGCAGGCCGCGCGCGACCTGAAAAGCGCCTGACAAAGTGCTGCGTATGCCGCACGATTGCCCGTCCCGCTTCGCGCGGGGCGGGCTTTTTCATGTTGCGATACAGGATTGCGCGAAGGTCGGTGGCGATGTCCGTGCGGCTGGCATACGCGCGATGGCAGGCGGGAAGAACGCATGTGTGATTCCGCGTGGTGCGGAAAGCCGGCCACAAGGGTGGAGAACGGACCGCTGAAACGCGCGGCCGCGAGTTTTACGAGGAGATTGGCCAGAAGGGCGGCGAAAAGACCGCCGAGACACATGGCCGCGAGTTCTATGAAGAGATCGGCCACAAAGGCGGCGAGAAGACCGCGCAGACGCACGGCCATGAGTTCTACGAAGAAATAGGCCTGAAGGGCGGCGAAAAAGGTGGCCAGAAGGTGCGCGAGCTGATCGAGCGTGGCAAAGCAGCCATGGGCGAATAAGGGCGAGAACGCCGCGTGCGAGACGCGGGTGTCGCAATAATCCAGCGCACTTATCCGCGGGTGGGGAGTCAGTCTCCTCGCCCGTTTTCCATGTAATGAACAACACCGCTCCTCCTACTCGTCAGCATCAGGTTCCTCGGCACACCCCGACCAGTCGGCGCAGGCCGACTTCGTTTCTCCAGCCCCGGATTTTAATCCGGGTACCAGAGCAACCGATCTATCCGATCAAGCCCCTTTGTCTGGCCATATATGGCCGGGCGGATCCTTTTCGTATATCCATCCTGGCAGGACGGGCGCTTGTATTTGTCGAACGCATAATAACACACCGAAAGGAGCCAGCCATGTTCGATAACCCGTTTACCGCGCGGCTACAGGCGCTCACCCTGCGCTACGAGGCTTTGATCAGCCGGCCGAACGCCGTCGATTCCACCTGGGACAACGGCCTCTTCGACCGCTATATGCATCCCATCGTCACCGATGAGCACGTGCCGCTTACCTGGCGCTACGATCTCGACCCGGCGACGAATCCCTTCCTGATAGAGCGCATGGGCGTCAACGTCGCCTTCAACGCCGGCGCCATCGAGCTGGACGGGAAGATTCTCCTGGTGGTGCGGGTGGAGGGGTATGATAGAAAATCCTTCTTCGCGGTGGCGGAAAGCGCTAATGGCGTGGATAACTTCCGCTTCTGGGATTATCCCATCGTAATGCCGGAGACGGATGAGCCGGATACCAATGTATACGACATGCGCGTGGTGAAGCACGAGGACGGCTGGATTTACGGGCTCTTCTGCACCGAGCGTAAGGATCCGTCCGCGTCCGCCGGTGACACCTCGCGTGCCATCGCCCAGTGCGCCATCGCCCGCACTCGCGATATGCAAACCTGGGAGCGCCTGCCCGACTTGAAAACGCCCGCGGCGCAGCAGCGCAACGTGGTGCTGCACCCGGAATTCGTGAACGGCAAATACGCCTTCTACACGCGGCCGTCCGACGACTTTATGCGCGTGGGCACGCAGTCCGGCATCGGCTGGGCGTTGTCGGAGCGGATCGACGGCGCGGTGATCGGCGACGAAACGCTTATTGACGCTCGCGTCTATCACACCATCAAGGAAGTGAAGAACGGCATGGGCCCGGCGCCCTTCAAAACAGAGCAGGGATGGCTGCATATCGCCCACGGCGTGCGCGACACGGCCGCTGGCATGCGCTACGTGCTCTATGCCTTCCTCACCGACCTGCGCGAACCCTGGCGCGTGCGGCACCTGCCCGGCGGCCACCTGATGGCCCCGCGCGGCGAGGAGCGGGTGGGGGATGTGTCCAACGTCCTCTTCTGCAACGGCGCGGTGGTGAGGGACAGCGGTGAAATGTTCATCTACTACGCCTCCTCCGATACCCGTATGCATGTTGCGACAACCACCGTGGAGAAAATGCTGGATTATGTAATGCATACGCCGGAAGATGGGCTGCGCAGCGCCGCCTGCGTGCGGCAGCGCGTGGCACTCATCGAGCGTAACCTGCAATATCTAGGGCGGGAGGGGGCATGAAACCGATTGTCTTCGGAACGGATGGCTGGCGCGGCGTGATCGCCGACGATTTCACCTTCGAGCGCGTGGCGGTCGTCTGCCATGCCGCCGGCGAATATTTTCGCCGGAATGGCCAGGCGCCGAAAGGCATGGCCATCGGCTACGACAACCGCTTCGCGTCGGAGGAGTTCGCCGCATTGGGCGCCACCATGCTCACCCGGCTGGGCATCCCGGTGCGGCTGTCCGCCTGCAGCATCCCGTCACCGGTGCTCTCCTTCCACATCGTGCGCAACGGCCTGGGCGGCGGGCTGATGATGACCGCCAGCCACAATCCGGCGCCATACAACGGGGTGAAGATCAAGCCGTGGTTCGGCGGATCGGCTTCGCCGGAGGAGACGAAGGCCATCGAGCAGTTGGCCAACAGCCTGCTGGGCGACCCGATGATCGATGCGGCGCGCGCCCAGGGGCCGGATCCCACGCTGCTGACGAAAGAGGATTTCTTACCCGTCTACCTGCAACACGTGCTGGGCTTTGTTGATCTCGATGCCATTCGGGTGGCGCGGCTCAGTCTGGCGGTCGATGCGCTCTACGGCTCATCCATCGGCATACTTGACCGTGCGCTGACCGAGGCCGGCTGCCGCGTGCACCTGTTGCACGGCGAGAAGAACCCCGGCTTCGGCGGTCTGCACCCCGAACCGGTGCCCGACAACCTCACCTCGCTCATCGCCACCGTGGGGCAGCTCGGTGTGCACGGCGCGGTGGCGTCAGATGGCGACGGCGATCGCCTCTCCGCCGTCACCGAGACGGGCGAGTATGTCTCGCCGCATCACGTCTTCGCGCTGCTGCTCATCCACCTGGTGGAAGACCGCGGCATGACCGGCGGGGTGGTGAAGACCGTCTCCACCTCGACGATGATCAATCAACTGGCGGAGGCCTACAACCTGCCGCTGCACGAAACGCCTATCGGCTTCAAGTATATCGCGCAGTTGATGATGGACGACGATATCCTCATCGGCGGTGAGGAGAGCGGCGGTATCGGCATCAAGGGGCACATCCCCGAGCGCGACGCCACCCTTGCCGCGCTGCTGCTCGCCGAAATGATGGCGGTGCGCAACACCACTCTCGGCGGCTTGTTGCACATGTTGCGCGAGCGGCTGGGCGATCACCAGTACGACCGCATCGACCTGAAGCTGAAAATACCGGTGACCCCCGAGCAGCGCGCACGACTGCGCGAGCAGGTGCCGCCGACCATCGACCAGTGGACTCTGCGTGACACCTCGGAAAAAGACGGTCTCAAGCTGTGGTTCACCAACAACGATTGGCTGCTCATGCGCGCCAGCGGCACTGAACCCGTGCTGCGCGTCTACGCCGAATCGGACACTATGCCGAAAGTGCAGGCGCTGTTGCAGGCAGGCGTGAACCTGGTGGAATCCGCGGGGATCGAGCGGGCGGCGGCGCGGGTGTAATCCGGTAAATTGTCGGCAGAGAAGTCTGGAAGCCGGCGACAGCCGCGCCCTGGGCGGGACATTGCATCGTGCATCACCTCTGTTATGCTCTCTCTACTATCAGCATCCTGCCCAACACCTTCCGCACCGCTTTCTCATGCGTGCGCACGCTCCAGATTTCCAGCGCGCAGTCCTGCGTGGCGGTGACGTGCAGCTCCAGGTGGTAGGCATCCGGCGCGTGGAAGCGGGCGTCGGTGATGTGGCCGGCGTGGGTGCGGTCCAGACTTTCCGCCAGGCGCAGCAGCACGCAGAGCACGCGCACCAACTGCTGATCGTCCGGGACGAGGAGGGCAATCTCCGGGTCGCGTTTGCGCGGCAGCGCCTTGCGGTGGAAGTAGACGGCGGCGGCCATGATGTCCTTTTCGCGCTGGTCAAATCCCAGCAACTCGGCATGACGGATGAAATAGGCGCCGTGCTGGTGGTGGTCGGTGTAGGAGAGGAATGTGCCGATGTCGTGCAACTGCGCCGCCCAGCCCAGCAGTTCGCGCTCGCGGTCGCCATACGCGTGCAGTCCGGCCTCGCGGGCGCTGTCGTAGAGCGCCAGCGCCAGCCGAGCGGTCTGCGCGGCATGCGGTTCGTCGAAGCTGCAGGTGCGTCCGAGCTGCAGCACGCTGCGCGCGCGCACCGAGAGATCGCTGTAGCGGGCGCCATGCTCCATGCGCGAGAGGTAGTCCACCAGCAAGCCGTCGCGCAGGCCGCGGTCGCTGACGGTGATTACGCCGATGCCCAGCTCTTCCATCAGCGTGTGCAGGATCGCCATGCCGCCGATGATGATGTCCGCGCGCTCCGGATTGAGGCCGGGCACTTTGCGGCGCTCTTCGATGGGCATCCCACAGAGCAGTTTGGCCACGTGTTGCAGGTCCGCCAGCGGTAGATACAGTGATTCCGAGGCGGCGGGCCGTTTCTGGATGGCGCGCATGGCTACTGTGGCGAGGTTCTCGATGGTGCCCGAGCTGCCGAACGCCAGCTCGAACGGCAGCGGCTTCAGACGCTGCACGGTGCGCACGGCGATGGCGCGCACGTGCTGGCGCAGGCGCGCATATTGAGCGAGGCTGATGCAATCGTCTGGGTGGGGCAGGTGTTCCAGCGTCAGGCGGATGGCCCCCAGCTTGAGGGAATCGAGGAACTGGTATTCCCGCTGCGTACCGACGCTGATCTCCGTGCTGCCGCCGCCGATGTCGATGAAGACGGCCGCCTGCTCGCCCAAATGTATACCGCTGGAGACACCCAGGTAGATCAGGCGCGCTTCTTCGCGACCGGAGATGACATGCAGCGGCACTCCCGTCTCCGCCTGGAACTGCTGGAGGAACTCGGCCTGGTTCGCGGCCTCTCGGGTGGCGGCGGTCGCCACGGCGATGATCTCATCGGCGTGATGTCGGCGGGCGATCTCCGCGAATTGCGTGCTCACCAGCAGCGTGCGCGCGATGGCTTGCGGTTGGAGCATCCCGTGCGTGAATTCACCTTCGCCCAGGCGCACCGTTTCCTTCTGTTCGGTTAAGACGCGGTAGGTATGGTTGCGGTGGATGGAGACGAGGAGCAGCCGCACGGCATTAGTGCCGAGGTCGATAAAGGCGACGATGCGGTCGGTGGCGCGGGAGTGCTGATCTGCCATGTGACGTTCAATGACCTCTGAAAAACCCGTTCAAGGAGTATGCCTTTCGCCATGACCGCCGCCAGTTCCTCCTCGCCGGCATGCGAAGTCTGGCAGTGGATGTGCAGCACGTGCGGCGTGATGGCGCAGCCCAGGGCGATGATGGAGTTGTCGTGCTGCCGGTCGAGTCCGTCGGCGCAGCGCAGCAGGGCTGCCAGGATCGCCACCCGGCGTCGCTCGTCGCGGTGTAGCGTACTGTAGCCGTCGTGCGTGGTGGACGGCAGCGCCTTGCGGTGGTAGCGGGCGATGAGCGCGATCTGCAGGCGCGCGCGCTCATCGCAGGGCAGCGATAACACGCGGATCATGCGGTAAGATTGCTTGTGGTGCCGGCGCGGGCGCTCCAGCCAGCCGATGTCGTGCAGCAGCGCCGCCCATTGCAGCAGCCGACGGGCGGCGGCGTCCAGCTTGTGGAGCGGCGCCAGCAGATCGAAGAGCGCCAGCGACACGCGCGTCACCTGCAGGGCGTGTTCGCGTTCCAGGCCGAGACGGCAGAGGTCGTCGAATGTTGCGGTGAGCTCAGAATCGAGCGGCTGGAGCGAGGCGAGGTCGATCATGATTCGATATCCATGGCGGAAGGCACCGGCATCATCGCAAGCGTCTGCCGCAGCTCGTCCCAGAGCCCGTCGGCCTGGGTTTCCTTCCAGCAGTCGAGGAATTGCGCGTGGCAAGCTGCCCGGGCTTGTTGGCGGTCCTCGAAGAGGCGCATCACCCCCGGGCGCAAGCGCGTCATCATGCGCGTGTGTCCGGCGTAGTTCAAGCCCAGTTCGCGCTCTTCTTCCAGAAACTCCGGCAGCCAGGCCAGCCAGACGTCGCAGTCGTGAATCTCGCCCAGCAGGTCCTGCATGGCGTGCGCGGCTTTCAGCGGCTTGCGCAAGCCGTCGGGGAAGAACGGCGCGAAGACATTGAGCGTGTAGCGCAGCCGCTTGGCGATGATGCGCATGGCGTGCAGTTCGGTGACGCGCGTGATGTCATTCAGGTAGATTTCGTAGCTCACCAGCGAAGACAGGCAGGCAGAGACGGCGGTTTCCGCTTTGCGGAACAACGCGGTCGGCACGGTGTCCGCGGCGGGAGCCTGTACGCGCAGCAGCCGAAAGGTTTCCTCCATGCTGCCCAGCGTGCCCTGCTTCTCCAACTCGTCCAGCGTGCGCTCCACCCGGTGCTGCAGACGGCCGCGGCGCTGCTGCAGGCGCAGCACCAGGCGGGCGAGGCCGGGTTTGGCGCGCTCGTCGTCGGTCGTGGCGATGAATGCCTCGATATAGGCGATTTGCACGTCGGCGTCGCGGGCGTCGCCCAGCGCCTTCGTCACCCGCCGGGTCTGTCGCAGCCACACCTCGCCCCGCCGGCCGGGCAGGCATTCGGGGAAGAGGCCGAGCACGGTGCGCAGGCGGCGCGAGGCGACACGCATGCGATGCAGGCATTCGATATCCTCGTTGGCGCGCACGCCGGGAATTTCGCGCGAGAGTGCCAATATCTGAGTGAGCAACGCTTCCGCGACGAAGCGGTGAACGGTGGCAACGGATTCGGTCATCAAGAGGCTCCATGGTGATGCGCGCGCAGCGCCAGCATGCTCGCCTGAGCATCCAGCGGCATGGCGCCGGACGCGGGCTGCACCCGCGCGTATGATCCGTCCGGCAGCAGGCACCGTGCCTGCGCGGTGTCCTGCAAGTGCGTATGCAGGATCTCGTCGACAATGATGCGGCGCAAGGCTGGGTGGTTCACCGGGAACAACGTTTCCACGCGCCGGTCCAAGTTGCGCGGCATCAGGTCGGCGCTGCCGAGGTATACCTCTTCGTCGCCACCGTTACGGAAGTAGTAGATGCGCGCATGCTCCAGAAAACGTCCGACGATGGAAGTGACGGTGATGGTCTCACTCATGCCGGGCACGCCGGGACGCAGAGCGCACATGCCCCGCACCTGTAGGTCGATGGGAATGCCGGCCCGCGAGGCGCGGTACAGCGCCTGTATGCACTCGCTGTCGATAAGTGAGTTCATTTTGAAGGCGAGGTAACCGTCGCCGTGCTGGCGATGGCGCACGATCTCGCGGTCGATGCGCTTCAGCAACTCGTGGCGCATCGATTCCGGGGCGACGAGCAGCTTGCGATAGGCGCGTTTGTCGGAATAGCCGGTCAGCGCGTTGAAGAGGTCGGTGAGATCGGCGCCCAGCCCCGGGTCGCAGGTGAAGAGACTCAGGTCGGTGTAGATGCGGGCGGTCATCGCGTTGTAGTTTCCGGTACCCAGGTGCGCGTAGCGCATGATGCCTTCCGGTTCCTGGCGCACCACCAGGCAGGCCTTGGCGTGCGTCTTCAGGCCGAGCAGGCCGTAGACGACGTGGACGCCATTTTCCTCCAGCTTGCGCGCCCAGGCGATGTTGTTCTCCTCGTCGAAGCGCGCCTTCAATTCTACCAGCACCGCCACCTGCTTGCCGTTGTCGCGGGCTTTCAGCAGTGCGTCGACGATGGGCGAATTCGGCCCGAGGCGGTAGAGCGTCTGCTTGATCGCCAGCACCTGCGGGTCGTGTGCCGCCGCGGTGATGAAGTCGATGAAGGGCAGGAAGCTGTCGTAGGGGTGGAAGAGCAGCAGGTCGCCGTCACGGATCGCCGCGAAAATGTCCTGGCCGTGCGACAGCGCGGCCGGCACCGCCGGCGTAAAGGGGGTGTCTTTCAATTCCGGGCGGTCCAGTTTCGTCAGTTCCATCACTGACGCCAGGCCGACCGGGCCGTCACAGGCGTAGACAAGCGAGGGTACAATGCCGAGATTATGGGTGAGCACCTCGCTGATGCGCTCGGGCATCGATTGATCGACTTCCAGGCGGATGCTCATTCCAAACTCACGCATCTCCACGCGCTCTTCAATGCTCGCCAGCATGTCGCTCGCTTCGTCGTCCTCGATCTCAATATCAGCGTCGCGGGTGACGCGGAACGGGTAGGCGTCGATGATCGTCAGGCCGGGGAACAGCAGGTCGAGATTGGCCGTGATCACCTCTTCGATCCAGACCAGTTCCACCGGACTTGCGGGGGCGGTGATGTCATCGCTCAATTTAGCCAGCGAGGTGTCGGGGATGGGCAGCAGGCGCGGGAAGAGATCGGGCACCTTCAGGCGCGCGAAACGCTCGCCATGCTTTGCGTCCTGCACGACGATGGCCAGGTTCAGGCTGAGGTTCGAGATATGCGGAAACGGATGGCCGGGGTCGAATGCGAGCGGGGTGAGAACCGGGAAGATTTCGCGCAGGAAATACTCCCGCAGCAGCGCGCGCTGCTCGTCCGTAACTTCGTGATACCGCATCACGCGGATGCCAGCCGCGGTCAGCTTCGGCTGCAGGTCGTCGTGCCAGCAGGCGGACTGCCGGGCCAACTGCGCCAGCACCACCTGGCGCACGGCGTGGTAGATATCTACTGGCGACTGATTGTCCGGCACCGTCTCCCGCGTTCCCGCGGCAATCACCCGGCGCAGCCCGGAGATACGGATCATGAAGAATTCATCGAGATTCGAGCTGTAAATGGAGAGGAATTTCACGCGCTCCAGCAGCGGGTGGCGCGAGTCCAGCGCTTCCTCGAGCACTCGCAAGTTGAACTGCAGCCAGCTTAGCTCGCAATTGAGATATGATTGTGGCGCAGACACATCGAGATCCGGTTGCTCTGGGTGATTCGTATCATGTATGTCTAGATCAACCATCTGCATGGGCGCGGGCCAATGGGTCGCGCCATCCTCCTGCCTGTACGAAGTCCGTGCCGCGGCAATACCTGCCGCGTCGCGCCGGGCTAACCGCATCTCCGGTGCGTGACGGTCGTAGTGCATATTCAAGCCGAGGAAATCGCATCCTCTTCGCTTGATGAAATGATAATAATCATAATCTAATGTTAAGGTAGTGTCATCGATAGATCAATGTCTGCCTTTGGCCTTCTCCGGTTTGCACAGGTGGTCTTCTTTATGGCTCACGCGGTGGCAGTGACTGCACTCGAAGACTTTTTTTCCGTCCTCGCTGCGCGCTTCCGCCTTTTTCGCGTCCTTCTTAACCGTCGCTTTCTCGGCTTTGCATAATCGTACCATGGTTATTTCCTCCTGATGGACTGTTACGTTACTATAGCAGTTCCAAGTAAGAATTGCTAGTAGATGATATTAGATTTAATTGCAAGCACGATACGCCAGGCCGGGGCAGTCGGCTCGGTCTGGGGATGAGTGCCGATTGGCGGTCAGTGGCTGATAGATGTCAGCTCATCCAGGCGATGCCCCTCGAATTCACGCAGCAGGCGCACCATCTCGATGTTCTTTACGGCGATGGCGACGTCCATGGGCGTGCCCTGCACCAGTTCATCGATAGCGGTGCGGCTGGTCAGATAGCGGCGGCTGACGCGGAAGGCGGATTTCGTCATGGCGTCGGGGTTGGCGCCGTTGTTCAGCAACTGTTTGGCACCTTCCAGCCAGCCGCGCTGGGCGGCGTAATGCAGCGCGGTACGGCCGATCGGGTCGGTGGCATTGGGGTCGGATTTCTTCGCCAGCAGCAGCTCCAGCATTTCCAGTTGGCGATTATCGGCGGCGTAGTGCAGCGGTGTCATGCCACGCAGGCGCGCTCGCACCAGGTGTGGATCGACCTCCAGTAGCTTGCGCATCCGGGGCATGTCGCCCACGCGGGCCGCCAGGTGGACGCTGCCGTAGAAGAGCTGCTCAACGAACTCGACCGGTTGAAACATGCCGACCCCTTCCCGCGGAGCACCAGGGGGCGGACGCTCCAGACGACCACGGGACCATTCACGCGGCGTCAATAGTGGTATTCCATAAATAATGCCCATTGAAGCGAAATCAGGTCGCCGGATGGGGAGGGAATCGGCCCCGGACGGCTAAACAAACGAAAGCACACTCTATTCACAAT
Source organism: uncultured bacterium (assembly GCA_964590255.1). GTDB lineage: Bacteria > Armatimonadota > Hebobacteria > CAIYQO01 > CAIYQO01 > JAKIYB01. Next base: position 42,445 of record CAZPYA010000016.1, read on the forward strand.
CACGAGGTTGAATATCATGGCAACGCTCCCCGTGGGGATTCAATTGTATACCGTCCGCACACTGCTGGACACGGATTTCACCGGCACTGTCGCCGCGCTGGCGGAGATGGGCTACCAGGGCGTGGAATTCGCCTGGAACTTCGGCGGCATGGAACCGGATGCGCTGGCGGCCTTTTTGAAATCAGTCGGCCTGCAGGCGATCGGCTACCACACATCTATTGAAGAGATGCAGAATCCCGACAGCATGACCTATCAATACGCCCGCGCCGTCGGCGGTAAGTACCTGACCACCGGCCTGCCTGGCGATGTGGCCGGCGACTGGAACGCCGCCATCGCCCGCTGCGCCGCCGGCGCGAAGGCCGCGAAGGCGCAAGGCTACACGTTCACCTACCATAACCACGCGCAGGAACTGGCACTCCTTGACGGGCAGCACGCACTGGATATCCTCTATGCCGCCACCGATCCCGCCGAAGTGCAGGCGGAAATTGACACCTTCTGGGTGGCGAAGGGCGGCGCCGAGGTGGTGCCCTACATTCGCAAGCACGCCGGCCGCACCCCGGAAATCCACGCGAAAGACATGGACCCGGCCACCGGCAGCTTCACGGAAGTCGGCAACGGCAACCTTGACTGGTCCGCCATTGTCGCCGCGGCCGTTGACGGCGGCGCCGAATGGCTCATCGTCGAACAAGACGTCTGCCCCGGCAACCCGCTGGACAGCGCCCGCGCCAGCATCACGAACCTGAAAAAGATGGGGTTGGCGTAACCCCTCATCCTCCCCAGCCCTCCTTCTCCCCGAGGAGAAGGAGGGCGTCAGTTCTGTACCCGCTTCACCCCCTCTCCTTGGGGAAAGGGGTGAGGAGGTGAGGGGGAGTCTGATTCATGAAATACAAACCCGACTGGAACGACGCGCAGGCCCGCTTCACCGCCCTCTGGGAGGGCCGGTGCCTTGATCGCCCATGCATGACGGTGATGGCGCCGAAGCCGAATGACGTGCCGTGGCCGTCGCATGCCACGCTCGAAGACCGGTGGCTCAACCCCGATTACATCACTGCTTGCATCCGCAAGACCTTCGCCGACACGCATTACCTCGGCGAGGCCATCCCCTCCTATCTGCTGATGGCCGGCTGGGTGGTCGGCTTCGGGTCGCCGGTGGAGTTCCAGGAGAATACCATCTGGTTGGAGCCGAAGCCCATCGACTGGGACAATCCGCCGACGTTTGACCTTCATTGGGACGATCCCTGGCTGGCGAAGTATGAGCACCTCTACCGCGCGGTGGTCGAGATGGCGGGGTGGGACGATTTTCTCGTTGGTACGCCGGCGCTACTGCCGGGAAATGACCTGCTCATCGCTCTCCTCGGTCCGGAGAAATTCATGTTCGCGCTGATCGAGCGTCCCGAGTGGGTGCGCGACGCCATTGCCACCATGGCGCGCCACCGGGTGACGTTGTTCGACTATTTCCATGACATCGCTGCCCGGACGCACGCTTTTCCCTACGGCAACGCCCAGTGGATGCCCTTCTGGGCGCCGCGGCGCTACATCGCTACCCAGTCCGACGTGTCCTGCATGCTCTCGCCAGAGATGTTCGACCAGTGCATTTTGCCCGAGTTGGAGATTTATGGTGAAGCGTATGGCGCCATGTGGTATCACCTGGACGGGTATCGTGCCGCCCAGCACCTGCCCACGCTGCTCTCGCGCCCGTATATGAAAGTCATGCAGTTCATCCCCGAGCCGGACTTGCCGCCGAACGGCACGCACTGGCTCGATCTGTACCAACGCATTCAGGCCGCTGGTGTCTCCGTGCATATTTCCGTGGCTGTCGACCAGATTGAGCCGCTTATCAAGGCGCTCGATCCCGGCCTGCTCTGCCTGGATACCCGGGTGGATAGCGAAACCGAAGGCCGTGTGCTGCTCGCAGACGCCGTGCGCTGGACGCGCGAACGAAGGGAGCTCTCATGATTACCCCTCGCGAAAACCTGCTCCGCGTCCTCCGGCACGAGTCGCCGGCGTGGATTCCCCTCGTCGCGCATTGCGATCCGTATAACCAGCCGAATCGCGCCGGCATGGATCCGGCGTTGGCCGAGAAACTGGGCACGGTGCGCTGGGGCGACGAAGCCACCGTCACCTTTTCCCGCGCGCTGGGCGTGGAGATCATGGATTTCTGCAGCCCGCCGCTCATTACCACGCAGCGCCGCGTGACCATCGGCAGCGAGCACCGCGACGGACGCACCATCACCACCTGGAAGACGCCGAAAGGCGACCTGCGCGAAGTGACCCGCTTTTCGCCGGACACCGGCATGTGGTATACCGAAGAACACATGGTAAAGGACGTCGCTGACCTGCCGTTGCTCGCGGAAGTCTACGCCGACCAGGACTTCGCGCTGGATCCTGATGGTGTCGCCATGCTCCACGCGCGCCAGGCACTCATCGGCGACGACGGGCTGATGCAGTTTTCGCTGCCCGGCACGCCGCTGGGGCAACTGGTGCGCATCCACGCGGGCGTTGAGACGGTGGCCTATCTATGGGCCGATGGCCGCGCCGAATTAGAGGCGCTCTTCGCGGTAATAGAGACGGCGCACGCCGAGCAGTTCCGCCTCACCGCGTCCCTCGACTTCGCCGACTGCCTGCTCACCATGGACGACACGTCGACTACCACCATTTCGCCGGCGATGTTCGACGATTGTTGCCTGGGCTACACCGACCGCCTCGCCGACATCGTGCATGCCGCCGGCAAAAGCTACTTCCATCATTCTTGCGGCCTCATATACGACCTGTTGCCGCTCTACCGGCAGACGAAGATGGATGCCGTGCATGGCTACACCGTGCAGCCGATGGGCAACGTTAGTGTCGCCGACAAGGCGCGCATTGGACCGGATGTCGTGCTCGACATCGGCATGATTCAGCTTTTTGGCAACATGGATGACCGCGTGGCGGTGGAGGATAGCGTCGAGACGATGTTCGCTGAAGCCGCGCCCGGAGACCAGGTCATTTTCGCCATCGCCGCCGACCCGGAAAAGACGATGGATGACACCCTGTTCCTGACGGATTTATGCAAACAACGACAATTACGTTATGCTGCTGATCGAGGTAACCCGCCATGTGTCTGAAACCCGCATCCACCCTTCGTGCCGGCGCTGCCATGGTCGACATCACTCCCGCCATGGGCATGCAGATCGCCGGGGATATCGGCCGCCACCGCCCGGTGGAGGAGATTCGCGAGCCGCTGTACGCGCGAGCGCTGGTATTGGAGATGGATGGGCGGCGTTGCGCTATCGTCTCTGTTGATGTCGCCATCATCGACAAAGCGCATGCGTCGATGATCCGGCAGCAGGCCACCGAGCGTCTGGGTTTCGCGCCGGATGCGCTGCTCATCCACGCGACGCAGACGCACGCCGCGCCAGCGGTGGGCAACTTCATGATCAGCGAGCGCGTCGCGCTGCCCAACACGCTCTGGTTCATTCGCGGCGGCGACAACCGCTACCATCCCGTCGTGGTGGAAGGCGTGCTGGCGGCGCTGGAAGACGCTATTCGCCGCCTGCAGCCGGTGACGGCGCGGGTGGGGCGCGGCACGGACGGCCGCGTGGCCTTCAATCGCCGCTTCGTCATGCGCGACGGCACCGCGCGCACGCACCCGCCGCTGGCCAGTCCGGACATCGCCTATTGCGAAGGCCCCATCGATCCCGAGGTGAGCATCCTCACGTTAGAAAACGAGGCGGGTGAGGCGATGGCCGCGTTGTTGCACCACACCTGCCACCCCGTGCACGGCTACCCCGAACGCTGGGTCTCCAGTGGCTGGCCCGGCGCCTGGGCGGACGGCGTGCGCGCGTTACTCGGCACCCAGTGCGTGCCGCTGGTGCTCAACGGCATGTGCGGCAACATCCATCACACCAATCATCTGGATCCCGAATTCACCGATGACTATCACGTGATGGGCCAGAAACTTGCCGGCACGGCGAAGCGCATTCTCGACGCCATGACCGACATGCCCGTGACGACGCTGGACTGGGTCTCTACAACCATCGATCTGCCGTACCGCGAGATGGATGCCGCGCAGATTGCCGCGGATGACGCCTACCTCGCCGAATACCCTGAGCCGGTGTGGCTTGACCGCGACGCGGAAGCCATCGAGTGGGAATGGATCTACGCCAACGCCCGCACAGACCTGCGCCTGCGCCGCGAGGAATCGCCGGCATACCCCTTCGAAATCCACGCCATCCGCCTGGGTGACGTCGCTATCATCGGCGTGGAAGGCGAGCCGTTCGTGGAAGCACAGCTCGACATCAAGCTCGCGTCCCGCGCGCGCTTCACCATGGCCGCGCACATGGCCAACGGCTGCGCCGGCTATCTTCCCACGAAACATGCCCTCGCCCGCGGTGGCTACGAAACCCGTCCCGGCACCTGGTCCATGCTCTGTCCCGAGGCCCTGGAGATGATGACTGCCACGGCGAAAGAGACGCTGAACGCGTTATATGCCCCTGCCGATGCGCCTACCGGATAACCCGAGCGAGCGTCCGTCATGTTGCGGTGCATCACGCCTGCCGCTCCCACGCCTCCAGGAATAAAATCGCCCCGGCGAGGATGATCGCACCGGCCGCCCAGCCGGCGGCGACGTCGCTGGGGTAGTGTACCTGCAGGTAGATGCGCGCCAGGCCGGTGAGGAAGATCATGCCGGTCACGAAAACCACCACGATGATGCGCGTCGGGTGATGGCGTATCCAATACCGCAGGATGAGATACCCGAACAAGCCGTAGAAGACCATCGAGCCGGTTGCGTGCCCGCTGGGGAAGCTGTTGCCGGCTTCGGCGACGAGGGCGTCCAATGGGCGTTGGCGATGGAAGATGAGCTTCAGCAGCTCTACCATCATGCCGGTGACGGCGGGCACCAGCAGGAAGACCAGCGCCGCCACCGCCCGCCGTTGCGCCAGCAGCGCGATGAGGACGGGCAGCGTCAGCGCCAGTATGCCGGGCAGCACCTGCAGGTCGCTGATGCCGTGGGCAAAAGCCGTGTTGAGCGGGTTACGGTGAGCGAAGACCTGGTGCTGCACCCACTGGTCGATGGGCGCCAGCTCCTGCTCATAATATTCGTCCACTACTTCGAGGAAGACGCGCATGCCGAATGCGGCGATCAGCAGGGCCGTTGCCGCCCAGGGGTGCGCCCGCGCCCAGTTCCACCAGGCACGGGGTGATCCATACTGCCGCAACCAGCTTCGCCACATCATGTCGCGCTCCCAGGGTCAGGTTGCCATGAGCTTCGATTATCGAGGCGCACGCTTATTGTCCGGCTTTCGTCTTCAGTTCATCGAAGAAGCGTCCCATGCGCCCACCGCGCCCGTCGCCGGTGTCCCGCAGCGGGTTGAAGTTGTTATCCATCGTCATGCGCGGGCCGCCCGTGCGCCCGCCGCCCATGCCGCCACCGCCGCCCGGAGGCGGTCCGCCGGGTCCGCCGCCCTGCATGCCGCCGCGGTTGCCACCCTGGCCGCCGCCGGGGCCGCCGAAGCTGCGCTCGGGCAAGGCCGCGATCTCGTTGCGCTGGTCTTCCGTCAGCACCTTCTGCACGTCGCGGATGGCCGCCTTGGCGTCATCCTGCGTCATGTGTTCCTGCGCGCGCAGCGGGGTCAGCGCGTCGAGCAGGCTCTTCGCCTGTGCGGCGGTGAGTTTGTTTTTGCCGTCGCGCTCCAGGCGGCCGATGTTGCGGAGGAGCGTCGTCAACTGAAACGTATACTTGTGCGTCTCGCGAAACTTCTCGAATGCTTCGCGGTCGAAGGTGCGGCCGCCGGACACCTGCGCATTGGGCTTCTGGCCGGGCTTCACCGTGGTGGTGCCGCCGGGGGCTTGCCGTGTCGGTTGTGCCGGCGTGGCCGCGCCCGCCTTCGGCTGATTCGGTTGCCCGGTTGTCGACGGCGGCTGCGTGGCCGGCGTGGTCGTTTGCCCCGGCGGCGCCGGCCGCGGGGCATCGGTCGGCGCGCCGGCGTCCGCGCGCACCACCGGTGCCGGCGGCGCCGCCTTCCGCGTGAGATGGTAGGCGGTGAAGGCGCCGCCCAACAGCACCACGGCGACCAGTCCGAAAAGCAGGTTGCGTTTCATGGAGAGTCCTCCTATTCGTATCGCAGCGCGTCGATGGGATCGAGCTGCGCTGCTTTTTGCGCCGGGTAAAACCCGAAGACGATGCCCACCGCGGCCGAGAAGCCGAAAGCGAGCAGCACTGAATCGGTGGTGACCACCGGCTCGATTTGCAACAGTCGTGCCACGGAGGAGAGGGCAAAGCCCAGGGCGATGCCCAGAATACCGCCGCACAGCGACAATACCAGCGCCTCCACCAGGAACTGCGCCTGGATGTCCCGCTTGCGCGCGCCCAGCGCCTTGCGGATGCCGATCTCCCGCGTGCGCTCCGTTACCGACACCAGCATGATATTCATGATCCCGATGCCGCCGACCAGCAGCGACACGCCGGCGATGCCGCCCAGCAGCGCTGTCATCGTCGCCGACATCGAGTTCGCCATCTGCATCATATCCGATTGGGTGAAGATGCCGAAGTCGTCTTCTTCCCCCACGCCCAGCCGGTGGCGTTTGTGCAGCACGGTGGTAATCTCTGTTTTTACCGTATCGATGAGCTCCATCGATTTCGCCTGCACGTTGATGGAGCGAATCTTGTCCAATCCGAAGACGCGGCGCATGGCGGTGGAGATGGGGATGTAAACGGCGTCATCCGGGTCACCGAATCCACCCTGCGAACCTTTGGACACCATCACGCCGATGATGCGGAAGCGGATGCCCTTGACGCGGATATCCTTGCCTACCGGCGTTTGCTTTTCGCCGAACAGCGCCTTGGCCGTGGTGGGTCCGAGCACCGCCACCTTCGCCGCCGAGCGCACGTCGCTGTCCGTGTAGAAACGGCCCTTGTCGATTTTATAGTTGCGCACGGAGAGGAAGCTGGGCGTGGAGCCGCTCACCTGGGAATTGGTATTTTCGTTCTTATACTTGACCTGCGCGTTGCTGGCCACTTCCGGCGCGACCTTTTCCACCGACGAACATTGCTTCAGCACGGCGTCGGCGTCTTCCAGCGTCAGCGTTTGCACGCTGCCCATGCCGCCACGCGCCGGGCCGCCACCCCCGCGCTGCTGGGCGCCGGGGAAGACGAAGAGGACATTGGTGCCCATGCCCTGGATGCTGGTCATCATCTGCGCGCGGGCACCGCTAGCGATGGCCAGCATGGCGATCACCGCCGAGACGCCGATGATGATGCCCAGCATGGTGAGCGCCGAGCGCAGCTTGTTCGCTGCCAAGCCTTCCAGTGCAACTTGAATGCTGTCCCACAGGTTCATGCGTCCTCCTCCTCCGCCGGCAGCTTCGCCAGCTCGTTACGGGCGTTGAGCGGGGTGTCGACGCGCTCGTCGTGAATAATATGCCCATCCTTGAAACGGATGATCCGCTGGGCATGCAGCGCGATGCTCTCTTCATGGGTGACGATGATGATCGTCTTTCCCTCCGCGTGCAGTTCCTGGAAGATCAGCATGATCTCCTCGCTGGTGCGGGTGTCCAGGTTGCCGGTGGGCTCGTCGCCGAGGATGATCACCGGGTCGTTCACCAGCGCGCGCGCGATGGCCACGCGCTGCTGCTGCCCGCCGGACATCTCATTCGGCCGGTGATGGATGCGGTCGCCCAGGCCCACGCGCTCCAGCGCGGCGACGGCCCGTTCCTCCAGGTCGCGCGCCGTCGGATTATACAGCATCGGCAGCATCACCTGCTTCAGCGCCGGTCGTCGCGGAATGAGGTTAAACGTCTGGAAGACGAAGCCGATTTTGCGGTTGCGCACCGCCGCCAGTTCGTCGTCGCTCATCCCGGAGACTTGCATGCCGTCCAGGCGGTAATCGCCGCCGGTCGGCTGATCCAGGCAGCCGATGATATTCATGAACGTCGACTTGCCGGAACCGGACGGTCCCATGATGGCGACGAATTCGCCGGCGGCGATCTCCAGCGTGGCGCTTTTCAACGCGCGCACCGCGATATCGCCCATATGGTAGGTTTTTTGCAGGTTGGAAACAGCAATCATTATGCTCCCCTTATCGTCGACGTCCACCTGGCCCACCGAAGATGCCGCGGCTGCGGGAGTTGGCGGCGGTGGTCGACTCTTCAATGGCGGTGACCACCAGTTCGCCTTCCTTCACGCCGCTGACGATCTCGGTGTTGTCGACGCCGGCGATGCCCACCTGCACCGGCACGGTGACCAGCTCCGTGCCGCGCAGAATCTGCACGGTGTTGCCGTCGTCCGTCTCCTTCAGCGCCTCGCTGGGCACCAGCAGCGCGTGCTTTTTACGCTCGGTAACAAAGTCGCAGGTGGCGTTCATGCCGGGTTTCAACCGCGTGTCCGTCCAGTCGAGTTGCACGGTCACCGGGATCGTTGTCACGCTGGAAGTCGTGACAGCCTGCGGGGCGATGGTCTTGACCACGCCGCTGAACAGCTCATTGGGGTAGGCGTCCACGGTGATGTCGACGTTCTGTCCGAGGGCGATTTTGCTAATGTCCGTTTCATCCACATCGACCGAGATGCGCATCTTCGTCACGTCGGCGATGTCGACCAGCGCCACCCCGGCGCCGGTGCCGCCAATGGAGGCGCGTCCGGCGGTGACAATGGAGCCGACTTCCGCGTATTTCATCACCACGACGCCGTCGCGCGGGGCATAGATCGCCGTATAGTTCAATTGCGTGCGGGCGTTTGTCACCGAGGCGGCGGTGCGTCGGGCCTGGGCTTCCGCCTGGGTGATGTCCTGCAGGCGCATGCGAATCTGCGCCGCGCTGGCGCGGGCGGCGGTGAGATTCGCTTCCGACTGCTTCACCGCCGCGCGGGCGGCGGCCACGTCCTGCGCCTTTACGGTGTCCTGCCCCTTGCCGGACTGCGCGTTCGTCAGCGCCGCTTCCGCCTGCTTCATCGCGGCGCGCGCCGAATTCACGTCCTGCGCCTTCAAATCATCCTGGATGCTGTTCGTTTTGGCGGTATCCAGCGCGGCGTCGGCCTGGTCCACCCGCGCCTGCGCGGCAGCCAGATCGTCTTTTACCTCATCCTTCACCGTGTCGAACTTGTTTCTCGCGGTAGCCAACTGCGCCCGCGCCACGTCGAAGCGCTGTTGCGCGGCGTCCACGGCGCTTTTGGCCACAAAGCCCTTGGCCAGCAACTGGCGCTGACGGTCCAAATCCTTCTCCGCATACGCGTGGTTCGCCTGCGCCTGCTCGTGGCTGGCCTGGGCGGCGGCGAGCTTCTGCGGGCTCAGCGAGGTTTTCGTCTGCTGCAGCGCCGCCTGCGCAGAGGCGAGACTCGCTTCTGCCTGCTTGATGGCCGTTTGTGTCAGGCGCGGCTGGGTCTTCGCCTGGGTTTCCGCCTGCGCCAGCCGGGCGCGGGCGGCGGTGAGCGCCTCCTCGGCCTGTCGGACGGCGGAGGTCGACGAAGTGTTTTGCATGGTCGCCAAGCCTTCGGCCTGCGCGAGCCGCAGTTTCGCCTGGGCGAGCGCCTGCTCGGCTGCTGCCACGCTGGTGGCGGTCTGGCTGCGCTGCAGATCGAGATTCTCGCGGGCCGAGCGTACGCGGGAGGAGGCGCTGGTCATGTCCGCCTCAACCTGCTGCAGCGCGCTCCGCGGGTCGGCGTCGTCGATGCGCGCGATGAGCTGGCCGGCTTTCACCGTGTCGCCTTCATCGACCAGCAGCTCGACGACCTGTCCGCCGACGTTTGACTTCACCTGCACCGTCGAGACCGGCTGCAGCGTACCGTTGCCGGAGACGCTGGCGGTGACGGTGCCGTAGAAGGCCTTCGCCGTGGAAATTTTCGGTTCGGGTTTCTTGGTGAATTTCGCTTTCAAGAAGAAGCCGAGAGCGACGACCACGATGATCGCCAGGATAATCCAGCCGATGGGGCGACGTTTACTGCGCATAGAGTCCTCCCTGGGTGCCGATGGCATATTCGAGTTGGGCATACGCCGTGAAATAATCGTAGCGCGCCTGCACGGCGTTGCTCTGCGCCGTGGCGACGTCGACCTGAGCGTTCAGCAGGTCCAGCGGGATGCCCAGCCCCTGTTTGTAGCGGTCCTGCTGGGCGTCGAAATTTCTCCGCGCAGCCTGTTCGCTCAGGTCGCTGGCGGCCAGTCGCTCCTTCGCGCTGGTCAGGTTGAGATACGCTTCCTCGACATCCGCCTGGATGTCGCGACCGATCTGCTCGGCGCGCAGCGCGGCGGTGGAAAGGTTGGCCTGCGCTTCGCGCAGGTTCGCGCGGTTGCGCCCGCCGTTGAACAGGTCGTAGGCGATACCGCCGGTGATGGCCAAGGCATTCGGATCGCCGCTGCCCACCGGCTGGTCGAAGGTGCCGTTCACTACCAGTCGCGGCTGCAGCGCCAGCTTAGCCGTCTTCACCGTCGCCTGGGCGGAGGATACGCCGGCCTGCGTTTCGCCCACGTCCGGACGCGTCTGCAGCGCCGCTGTTGTCGCCGCATCCAATTCAGGCACGGCCAGGTTTGCCGGTCCGACGAACTCCTGTATGTCGAAAGAACGCGACGTCGCCAGGCCCATCGACTGCTGCAGGTTGATGGCCGCGGTGCGGATGGCGGTATTCGCCACCAGCAGATCCACCCTGGCGTTCGCCAGTTGCGCCTGCACCGGCAGCGCGTCCACTTCAGCGGCGTCACCCGCTTCCACCCGCGCCTGCACCAGCTTCAGGTAGCCATCCAGGTAGGCCATCCGCGCGGTCTGCACTGCCGCCAGGTGGCGTGCGCGCAGCAGCGCGAAGTAGTCGCGCGTGACGGCGAAAACCACCGTCTGCCTCGTGCGCGCCAGGGTGAAGCCGCTTTGCGTCACCCCGGCCTTCGCGCCGCGTATGCGCGCCTCACGCAGGCCGCCGTCATAAAAGTTTTCCGTCACTGTCAGCGACGTGCCGTTGCGCTGTCCGGTGGCACGGCCCGACTCCAGCAGCACCGTGCTCTGCTGCAGGCCGATAGTGGGGTAGTAGGCGCTTTGCGCCTGGGTTACGCGGGCTTCCGCGCCAGCCACGCTGTTGGCGCCTTGCAGGATGTTCGTCTGGCGCTGTAGCGCCGAGTCGATGCACTCCCGCAGCGTCAACGGCGCCGGGGCTTGCGCCCATGCCGCGCCGGCGAGACCCAGCGCGAACAGCAGGATGGGGATCGGGTGTCTCATGGCTTTGCTCCTTGCGTTGGCGCGCCGGTGGCTTTCAGCGTGAAGACCCGGCGTAAAATCGTCATGGCGGCGATGATAATCGCATACTCCTCTTCCGGCAACCCGTCGATCTGTCGGGCGAAGAACGCGGTGGCTTCCTGATGAAAAGCTGCCAGCGTGGCGTAGCCGTGTGACGTCAGCGACAGCAGCACGCGCCGGCGGTCCTCCGGCGGAATTTGTCGCGTAATCAGCCCGCGCTCCACCAGGCCATCGATGAGTTTCGAGGACGACGGCAGCCCGGACGCGAGGTGCTTCGCGACGAAGGAGAGCGAGGCGCCATCATGATCCTTGATGACGCGCAGCGCGTGGAACTGCGGGGCCGACAGCTCGGTGGCGTGTCGCCGGTGCATCTCCGCGCCGATGGTGCGCATCACCAGCGGCAACGTCTCCATCACCGCGCCGGCACAGCACTTTGCCGTTTGGTTCGTCGTTGATTCGCTCATCAAACACTTCTCCAAGGTAATAGTTGCATAAGCGAACTATATACCTGCGCTCAATACCTGTCAAGGGGTCGAGATGACGTATTGCCATTCTGCCCCCGCAATATCACAGCCACATCACAAGATGATGGGGCTTTCATGGAAAGTGCACCATCGCCAAATGCGGACAGAGGCGAAAAAGTGGCAAGTATGTTACAATACAGCATTAAGCCCGTCCGGGCGCTGCTGATGAGTACGAGGAGACACATCCATGCGCATTCTCGGCACTTCCTATCTGAATTTGCTTGATAGCCTGCACGACGGCGTCTACGTGGTCAACCGCGACCGCCGCATCCGCTTCTGGAATTCCAGCGCGGTGCAGATCACCGGGTATACCCCCGAGCAGGTGCTCAATCAGCGCTGCTCGGATAATCTGCTCATGCACGTGGACGCGGAAGGCAAGCCGCTTTGCAAGGACTGCTGTCCACTGCGCGCCACGCTGCAGGATGGCCAGAAGCGCGAGTTGGAAGCTTATCTGCACCATGCCGACGGCCATCGTATCCCCGTGCTGGTGCGCGTGTCGCCGCTCATCAACGCGAAGGGGCAGATCGTTGGCGCCATCGAGAGCTTCAACGAAAGCACGCTGCGCGCCGACCTCATCGAGCGCCTGCATCAGTTGGAAAGCCTTGCGCTGCTCGACGAGTTGACCCAGGTGGGCAACCGCCGCTATTCCAATATCACTATGAGTACGCGCATGCACGAGTTCACGCGTTACAACATCCCCTTCGGGGTGATGATGGTGGATGTCGACACCTTCAAGGAGTTCAACGACACCTACGGGCATGACGTGGGCGACATGGTCATCCGCATGGTCGCTCGCACCATGCAGGATGCGCTGCGTACCAGTGACGTGCTCTGCCGTTGGGGTGGCGACGAGTTCCTCATCATCGTGCCCAACGCCAACGAAGAGCAGTTGCTGCGCCTGGGCGACCGCCTGCGCAGCCTGATTTCCACGTCGTTCCTAACCCAGTCCCAGGGCATTCTCAAAGTCACCGTCTCCGGCGGCGCTACCATGGCCCTCCCCGACGATACCGCCGAGAGCCTGCTCAAGCGCGCCGACACGTTGCTCTACCGCAGCAAAGACGCCGGCCGCAACCGCATCACCGTGGAAACAGTTAGTCCGGCATAAACACGGTAGTGGAAACTGGGCGGCGGATACAATGATTTTTCGCACTGGAATATCGCGTTGATCAGTAGCTGCTGACTCTGCGAGATCCGACCAGTTGGCGCACGACTACCCCCCGCGACTACCCCCACTTTTTCATGTTTATTACGAAAAAGGGGGTAGTCAGATGCGCTGTTGCGGCGCTGGCTGGCAGGCGGTAAGGTGTTATGCGGTGCTGGTGGTAGTATAGAACAGGTGTGTGCTTTTGTCAATAGCGAACAGAGGGATTCGTAGTAGGAAGCACCGGCGAAGGCATGCCCGGCCGTAAACCCCACCCCTGCCTGAAGGCCACCCCTCCCCTGCAGGAGAGGGGTATTTTATAGCGTAAGGGCACCTTGTGGATGAGACAGTGATACTTTTGCGAGGGGACAGTATCTATCCAGCTTTGTTTGCATGCGGGAGGAAAGCGACGATCAGCGTGAAAATAGGTGATAGCGCTATTACCAAGGGTTGCAGAGTGTGAAAGGGGTTCGGAATGATTATCACCGTCGGGCAGACCACCGCGGCGGATATGTGTGGTGCGACAAATACGGCGATTCAGGCGGCGCTGGATTTTGTGGCGGCGCGGGGTGGGGGCGAGGTGCGCGTGGGGCCGGGGGTGTATACGCTGTGGGACGCCATCCGACTACCGAGCGGCACCAGCATGATCGGCGCGGGTGCGGAGACGGTGTTGAAGAAGGCGGACGGCTGGAAGGCGCCGCTGTGGGAGGACGGCGACTGGGGCGACCACTGGATCTGCTGCGATCCGCTGCCGCCGTTGCAGGTGGGACAGGGGGTGACGGTGGAGTCGGGGGCATTCGGCGGCTTCTTCGCCACGGTGGGCACCGTCGACCGGATTGAGGGCAATCGGGCGCGCATCACCCGTCGCTTCACCGCCGACTTCATGGTGGCGCAGGGGGCGTTCGCCGCCACCATACACCCACTGGTGTCGGTGGAGGAGGCGGCGCACGTGCAGATACGCAACCTGGTTATCGACGGCAACGGCGCCAACAACCCGCGCATGAATGGCTGCCGCGGCGCGGCGATTTACGGCTGCTTCGGGCATGATGTGCATGTCTCCAATATCACGGTGCGCCATTTCCACGGCGACGCACTGAGCTTTCAGCACAGCCACGGCTGGGTGGTGGAGGATTGCCTGTTCGAAGACAACCTGGGCGGCGGCATGCACCCCGGCTCGGGCTCGAAGGTGCCAGTCATCCGCAATTGCACCTCGCGGCGCAACGCGGGGTGGGGGATGTTCGTGTGCTGGCGGGTGAAAGGCGCGCGCTACGAGGACAACATCCTGGAGGATAACGGCGCCGGCGGCATCTCCATCGGCCACAAGGATACCGACAACACCTTCCTGCGCAACCGCATCGCCAACAACGCCGGCCCGGGCATCTATACCCGCGATGAGACGTTCCCCATGGCCCCGCACCGCGGCGTCTATCGGGAGAACGTGATCTCCGGCAACAATGGAGGCGGCGCGCAGGTGGTGCTGGACGGCGCGGTACATGACCTGGTATTCACCGAGAATCGTTTTGACGCCGGCGCCGAGCGCTACCAGGTGGGCGAGGGCGTGGTGAACCTGCGGGTGGAGGAGACAACGAGCGTGTAGGGATTGATTAGCCGCAAAAGAACACAAAGGGCACAAGAAAGGGCCGGGGCGGAAGCTTGCGGCCCTTTTTGTTGAGGGTTGTTCGTTCGGAGGGTAATTCGGTGACAGCCAGCCTTTGTTCTTTCGCTTCACTGCGTTCCGCTGCAGAAAAAGGGAGGCAGTCACCGAATTACTGAGGAGTGTGTAGGCGCTTCCCTGGTGAAGATATGACAGGCGTCACTCGACCGGCCCCGGCTTAAGCCGGGGTCTGGGTGAAGCCGGCTGAAGCCGGCAGAGGGAAAGCAGGTGATGGGTGGGTTCGTCTGCCGGTGGGCGGGAAATGGGTACAGCAACGCATGGCGCGGCGCGTGCCATTTCGGACACGGCGCGCAGGATCGCGCCATGCGTTACAGTCCCCATTTCCTGCTGATCGATAGCTGTTCGCGGTATTTCAAAGGAATCGGGGATGCCTAATATGGATGAACATCGTCGGGTACGTGCCTCGTTCGGCCCGGCGCATGCCCCGTCGAGGGGCATGCGCCGGGTGTGCGGATTACAAATCCGCGCTCCCAGGGGTGGCTATTTTCGGCAACGGCGGGGGATAGCCCCTTGAACGGGCATGTTCGATGATGCCGGCGATGCACCTGCTCCGTGTCACACGGTGTGAACCGGCATCGTCGCTCTCTTTCGCGGATCGGGATCAGGGTTCCTTCCGGGGCGGCATGGTGGCGCATAGCCAGTCGATAAGGCAGGCGGAGACGGCCTCGTGTCCGGCGTCGTTGTGCAGCTCGTGCAGCAGGCCGTCGAAGACTGTCAGCGTGCATTGTGGCGCGCGTGTGGCGAAGGCGCGGACGGCGTCAACGCTGCTGACGGCGTCCGCGCTGCCGATCATCAGCAGCAGCGGCAGTGGGAAATCCGCCGCGTGGGCCAGCGCCCATTCCCCGGCGCGCAGCATCTCCAGGCCCAGCCGCGCGGAGAGCTGGGCGTGGTTCAGCGGGTCGTGCTGTGATGCCGGCTCATGGGTACACATGGCGCGCTTGACCCCGCTATTGAACTGGAAGGATGGCCAGAGGGCATACATCAGGTATGCCGCCGCCAGCTTCCACAGCGGGGTGCGGATGGCCGGGCGCAGCAGCGGGGCGGTGGCAACCACGCCGGCCAGCGCCGGTTGGCGGTTAACGACGTAGTTTAATGCCAGCGCGCCGCCCATGCTGTGGCCATATAGGAAGCATGGGACGCCGGGATAGCGGATGGCCGCGTCGCGCAGCAGCAGGTCGATGTCGTCGAGGAGGGTGGTATACGTCGGACTGTGCCCGCGCACGCCTTCCGAATAGCCGTGGCCGCGGAGATCGAAGGCGGAGAGGGCGAATCCGGCCGCGGTGAGGGCGCCGGCCAGGCCGGCGTAACGGCTGCTGTGTTCGCCATGGCCGTGCACCAGGCAGACGACCGCATCCGCCGGACGGTCGGGCGTCCATGCCTGCGCGTGCAGATGAAGGCCATCGCTGGCCTGCCAGGTGTATTCGCGATGCTCCATACGCTCCGTAGACGGGGATCTAACTGGAGTATAGCGGATGAATCAGTGGTCGAATACTAACGGCATGTCATGTAAACATACCGTGAATTGATTTTCTGATCGGTCCGTTATATATTGACTCGTCGACATTCCATATTACTTCAACGCCTCCGCCTGTTTCAGCAACTGTTTGATTTGTCCACCTAGCCGGCTGTTGGGGTCGAGGTCGATGGCTTTCTGCAGGTTAGCGATGGCCTCGGCGCGGTGGCGCAGTTGCAGGTGGGCGTAGCCGAGCATGGCGTAGACATATTGCGCGTCATTCAGCGTCTTAGCGGCGGTGGTGAGGGCGGCGTAGGCGTCGGCGGCGCGCTGCAGCAGGGCGGCTTTTTCTTTCGCGTCCGCGGTCTGCCGGGCGCGGCCGAAGTAGTGGTCGCCCACGCTCATCAGCGCTTCCTGCAGCGCTCGCTTCGCGTTGTCCGGGTCCAGCGCGCGGATGCGGTCGACGATGGGCGTCGCGCCGTCCGGCCACTGGTTATCCGGCAGCGACCGCAACAGCGCCAGGTTC
This sequence comes from uncultured bacterium, assembly GCA_964590255.1. Lineage (GTDB taxonomy): Bacteria > Armatimonadota > Hebobacteria > CAIYQO01 > CAIYQO01 > JAKIYB01. Next base: position 58,951 of record CAZPYA010000016.1, read on the forward strand.
GCCGGCAGCGCCAGGCCCTTCGTGTTTTTCGGGTCCAACTCGAGGAGTTTTGCGCCGGCTTTCGCCGCGTTGGCGGTCTGCCCGAGCTTGCGGTATAGCTGGAAGGCACGCACCTGGAAGTCCAGCGAAGTCAGGTCGGCTTTCGCAGATTTGGCCTGGAAGGCGCGCAACTCTTTTAAGCGCGCCAGGCCTTCCTGCAGTTGCTGCACGAAGGGGTCTGGCGGCAGATAGCCGCTGATGACGTGCAGCAGTTCGCCGTCCGGGGTCAGCATGACCAAGTAGGGGTAGCCGCTGCCGCCATACGTTTTGAAGAGCGTGGTATTCGTCTTCAGCGCTTCGGACATCTGGCCATTATCCGGCATGGTGCAATCCAGGCTGGCGGCGACGTAGTCGGCCAGCGCGGTTTTCGCCTTCGCGTTGGCGTAGGTGTCGCTCTCGATGCGCCGGCACCACCCGCACCAGTCGGTGGTGAAATGCAGGTAGATCGGCTTATTGGCTGCTTTCGCGGCCTTCTGGGCGTCCGGCCAGGTGGTGAAGAACTCCTTCGGCACGGCGGCCACGGCAACGGCGCCCAACACCGCCAGCACCAGACAGATGAACCCAATACGCATCGATATCCCTCCCGGCAAGGCCTTGCATCGTTGCACAGCCAACAAATTATAGGCGAGTATACCCGATATCTTTGGCATTATGCGCCGAACAAACATCCATCATGAAAAGATGGACTGTTGTTTAAACGAGGCACTTGGACGGCTGCTAGAGCTGCGCGAGGAAGGTCAGGTCGAGCAGTTCCGCGTCGTTGGCGAGGGTAACGGCGGTGGCGAGGATGTCGGTGGTGGCATCGCGGTCTTCGGCGGGCAGCCAGCGCGGGTCGGCGGCGGGGAGGGTGATCTGCCGGCCTTCCGGCTCCAGCAGCACCGCGCCGTTGGCAAGGTTGAGCCGGTAGGTGGCGCGGGCGCCGAGGATGACGGCGTAGGCGCCGTCTTCGGGTGTGGCGATGTTCGTCAGCCGGAAGCTGCGCGCCAACTGGCGCAGCAGCGTGGCGCGCAGGGCGATTGTCTCGCGCGAGGTCAGTTCGGCGTCGCCGGCGGCCGCCCGCGTGGTGAGCAGGTCGGCGGCGCGCAGCGTTTCGCTGACGACCACGGCATCCACCCGATGCAGCGGCACCCGCGCGTCTTCGCGGGTGAACCAGATGGCGCCGGTGGTTGCCTCGGGCAGCGCGTGGGGGCCGAAGAGATCGCGTCCGCGGGCGCCCTCGCCCCAGCACAGGTGCGCGGTGACGCCGCCCGGCCACTCGCGCCGCGCCACCCCCGAACCGGGGGCGAAGCCGGCGGCTTTCAGCAGCGCGTAGCCTCGGCGGGGATCGATGCGCCGCCCGGCGAAGCGCCGGCAGGCATCGCCGCCCTCGCCGTCGACGCCATATACTTCCCGGAAGAGCTGCTTGAACGGCTGCACCAGCCGGCGTTCGGCGGCCACCTGTTGCCAGTTCGTGAGCTGTCCCGCCGCGGAGAGCGTTATCGGATGCATCAGCGCCAGCGTGAGGCCGTCATCCGGCGAGACAAGCGTGCCATCAAGGGTCTCCCAGCGCTCCAGCGCCGCCCACAGGAACGGCGCGCCGCCGGTGACCTGCCAGACCAGCCGCTCCGCCAGGTGGCTGAACAGCGGATTCGTCAGCAGGAAACGGAATTGCCCGGCGGTCATCGGCGCGCCATCCAGCATGGCGCGCTCCAGGTGGCCGCGGAAGAGGCGGTAGCGCGCCTGCGCGTCTTTTTGCGCCGCCCGCGCTTCGCGGTAGGCGTCGCTTTTGCGCAATTCGGTGGGAATACGCGGCATCGCGCCCCCGGGGCCCAGCGCCGTCATCGCCACTTTGCCGCGGTGCAGCTCCAGCCGCAGTCGGAAGAGGCCGTCCTCCCAGCCCACCCGCACCGGGGCGTCGAAGAGCGGACCGTCGTCCCACGCCGTCGCCAGCAACTGCTTGCGCGCCAGCTCGCCGCGGTCGGGCAGCCCCGCCCCGCGCGCTAGGTGCTCCAGCGTCGTCCGCGCGGCCGCCTGCGCCGGGCGCGAGCCGTGCTGCTCGCGGGCGTGCAGCACCGCCAGCGTCTTGTCGTTCGGCGCGGCCAGGCCCAGCGCGCGGATGGCCGGCAGGTCGTCGTCCGATGCCAACGCCCGCAGCGCGACCAGCGATTTGCCGGCGGCGGCGTGTGCCAGCAGCAGGTTGCGCGCGATGGCCGGGTAGTCGGGCAGCAGGTAGCGCTCCAGCCACGCGTGGCGCGAGCAGTTCCACGGGGTGAGATCGGGCAACGGCGCCGCCTGCAGCCAAGCCAGCGCCTGCGCCGCGGCGGGGTAGCCGTCCCGCAGCCACGCCGCCCACCATGATGGGTTCGCATACGCTGTTTCCGCCGCGGCCGCGTTCGAGCCGGTCAGCCAGCGGAAGGCGTCATCAGCGTCGCGCCGCAACGCCGGCCGCAGCCACGCCGCCAGCATGCGCGCGGCGGGGGACAGCATAGCCAGCGCGGTGGGGTCGGGCAGGGGGGCGAAGCGCAACTCCTGCAGCGCCGGCAACGTGATGGCGCCGTCGGCGATCGCGCGCGCGGCATGGATAAAGGAATCGGGCGTGCCAGGCAGCGTGATCCACGCCCAGCGCGCCCAATTCTCCGCCGTCGCCTCCGGCCACACCTGCCGTGCCAACCGCTGGAAGCGCGCTACCACGCCGGGGTCGGCACCAAAGCCCAGGTAATCGAGCAGCCGTCCGAGCAGCCGCAGCGGCCGCCCGCGCGAAACGTCGGGATGCAATACGCCAGCGTCGAGGATGCAGGCGGCGAACTGCGCGTCAGTGAGCCGGTCGAACCACAGTCCTTTAATAAAACCGAGCAGCACCAGCGGGTCGGGCAGCGCCGCCGGCGACGGCGTGCCGGCTTCCGCCAGCGCGACGTCGAACCAGGAAAAATCTTCCGGGTGCAGGAACCCGGCGATGGCCAGCGGCAGGCGGTCGGCGTTGGTGGGCATCGACAGCACCGGTTCCCGGTCGCCGATGGTCATGATGGAGATCGTCGCGGCAAGTAGGCGTATCTCATACGGGGCATTGCCGTCCGTCAGCAGCGCGAGGCGGTCTTGCGGCGTCATCCGCTCGCGCAGCATCACGGCGTCCAGGAGGCGCCGCGAATCGCTCTGTCCGTCGCGCAGCGCCCGCAGTGCCACTTCCAGCAGCACCGGCAGCGGGCGGCAGGGGCCGAGTAGTGCGGCGGCGTCATCGCGCGTACCGGGGAATTGCGAAATCGGCGAAACTATTTGCCCGGAGTGGTTGTCCAACATGGTATCCCTTCAGGATGGCACGGGGTATCATATGCCGCCGGCGGTGGGTTGACAAGAGCCATCGCCCGTTTGCCGGCTCGGCCAGGGCCATGCCGGCAGGATTGTCTACCGGGACAGCGCCGGAGTGGCACCCTTGACAGCCAACGCCCGGAGGGAGTAGAGTAACGCACACATTTTGCGTGACTCAACGGGCCAGGCCGTTTACGCTTTTTACCGTGACCGGTCACCCCTCCGGCAGCTTATTCCACGGGTACAATCGAGAGCCGTTTTCGTACGGATTACGGATTGCCGCTCCGCGGCAGCAGCACACATCATTAGAACAGGATTGGGAAGGGTACGGCATTGTCTGTCACCACTGCGACCAAACCGGACACCACCGCGACTCCCCAGCAGGAGATGCGCCGGGGTCTGACATTACGCTCCTTTGTCATCTGTTGCTTCGCGCTCTTTCTCCTGGGAATCTGGGTCGAATACGAGGAGTTATACTGCCTCTACGGCGGCCCGCTGACGGAGAACGCGCCGCCAAACGGCGCGGTGGGCGTCATGCTCATCCTGCTGGCCATCAGCAGTCTGCTCTTCCTGCTGCGCCGGTCGCTGCGCCTGCACGCCGCCGAGTTGGTGTTCATTTTCGCCGCCTTGCTCGTGGCCGCGCCGTTAATGACCCAGGGCATGTGGCACCGCATTCCCGGCCTGCTGGCCGCCATCCCGCACAACGAAGACTTTAAGTCTTATGAGAGCCTGCCGCCGATGCTGTGGCCGCATGGCGCGAACCTGGTGGACGGCCCCTTCAACGGCGAAAAGACGCTGGAACCGTTTAGCACCATCGGCACGGTGGAATGGGTCGCCGAAGCCTGGCCCACTGAGAAAACACAACTGCGCTGCCCCACGCTGGTGAATACGAAAATTGGACAGCAGTCCGCGTTGGAGTTGCAGCTTCCCGTCGATCAATATCGGCTGGTGCCCGGCGAAAACTATCTCTTCTCCTGTTTAATTAAAACTGGCGGTGACGAGAAAACCGGCAAATTCGAGCCAGCCACATCGTCTTATTTCGTGAGCATGCAGGCGGATGAGCGCAACGAGCACACGCTGCTGCTGAACTCGACCCCCACCGCCCCAACGTTCTCGCTGAAGCAGGGATTCGTGCGCATTGGCAAATGTCCAGTGCAACTCCCGACCACGCTGGACAAGATACTCACCCTGCGCATCGGGCTGAACGGCCCGGGGAAATTGACGGTGCAGGATGTGCAGTTCTTCAACTCGCAGGCTATCGAGGGCTTGTATACCGGCGTGAAGGTCGCCACGGGGACGAAATACGATGCCCTGAAGACGAACGAGCGCGACTTCACCCTGCGCAAGCCGGCGAACATGTTCTCCCCAGCGGGTCTCGGCTATCTGGTGAAGGGGTTCATCCCGCTGGACCAGTGGTTGATGCCCGCGTTGGCGTGGACGATCCTCATCGGCGCCCTCTTTCTCGGCTTCATGGGCTTCAACGTGCTGCTGCGGCGGCAGTGGGTGGACAGCGAGCGCTTCACCTTCCCAATGAACATCCTGCCGCGGCAACTTTTCGGCGAGGAAACCGACGATCAAGGGCGGCCGTATCTAGCGATCTTCCGCAACAAGGTGATGTGGATCGGCTTCGGGTTGATGCTGCTGTTGTGCATACTCAAAGGCCTGCACTTCTACCATCCCAACGTGCCGGCGCCGTTCACCGAACCGATTCGTCTGGATACGTATGTCACCAATCCGCTACTGAAGATATATCTCACCAATGCCACGCCGATCAGCATCACATTGACGATCTTCGCGATTCTGCTGCTCATCGAGACGGATATCCTGTTCTCCATCTGGTCGTCCTTCCTGCTCTTCCAACTGCTGCTGGTCTTCGGCAAGCAGTTCAACTGGAACCGCTTTGCCGGGTATCCGTGGGAGTGGCAGCAGGCGGTGGGCTCCTTCATCGGCTACGCTCTCGTCGCGATGATTGCCGCGCGCAAGCATCTGCAGCGCATCTGGTGGCACCTCACCGGTCGTACCCCATTGGATGACAGCGGCGAGGTGGTGTCTTACCGCACGGCAGCGATCATGATTCTCGCTTCGGTGGGCCTCATTATCGCCTGGGGCATCTGGACGCAAATGGGCTGGGTGGCCAGTCTCATCTTCTTTAGCCTCATGCTGCTCGTGGGCTTCACCTCCAGCAAAATTCGCGCGGAAGCAGGCATGCCCTTCGCTTACTGGAGCCCGTACTACGCCATGTGGTTCGTCTCCGCGGTGGGCGGCTTCGCCGTCTTCGGCACGAAGGGAATGCTGGTTTCCACCCTCGTCAGCGGCTTCATGTGCGTGTCCTGCTTCTTCTTCATCGCGCCCGTGCAGGTGGAG
>CAZPYA010000017.1:0-32533 GCA_964590255.1 uncultured bacterium
CAAGCGCAAACTGCTGGAAAAGCAGAAGGCCGGCAAAAAACGCATGAAGTCCATCGGCGCCGTCGAAGTGCCGCAGGAAGCCTTCATGAGCGTGTTGCGGCTGGAAGATTAGCGCGCATGCATAGTACTGTATGGCAGCCAACCCCCAGTCGCGCTCCGGGAGTAAGAGAAAAAATTGGGGTGGGGGTAGAGCAGCGAGTCTGGAAGCCGATGAGAATCGCGCCCAATCACTACAGACACTCCCGGTGCGCGACTCGCGTCAGCTTCCAAACTCGCTGCTCTATGTATCACCTCTCCTCTCGTCAATCAGCAATCGTCCATCCTCTTCACCTTTTCACCCCATTTATGCTATCCTGAACCTCGATGCACGAGCAGGCGCCGTCACGACCAACCCCCACATATGTTCAGCAGATCCGCGCGCTTCCCTGGATGTTCACCAGTGAGGCGCTAAACGCGTTCTTCGCCTCCATTACCTTCGGTTCGTCGGTCTTCGTGCTCTTCCTGAGTGAGCTCGGGCTCGATAAAGCCGCCATCGGCTTTCTGCTCTCCCTCTTCCCCTTCTGTGGTCTGGTGGCGCTGCCGCTGGCGCGGTGGATCGGGCGGGTGGGGCCAAAGCGCGTGTTTCTGCTCTTTTATGGCGCGCGGAAATTCGTCATCATCAGTCTGCTGCTCACCCCGTGGGTGCTGCAGCGCTTTGGCGAACAGGGGGCGTTTTTCTTCGTGACGGGGGTGATCGTTATCTTCGCCCTGTGCCGGGCGATCGCGGAGACGGGCTTTTATCCGTGGTACCAGGAGAGCGTGCCGAACGCCATCCGCGGCAAGGTCGGCGCGGTGAGCAACATCCTCTCCACCATCATGATCGCCGCCGCGCTGGGCACGGCCAGCTTCATCCTCGGCCATGGCACCGGGTTAGAGCGCTACAGCCTGCTCATTGCGCTGGGGGCCATCGTGGGCATCGTCTCCGTGCTGGTGCGCATCCCCGTGCCCGGTGGCGCCCCCACCGTGGAGGCTGACGGCGCCCACCTGGTCGAAATGCGCGGCACGCTGCGCGATGCCCGCTTCGTGCGCTATCTGGCAGCCATCACCTGCAGCCAGCTTGGCATGACCATCACCGCCTTCTTGCCGCTCTTTCTCAAGCAGCAGATGGGCTTTGCCAGTCAACATGTGGTGCTGGTGGACGTGGCGGGCACGGCCGGCGGTTTCCTGGCCAGCTATGCCTGGGGATGGGCGGCGGATCGCTGGGGCGGCCGGCGCACCGCCATCGCTGGCGTGGTCGCCATGGCGGCGGTGCCGCTCTGCTGGATGCTCATTCCGCGCGGGCTGGCGTGGAGCTACCCGCTGGCGATGGGCTGCATGGCGTTGTGGGGCGCGGTGACCATCGGCAACACCATCGGCGCCACCCGGCTGCTCTTCAACAGTATCATCCCGCCAGAGAAAGCCACCACCTATTTTGCGGTGTGGTATGCCTGGGCCGGCCTGGTTACCGGCATCGGCGCGCTGGGCGCCGGCTGGTTGCTGCAGGCGCTGGGCGCGGTGCAGGGCACTTTCTTTGGCCTGCCGCTCGATCTCTTCACCCCGGTCTTCCTCGCCTGCACGCTGCTGCTGCTGGGCGCCGGCCTGCTCTTCCGCGCCATGACGGTCGAACGGGAATAGGGGGCTGACTACTGGAGGGCGAGACTCTGTCGAGCCGCGCGCGTAGAAGCCGGTATCGATCCTATAGATACCACCTGACCGTGGAACCCGGGCAACAGTATGTGGATTAACACATCCGGTCCCTTTGCGCGCGGCTCGACGGAGTCTCGCCCAATACCATTCAAATAAGCCTGCTGCATAGGGCGAACCCGCCTCTCCCTGCCGCCACATTTCCTCATGACTCTCCCCTCCCCATGTAGGGGAGGGGTCTGGGGGAGAGGTTGCGCGTGGCGGTCGAGAGCCCTTATTTGAACGGTAATGGGAGTCTCGCCCTCCAGGGTAATTAGCGCGAGAGTGTTCCTCTACGCTCGTCCCCCCACCGCGTCAATCCGCTGTGCCATCGCCAGCACGGCCTGCAGTTGATCGAGCGGCCACATGGTGGTAGCGTCAGAGAGCCCCTGCGCCGGGTCGGGATGCACTTCCATGAAGAGGGCATCGACGCCCACCGCCACCGCGCCGCGGATGAGCGCCGGGATGAATTCGCGCTGGCCGCCGGTGGCCGTGCCGGCGCCGCCGGGCAGTTGCGCGCTGTGCGTGGCATCAAACACCACCGGGTAGCCGAAGTCGCGCATGACCGCCAGCGCGCGCATGTCGACGATGAGGTTGTTGTAGCCGAAGGTCGCGCCGCGCTCAGCGAGCATCAGCCCGTGATGGTCGCCGGAGGTGTATTTCTCCACCACGTTCTGCATGTCCCACGGCGCCAGGAATTGCCCCTTCTTCACCGTGGTCGGCTTGCCTGTGGCCGCCGCCGCCAGCAGCATATCCGTCTGTCGGCAGAGGAACGCGGGAATTTGCAGCAGGTCCACCACCGCGGCCAGCGGCGCCGCCTGTCTCGCCTCGTGAAAGTCGGTGCACACCGGCACGCCGAACTCCGCTTTCACTGCCGCCAATATCTCCAGCCCGCCGTCTAATCCCGGTCCGCGAAACGCGCTGATCGATGTTCGATTCGCCTTGTCGAACGAGCCCTTGAAGATAAACGGCATCCCCACCGCCCCGGCGATCTTCACCGTCGATGCGGCAATCCGCAGCGCCATTTCGCGGCTCTCCAGCACGCACGGCCCGGCAATCAACGCCAGCGGATGCCCCTGGCCAATGGGAATATCACGCACGTATACGGTTCGCATAGGGGGATCCTTTCACGCCTGATGCATCGTCGGCCCCCCTCCCCCCGTGCCCTTCATGCACAGGGGGAGGGAGAGTGATATTTCACCCTTCCCCTGTCCGCGGAGCGTAGCGGAGAGGACGGGGGAAGGGCCGGGGAGGGGGGCCGATTTTGCTACTATCCGTTCATCTTCGCTTCCAGCAGCGCCCGCACCCGCTCCAGATCTTCCGGCGTGTCGACGCCGATGGAATGGTCGTCGTCCATCTCCACCATTTTGATCTTAAAGCCATGCTCCAGCGCGCGGAGCTGTTCGAGTTGTTCGAGGTGTTCCAGCGGGCCCACCGAGAAGCTGGCAAAGGCCAGCAGGAACTCGCGGCGGTAGGCATACAGGCCGTAGTGGCGCTTCCACGGGCCGGGGCCGTTCACGCCTTCGCGCGGGTTGGGGATGGGCGAACGGGAGAAATACAGCGCGAACCCCTGCAGGTCGCAGACCACCTTCACCACGTTGCTGTCCCACGCGCGCACGTATTCCGGCATCGGCGCCATGGCGCTGCTCATGGGGATGGCCGGATCGTCGCGCAGCGGGTGTACCACCGCGTCGATGACCGCCGGCGAAATCAGTGGCTCGTCGCCCTGGATATTCACCACGATCTCCGCCGCCGACAGGCGCTTTGCCACTTCCGCCAGCCGGTCGGTGCCGGTGGTGTGCTCGGCGCTGGTCATCACCACCTCACCGCCGAACTTGCGCACCACGTCGGCGATGCGCTCGTCATCGGTGGCCACCATCACTTCCTCCAGCATGCTCGAGCGGCACGCCCGCTCGTAGACATGCTGGATCATCGGACGCCCCGCCAGGTCTGCCAGCGGCTTCCCTGGAAACCGGGACGACGCATACCGCGCGGGAATGATGCCGACAATGGACATGCTGCACCTCTTTTTGCCATCGACGAAGATCGATATCGTACCTGACTCATTCCATATTTCGCCCTCACGTTCCCCATTCCTCCCGCCCCCGCCAATTCCCCCTTGACGCCGCGCCCCACACCCGGTATCGTCATGCCAGAAGTCAGAAGTCAGAAGTCAGAAGTCAGAAGTCAGAAGTTTGCGTTGCTTGCCGAGGGGCATGTTGGGGCTGAAGTCTCGACTGCAGGATGCCTGCGCGGACAGATGCGTTGCGGAACGATGACAATTTGGTTTCCTTTCCAATACCAGGTGTGACAACCCACTGCAATCACTGACATCGACTTTTTTCTCTGCGCGCGTCACAGTGGAGTTCCAATCACCAGGAACTCGGAACCAGGAACGTGAAACGATGCCCGGTCAATTCGCCTGTTGCACAGCTTTGTATATCGTTTCGCCGGAAGTGCTCATCGAGCGCTACCTGCACGGCATCGAACCCCCTAATGGCTACCTCACCCAATGCGGCACCTGGTGGTTGCTGGTGGACGGCACTGCCACCGAGACTGGCGACTGGGGCCGCCAGCGCGACATCGGCACCGCCCTCAGTACCGAGGAAGGCGTGGCCATCTCCGTCTTTCTCGCCGACATGGAGTGGGCGATCTCGCTCTCGGTGAACGGCGAGCCCGGGCCCGGCGTCGTCTACATGCCTGACAACGCCGAGTTGATCGCCCGCTCGCCCTACAGCCTGATGGCGCTTGAACAGGCCCTCGGCCTCCTCTTCCCCGACCTGGTCGATCTCGACGAGGTGGACTACCTCTTCGGCGCCCTGCTGGAAGACGCCCTCGCTCCGGAGGTTGTCTCCACCGAACTCTTCACCATGCTTGGCCTCACCCCCGACTGGCTCCGCTGGGCCTGGTTCGAGACCATCCCCGACCAGCTCTTCACCGACCCCGATCTGTCCGACCGGGTGATCCCGCTCGGGGAAGCCCGCGAACTCTGGGACGAGTAAGCCGCAACCACGCAGGAAAACCCCGCCCATCGGTCGTATCTCTCAGCAACGCTATCGGGTCCGCGGACCCGGAACTGAGGACGACTATGACCGATACCCGCATCCCCATCCTCTTTGACACCGACATTGGCAGCGACATCGACGACGCGGTGGCGCTGGCCTACCTGCTGCGCCAGCCGCGCTGCGAGCTGCTGGGCATCACCACCGTCACCGGGCAGCCGCGCGAGCGCGCGATGCTGGCGGAAACGGTGTGCCGGGCAGCGGGACGGGCGGACATCCCCATCCACAGCGGCGTGGAGCCGCCGATGCTGACCGAGCCGATCCAGCGCACGGCGTCGCAGGCGGCGGTGCTGGACCGCTTCCCGCACCGCGAGGACTTCGAGCCGAACACCGCCGTGGAGTTCCTGCGCCAGACGATTCGCGACCGGCCGGGCGAGATCACGCTGTTGGCCGTCGGGCCGCTGACGAATGTCGGCTTGCTCTTCGCCGTCGACCCGGAGATCCCGCGGCTGCTCAAGGGGCTGGTACTCATGTGCGGCCTCTTCAATCCGCATACTAGCTATGGCAACATCCGCGAGTGGAACGCCTTCGGCGATCCGTATGCCACCGCCATCGTCTACCGCGCGCCCGTGTGGCCGCATATCTCCTTCGGGCTGGACGTCACCACCCGCTGCACCCTGCCCGCCGATGAATGCCGCCAACGCCTGCGCGGCGGCCCGCTGGACGTGGTGGCCGCCATGGCCGAGGTGTGGTTTGCCCATACCGGCCGCATCACCTTCCACGACCCCCTCGCCGCCGCCGCCATCTTCACCCCCGACCTGTGCGCCTACGAAGACGGCACCGTTGAGGTGGAACTGCTGAGCCAGCGCGCCCCCGGCATCACCTTCTGGAATCCCCACACCGAAACCAAACCCCACCGGGTGGCGGTGGACGTGGATGCGAAAGCGTTTTTTGCGGAGTATTTCCGCGTGGCGACGGGATAAGCAATCGGCATGTTCGTTGATGTGCTTAGTAGCGGCGCTGCGCAGCAAGCCGCGTCCGTGAGAAAGAACTGGGTGAAAAAACCGACGCGGCTTGCTGCGCAGCGCCGCTACTGAGAACTTCACCGTTCGGGGGAGGGCGGGATGGCAGTTGCCACCTCCGGTTGCAGCAGCGCCCGAATCACCGCCTGCGCCACCGGCGCGGCGACGGAGCCGCCGTGGCCGCCGTGTTCGATGATGACGGCGACGGCGATGGTGGGGCGTTCGGCGGGGGCGTAGCCGACGAACCAGGCGTGGTCGTCGCCGGGGTTTTGCGCGGTGCCGGTTTTGCCGGCGATGCGCAGCGTCGGGTCCAGGCCGCGGGCGGTGCCTTCGCCGGTCACCGCCCGCAGGCCGCGGGTGATGGCGCGCAGCGTGCTCGCGTTCAGCCCGATAGGCGTGGGCGCTTGATAGGGAAATTCGGTGTCGCCCACGCGCTGCACCAGCCGGGGGTGTACCAGCTTGCCGCCGTTGGCGATGGCGGCGGCGATGCGCGCCCCCTGCAGCGGGGTGATGGTGCAGAAGGACTGGCCGATGCCCACCTGCAGCGTGTCACCGAGCTGCCAGGTGCGGTCGGTCGTCTTCGCCCAGTCGGGGCCGGGCACCAGGCCGCGCTTTTCCGGCAGTTCCAGGCCGGTGCGCATGCCCAGGCCGAAGCGCGTCCCCATGGCGTCCAGCCGGCGGATGCCGGTGTTCTCCGCCATGCGCATGAAGGCCACGTTGCATGACTGCGCGATCGCCTCGGTGAGGCCGATGACCTTATGCCCGGCGCGATGCCAGCAGTGGATGCCCTTGTAGACGCCGGGGCAGTTGAAATAGGTGCCGTCGCCCGCGGCGCCGGCCTCCAGCGCGGCGGCGGCGGTGACGATCTTGAAGACCGAGCCGGGCGGGTAGCGCTCGGTGCCGCGGTTCACCAGCGCGTGCGATTGCATCAGCCACGCCCACGACGCCGGCGACAGGTGGGTGGACATCTTGTTCGGGTCATAGGTGGGCGCGCTGGCCAGCGCCAGCACGTCGCCGGTGGCGGGGTCCAGCGCCACCACCGCTCCCCGCTTGCCGCGCAGCGCGGTCTCCGCCGCCTCCTGCAGGACGGCGTTGAGGGTGAGGGTCAGCGTGCTGCCGTCCACCGGCGGGGTGGTGCTCACGGTGCGCAGGCGGTTGCCGCGTGCGTCCACCTCAACCTCCTGGATGCCTTCCACGCCGCGCAGGTCGGCCTCGTAGCGCTTCTCCAGCCCGCTCTTGCCGATGCTGTCGCCTTCCAGATAGCCTTCGCCGGCGTGCGCGGTCAGTTCGTCGGCGTCCACCTCGCGCAGGTAGCCCAGCACGTGCGAGGCCAGCTCGCCGCGCGGGTAGCTGCGCACCTGGTCGGCATTGATGTAGACGCCGGGCAGGAACGGCAGCGCCTCCTCCACGCGGGATATCTGGGCGACGGTGAGGTGGCTCTGCAGGCATAGCGGGCGCGCCGAGGGGTAGCGCCGGGCCGCCGCCAGCCGCGTCGTCGCCGTGTCGAGATCGGGGTAGATGCCGATAGCCACCAGCCGGTGCAGCAGGTCGTTCCACCCCTGCCGCGGCACCTCGCCGGACACCAGCCACAGCACCGGCGCCGGCACATTGGTGGCCAGCACCGCGCCGGTGCGGTCGATAATCAGCCCGCGCTTGGGCGGCACGCGCAGCAGGCGCAACCGGTTATGCTGCGACACCTCGCGCAGCGCGTGCCCCTGCCAGAGCTGCAGATAGGCCAGCTTCCCCGCGAAGGCAAGGAAGACAGCCAGCAGAATCATGCGCAATAGCAGCAGGCGGCGAGTGAGCATAGGTACCCTAACACCGGACCCCTCCCCCCTGCCCCCTCCCCGAGCCGGGCGAGGGGGGAAGGCCCGATTAACCTCAAAACCGCTATCATGTTACCATAAATATCACCCCCCTCGCCCGGCTCGGGGAGGGGGGCAGGGGGGAGGGGTCCGGCGTGAGCCACAGGCGCCTACGCCTCCCCCTTCACCCGCTTGCCGATGCCCTCGAACATCTTCTCCACGTTCTCCTTCGCCAGTTTGGCGATGAGGTTTTTGATGAGCGCGCCGATGAGGGGGACGTTGACGTCGCATTCCAACTGCATCCACATGCGGGTGCCGCCCTCGACGGTTTCGAAGGTCCAGATGCCGTCGTATTTGTCCCAGTCGCCGCCGACGGCGCGGAAGGTGCAGGTGTGCGCCGCGTCATCCCAGATGTCTTCCTCGCGCCACTTGATCTTCCGGTTCAGCTTCTCCACCACGCCCACCCAGTCGGAGATGAATCCCTTCTCCGTGCGCTCGGTAATCACCACCGACTCCACGTCGGAGAAGAACTCCGGAAAGCGCTCGATATCCTTGGCCACCGCATACACGGCCTCCAACGGCGCGTCGATGACGATTTCAGCTTCAATCTGCGGCATAACAGCTCCTCGATGGCATATTCTGTCACATAAATTGGCCGGAGAGGGCGGAATTCCCTCTATTTACCCGGTGATGGCCGTGCCCGTCCAGGCGACAAGGGCAATGAAACCAACCGACAGCGCGATATACAACACGAAAGCCAACACCCAGGGGGCGATGAGCTTGTTCTTCAGCAGTTGCCCCATCGGGTTGCGGGCGAGGATTCGCCACAACACCGCAAAAACGAAGGACAGGAGCAGCACGAGTAGGCCGTACCCCAGTGTTTGTGCGTAACCGTCGGAAAGCAATACTATTGCAATGCCAATTGATATACCAAAGACCATACTCATGGCGATGAATATCCGAAAGAACGCCTGCACGCAGAACCAGACAAACCGGCATGGCTTGTTCGCCGCCACCCAGGGTCGGTACAGCGTCAGTCGCGAGGCGACAGCGCAGGACAGCAGCAATATGCCGAAGGCAAAGACATACGGCACGCCCTTGATGTTGAGGAGCTGCCTGGCAGCCATCAGCCAGCCGTTCGACCGGCGCGACATGCGCACGTGAATATCTTCGCTCGGGTTGCTGTGGAAATAAGCGATGTGCCAGGCGGAGGTGTGGCGGATATCGTCATGCAATACGCTAGCTGTCGCGGAATAAATGGCATTGCGCGGCAGTTTCGGGAGAGGCGATGTGTTTTTAATGCGCCGGTATTCGTTGTCGCTATCGATAAGGTAGTCCTGTTCGTCACTGATCGACGTCCGAATATCGGCGAACTCTTTCGCTGTCAAACCCGGGGCTTCAAGCATGCGATAGTCGCGTACCCAGCGTGCCAGCTCATAGCTCCGAATCTGCATGCCCTCTGTCGGCGCGTCAACCGCCAGTTCATACTCCGTCGGGCAGGTGACATACACCTGCGTGGCGGTGATGGGCTGCGGCCAGGCGGCGCCGGTGCCGAGGGGATAGGTATATTCGGAACCCGTGAGGGGGTGGGTGAAGTGGTAATGCACCCCGCGCAGCATTGCCTCGCGGTCTTTCGGGTCGATGCCCAACCCCGTCAGCCGCATCACCGCGAAGAAGCGCGTGCGGTACTTTTTCAACGGCGCGGCGTGCTTCGCCGGCAAACCCGCTTGCGCAATGAGGGTTTGCAGATCCTCTTTACCAATCTCGTATAACTCGGCGCGGGCGTGTGGCGTTGTGGCGGTGGCATACGGCAGCAACGTCCCTGACGTCCCCGCCACGCCACCCTGGCGCGACTTCTCGCGCGCTTTGGCAAAGACTGGAAAGAGGATCAGGGAAGCTGGACCGGTAAACAAGGCCGCCGTGTGTATGCAAGCAATCGTGGCATCGCCGGTCGCGCCACTCGCCAACCGGTTCATCTCGCCGACCTGCTTACTCGCCGGCTGCACGTAGCGCTGCTGATACGTGCCGGCTTCCATCTCCGCCATGCGGAACCCCTCCGGCTTATACCAGAAGGGCAGGATATAGGTAATCGTCTTCCCCTGTGGAATGCCGGTGATGCCGATATACATGTCCACCGTCGCCCGCCCCGGCTCCAGGCGGATGACCGCCGACTGATCTGTCTCCCGCAGGGTGGGCGTGAAGCCCTTGGCTGCGAAACCGTCGGCGAAGCACACCACCGGCAGCAGCAACAACATAAGTAGTACATTGCCGCGAAGATGCCCTCGTTGTGCGCTCCCGCGCGCCCCCTCACCCCTGTCCCCTCTCCCCGAGGAGAGGGGAATGACGCATTTACCGCGGTGTGGTAATAGTGATAGTTGCATCTCAATCCTCCTGTATGAACCAACGTAGCGCATACGCGCCCTGCCGCCGGCTGAAGGCCAGCGTATAGGGGTCGCAGCGCAGGTATTCCACGAAGCCGTCGGTGCGGGCGATGGCCCAGCCGAAGTCCCAGTTCTGGGAGGCATACTGCAGGGGCACGGCAGGGCGGGCGCGGACGAGGGGCTGGGTTTCGCCGCAGAAGCGGGCGCTTTCGGGGTAGGAGAAGCCGGAGCAGATATGGACGAACACCTCGTGCGTCGGCCCGTCGCCGAGGTCGGCGCAGAGGTCGCGGATGGCTACTTTCACCGGGGTGCCGCGCTGGAAGGCGTCGGTGAGGCCGTCGACATCCACCTCGCGCCAGGTGTCGCTGACCAAAAACTCGAAGCGGTGGAAATCATAGACGAAATTTTGACAGGGGGCGTTGGTGGCGGCGTCCCAACTGTCGCGCTGGTGGTATTTCGGCATGTCGGCGTGGTCGTCCAGCGGCGCGGGGCCGGGGGTGCCGGCGGCGGGTACGCTATCCAAAAACGGCCGGGCGATGGCTTGCCCACCGTCCATGTTATAGAGGAAGAAGGACATCGACGGGCGCGGGCCAAAGCCGATGGGCGGATTGATGGGCTGGCGCAGCGTCATGATGCCGGCGGCCCAGCGGTCGTCTATCAGATAGGTGACGCGGAACTCGGAGACTTCGCGGATTATCTCGCCGTTCGCCGATCCCGGCTCGATGTGTTCGTTGTGCACGAAATCGGTGCGGATGCGCAGGTCGGCGCCGCGGCGCACGGCGTCCGCCAGCGCGACAGCACTTCCCGCCGTGGCGCGGCGGTTGGCGTCCAGCTCCAGGGCACAGGTCCATGCAGGCATAATGCAGCCTCCCGGAGGCTACATTCGCGCCGGAAACGAAAAACCCCTGCTGCCCGTAGCGGGCGGCAGGGGCGCCGGAGAGGATGCGCCGGCTTACAGACGCGGTCATTGAAAACGCCTATGCATCGGAGATGTTGTCGACGTATGGTCATGTCCAGGGCATGGTCAATGACCGCGTCCCAATATGACTTTTCGATGTCCGCCTCTGTTATAGCGCGCAGCCGGTGGTATAGGCATGCACCGGCTGCGCCATAACTATCGTAGCAGAGACCGGAGAGAATCGGCTATCACCCGAAAGGGTGATTTTACCGGGCGATAAGCTCCGCCTTCGGCGCGCGCAGGGTCAGCAACCAGGCGCGGTAGCCGACGATGCACATGACCAGATAGAAGGCGAATAGCCCGGTGTAAAGCGTGAGGCCCTGCTGAAAGCACAGGATGCCGCTGAGCACCACCAGCACCATGCCAACCAGCCAGTGCTCCAGGCGCTTGCGGTTCAGCAGGTACTGGGCGGACAGCGCCAGCATGGTGGTGACGGCATCGAGCAGTGGGGCCGGCGAGCCGGTGTGCCGCAGCAGCAGCGCCAGCCCCCAGATGACCGGCGGATTGATGGCGAGGAGCAGCAGCCATTCCCACCCGCGCGTGCGCGTGATGGCCAGCGGATCGTCGCCGGTGCCGCGCGCCCATTGCACCCACCCGACCACGCCGAACGCCGCATAAAAGAGCTGCAGGCCCATATTGCCGAAGAGCTGAGCGTTGAAATACAGGTAGGCGGAGGCGAGGATATTCACGATGCCCGCCGGGAAGTTGAGGATCGACTGCTGAATCATCAGCAGCGTGCAGGCGATGCCGAAGAGCACGCCGACGATCTCCGTCAGCGAATTATTGAGCCGGTGCGTGGCCCAACCGCCAATGAGCGCGGCGCCGAGCAGCGCCAGCGCCAGCCATTTGCCGTAGCGCCGGATGAAGGTGGTCACCGAGCATCTCCCCCGGAGAAGCCGTGTAGGATAGCGGCCAGCGCGGTGCGGTTGGGGCAACCGGTTTTCGCCAGCACGTGTTTCAGGTGGGTCTTCACCGTGTTCAGGCTCACGTCCAGGTGCGCGGCGATGTCGGCGTTCGTGCAGCCCTGGGCGAGGAAGCGGATCACATCCATCTCGCGCCGGGTCAGCCGGCACAGCGGCCCCGCGCCTTCGAGCAGCGGGACGAGCGTCGGCGGCGTAAGCGGCAGCGGGGTGGGGTGCCGCTCCAGACAGCGGGCAAAGGCGGTGCTGATGTGCCGCTGCAACTCGGAAAACAGGAGCATCTCGTCATCGGTAAAATCCGTCCCGCGGTCGCGGTGGAACGACAGGTCGGCGACGAGTATATTGTCGACGACGACCTGCATGCCGGCGAGGTGATACAGCCCGTTGGGCAGCAGGAATTCCGCTCGGTGCGGGTTCTTCGCCCACTGCGCGTAATCCATGTAGTCCGAGCTGCGGTCGACCACCGGCAGCGGCTGACGCGCGAAGACGGCGCGCTTGTAGTCGTCAAAGGGCTCGTAATAGGCCTGGTACTGGTCGAAGAGCGCCGGGTCGAGTTCGCGGCTGAGGACGATGGTGAAGTGCCACTGGTCATCGTTGACCGGGAAGAAGGTGGTGCTTTCCACCGCGACCAGCCGCGGCACATGGATGAGGATGGCCTCGACGAGTTGCTCGACGCCCCCAGCGGCGTAGCAATCGGCCAGGGCATCGTTATAGCGAGTAAACAGTGCGCGGGAAAATGCCACCATTTCAGTCAACAAGTATGACGTTATTCATTCATACTGTCAACACATTGTCACCGCTATGTGCGGGCGGCGTCGGCGAAATGCGGTACGATACGTCATGCCGGTTTCCTTCTGGATAGCGGTGCGGTATTTGCGCGCGCGGGTGCGCCAGACGGCGCTGACGCTGACGGGGGTGGCGCTGGGGGTGACGATCGTCGCCATCATGCAGTCCTACATCGGCGGCTTCCTGGATTTCTTCATCACCCGCGCGCTGCAAAGCACGCCGTCGGTGACGGTGACGCAGACGCAGCACGGACTGCCGAACCCGGCGGGGCCGGTGCAGCGGGCGGTGGGGGCGTTCGGCAATCCGCTTATCTCGGTGCAGCAACTGCCGGTGCCCAGCGAGGAGGAGGCGCTGCAAAACCCCGCCCAGGCACAGCGCATCATCCGCGCGCTGCCCGGCGTGACGGCGGTGGCGCCATTCGTCGCCGGGCAAGGCATTATCGTCAACGGCGACCTGCGCGAGGGGGTGAGCCTGCAGGGCGTCTATCCGCTGGAGGAAGCACGGGTGACGGATTTCACCACGCGGCTGGAAAGCGGCTCGCCCGAGGCGCTGGCCCAACGGCCCGACGGCATCATATTGGGAACGATCCTCGCCTACAACCTGAGCGCCATCCCCGGCGACCGGGTGACGCTCATCAGCCAGGACGGGCTGTCGCGGCGCTTGCGGGTGGTGGGCATCTACGCGGCGGAAATCCGCGACGTGGACGAAACCCGCGCCTACGTGAACCTGCGCATGGCACAGCAACTGCTGGGCCTGCGCGGGGTGAGCGGGCTGGCGGTGCGCACGGCGACGCTCGACGACGCGGTGCCGGTGGCGCGGGCCATCGAGACGCGCACCGACTATACCGCGCGCACCTGGCGAGAATTGAATTCCGGCTTTCTCGATCTCTTTACCACGATCTCGGCGATCATCTATCTGGTGGTCGGACTGACGATGATCGTGGCGGGCTTCGGCATCGCCAACACGCTGGTGCTGACGGTCAGCGAAAAGATGCGCGACATCGGCATCCTCAAGGCGCTGGGGGCGGCGCCGCGGCAGATCGCCGCCATCTTTTTCATTACCGGCCTGCTCATCGGGTTGGCGGGAGTGGCCATCGGCGAGGTACTGGGGGCGGCGGGCATCACCATCATGGCGAACATCCCGTTCCCCATCCGCATGGTGGGCGACACGCCCGTCTCGATGGAGCATTTTCCCATGCTGCAGACGCCGCGCGTCTACCTGCTCTCCGGCGCCTTCGGCCTGCTGGTCAGCGTGGCGGCCAGCCTGCTGCCGGCGCTGCGGGCGGCGAATGCGGACCCGCTGCCGGTGATCCGGGGGGCCGAGTGATGGCCTTCATCGCCTTCGTCGCCCTGCGCCATCTGTTCGTTCGGCTGCGCTCCACGCTGCTCATCATCGCCGGGGTGGCAGTGGGGGTGGCGGTGATGTCCGCCATGGCCTCTATGCTGCTCGGTCTGCAAGGCCAGTTTATCACCAGCGTCGTCGAGGCGACGCCGAACGTGGTGGTGGAAGGCGTGCGGCTGGGCGCGGAGACGCCGCCGACGGCGGTGCCGCGGGACGGCGCCGCCGTCATCGGCCTCAGCCGCCGGCCGCCGCCGACCGCGGAGCGCGGCATGACCAATTATCGCATGATCATGGCGCGCATCGACGCGCTGCCGGGCGTGGTGGCGACGGCGCCGGAGTTGTCCGGGCAGGCGCTGGTGCGTTATGGCACGCGGGGGCGTCCAGTGCTGCTCACCGGCATCCTGCCGGCACGGCAGGCGCGGGCGATGGCGTGGCGCGCGCACCTGCGCCAGGTGCGCGGCGATTTGGCGCTGTCGCCGGCGGGGGTGATTCTCGGCTTCGAACTGGCAAAGGAATTGGGCATCCGCTCCGGGACGCGGGTAACACTGCTGGGCGGAGTGGACCGGCGGCAATCGGCACGGGTAGTGGCGCTGTACCAGTCCGGCATCCGCCAGGTGGATGAACGCATGGTCTACGTGAACCTGCCGCTGGCGCAGACACTGCTGGACCGGCCGGCGCAGGTGAGCCGCATCGCGGTAAAGGTGGCGGATGTCGACGCTGCGCCGGGGGTGGCGGCCACGATCCAGCATATCACCCGGCTGCGGGCGCGGAGTTGGCAGGAGGAGAACGCCAGTTTCTTCGCCATTTTTCGTCTGCAAAATACCATGACCTCGTTGATGATCGGTTTCATCGTCATCATCGCCGGCTTCGGCATCGCCAACGGGCTGATTACCCTCATTTTGGAGAAACAGCGGGAGATCGGCATTCTCAAGGCGCTGGGCACCCCGGCGCGGACGGTGGCGCGCATCTTTCTGCTGGAAGGAATGCTGATGGGGGTAGCCGGCGGCCTGCTGGGCATGGGCCTGGCGGCGCTGGCCATCACCGCGCTCGGGCGCGTAGAGTTGCAGGGGCAGGGCGAACTCACCACCGCTTCCACCTTCACCATGCTCGTCACCCCGCCCATCTTCCTCGTCCCCGCCGGCATCGCGGTGGTCATCAGCATGCTCGCCAGCCTGCTGCCGGTGCGCCGCGCGGCGGCTTACGACCCGGTGGTGATTCTCCGCGGCGCAAAATAGGGGACGGGGGACGATGGTGTATAGACGGTATGCAGATCCATCGCCCGACCAAACAGAAACGTCCCCGGCCACAAAGACCGGGGACGCTGGACTGCGGACCCGCCTATAGCGGATTCACCGGCGTGCCGTTGATGCGCACCTCGTAGTGGAGGTGCGGGCCGGTCGAGAGGCCGGTGGAGCCGACGCGGCCGATCATCTGGCCGCGGGAGACAACCTGTCCGCTGCGCACCGCGATGGAGGACATGTGCGCGTACAGGGTGCTCTTGCCCCGTCCGTGGTCGATCATCACCGTGTTGCCGTAGCCGCCGCGCCAGCCGGTGAAGATCACCTCGCCGCCGCCGGTGGTCACGATGGGCGTGCCGCTGGGCGCCGCGATGTCGACACCGGTATGCATGCGATATCTGTGCAGAATCGGGTGGAAGCGCATGCCAAAGCGGGAGCCGACGCGGCCGCGCACCGGCAGGCCGCCCATGCCGCCCGTATACTTTGCGTTGTATAGCCGCTTGCCCTTGGGCGTGTTGCGCATGGCGCGCAGCATGCTGGCGATGGCATTGGATTCGCGCTCCAAGGCGCGCAGCTCGGATTCAATCTGCTGGCGCTCGCCGCGGGCATCGGACAAGTCGCCCTGCGCCGCGCGGCGCTGGATGTCCGTCAGGTTATGCTGGACGGCGGCGCGCTGCTTCAGGCGGGCGACTTCCCGGGCCTTCTCGTCCACCTTATGCTGGTACGCGGCGACTTGTTCCTTCTTATCCTTCAACTCGGACAGGGCGTCGCGGTCTTGCTCCACCATCAGGTCGGCGAATTCCGACCGCTGCAGCAGATCGCCGACGTCTTCTGACGACAGCAACAGGTCCAGGTAACCGGTCTCGCCGCGCTCGTACAGGTCCACCAGCCGCTTGCTGACGTCCTGCTGGGCGCCGGAGAACCGCTGCTTGGCCTGCACCAACGCACGGGTGGCGTTATGCAGCTCGACCTTCCGGCGCTGGTACATGAGCGTGGTGCTGCGCAGTGCGTGGCGGGCGACCACCAGCTTGCCTTCAACCTGCTTGAGCTGGCTGCGCTTCTGGCGTTCCACGCGGAGGGCTTGATTCAGTTTGCGTTTCACCGACGAGATGCGGCTTTGGATCGTCGCGCGCTTTTTCTGGAGCTGGGCTTTTCGCGACGCGGGGGCGGCGAGAAGCAGGGACGGCCACAGCAGGCCGATGAGCACCAGGGCGACGATGAAGCTGCGATGTCGCGCGGCAGTCTTGTTGGATGGGTGCACGGGTATTCGCATCCTCCTGTGAGACTGAATTATGGGGGATATCCGGAAAATTGCGCTCCCGAAATTGTTGCCGCTCTCCGGCGGCGATTCAGTATTCACCAAGCACTATACCACAGCATTCCTGAAAAATCAAGAAACCCGCGAAAAGCCGGAAGGAGGAGAGACGGCTTGCTTCGGCGGCGGGCGTTATTTCGGGAAGCCGAGGAACCAGCCGAGCAGCAGATAGGCCAGCGGGGCGGCGAGAAAGAGGCTATCAAAGCGGTCGAGAAAGCCGCCGTGGCCGGGCAGGAAGGCGCCGGAATCCTTCACGTGGCCCCAGCGTTTGAAAGCGGACTCCACCAGGTCGCCGATCTGGCCGAATACGCCGATGACGAGGCCGAGAACCGCCAACTGTAGCCAACTCAGGTGGCCGCCGAGGTTCCACCAAGCGTTCGCGGCCTGGCCCTGCAGCAATGGGGTGAGCTTGAAGAACAGCGCGATGACCACCGCGGCTACCAGGCCGCAGGCGGCGCCGGCCCAGGTTTTGTTCGGGCTGATGTGCGGGGCCATCTTCGGGCCGTGAAAGACCTTCCCACCGAAATAGGCGGCGGTGTCCAGCGCGAAGACGCCAAAGAAGACGAAGAGCACCGCCACCTCGCGATAGGCGATGCCGTTGCCGAAGGTGGATTCGCCGATGAGCAGCACCGCTGACATCGTGGCGCCCAGGTAGAGGCCGCCGGCGATGACGAGGGCGTTCTCGGTGATGCCGGTCCAGCCACGCTGTTCGGCGTCGCTCCACACGCCGAGGAAGAGGAACATGACGCAGGCGGTGGCCCCCAGCGAATCGATGAGCAGGCCCAGGCTGCTCACCGGCACGGCGCCGGCGCTCAGCGGCCAGACGGCATGCACCAGGAAGGGCAGAATGAGCGCGGCATACACGCCGTTCCACAGCGATGTCTCCGGGTAGCGCGCGCGCACCACGCGGCTGACTTCCCACCCGCCGCCGCCGGCGATGAGGGTGACGATGAAGAGTAGCGGCAGGTTATCCGGGCTGCCATGGCTGCGCAGGTACAGGTTGAGCCACAACAGGACGAAGAGCATTGGCAGGCCATAGACGGCGGCAAGCAAGCGGTCGCGCAGCATCAGGACACCACCTTCCCGAATTTGCGCGTGCGCGACTGGTAGTCCAGCACGGCCTCCAGCAGGTGCAGCGGGCGGAAGTCCGGCCACAGCACCGGGGTGCCCCAGAATTCGGCGTAGGCGATCTGCCAGAGCAGGTAATTGCTCACGCGCAGCTCGCCGGCGGTGCGGATGAGCAGGTCGGGGTCGGGCATGTCGGGCGCGTAGAGCGCGCCGGCCAGCGCGGCTTCGTCGATGGCGTCCGGGGCCAGCGTGCCGTCGGCCACCTGCCGCGCCAGCGCGCGGGCGGCATCCGCCAACTCGGTGCGGCCGCTGTAGTTCAGCGCCAGCGTGAAGGTGAGGTTGGTGTTGTCGCGGGTGTGCGCGATGGCGTCGCCCAGGGTGGCGCGCAGTGAATCGGGCAGGGCGTCAAAGCGGCCCAGGTGGCGCACGCGCACGCCTTCACGGTGCATCGCCGCCAGCTCCTCCACCAGCGACGCTTCGTGAAGGCCCATCAAGGCATGCACTTCCTCGTCCGGCCGCCCCCAGTTCTCGGTGGAAAAGGAGTAGACGGTGAGGTGGCCGATGCCCAGGCAGCGGCAGGCCTTCATCGCCTGGCGGATGCTCTCCACCCCGGCGCGGTGGCCGATAACACGCGGCAGTCCCTGCTGCGTCGCCCAGCGGCCGTTGCCGTCCATGATGACGGCTACGTGCCGGGGCATGCGCGCCGGGTCGAGCTGGGCCACCAGCTCGCGTTCCTCGTCGGTGAAGATATCGAGAATGAAATCGGTCATAGTATTACGTGCGTATCGCTATTCTTAACAATATACCAGAAAATGGCGGGATGTGGCAGCGGGGGGCCAGGAATGCATCCGTCACGTCTTCCGTGCCCGCGGATGCGCGTCCACATACACCTCGCGCAGCAGGTCGCTGGTGACATGGGTGTAGATTTGCGTGGTGGTGATGGTGCTGTGGCCGAGCATCTCCTGGATGGCGCGCAGGTCGGCGCCGCGCTCCAGCAGGTGGGTGGCGAAGGAGTGGCGCAGCGTGTGCGGCGAGATGTCCTTGAGGATGCCGGCGTGCTTGGTGAGCCGCTGGATGAGCTGCCAGAAGGCGACGCGCGAGAGGGGGCCGCGCTTATTGCCGGGGAACAGGCAGGGCAGATCGTCCTCGCGGGCGTGCAACCAGCGCTGCAGCCACTCGCCGGCCACCCGGCCCAGCGGCACGATGCGCTCCTTGTTGCCCTTGCCCACCACGCGCACGTAGCCCATCTTCAGGTTCACGTCGCCGCGGCGCAGGCCCACCAGCTCGCTGACGCGCAGGCCGGTGGCATACAGCAGTTCCAGCATCGCCCGGTCGCGCAGGCCGCGGGGCGTGCTCACGTCCGGCGCGGCCAGCAGGCGCTCCACCTCTTCCAGCGTCAGCGTGGCGGGCAGGCGCTGCACCTTCTTCGGGGCGTCCACGTTGGCGGTGGGGTCGGCGGTCAGCACGCCTTCCGCCACCAGGTAGCGGTAAAACTGTCGCACCGCCGTCAGCTTGCGGCAGATGGTGGCGGTGGCGGCGTGGCCGTGATGCAGGCCGGCCAGGTAGTGGATCAGGTTGTGTTCGCCCACCAGCCGCGGGTCGTCGATGCCGCAGGATGCGCGCAGGAAGGCGAGATGCCCCTCCAAATCGCGCCGGTACGCCGCCAGGCTGTTGCGCGCCAGCCCGCGTTCCAAAGCGAGGTGATCGAGATAGGCTTCCAGGTAGTCCTGCATGGTCAGCGGTCGTAGGTGGGCAGGCCGCGCTGGACGCGCTTCGTCTGCTTTTGCAGCTCCTGCGCCCAGAAGATGACTTCGCTGCGCGTGGTGCTGATAGCTACGCCGCGCTGCTGCGTATAGGTGACGCCCGGCTTCGCGGCGCTGTGCGTTTTCGGCAGGTAATACAGGGTGAAGTCCGCCGGCATGGGAATGGGCGTCGCTTCGCCGGCAATGAGCAGCGGGAGTGTGTCGCCCTTCCCCGGGGTCACTTGCTGGCGCGAAAACGTGGAGGCCAGCGAGGCCAGCGTGTTCGCGTCGACGATATAGCGCAACTGCATGATGGGGCTGCGCTGACCCACGCGCGGCAGGGCGAAAAAGAGTACGCGCGAGGCATTGGCCGGAATCTTCGCGGGGAAATGATCCACGGCGGCCAGGTCGTATTTCCACAGCGAGCCGTAGCGCGATTCATACAGGCGTACGTCGCGGGTGGGCAACACGCTGGAGTAATACAGCTCCAGCCCGCTGGTGGACAGGCCGTACAGGAAGGTGAAGCCCATGCACACCTTCAGCGCGGTGACGTAAAAGCCGGCATGCGGCGGCCGCCGCACCACCATGAGGATGCCGAACAGCAGGCCGAGCAAAATCGGCAGGCAGTTGAGCAGCAGCGTGCCGGCAATGGGCAGGTTGTACGTGGTGGTCCAGTGAAAGGCCACCAGCAGCGCGCCGATGACCATGCCAGCGCAAATAATGCCGAGAATAATGCGTAAACCTTGCACGCGGTGTCTCCCTCCCCGTCAGTGTAGGGTAGGGGTGGGGAGGATGTCAAATCAGGCATGCGCGTGGCAGGTGATTTGAGAGATATACCGTAGTTGTAATACCGTGAATCCATGCCCCCGCGCGGGGCCGAAGGAGAGAGCGATGTTTTTTGCCGGGATTGCCGATGAGGCGGGGCGGCCGATTGAGCGCCAGATTGCCGCGCATCAGGAACTGGGCTGGACGGAGATCGAGCTGCGCATGGTGGGCAGCGCGAACTTGACGGATATCGACGATGCCGCCTTCGAGGCGACCTTCGCGGCGGTGCAGGCGGCGGAGATGCATGTGTGCTGCTTCGCCTCGCAGCTCGCGAATTGGAGCCGCCCGATCACCAACCCCTTCGAGGTGGACGTGGCGGAGCTGACCCGCGCCATCCCGCGCATGCAACGCATGGGCAGCCAGTTCATCCGCTGCATGAGCTACCCCAACGCCGACTGGACGGACGAAGCCTGGCGCGACGAAGCAGTGCGCCGGCTGCAGATCCTCGCGAACATGTGCGAGGACGGCGGGGTGATCCTCGGCCACGAGAACTGCAACGGCTGGGGCGGCGAGTCGAAAGAGAACACGCTGGAACTCATCGAGCGCATCAACAGCCCGGCGTTCGGCCTGGTCTTCGACACCGGCAACACCTTCGTGCACGGCCAAAATGCCGTGGAATACCTGCAGGCGGTGAAGGAGCACATCGTCCATGTCCACATCAAGGACGGCTACCTGGACGGCGAAAAGAACGTCTTCACCTATCCCGGTGAGGGCTCGTGCCAGGTGGGCGCGTGCATCCGCGCGCTCATCGAATACGGCTATGACGGCGGCTATTCCATCGAGCCGCACATCGCCTCCATCATCCATCTCGGTGATGCGACCATGGATAAAGAGCAGGTGATGTTCGAGAGTTACCTGACGTATGGCCGCAAGTTGATGGCGCTCTACGAGCAGGCGAAGGCCGCCGCGACGGTGTAAGGTATCGCCGATCGCACATACATGCGAAGCCCGCCCCGGGTTCCGGGGCGGGCTTCGCGCGTTGGTGGCAGGAATGACGGAAATTCCGAGGAATCAGGTAATATTCGTGTTTGTGCCGGATCATCTGATCGCGGTGAACCTGGAAAGGAGATGGCGATGTTGCGTGTGTGTGTATTGGTGCTGGCGTTGGCGGCTGGGTTGGCGGCATTTGCTGCGGCGGCCACCACGGTGGTGGTGAACGGTAAAACGGTGACGGTACCGACGGTCGAGGTGAATGGGAAGGTCTATGTCGACGCGGTGGCGCTGATGAAGATTCTCGGCGGCACGGCGACATATGATCCGAAGACGCACAAGTTGGTGATCACCGATCCGACGGTAGGCGGCGGATCGCCCGGCACCGCGCAGTTGGCGGGTGACAACGGCGAGTTCAACAAAATCTATTCGCTGTCGAAATCGGATCCGCTCTATTTCACGCTGCTCCGCGCCGAATATACGACGACGCCGCTGGCATGCGGAAACCGTTTGTTTATCCCCAGGGCAGATGAGAAACTGCTGGTGCTGCACTTCACGGTGCAGAACCCGCAGAAGACAGAGCGCACAGTGCGGCACGATAGCTTGCACATGACCGTTGTCGATGCCATGGATGTCAATCATGAGATGGTGAACTGCTGGGGAGACGAAACGAGCCGTGTGGACGTGAATCTGCGATTGAAACCCGCGCAAAAGCAAGCGGTCTACTGCGCCTTTCTCGTGCCGGCAAAGGGCGTCACGCCCAAGCTGATGGTCATGCCGAATACGGACAACGATGGCCCAATTCTGCGCTACGATCTGCGCGACAAAGTGACGCCACTGCCCGCGCCTATCGCCGACGTCGCCGATCCAGCTGGCGCCACTGCGCTGGAGTTAGTGCCAGGCGCGCCAGCGAGCATGTATGCGTTCGGCAATTTCGACGTGGCCGTCGAGAAGTTCAGTTACGTCGCCACCCCGTTGAACAACATGGCGCCGGACAAAGGCGGGCGCTTCCTGGTGGTGAACCTGGCAGTGAAGAACCGCGCACCTTTCGACATCAACCTTCGGCATGACACCTTCAAGGTGGACGTCACCGATCTCGACGGCGGCCTGCTGAAGTTCCGCGCCATGTTTTTTGCCTCCAGCGACCGCCCGGTGGCGCAGATGGTGCCATCGGGCCAGGAAATGAAAGTGCGTCTGGTGGTGGCGGTGCCGCAGGGCAGCACCCCGGCGAAGCTGACGCTGCGTGAGGGGCAGGCCCGCGGCGTCGTCTTCGAGGTGAAGGAGTGACATGGGCGAACGCGCATCCCTGTCTATGAATGGCATCTGGCGCATGGCGCCCGATCCGCGCGGCGACGGCGCGTCGCGCGGTTGCATGCGGCCGGACTGCGACGACGGCCGCTGGCGCGCCGCGCCGGTGCCTTCTGTCTTCGAGCACGACTGCCCGGAGCTCGACTTCTACCGCGGCCAGTGCTGGTATCGCCGGCGCGTCGCGCTGCCGGCCGAATGGCAGGGGCGGCGCGTGGTGCTGCACTTCGGCGGGATGAACTACCGGGCGTCGGTGTGGTTGAATGGCGTGAAGCTGGGCGATTCGCCGGACGGCTTCCTGCCCATCGCGTTCCCGCTCGGTGATGCGGCGGTCTATGGTGCCGAGAATCTGCTGGCGGTGTGCGTGGACAACCGCCACTACCCCGGCGGCGTGCCGGGCATGCACGTCGGCTGGCGCATGTACGGCGGCATCCTCCGCGACGTGACGCTGGTCGCGACCGATCGGCTGTATCTCGATGATTTGTATGTGATCGCGGAACCGGATGGACGCGTTACCTGTCGCCTGCGCATCGTGAACGCGCGTCAGGAGGAGGTTCGGACGGCGCCGGCGGTGACCATCGCCGGCGCCGACGGGACGCTCCTCGCGCTGTCCGGTACAGCTATCACGCTGGCGCCGGGCGAAGCGGCTGACGTGTCGCTGGAGGGAACGATCCAGGGTGTCATCCCCTGGTCGCC
The DNA here is from genome assembly GCA_964590255.1 of uncultured bacterium. Lineage (GTDB taxonomy): Bacteria > Armatimonadota > Hebobacteria > CAIYQO01 > CAIYQO01 > JAKIYB01. Next base: position 23,036 of record CAZPYA010000017.1, read on the forward strand.
GGAGACGCCGCATCTCTATACCGCGACAGCGTCGCTCGGTGAAGGCGAGTCGATGACCGTCCGCTTCGGCGCGCGGCACATCGAGGCGAAACCGGACGGCCTGTGGCTGAATGGCCGGCCGATCTTCCTCGCCGGGTTCAACCGGCACGAGGATTCACCGCGCACGGCGATGGCGGTCGATCCGGCGTTGACGCGCCAGGACCTGGAGGGGATGCTGGCGGCGGGGGCCAACTGCGTGCGGCTGTGCCACTACCCGCACGATCCCCACACGCTGGACCTGTGCGACGAATTGGGATTGATCGTCTTCGCGGAAGTCCCGCTCTACTTCTGGAATGACGCGGACGAAGGCCGGCGCACCAATGCCATGCGCGTTGAAACCGCCGCCCGCCAGCTCGAACGGATGATCCGGCGCGATCGCAACCACCCCAGCGTCTGCTTCTGGTCGGTGAGCAACGAGACGAACGAGGACGTGCCGGAGGTGGCCGAGGGTAACCGCACGTTGATCCGCCTTGCCCGCGCGCTGGATCCGACGCGGCTGTGCATACATGTGAGCAACCACTGGCAGGACGCGCCCAATTTCGCCGAAGATGATCTCATCTGCGTCAACGGTTATCCGAGCATGGACTGGGCCGCGTGCGGCTGCTCAGACGTGTTTCGCGCGGGCCGCTCCGGTGACGAGTGGCGCGAGGGCCTGGCGACATTGCGCGCGCAATACTCGGACAAACCGATCCTCGTCACCGAGTTCGGCTTCTCGTCGATGATCGGCACCGATGGCCACGACTTCGACGAAGCCACCCACGCCCGCGTGCTGGAGATGGAATACGCCGGCTTCGATGCCCCGTATCTCTGCGGCGCGCTCATCTGGTGCTGGGCCGACCACGCCTGGGACGTCCAGCGCTTCCACGGCGGCCTCATCATCAGCCCCTTTGGCGTCGTCAGCCGCGACCGGCGGCCCAAGCAGGCGCTGGACATGGCGACGCAGCTCTTCACCGCGCGCCTGGCGAATAAGGCTTGAGCGGCGCTACTGAGACGCTGTGCGACTTACGGTTTCGGCTCCACGTCCGCCTCCACCTCGGCGGTCACCCGTTCCGTGGCGCCGCGGCGCCAGCGCTTGAAGGGAGGGATGAGCTGGGTGAGGCGGTCGAGGACGCTGTCATCGTGGTGGCCGGCGGCCAGGTCAAGCAGCGTATCGATGGCGTGCTCCAGGCCGTCGGCAGCCAGGTAGCGCGGGCGGCTGACGGTGAACATGCGCTCCTGGGCGTGTACCTGGCGCCGCTCGGAGTCGGTGAACAGTTCCTCCACCAGCTTTTCGCCGGGGCGCAGGCCGCATACGGCGATGTCGATGTCGCGGTACGGTTCCAGTCCGGAGAGGCGGATGAGGTTTTCCGCCAGGTCCATCACGCGGACCGGTTTGCCCATGTCCAGCACAAACAGGCTGCCGCTATGTCCGATGGCGCCGGCATGCAGCACCAGCGACGCCGCCTCGGGAATGGTCATGAAGTAGCGCAGCATGTCCGGGTGGGTGATAGTGAGCGGGCCGCCGCGCAGAATCTGCTCCTGGAAGAGCGGCAGCACGCTGCCGCGGCTGCCCAGCACGTTGCCGAAGCGCACGGTGACGAAGGTGGTGTCGCTGTGCTCGGTCTCGGCGCGCACGATTTCCTCGCAGAGGAATTTTGTGGCGCCCATCACGCTAGTGGGGTTCACCGCCTTGTCGGTGGAGATAAGCACCATGCGCTCGGCGCTCGCGGCGACGGCGGCGCGCACCAAGCAGCGGGTGCCGCCGATGTTGTTGGCCACCGCCTCCGCCGCATTGTCTTCCATCAGTGGCACGTGCTTGTGCGCCGCGGCGTGGAAGATGACATGCGGGCGATAATGGTTCACCAGGTGGCGCAACCGCGCCTCGTCGCGCACGTCGCAGATGGCAGGCACCAGGCATAGCGCCAGCTCGGGGCAGGTATGCGCCAGCTCACGCTGGATGCCGACGACCGAATTCTCCCCGTGACCCAACAGCACCAGCAGCGCCGGATTGACGCTGGCGATCTGCCGGCACAGCTCGGAGCCGATGGAGCCGCCCGCGCCGGTGATGAGGATGCGCTTGCCAGTGAAAGCGCGCGTCACCTCCGGCTCCGCCATCTCGACCGGCGTGCGGTGCAGCAAGTCTTCGGTGCGCACGTCCTGCACCGACAGGTGCGCGCGCGAGGCGGTGGGGTTCTCCAACAGCTCGGCGATCACCGGCACCACGCGCACGGCGATCTTGTGCTGGCAGCAGGCAACGATGAACCCGCGCAACTCGGCCGCGTTGGCATTCGGCAGCGCGATGATGACCTCGTCGATGGCGTTGCGTGTCAGCAGATCCTCCAGCATGTCGAAGCCGCCGAGGACCTTCACCCCGCGCAGGTAGGCGCCGTGATAGCGCGCGTCCTCATCCAGCAGGCCGATGATCTCATAGCGCCGCGAGCGTTCCTTTTCCAGCGCCATCAGCACCTCGCCGGCGCTCTTACCGCTCACCAGCACCACCGCGCGCTTCGGCACTTCCGGCCAGGGGATGACGGGCTCGTCCGTTTTGCGCAGGCGGTTCGCCACCATGCGCAGCGTCAGCCGCTGTCCGCCGATAAGTCCGGTTGTGAGCAGGAACACCAGCGCCAGCGTGCTGACGGGCATTATGCGCAGGTCGAACTGCCACTGCCACAGCGTGCTGATGGCGGTGCCCAACGCGGCGGCGCTCAGCACCGACCAGACGGTTTCGACGCCCGCGTATTCCCAGTGCGCGTGGTATAGCCGGAAGAAATAAAACGTGATGACAAAGGTCACCAGAGTGAGCGGCAGACTGATCAGGTGCTCCGCCAGTTGCCGGCCCTGCAGCGTTCCCGCCTGTAGCGCCCCCGCGAGTGTCATCGCGATCAGCACGAGCAGCAAATCATTGGCGATCAACATTCCGATTGACAGCACGCTTTTCACACGATCCATCGTTCGCAGTGCTTGCATTCCCGGTTCCCTCCTTGGGTCAGGCGTCGTCCCTGTCGCCTGACCAGCGCACCGCGGAGACATCCTCGGCGCGGTTGTGTACCAGTCCCAGTATCGGCGCTCCCACCTGTTCCAGCACGCGCAGGGCCATCTGCAGGTCGGGGTAGCGCGTGCGCGCCGATGACACCACCACCAGCACGCCCTCGGCGTGCGTGGCCAGCAGCGCGCCGTCGCTGAGATTCACCAGCGGCGTGCTGTCCAGCAGGATACAGTCGTAGGTAACGCGCAAGGCAGCCAGCAGCATGGGCAATTCCGGCGACGCCAGCAGTTCCGGTGGATAGGCGGGTACCGGTCCGGCCGCCATCATGTCCAGGCCGGAGAGCCCCGTTGGCTGGATGGCGGTCTCGCCCGCCGTCTCGCCCGTGAGCACCATGCTTAAGCCGATTTCGTTGGGCAGGTTGTAGATGGCGTGCATGGACGGGTGGCGCATGTCGCAATCGACAATGAGCACGCGCTTGCCGCTCATGGCGATACTGGCAGCCAGGTTGGCGGTGGTAGTCGATTTCCCTTCGCCCGGCCGCGGGCTGGTCACCATGATGATTTTCGGCAGTGGCTCTGGCATGGAGAGCAGGATATTGCCGCGCAGGATGCGGAAGCTTTCCCGCAGCGCCGGCCGGCACCCCTGTCCGGTGATGAGCCCGTGGCAGCCGTTCTTCACCCGCGGCAGCGTTGCCAGGATGCGCTTGCCGGCCAGATTCTCCAGCGTGTCGCCGCTATGGATGCGTTCGTCGAGCTGATCGCGCAGCGCGCCGAGCCCCAGCGATACCAGGCCGACCACCACGGTGAGCAGCGCGATGCTGGCGGGAATATTCGGGCTGGCGGGGATGCGATTCGATCGTCCGCGCGTCACCGGCATCACGCTGGGCAGGCCGGCGTGCATTGTCAGGCTCAGCGCCGACTTCTGCTGGGTCAGGTAGGCGTGGGTGCTTTGCAGCTCCTGGATGCGGCTGGTCATCAGTGCCAACTGCTGCTCGCTGGCGGGCAGGCTGGCCAGCCGGCCGCGCACCACCGCCGCCTGCGCCCGCGTCAACGCCAGCCGTTTGCTCGCTTCCTGCTCGGCGACGATGGCGTTGATGTAGTTTTGTTGCATGTCGTCGTATAGCGGGTTGCGGCCGACCCGCTGGCTTTGCGATTTCTTCGCCAGGGCCGTTTCCTTGCGTTTCAGCGCCGCGGCGATGCGCACGTCGATGTCGCGCACTTCCGGGGCGTTTGGCTGATATTCCTGCAGTAGCTCCGCGCGTTCCTTATGGAGTTGCTCGATCTGCGTGTCGATGGTCGCCACCAGCGGATTTTCGCTGGTGGTGACGTCGGTGATAATCTCCGGGCTCGTGGTCTTTAGCTTCTCCGCCAGCATCGCTCGCCGTGCTTTCGCCTGCGCTAGGTCGGATTCCGCCTGGGTGGCCTGCGACTCCAGGTTGGCCAACGCGGTGGCCTCGGTGCTGGTCTGCACGGTCAGGTCGGCTACGTGATGGCGGTTTTTGAAGTCGCGCATGCCCTTCAGCGTCTGCTGCAGCTTGTTGTCGACGTCGTCGATCTGCGAGGCGACGTGGCCGGTGGCCATCGTCGCCAGACCCTGCATCGTCTCCTGGCGCCGCCGCAGATGGGTGTCGATGATGGCATTGGCGAAGGCAGCGGCGGCGTCCGGGTGGCGCGCCGTCACCTCGATGCCGATGACATCGGTGTCCTTGGGATTCTCAATTGAAAGAGGATACTGCGGTAGCCGCGGCTTCTCTGTCTGAAAGCCTTTCTGCCGCATCTCCGCCGGCAGCGCGGCAAAGGCGTCATCCAGCAGGTCAGGGCTGTGCAGCATCTTGATCTCGGTGGAGACGGAGCGCACCCGTGTCATATACCCGATATCCTCCGCCAGGTTGCCGGTGGCCATGCCGCCGCGTTCGGTGGGCGAGACGAGAATCTCCGCCTTGGAGCGATACAGCAGCGGGCGGGAAAAAATCCACACCAGGCCGGCCTCCATCAGCAGCACGAATGCGAGGATAATCAACCAGCGCTGGCGCGACAGCAATTGCAGATACGAGCGCGCCATGGCGGATTTCGTGGGCTGATGGCCGTAATAATACTCGCCCACCACGAAGTCGGGCACCATGGGGCGCGGGTATTCGCTGGACACCGGCACCAGCTCCTGCTGCGGATGCTGATCGGGTTTGCGCGGTTGCATGCAAGCCTCTTTCCGTCTAGAGATGTCTTATGCGGCGCTCCTGCCGCACCCCACTATTCTTCACGACTCCGCCCGTTCAGGACGGACGAAAGCACACCACCGCCGCCGGCATGTCCCCAATATCGTACAGAGAGTCGTTTGTTTCCCACTCGGGTGTCCCGTGAGTCCGACACATGGGGACGGGTTGGCTGGTGGGGGAGGAGGCTGGGCCGCCGGGCCTGACATGGACGAATGTCGGTACGGGTGTCGGAAAAATGCACCCGCGGGTCCGCGCGGGGATGGTATGGTGATCTGAATCGTGATAGAAGGATGAGCAAAGGAGTGCATGATGAGTCGACCTGCCGTGCGACGAATGCTGCCGGTATTTACCGGGGCGCTCTGTTTGTTGATCCTGTCCGTCTGGGTGACGATTGGGCGAGGTGCGCCGATCGCGACGCATGGCGACCTGCGGGCGGAAACGGTGGCGGCTCTGCCGTCGGCGCCCGCGCCGGGCAGCGAGTTGGGCAATACCTTCGAGGGATTCGGCGCCGCCAACTGGTCGATGGGACGCTACCCGGGAACCAGGTTCGCCATCGGCTTCGTCCCGAAAGCGAGCAAGCCGCTGACGGCGATGGTAATCGTGTGGAAAACGGCGCGCGGGTATGGCGCCGGTACCTTCGGCACCTGGACCTTTGAACTGCGCATGGACAATCCGCGCGGGCACCTGCCCGGCGACGCCGTGTTGGCGCGGCTGGAGGGCAAAAAGAACCCGCCGGAAGGCTATTATAAACTGGAGTTTCAGAAGGTGTCGCTGACGGCAGGGGTCGTCTACCACCTGGTGATGTATAACACCGATCCGGACCCGCAGGAAAACTGGTCGAGTCCGAATACGATCATGTCTCAGCCCGACCAACCGTGGCGCGGGGAGGGGGTGTTGAGTTTTGACGGCCGGGGCTGGCGTGACTGGGGGGCGCGGGATAACCGCTGCGCGCCGTTCCGCGGCAGTCGTGCCGCCTACCTGCTGGAGTACGACGACGGCACGACAGAAGGGATGCCGTATTACTTTGCGTACGAGCACCGCATGTATGGCGGGGTGTATCAGGGCGAGCAGTTCATCTGGAAACAGCCGGATACCAAAGTGCAGCAGTTTGGCTTCGCGGTGTTCAGCGTGGGCGAGCCGACCGGCGACCTGACGATGGTGTTGGAGGAGTTGAACGGCACTGTCGTGGCCAGCGCGGTGGCGGCGACACCGGCGGGCATGACCGAGCTGCCCGCCTGGCACCGCGTTACGCTGGACGCGCCGGTGACGCTGAAAAAAGATACCGGCTACCGGCTGTATCTGAAGGCGCCGGCATGCACGAAAGAGGCGGCCTACGCGACATTCATCGTGTATGCCACCGAGGCGGTGCCGGGCTGGAACGAGCAGACCTGGGGTGGCTCGTCGGCCTACGCGGTGACGTTTGACGGCGCGTGGCGCCGCACGCGAGTGCCGGCGGATCTGACGTTCAGTATGCTGACGGAATAATTATTCTCACGAGTATCAACAACCACATATGGAAACACCTGTCGATCGCATTCACCCCTCTCCCAGGATTGGGAGAGGGGTAAGGGGTGAGGGCGCGCGCGGGAGCGCGCAACGAGAGTCGACAAGCTTTCGAGTACGAGTAGGAATACACGTACGAATTCAAACTTGAGGTGACGACCATGAAACTTTGCGTATTGTGCTTGCTTCTGCTGCTGGCTGCCGTGCTGGCGGCGGCGGCGCCGACGGCGGCCTATCGCCTGGCGACGGGGGATAAGATCACCATCATCGTGCTCAAGCACGACGAGCTGTCCGGCGCCTACGCCATTCCGCCGGACGGGGTGATCGACGTGCCGCGCATCGGGCGCATTGCCGCGGCGGGCAAGACCACCGAAGAGCTGGTCGCGCTGATGAAGGAAAAGTTCACCGAGTTTTTGAAAGAGCCATCGGTGTCGGTGACGCTGGCGGAGGCGCGGGTGGTGAATGCCTTCGTGCTGGGCGCGGTGGCGCGGCCGGGGCAGTATCCCATCACCCCCACCACGCGCGTCACCGAGCTATTGGCGGCGTCGGGCGACCTGGTGGGTGAGCGGGTGGAGCTGACCGCGCGCATCGTCCGCGGCAAGCAGATCATTGCCATCGACCTGCCGGCGGCGCTGGGCGGGAAAAATCCGGAGGCGAATCCCTTTGTGCAGGAAGGCGACCTGCTGTGGGTGGAAACGCCGGAGAAGCTGACGGTGCTGGTGAGCGGCCCGGTGAAGAACCCCGGCGCGGTGAAGCTGAAGCTGGGCAGCACGCTGGTGGATGCGCTGGCGGCGTCGGGCGACGTGCTGGAGCGGCCGGAGAAACTGACCATCAGCCTGCAGCGCGGCCCGGCGAAGCAGGCGCTGGCGTGGAACGACGTGAAAACATCACTGAAAGACGGTGATATCATTCTGGTGGAGCGCCTGCCAGTGGCGCAGATATACGTGAATGGTCAGGTGAAGAGTCCCGGCACTTACGAGCTGCCCGAAGGCGCGGGCGTGCTGGAGGCGCTGACGCTGGCGGGCGGCACGCTGGACAACGCCGCGCTGAACCTGGTCACCATCGTGCCGAAGAACGGCGCCATGCGGCAGTTGAACCTGGCCCCGGCGCTGGTGCACGGGCAGGTGAAGGATAATCCGAAGCTGATCGCCGGCGACACCGTAATCGTGCCGCAGATCACCGACCAGGTGGTGGTGCTGGGCGACGTCAACCGCCCCGGCGCGCTGCTCATGTCCCCCGAGCGCCCGATGACCGTGCTGGACGCCATCGGTCTGGCCGGCGGGCAGACGAACAGGGCGAAGCTCACCCAGGTGTCAATTATTCGTGCGGAAGGCACGTCGAAGAAGACGATCGTCGTGAACGTCAACGATATCTTGAAGAAGCGGAAATACGAGAACAACATCACGCTGCAGCCGTTTGACGTGGTCTACGTGCCCGGCGCCACGAAGCTGGGCCTGAGCGAGATCATTCAGAGTGCCTACTACGTGATGGTGGGGGTGCGGCCGTAAGCGGCATGGAATGCATGGGGCAGGCGAGGACGCTCGCTTGCCCCTGTTTATGTGTCGAAACAGACATGCGCGTCAGTCTTTCAGCATCTGAATGACGTCTTTGAAGAGGTTGCCGATGTAAAAGTTAATGACGAACCAGCCGACGAAGCCGGCAATGAGGAAGAAAAAGAACAGGTAGAGCTGCTGCGGCAGCGCGCGTCCCTGGGCTTCGATATCCATGCGGATGTATTCCGTCGCCTTGTTCAGCGCTTCGGGGTAGTTGCCGCTGGTCTCGCCGGTGCGCATCAAGTAGGTCACCGTCGGCGGGAAGAAATTGGATTCCTCGATGATGCCGGTGGCGGACTCTCCCTGGGCAATGCGCTGGATGTGGCGCTCCACGTGGCGCAGCAGGCGACCGTTGCCCGAGGCGCGGGCGGCGGAGGGCAGCGCTTCCATCGGCGCTACGCCGGCGTTCCACAGCGCGCCCAGCACCAGCGTAAAGCGCGCGCGCATCAGGTTGCGGATGAGCGGCCCGAAGAGCGGCAGCCGGGCGAGAATGGCCGAGCTGATGAGCATGCCCGATGGGGTGCGGGTGAACATCAGCCACCCCTGCCACAGCAGGATGATGACGGCCATCACCATCAGGTACTGGTTGGCGGTGCGTTCCAGCGCGGGCAGCAGGTTCCCGGCCTGCCCCTGAATGCCGCCCAGATTGGGCAGCAGCAACCCGACGAATATGCCCACTGCCACCACCGCGCGCAGGTAGACGGTGCTGGAGGCGACGCGCCGGCGGATGCCTTCTTCCATCTCCAGTGTGTCGGCAATCTCCTGGCAGGCCATCTGCAAGTCGCCGGACAGCTCGGCGGCATGCATGATGCTGATTTCCCACTCGACGAAGGACTGTGGGTAACGGACCATATTCTCGGAAAGCGTTTCGCCGCGCTGGATGCGGTCGGAGAAATCGCGCACCATCGGCCGCATATGCATGGGCAACTGGCTCTCCAGGTGTCCCATCGCCATCACCATGGGGATGCCCGCCCGCAGCAGGTGCTCTAACTGGCGGAAAAACTGCATGCGCTGCTGCACGGTGGCGCCCAGGTTGAACAGCGGTCGCTGCCATACCGGCACGCGCGGCGGCGTTGGCGGCCGGCGCACCGGCGGGGTGGGGGGTGGTTCGGGCTTCGGCGCTGTCGCGTCCGGCGCCGGTTTGGCTGGCATGGGCGCGGCCGAAGTCGGCGCGGGCGTCACCGCCGCCGGGGTGCCCGGCGCCGTCGCGTCCGCCGCCTCGGAAG
>CAZPYA010000017.1:32543-63285 GCA_964590255.1 uncultured bacterium
GCGGGCGCGCTCGTTTTCTCCGCTTCGGAGGGAGCCAGCTCCTTCCGGCAGTTGAAGCACACCCGCTTCTTTGCGCTGTTTTCCGCCCCGCAATGCGGGCACGGGATCATGACGGATGACATGTGGAGATATTATAGCAGAAAATGCGAAAGATGCTGCCGGCCGATAGAGAGTGTCTCAGTAGCACCGCGAGGCGCATCCGCCAGCAGAACCGGACGCGCCTCGCGGCGCTACTGAGACACTGTCGTTGATGACGTGCGGGTTATCCCACCGCCGCTTCCGTGAACTGCGGCCGGCAGATGGCGGAGGCGCGCAGTTTACATTCCAGGAAGAGGTTGCCGAAGGTGGTGGTGCCGTCGTGTTTGATCACCTGCACGTCGCGGTGGAAGTCGAAGTCGGTCACCGCGGCGGTGGCAATCTTCTCTTCAAGCAGATTCATCAGGTGCGGGCGAGTCCACGCCTGCGCCTCCTCCAGGCTGCTGAAGATGCGGCGCTCGGCGGGAGAATGTACGATGTAGACATCGTCATCCGGGGTAATGGTGGCTTCCACCAGCAGCGTCAGCACGCCGGTGATGGCGCCCACGGCGTTGGCGACTTCGGCGTGCTCGGGGATGAGCAACCGCGCGCCGATCTTTTCCGCGGCGGTAGCGCCCAGCGCCTGGGCGGGCGCGCCGATGACCACCAGCGGGTGGTCGAAATGCGCGGACAGCGTCAGGCCGTTCAGATTCGTGCCGTCGGCGGCCATGTCGAGCAGCGCGCGATCGGCGGCGGTGTGTGGGAAGTCCGGCACCGGCATGTGCTGGCGGATGACGCGGTGCATCAGGTGCAGCGTCATCCAGTAGGCGAAGGTATCCATGGCGAAGGCGGCCAGCCGTTCCGGCTCCACCCCGGCGCGGTGGGCAAACAGCCGCAGGCCCAGTTCCGCCGCCTCGCGGCTCCACGCGGCGAAGACGCCATGCACGTGCATCAGGTCGGTGGGGGTCAGCGTGCTGCGCAGGATGCACCCCAGCGTCTCCAGCCGGTCCACCGGCACCAGCGAGGGGGCCATGGCGCCGATGCGCGCGGCGAGGATGTCGCGAACCAGCGGGCCGTCGGCGAGGGCGTCCAGCGTGCGGCGCTCGCGGTCAGTCAGGTCGGCGGCGGCGGTATCGCGCACGCGCAGAAAGCACTCGACCGGCTGGTTCAACGTTGAGATATCCTCGCGGTCCTGCCACAGCCGGCGCAGTTCGTCGAGCACCGCCGGGTACTCATGCGCCAGGTAGGCCAGCGGGATGGCGCGGCGCGGGCCGATGGCCACCTTGCCGCGGACGCCGATGGCGATGATGCTGTCGCCGCCCAGACCCACCGTCTCGATGTCGACCGCGCGCACCTGGGTGGACCACGCGCCCACCTGCGCGCCTTTGTCGACAACCAGCGGCTGGCCGTCCACCAGCAGCGCGATGTCGCTGGTGGTGCCGCCGATGTCGACGACGAGGCCGTGCTCGACGCGGGAGAGGAACTGCGCGCCGCACACGCTGGCGGCGGGGCCGGAGAGGATCGTCTCCACCGGCGTGCGGCGGGCGGTCTCCTCGCTCATCAGCGTGCCGTCGCCGCGCACCACCATCAGCGGAGCGTGAATCTCCACCGCGTCCAGCACCAGCCGCACATGGGAGATCAACTCGGCGATGATCGGCAGCAACCGGGCGTTGAGGGTGGCGGTGACCGTGCGCTTGATGGTATCGAGTTGCATGCTCAGTTCGTGGCCGGTCACGATGGGCTTGTCGGTCAGTTCGGCCAGAATTTGCGCGGCGCGAATCTCCTGCACGGGGTTCGTCACGCTCACCATGCCGCTCACCGCGAAGGCGTCCACCTGCTCGCGATCCAGCATCTCTTGCGCGGCGGCGCGCAGCGCGTCTTCATCCAGCGGAACGACCACTTTGCCGGTGATGTCGGTGCGGCCGGCGATGGCCCGCCGGGGGAAGTGGTCGATGCGGGCGAGGTCGTAATCGTCAAAGCCCAGCAGCAGCGCGCCCACCTTGCCGCCCTTGCCTTCGACGATAGCGTTCGTTGCCAGCGTCGTGCTCAAGGACACCAGGTGCACGCGCTTCAGTAGCGCGATGGGCAGCTTCTTCACGGCGTTGGCCACGCCGCGGCTTAGTTCGTCCTTCGTGGTAAGCGCTTTAGCCTTCGCCAGCACCTGCTGGGTGGCAAACTCGACCAGCACGGCATCCGTATAGGTGCCGCCTGCGTCGATTCCGAGACCGATGGACACGTGGGTTCCCCTCCGGGTGAAAAGTCGGGGAGATTGTAGCACAAATACGATTGCTTGGGGTGTTTTCCCGTGCGTGTGCCCGATATCTGGCTGGGGAAAGGAAATGAACCAACCCCTTCCTTTCCGGTATGCATCTTCAGTTTCGTGGGAATACATGGTATAATCGCTCACGCTGTTTGAATAAGACTGAGTTTGTCGTATCTGTAGGAGAAAGACCATGGCCGAGCGCACCTACCTGTTCACTTCGGAATCGGTCACGGAAGGCCATCCGGATAAGGTTGCTGACCAGATCGCCGATGCGGTGCTGGATTCCCTGCTGGCGCAGGATCCCTACTCCCGCGTGGCGTGTGAATTGCTGTTGACCGCTGACAACGTCATCGTCGGCGGCGAAATCACCTCGGAAGGCACCATCCACGTCGAAGGCATTGCCCGCGGCGTCATCGCGGGCATCGGCTACGCCGCCGCCACCGGCTTCGACGCCGCCACCGTGCGCGTGCAGGACCTGGTGCAGCCGCAATCGCTCAATATTTCCCAGGGCGTTGACGTGGGTGGGGCCGGCGACCAGGGGATGATGTTCGGTTTCGCCTGTGTCGAGACGCCGCAGTTGATGCCGGCGCCCATCGAATGGGCGCACCGGCTGTCCAAGCGGCTCTCTGAAGTGCGCAAGGACGCCACGCTGCCCTACTTGCGCCCGGACGGCAAAACGCAGGTGACGGTGCAGTACGAAGGCTACCGCCCGGTGCGCGTAGACAAGGTACTCGTTTCCAGCCACCATGCGGAGAGCGTGACCATTCCGCAAATGAAGGCCGACCTGACGAGGCTGGTCATCGAGCCGATCCTCGGGCCGCTGGGGGTAATGGATGCCGACACGGAGATTCTGGTGAATCCCACCGGTGCGTTCATCATCGGCGGGCCGTGCGCCGACACCGGCGTTACCGGCCGCAAAATTATCGTCGATACCTACGGCGGCATGGCGCGGCATGGCGGCGGCGCGTTCTCCGGCAAGGACCCCACGAAGGTGGACCGCAGCGCGGCTTACATGATGCGCTACATCGCGAAGAACCTGGTCGCCGCCGGCACCACCGACCGCCTGGAAGTGCAGATCGCCTACGCCATCGGCGAGGCGAAGCCACTGAGCGTCTCCGTGCAGACTTTTGGGGTCGGATACATCTCCGACGATCAGATCGTCGAGCTCATCTACGAGTATTTCGACCTCACGCCCGCCGGCATCATCAAGCAACTCGACCTGCGCCGTCCGCAGTACCTGGGCACGGCGGCCTACGGTCACTTCGGCCGCACCGACCTGGACGTGCGCTGGGAGAAGACCGACCTTGCCGAGACCCTGGCGAAGGCCGCCGGCACCACGGCGCTGGCGCTGGCGACGGCGTAACGAAAAGTATCTCGCAGAACATAGGGACGGCAGCGATGCCGTCCCTATCGCTTTTGGTCCCAGGTTGCATTTTCGGCCCCCGCCTCGCGCCGGAAGGTTCTTCCCCTGTCGGGTCGAATTATACTTCCCGGAGGTCTCCGATCATGTCCCTCGTTCATCGCGCCGTCGTGCTGGCGGCGGGGCGCGGCACACGGATGATGCCGCTCACCGCGAACCTGCCCAAGCCGCTCATCCCCGTGGCGGGCGTGCCGATTCTCGAGCGCATTCTGCGCGGGTTGGCGGCGGCGGGCATTGACGAGACGGTGGTGGTCACCGGCTACCTGGGGCAGATGATCGAGGACTACTTCGGCGACGGCGCGCGGGTGGGCATGCGCCTGCACTACCGCACCCAGGACCCGCCCAACGGCACCGCCGGCGCGGTGCTGCAGGTGGAGGAGTTGTGCGGCGACGAGCCGTATGTGCTGCACTGGGGCGATATCCTGGTGAGCCCGGAAAATTACCCCGCCATCCTCGCCACCTACGCCGCATCGCCGACCCCGCCCGCCTGCGTGGAGGGGCTTAACTATATGGCCGACCCCTGCGCCGGCGCCGCCGTCTACCGCGAGCAAGGCCGCATCGTATGTATCGTGGAAAAGCCCGCTCCCGGCACCTCTACCACCACCTGGAATAATGCCGGCGTGCTCATCATCGGCCCGCAGGCCTGGTCCTACCTTCACCGCGTCACGCCCTCATCCCGCGGCGAGTTGGAATTCACCGACGTCCTGCGCATGCTTATCGACCACGGCGAACTGATCATCGGTCACGAGTTGGTCGGTCTGTGGAGCGATGTCGGCACCCCGACGATCGTCGAGGACTTGAATAACGATCCGCGGTTGACCGGTGATTACAGCGAGAGTCGTCCCTGATTCCCCTGCGCTCTGGCGCACAGCGCCTGCAGGCGGACAGTTGCGGTAAGGACATCCACCGATTCGGCGCCGTGGTCGATGAGGCTGCGAAAACCGGCGCCCCAGCGGGAGTCATCCCACGGGGTGGCGAGGACGGGTATCTCCAGCTTGCGCGCGGCGGCGGCGGCGGCCAGCGCGCCGCCGGGGATAGCCGTTTGCACCACCCATACCGCGCGGGCCAGCCGGGCGATCCAGGCGTTGCGTGCCAGCAGGTTCGGTTTCGTCAGCGGCGTCTCGCCGGGGAAGGGGGAGACCAGCGCGCCGCGGGCGGCGATGGTCTCGGCCAATCCGGCGTGCTGTGGCGGGTAGAGCGCGGCGTCGAGGCCATGACCGAGCACCGCCACCGTGCGCCCACCGCCGGCCAGGCAGCCGCGATGTGCCGCGGCGTCGATGCCCAGTGCCAGCCCGCTCACTACCCCGATGCCCGCGCCCGCCAGCAGTTTCGCCACGGTAAAGGCCGCCTCCGCGGCCTCGGACGAGGGCGTGCGCGTCCCGACGATCGCCACCAGCGGCGCCGGCAACTCCCCGCGGATATGCAGGTCGGAATAATCGGGATGAAACGGCAGGTGCATGCCGGTAGCATAGCAGACGGATGTTTGTTTTGTCAAGTGGCGGCTCGCGCAGGAAGGAAAGCGGACGGCTTGCGCGAAGGTGCAAAATAGCGATGGGAGGATTTGGTCATGCGTATCGCGTTGTTCGGGGTGCTGGGGCTGTTGATTGGCGCGTTGCCGGCGCTGGGGGCAGAGATGGTAAAGATCGAAGCCGTGCCGGGGGGCGGTTGGCGCTGTGCCGCGCCGGCATATCGCGCCGTATGGGACGCCGCCGGCAACCTGACGTCGTTGCAGGCGGGTGGCACGGAGATGCTGGGCCGGGCATGCGGCTTTCTGCACCAGGGGAAGGTGGTGTCCGCCGTCAGTGCCGCGGTGACGGACAATGTGCTGACCGCCGACGGCGCGGCGCGGACAGTACCGGCGGACGCCGGCGCGGCGAAAGCGCCAGTGCAGACGCGCGCCATCTACACCTGTTACCCCGACCGCATCACGCTGGCTACCGAGCAACATCTGGAGACCTACGGCTATTTCGCCTGGTTCCCGTCGGCAGAGGTGTTGGCGTCATGCGACGCGCAGACGGACTGCGCGGTGCGCATGGACCAACCGCCGCGGTATAACCAGACCGACCCGCGCTGGCTGACTAAGGGCGGACCGGTGCTGCGCTTCGATTTCGGGGTGTGGCAGCCCGGCTTCGCCAACGCGCAGTGGGGGCATATTCAGGAAGCCAATGTCCCGCGGCGCTACGTGGCGAACATCACGCCGGGATGGCAGGTGATCACCGCGTCGATTACCCCGCTGCCGCGACCAACGGCGAAAGACGCGCTGGCCTTCGACATCGCCGCCGACAGCCCGGATTTCGACATGCCGGGTGGGGCGCCGGTGCGCTTCGACCTGACGGCGATGAATGCCGGCCCCGCGCTCATCAGCGCGGCGGTGCGCGTGGAGATTCGTGACTACCTGACCCGCACGCTTGTGGCCGAGCGCACCACGCCGCTGACGCTGGCGGCGAAAGGCGCCGCGCCGGTGCCCACCGATTTGCCGCTGAAAACGCCGGGCGTCTACCGCGGCGCCATCCAGGTGCTGGAGGGTGACAAGGTCGCCCGCACGGTGGAATGGGTCTTTACCTATGATTTTGCGCATTACCAGCCGTCGCTTACCCGGCCAACGGATTTCAAGGCGTTCTGGCAAAAGGCGCTGACCGAGTCGAAAGCGCTGCCGCTGGACGTGAAGATGACGCCGGTACCGGAGAAAGACACCGCGACGCTGGCGGCCTTCACGGTGAGCTTTGCCACGCTGGGCGGCCGGCGCATCTACGGATGGTACACCCGTCCGAAGGCGCCGGGAAAATATCCCGTGGTGGTGCGCTATCCCTCCTCCGGCATCTATCCGCTGACGAACCCGGAATATCGCGAGAAGACTTGCGCCTTCTGGATCCTCATCACCGGTTTCGACGTGGACGGCTCGAACATGCCGGCGGGCGACGATCCCGGCAAGCGCTACTGGACGGCGGGCATCGAGAGCCCGGAGACGTCGATGTGGCGGACGATTTACATCTCGCTGGTACGCGCGGTGGACGTAATGGTGGCGCAGCCGGAGGTGGACCCGGCGCGCATCATCGTCCACGGCGGCAGCCAGGGCGGGGGGTTGGCTATCGCCGCCGCCGCGCTCGACCCGCGCGTTGGACTGTGCATCCCCACTTACAGCGGGCTGGCGCGGCTGGACTGGACAGTGAAATATGCCCCCGGTTACTGGCCCTTCGGCATGAGCGCGAAGCCGGCCGATCAGACCGAGGCGCAGTTCCTGAAAACGCTCTCCTACTTCGACGTGGCGAACTTCACCCCGGACATAACTTGCCCGGTGCTGGCCGAGGTGGGCATGCTCGACGCGGTGACGGCGTCCGGCAACCAGCTCGCGGCGCTGGCCAACGTCTCCCGCGACCGCCTCTACCTGGTGTGCGTGCCCTGGGGTGGCCACGCCACCGGCAGCCGCGACGGCAACCAGATATGGACGTATTACGCCCGCTTCATCGCGGGGACGCGACCGGTGATACCGGCGGAAGGGAAATAGCACGGTTATTGCGGACGGCAAGTCCGCGCTCCCAGTGCGGCTGGATTTCACCCAGCAACTCCTGTACAATGACGGCTGAGGTAGATACATGGTCGCATTATTCGAGCAGTTCGCCCGGCGCGGGCGCGAGTTTCTTGGAGTAGATTTTCCGATCATCTCCGGCGGGATGACCTGGATCAGCAATTATGAGCTGTGCCAGGCGGTGAGCGCGCACGGCGCCTTTCCGGTATTGGCGGGCGGCAATATGCCGCCGGAGATCTTTGAACAGAAAGTGGACCGCTGCATCGCCGGGCTGGGCAAGCCGTTCGCGGTGAACCTCATCACCATCGCGCCGAATTTCCGCGCGCAATACGAGATTCTCCTCGCCAAGCCCGTGCCATTCGTGGTCTTCGCCGGCGGCTTCCCGCGCAAGCACGACATCCAGCAGATGAAGGCGGCGGGCAAGCGTACCATGTCCTTCGCCTCCGAAGGCTCCATCGCCGAGCAGCAGATCGGCTTCGGCATCGACGCGCTCATATTGGAGGGCAGCGAGGCGGGCGGGCACATCGGCCACGTCTCCTCGATGGTGCTCCTGCAGCAGGTCCTCTTCGAGTATCGCCAGGTACCCGTCTTCGTCGCCGGGGGCATCGCCTCGGGCAAAATGATCGCGCACCTGCTGCTGATGGGCGCTTCCGGCGTGCAGCTCGGCACGCGCTTCGTGATGAGCGAGGAATGCACCGCGCATCCCGCCTTCAAGGAAGCCTTCCGCAAGGCTCGCGCCCGCCAGGCCATCTCCACGCCGCAGTACGACAGCCGCCTGCCGGTGGTGGCGGTGCGCGCCATCAAAAATAAAGGCACTGACACCTTCGGCCAGTTGCAACTCGCGCTGCTCAAGCGGCTGGAAGCCGGCGAGATCACCCGCGAACAGGCGCAGTTCGAAGTCGAAAGCTTCTGGGTCGGCGCCCTCCGCCGCGCGGTGGTGGACGGCGACGTCGACGGCGGCTCGCTGATGGCCGGCCAGAGCGTCGGCCTGGTGACGAAAGTGCAGCCCATGGCGGAGATCATCCGCGAACTCGTCGACGACGCGGAAGCCGAACTGCAGCGGGTGCAGGGGACGTTTCCGGCTGTTATGTAATTCGGGGACTGACTGCGAATTACCCTGTATATGTACCGTGACGGGAGCATTTGGACATCAGGCATGATGAAGCCCAATGCTCCCGTCTTGCTCATTAATTCGTAGTCTGTCCCCGAATTACGGTGTTATCGGCCGCAATGTGAGGACAGGCTACGAATTACTGAGCGATATCGGGAGCATCTGGATCAGCAAAACTGATCTCATGGTGCTCCCGATTCGTGCTTCAACAGGGTAATTCGCAGCCAGTCCCCGCGCTATTCGATGACGACCAGCATGTGCTCGTGGAACTCTGGTAGATAGATGGTGATGTTGCCGGCGTTCTGCTCTACGGCGAGGTTTTCGCCGGTGATGGGGTTGGTGGCGCAGGGGGTGGCGCAGGTGCAGGCCTGCGTGGGAATCTCTACCCAGATGCCGCGGAGGGGGATAGGATCGTCGCTGATCGACTCGAAGGAGTAGCGGTCGCGGCGGGCGGCGATGAACGGCATCGCCTGCAGGATGGTGCGGCCGTCCTTTTCGCCGAGGGCGATTTCTACGATCGACGGCGCGTTCGTGCGCAAGGCGCGGGCGCCGTTGGGCTGGAAAGACTCCAGGAGGTTGCGCAGCAGCGCGCGGTGTGCGAAGTAGCCGGTGTGCAGGTAGGCGGCGAAGAGCTGCGGGGCGATGAGGATCGCCGTGCCCTTGCCGACTTGCCGCACGCCAACCGCCGGGCCGGCGATGTGGTCGGCGGGGCCGTGGAAGTGGCCGTAGTGGTGCGCGCGGGCGCGGACGCAGGCGGAGCGCCAGGAGACGGCCAGTGCCTCCACCTCCGGCGCGAAGGCGGCGTCCATCGCCGGCACGTGCAGGTAGTGCGGGAAGGCGGGCAGGTCGGCGCTGTGCGCGCGGGGGTCCGTCACCTCGATGAATTCGCCCTGGTCGGCCGACGGCGCGCAGGCCGCGACCCCGAGCAGCGCCTGCCAGGCGGCGCGGGCGGCGTCGTCGGTGGGCGCCAGGCCGTGGGCGGAGGCGACCAACGTGCCGCCGCGCTCCAGGAAGGCGCGCACCTTCTCCACGAACTCCATCCCGAAGAAGCCGTTCGTCACCACCAGCAGGTTGTATGGCTCCAGCGTGTCAGTGGGGGAGACCAGCGCGTACTGGTAGTGCTCTTCGATGAGCATTTTGCAGGCGCCTTTGTAAGCGTCGTTGGCCAGCGAAAAGGGGCTGCTGGTGTCGTTGGTAGCGGCGTTCGCTTCTTCACCCTGCGGCACCAGCACGGCGGCTTCCGTCGCCGGGGTCATGCCCACGCAGTAAGGCTGGCGCGGCTTGATGAAGCGGAAGGCGTCGCCAATCGCCTGGTACAGCGCGGGGTCGAGCACGCCAGTGTTGGGCAGGTGGTCGCCGATGCAGCTCGACAGCCCGGCCAACAGGTGCATGCCCACGCTCACCTTGAGCTGGGCGGGCGAGGCCACGGTGCCGAAGTCGCCCCAGTTCTTCAAAAAACGACCGGTGATGCCCACGCACGGCAGGTCGTACTTGCGGAAGTAGCGCGCCGCCATCGGGAAATACTGCCAGCCGGTCTGGAAGGCCAGCGACTCCAGGTAGAACTCGCTGATGACGCCGGTGGCTTTTTCCGCCTCGCCGAAAGCGTTGAACGGCCCCATCTCCAGGCGCAGGCCGGGCTGCGTCTTTTCCATCAGCGCGCGTAAATCGCGCGCCACCTGCTGGTTCGTCTCGGCATTGAACTGGCCGTGTTCGGCGTGGTTATGCGGATCGAGGCCGGCGGCAGTCATCTTCGCCACACAGTTTGGGCAGAAGCAGCTATTGGGCAGGTAGCCGGGCATGTCGACGAAGACGCCGTCCACCGGGTAGTTGTCCAGCACCTCCGCGCACTGCGGCAGGAAGAACTCCTCGATAAGCCCGCCGCGGTTGGGGCACAGCCACGTCCAGAACAGCTCCGAGCCGTCCTGCAGCATCTGGCTGTTTACCGGGCGGCCGTCGGGATGCACGGCGGCCCACTCCGGGTGCAATTGCGCCTGCACCTCGTTCACGTTCTGGCTGAAGTAGGCCAGCAACTGCACCGGGCGCTTCGCGCACTCCTCGGCGATTTTACCGAAAAGGTCAAAGGACAGCCCGGGATGGCGTCGGCCGGTGGTCGTGTTGAAGTACGAGTTGCCGTGGTGGCACAGCGCGAAGACGGCGATGCTGTTCACTTCGGCGGCTTCCAGCGTGTCGAAGAATTCGACCGCGTCGAACTGCTCGCCGACCGTGACGAAATCAGGCGTATGGAAATCCAGGTGAATCTGGCGCAGGTTGGTGTACCAATCGGGATAGGCAGGCATGACGGCTCCGTTTCGGGTTGTGGGTTGGCGATATTGTAGCATATGTGAGGGGGTTGGGGTTAGGGGTTAGGGGTAAGGGAAATGGCTTATACCCACGGCTCAGCTTTGATATATTTCACCTCCACCTCGACCGGTCCCAGCCACAGCTCGCGGGGGCCGGTGAGTTGGGGGTCGGGTTCCAGCAGGCGGACGGTGAGGGTGTTCTGGCCCAAGCGGGGGAGGGAGCCGTTGGTCAGGTCGAATGCCATGATGCGGGTCCAGTCGCGGTAGGTGCCTTCGGAGGTGGCGGCGTCAGAGACGACGGCGTCTTTGGCGACGGGCTGCGGCGCGATTGCGTCGCCATTCAGCAGGTATTCCATGACGTCGAGACGGCTCCAGATGCCGTGCCAGGCGTTGAGCTCATTGATCCATGGGGTGCGGAGCTGCATCCGCAGGCGCAGGTGGACACTGTCCAGGTCGCCGCAGTCGGCGGAGTCTTGCAGGGCGTCGCTGATCTCAAAGGACAACTCGACGCCGGGGGAGTCGACAGCCGGGTCGGACGACCACACGCGGCGCCAGTCTTCCTGCAGGCCCCAGCCAAGGGCGTAGATTTTGTCCCGGCGCTCGAGGCAGGCGGGATCGCCAATCTCGATGAGGTGGGGATAGGCGGTGGCGGCGGGGCCGGGGTAGACCTTCAGCCAGTGGCCGGAATCGTTGAACATCATTACGCCATCCACGCCCTGGTGGTAGTAGTTCAGGCAGGCGGCGCGCAGATATTCCACGCGGCCGTAGCGGGCGGTGTGGTTGTAGTCGAAGTTGATGGCGTCGAAGGCGACGTAGACGCGCGTCTGCTTTTCGCGCGCTTCCGCGACGAGAGGGCGCAGATCGTTGTGGAAGCCGTTGTACTGGTAGCCGCCGCTGGCGAGGTGATCCACCAGGCCGTCGCGCACCCACGCGGCCCAATCCAGCGCGTAGCCGGCGCAAGCGCCGGGGTGGGGCACGTGCGCCATGATGCGGACGGGGCGGCCCCTCTCGGCGAAGATGGGTTCCAGTTGCGCGCGCAGGTCGCGCAGGAACTGGGTGAGCAGCTCCGGGCGCTCCTGTCCGGCCGGGAAGTAGGGTGGGCAGCGGGTGAAGTCGATCTCCATGCCGTCCAGATCATAGCATTGCGCGGCGGCGAGCATGGGCGCCATCATGTGCGCGCGCACTTCGGGATGGGTGAAGTCCAGCGTGGCGAGCCAGCGGTTGGCGTGATTACCGACTTCGATGCCCACGCCTTTGCTGACGGTCATCTCTTTGTGCGCCAGCCACCAGCGCGGGTGCTCTTCCCAGGCGCCGTGGTGGAAGTCGTTCAGGCGGAAGGCGAGGTAGAAATCCATGCCGCGCGCCCGCGCCGCCTCGCCGGCGAGGTCGACGATATCGATGCCCCCCTTCCACAGCTCGTGTACGGTGCCGTAACGGCGGCGCTGACCTTCGTCGTGATAGAGGTCGTGGCTCGGGCGGATCTTTTCCATGAAGAGGCCCATGGGGCGGCCATCCGCGTTAACATATTCATACGGCGCGGGGTCGAGATAGTCTCGCCACAGGCGCGGCATGTCGTAGGGGCCGCCCAGGTAGGTGTGCCCCAGCCAGGAGAGGCAGTCCACCTGGGTGCGCGCCAGCGGCAGCACCGCCTTGCGCAACACGTTCTCCGGGGTGATCGGAAAATCCATATACTGCAGCGCGTGGCCGACTTCATGGTAGATGATGCGGTATTTCGGCGGCATAGTCATACCGATTGTTCTTCTCGCCGGGAGAGGATTTGCCTGCCGGCAGGCGAATGTTTTTGGCATTCGTTCTCTGTAGGAGGCTTGGTATGCCGTCCCCCGCCAAGCAGATTCCGGTGTGGGCGCTCGACCCGTTGGAAAAAGTGTTTCGCTCCACGGTGCCGCCGGCCAAGCCGGCGACCCGCGTGCGGCTGGAGGCGGCGCGGGGGGAGGTGGTGAGCGGGCAGATTGTGCTGCGGGCGGACGGGGTGCAGGCCGGCATCGACCGGGTGGAGATCGCGCCGCTGCGCATGGCGGGGAGTGACGTGGAGATTCCGGTGGAGCGGCGGTGGGTGGGCTACACCTACGTGCCGAAGCCGGCGTGGGGGGTGGACCCGGAGCGGCTGGAGGGCGAGGCGCCGGGGCTGTATCCCGATCCGCTGTACCCCGTGTATGAGACGCAGACGCACCCGCACCACTACAACCCCGACCACAGCGCGGCGCTGTTCAACGGGCGGCCGCTGGGGTTGTGGCTTACCGCGCGGGTGCCGTTCGACGCGCCGCCGGGCGAGTATCGCGGGACGGTGACAATCACGCTGTCGTACTGGGGCGACTTGCTGACGGTGCCGGTGCGGCTGACCGTGCATGCGGCAACGCTGCCGACCGAGCCCACCTGCGGGGTGGAGAACTGGTTCGTGCTGGCCAGCGTGGCGCGGCAGCACGAGGTGGCGTGGTGGAGCGACGAATTCTGGACGCTGGCGGAAGCCTACCTGCGCAACATGGCGGCGCACCGGCAGACGCACATCGTGGTGCCGATGTATGAGCTGATCGATTTTCACCTCGACGCCGACGGCGCGCTGGCGATGGACTGGGCGCGCTTTGACCGCTACGTGGAGATGGCGCTGGGGGCGGGGCTGCGGCAGCTCTCGGGCAACCACCTGGCCACCTATACCTACGATAATAAGAAATTCAAGGCGGCGGTGCATACCTTCCAGGTGGTGGACGGCCAGGTGGTGTACCGGCTTTTCGAGGGGCGCACGAAGCGGGCGCAGGAGTGGTTGGCGTGGTTCCTGCCGCAATTGCAGGCGCACCTGGCGGAGCGCGGCTGGTTGGACCGCTGGTGGCAGCACGTGCGCGACGAGCCCTGCGGCGTGGAGAAGGATTACGCGGCGATCTGGCGGGCGATCCGGCAATACGCACCGGCCTTTCGCACCATCGACGCCTTGCACGGGCCCATCGTGAAGGCGTGCGACTGCTGGGTGCCGCAGTTAGCGGAGTGGGGGCAGTTCCTCGACTTCTTCCAGGCGCGGCAGCAGGCGGGCGACCAGGTGTGGACCTATGTCTGCTGCGAGCCCACCGGGAAATACGCCAACCGCTTCATCGACCAGCAGAGCGTGCTGCCGCGGCTCATCTTCTGGATTATGGCGCGCTACGGCGCCACCGGCTACCTGCACTGGGGCTACAACTGGACGGACGGCCCGGTCTCCGAGATCGACACCACCGGCTTTCTGCCCGCGCAGGGGCCGGTGCAGTCGGGTGACTGCTGCGTGGTGTATCCCGGCCCGCACGGCCCCCGCGACAGCATCCGCTGGGAGATGCAGCGCGAAGGCCTGCAGGACTACGAACTCCTCCGCCTCCTCGCCGCCGAAGACCCGAAGAAGGCCGACGCTATCGCGGCGCGCCTGGTGAAAGGATTCGATGAGTATAACACGGATGTGGTGGCGTTTCGGGCGGCGAGAAGGGCGTTGTTGCGGGCGGTGGGGAAGGTGCAGGGGTTCGTGGGGGCATAGGCCCAGCCGAAGGCGGAAAATGGGTACAGCAACGAATTTCCTTTGGAGCTGACATCGTCCAGTGGGTCGATGCTCGGGAAATTCGATACAGTCCCCATTTTTGCGGGCACTGAAGTACCCCCTGCGAGGCCGTGCGGCCAGGCGTCCACCTGCGTGGACGCATTGAAAGATGATATTGATGCATTCAACTTATGCGGTATTAGAGACGGCTCCCCGTACCATCGGTTTGCGGGAGCGCGACATCGAGCCTGGGGCTGGCGAGGTGTTGGTGCGGGTGGCGGCCTGTGGGATTTGCCGGGGGGATATCGGCGAGTTTGTGCAGGGGCGCGAGAACGCCACTTCGTTCGGGCATGAGGCGGTGGGGCAGGTGGCGGCGTTGGGGCATGGTGCCACGGGCCTGCAGGTCGGCGACTGGGTGGTCGGCAACCTGGATATGGGTTTCGCGGAATACGCGGTGGGGACGGCGCAGTGGCTGTTTCCTATTCCGGCGGCGCTGGCGCCGTATGGCGGGTTGGTGGAGCCGATCAAGTGCGTGACGACGACGGTGCGCTCGATTGCCGCCGACTACGGTGACACGGTGGCGGTGGTGGGGTGCGGTTTCATGGGACTGGCGGCCATCGCCGCGCTGGCGGGTGTTCGCGTGGTGGCGGTGGAGACAGACGCGGCGCGCCGGGCGCTGGCGCGGGAGTTCGGCGCGGCGGCGGTGATCGACCCGTCGGCGGAGGACGCGGTGGCGCGGATGCGCGATCTCACCGATGGACAGGGGGCGGACGCGGCCATCGACTTTGCCGGCAGCCAGGCGGCGACCACGCTGGCGGCGCACCTGCTGCGCACCCGCGGGCGGCTGGCGGCGGCGGCGGGGTTTCTGCCGCTGGACAACGGCTGGGACGTCTACATGAAGGCATTGACGATCATGAATACCCCGCCGATGTTCTCGCCCGACCCAGCGGACGACTGGCGCCGCACCATCGCCGCCATGGCGGCGGGGCGGTATCCGCTGGAGCGGTTGCTCACCCACCGGCACCCGCTGCGCGACATGCAGGCGGCGTTCGAGACGGCGCTGGGGGGATAGCAGGTGGGGTATTTGAAGGGGATTGTGGAGTGTGGGTGAGGTCGAAAGCGGAGTCGATCAATATACCCCTCCCCCCGACCCCCTCCCCGAACCGGGCGAGGGGGAGTCAGGCTATCGCAATACGTTTTTCTACGGATCACTCCCCCTCGCCCGGTTCGGGGAGGGGGTCGGGGGGAGGGGTCCGTTGTTAGAGATGAGGTTATTATGACGCAGATTCGCATTGGCATTCTCGGCGCCGGCGGCATCCTTGGGGCGCATGCGGCGGGGATTCGGGCGGCGGGCGACCGTTGCCGGGTGGTGGCGGTGGCACGGGCGAACCCGGCGAAGACGGAGGACGTGCACCGGCTGTTTGGGCCCGAGGTGGACGTGGTCGGCGATAACATGGCGGTGATCGAGCGCGACGACGTGGACGCCATCATCAATCTGCTGCCGCACGACCTGCACATGCCGACGACCATCGCGGCGGCGCGGGCGGGGAAGCATGTGCTGCTGGAGAAGGTAATGGCGCGCAACGTGTGGGAGTGCGACCGCATCATCGAGGCGTGCGAGGCGGCGGGGGTGAACCTGACGGTGGCGCACGACCGGCGCTATCAGCCGCACTGGATGGCGCTGAAACGTCTCGTCGATTCCGGCATCCTGGGGGAGATTTATCAGTTCCGGCTGGAGCACAACCAGGACGTGGCGGTGCCGCCGTCGAGCTGGATTTTCAGCCGCGACCAGTTGGGCGGCGGGGCGGTGATGAGCTGCCTGACGCACCAGATCGACGCGCTGCGCTGGTTTGGCGGCGCGGTGGCCAGCGTGACGGTGATGAGCAAGGTGGTGCCGTGGCGCATGGAGGGCGAGTCGCTGGGCATCGTGGTCGCGCGCATGGCGAGTGGCGCGCTGGCGCACGTGGAAATCAACTGGGCTACCCGCGGCGGGTGGTCGAAGCAGCACGCGCTGCCGGGCGAGTTCATTCACATCACCGGCAGCCGCGGCGAGGCGTATTACGTCTGCGGCAACACCCCCGAAGCCTTCGTAATGCGGTATGACGAACCGGAAGCGGCGGCGCTGTTCACGACGGAGACGCCAGAGGCGAATACCTTTCACCCGCTCACCCCCGCCGGCGCCTGGACCGGCCACGAGCGCTGCGTCAGCGAGTGGATCAAGCTGCTGCGCAACGAACCTGCCGAGGTAACCACCCCCGGCCGCGACAGCCGCGAAACCGTGGCGGTGGCGGAGGCGGCGTACCGGGCGGAAGCGGCGGGCGCGGTAGTGACGCTGCCGATTGAACCAGAGCCGTGGGGAATATCCGGTTCTGCGTAGTTCTTGCCATATGTCGTACTACTTTGCCCGATACATGCTGCAGATGATCGTTGCGCGCTTCCTCACCCCCCGCTCCCTCCCATATGCGTCATGGTATGGCAAGCGCTTTCCTGCTCATCAGCCCCCATCCCTGGCCCCTCCCCCGTTCCGCTGCGCTGCGCAAGGGAGGGGAATGCCTGTCATTACCGGATTGCCAAAACGGCCCCCCTCCCCGACCCTCCCCCCGTGCCCTACGTGCACAGGGGGAGGGAGTAATTATCGTCGCTCCCTTCCCTTGCGCAGCGCAGCGGAGCGGGGGAAGGGGTGGGGATGGGGGCCGATCCATGAAACAGGGATTGCTCTAACATGACGGGTATGCCGCCCCCCCTCCCAATCCTGGGCGAGGGGGAATGACACATTTACCGCGGTCATATACTACGAATGATTACCAGCAGACCGGATTTGCTGCGCATGCTCTTGCCATGAGCGCCCCCTTCCCCCTACAATCTCCCGGCGCGCGGGATACGGGCGTTGAAGGGGAGAGACGGATGGGTATACGGGTGGAGCGGCACGATTGGGAAAACGTGCAGGTGTTGGAACGGAATCGCGAGCTGACGCATGTGCCGCTGGGCGCGTATCCGGACGCGGAGGCGGCGCGGCGGGGGGACAAGTGGGCGTCGCCGAACGTGTTGTCGCTGAACGGCACGTGGAAGTTTCACCTGGTCGATTCGCCGCTGCAGGTTCCCGCGGGCTTTGCCGCCGACGGCTTTGATGTCTCCGGCTGGGACAACCTGCCGGTACCGAGCAACTGGCAGTTGTTCGACTACCCCGACCGGCCGATTTACACGAACGTGAAGTATACGTTCCCGCCGAATCCGCCGTTTGTGCCCGAACACAATCCCACCGGTTGTTATCGCCGCACGTTCACGCTGCCGGAGCGCTGGGCGGGGCGCGCGGTGTTTCTGGTGCTGGAGTCGGTGGACTCGGCCTGCTACGTGTGGGTGAATGGCGAGGCAGTGGGCTACAGCCAGGACAGCCGGCTGCCCGCCGAGTTTGACGTGACGCCGTACCTGCGCCCGGGCGAGAACACCGTGGCGGTGCAGGTGATGCGCTACTGCGACGGCACCTACCTGGAGGACCAGGACTACTGGCAGATGAGCGGCATCCAGCGCGACGTGTTCCTCTTCAGCAAGCCGCCGGCGCACCTGCGCGATTTCACCGTGCGCACCACCTTTGACGCGCACTACCGCAACGCCACCCTCTACGTGGCGGCGTGGATGAACGAGGCGGAGAACCTCGGCGCGTATGCTATCGAAGCGATGCTGTATGACGCGACCGGCGCGCCGGTTTTCGACGCCCCGGTGAGCGCGGCGGTGAAGACTTCCTCGCCGATGTATGGCGGGCTGGCGGAGGAGCGTGGCTGCGCGAAGTTCGAGCAGTTCGTCGCGGAGCCGACCCAGTGGTCGGCGGAAACGCCGTACCTGTATACGCTGGTGATCACGCTCATTGACCCGGCGGGGAACGCGATCGATTTCGAGAGCACGCGCGTGGGCTTCCGCCTGGTGGAGATCAAGGACCGCGTGGCGCTGATTAACGGCCGCCGGCTGGTGGTGCGCGGGGTGGACCGCCACGAGCATCACCCGGAGCGCGGGCGGGCGCTAACCGACGCGGACATGCGCGCCGAGATCATCCAGATGAAGCGGTTGAATTTCAACGCGGTGCGCACCAGCCACTACCCCGATCACCCGCGCTTCTACGACCTGTGCGACGAACTGGGTATCTACGTAGTGGACGAGATGAACCTGGAGACACACGGCGTGGAGGCGCTGCTGAGCAAGGACCCGGCGTGGGCGCTGGCCTACCTGCAGCGCGCCACGCGGCTGGTGCTGCGCGACAAGAACCACGCCAGCGTCTGCTGCTGGTCACTGGGCAACGAGTCGTATTACGGGCCGCACCACGCGGCGATGGCGGGGTGGGTGCGCATGTATGACCCCACCCGTCCGGTGCAATACGAGAGCGGCTACCCCGGCCCGGCGGTGTCGGACATCCTGGTGCCGATGTATGGCCGGCTGCCGTGGCTGCGCGAGACGCTGGCCGACGCGAAGGAGACACGGCCGATCATCCTCTGCGAATACGCCTACGCGAAAGGCAACGCCAGCGGCAATTTTAAGAAATACTGGGACCTGGTGGATAGTTCACCGTCGTTCCAGGGTGGCTTCATCTGGGACTGGCACGATAAAGCGCTCACCTACACGCTACCCGACGGCCGGAAGGCCTGGGGCTACGGCGGCGACCTGGGCTGCGGCACCGATTACCCGGCCATCGGCGAGCATCCCACGCAGGTGCTCAACGGCATCGTGGCGCCCGACCTGACGCCGCACCCGGGCGCGTGGGAGGTGAAACAGGTGCAGGCGCCGGTGGCGTTCGCCGCGAACGAGGCGGGGTTGCGCGCCAACACCATCACCGTGCGCAACAAGCACCAGTTCCTCGACCTGGGGTACCTGGAGCTGCGCTGGGAGGTGACGGAGGACGGCTGCGCGCTGCAGACGGGCGTCCAGCCGCTGCCGGCGACGCCGGCGGGCACGGACGCGCCGATCACGCTGCCCATCGCGCCGCTGCCCGCGCCGAAGCCGGGGGCGGAATACTGGCTGAACGTGCGCGCCGTGCTGGCCGCCGACCAGCCGTGGGCGAAGGCGGGGCACGAGATCTCATGGGCGCAGTTCGCGCTGGCGCGGCAGGCCGCGGCGGCGATGATGAGCCCGACGGCGATGCCGGCGGTGACGCTGGAGCGCACCGATGGGGCGTTTGTGCTTAGCGGCGAGAAGGTGCGGGTTGTTTTCGACCGGACGACGGGATTGATGACATCGTTCAAGGGCACCGGTGGGGAGTTGCTGGTGAGCGGCCCGGCGGAGAATTTCTACCGGGCGCCGACGGATAATGACTTTCTGCTGGGCGGCGGGCACAGCTACTGGCAGGACTGGCTGCGCGACGGCCTCGACCGGCTTGACCGCACCGCGACCACGGTGGAGGCGGCGCAGCTCTCCGCGACGGTGGCCGTGGTGCAGGTGCATGCGACCCTGCTGGGCACTGGCGCGGAGCCGGCGTTCCGCACGTCCACTCGCTACACCGTCTACGGCAGCGGCGACGTGACGGTGGACTGCACCGTGCAGGCCAGCGAGACGCTGACCACCATCCCGCGCATCGGACTGGAGCTGGTGCTGCCGGCGGTATACGAGCAGTTCGCCTGGTACGGCCGCGGCCCATACGAGAACTACGTGGATCGCAAGGACAGCGCGCTGGTGGGGCGGTATGAGAGCACGGTGACGGAGCAGTTCGAGCCGCTGTATATCCTGCCCGGCGAGTGCGGCGGGAAGGAAGACGTGCGCTGGGCGGTATTGACGGACGCGGCGGGCAACGGCCTGCTGGTGATCGGGGGGCCGCTGCTGCACGTCGACGCGTTGCACTACTCGCTGGCAGAGTTGACCGCGGCGGGGCACGTCCACGAGCTGACTGCCAGCCCCGAGGTGTATCTGCACCTGGACGCCCGCCACATGGGCGTGGGCGGCGACACCGGCTGGTCGCGCAACGTGCACGACGAGTACCTGATTGGCCCGGGCACCTACCAGTACAGCCTGCGCCTGCGCCCGCTGGCGGCGGGGGAGGACGCGGGAACGGTGGCGCGGGTGGAAATTGGGTAACGGCGATCGTGCTCGTACTCATACTCGTACTCGTACTCGTATTCGAGCATCACTGATGGCATCGGGAAATGGGTACAGCAACGAATTGCTCGGTGACTCCATGTCCGGCACGGTGTGCAGTATCGAGCAATTCGTTACAGTCCCCATTTTCTGTGTTTTCTCGAAATACTTCCCAACCTCTGTTGCACGCTCCCGCGCGCGCCCTCACCCCCCTGCCCCCTCTCCCAATTCTGGGAGAGGGGGTGAAACGGTAGATCTGGCAACTTCTTCGCCGCGTGCGCGTCAAATGTACCTGACAGCGCACGCGGCGATGCCGTTGGTGCGCGATGGAGGGGATTTGGTGTTCTGGCGCGCGTGGTGGGTGGTGTTGGTACTGGTGTGCGGCGGGCTGGCGTTTGGGAAGGCGACGCTGCCGGGGTGGTTCAGCAATGAGATCGATGCGTCCGATTATGACTGCACGATGACGCTGACCCCGGCGAAGGGCGTCGGCAAGAAGGACGCAGTGCGGTTGTCGCTGGAGTGGGGGAACGGGAAGACGCACACGCTGGTCACCGTCACGCCGGACGCGGTGCTGTTCGGCACCGTCACCAATCGCAAGGTCAAAACGCTGGCCACCATCCCCGTCGCGTTCACCCTGGATGTGCCGAACACTTTGACGATCATGCGGCGCGGCCCGTCGCTGGGGGTGCTGCGGAACGGCGCGGTGCTGGCGCGGCACGCGATTCCGCGGTCGGAAGGGCAACACGCCGGCATCGTCGCCGACGCGGGGTGGGCGTTTGACCCGCCGAGTTTGCAGCGGTTGGAGCCGGTGAGCTATTCCGACGACTTCATGCGCACCGCCGACGATGCCGGCACCTGGGCGGTGCAGCGCGGACAGTGGGGTATCAAAACTTCGTGGGATGACGCGCCGCACGGCACGCTGCCGCGCTTCGCCTATGCGCGCTACGCGCAGAACCCCTTCGCCTGGGGCGGGCGCTCCGGGAAAGAGGGGTCGGCGCTGTGCACCGTCGGCCGGGCGTATTGGGAAGATTACACGCTCTCCGTGTCCATGCGTCCGGCGGCATCCGGCGCGGCTGGGGTGGCGGTGAATATGCCGGATGCGGCGCACGGCCTGCTGGTGCGCTGGAGCCCGGTGGCCGACCGTGGGAAGCAAGGCAACTGCCTGACGCTGTCGCGGCTGGACGGCGTGAAAGTCACGGAACTGGCGCGCGACGCCGGCGGCTACCTGCCCGGGCAATGGTATCGGCTGGCGGTCACCTCGACGATTGCCGGCGTGACGGTGGCGATTGACGGCGCCGAGCGGCTGTCGGTGCAGGATGCCACCCCCTGGCGCGGCGGCATCGGGCTGTATTGCGAGGGGGCGGCGGACACCGTCTTCGACGACGTGACCGTGTATGGGCGCGCGTTGAATACCGACCTGCTGCTGGAGGATCGCGCGACGCACATCGGGCAGCAGTTCGTTGACGACCCCAACGGCATGAAGGAATGGGCCATTAACATCGACGACTGGGCGTATGGCGCGTCCTTCCCGTCGCCGCGCTGGTATCGCTGGGGCGTGTATGGCGACCAGCAGTGGATCACGTTGACCTTGCAGCCGTATGACCAGCCGACGGGCGAGTTGACGCTGGCGCTGAACGCGACGGCGCGGGAGATGGCCAGCGGCTACCGGGCGGTGGTGAAGGCGGAAGGCAACCCGCCGAAGCCGACCTATCTGCTGTATCGCAAGGACGCGGTGCTGGCGAAGAAGGCGGGGGAGCCGCTGGCGGCCAATGCCCCCGTGGCGCTGCGCTTCAAGCGGACCGGCGCGAGGCTGGCGCTGCTGGTGGACGGCGACGAGGTGGTTTCGGCGACGGATGATACGCCGCTGACCGGCAGCGGCGCCGGCTACCTGGCCTCCGGTAGCCTGGCCCGCACGCGGGACGCGCAAGTGTTGAGTTATCACTCGCTCGATTACCCGTTCACCGGCGCCCCGACGGACTGGTTGGAGGACGGCACCTGGGTGTCGACGATCCGTTGGTCCTGCTCGCCGAGCTGGTCATTTTTGAGCGGGTGGAGCCGCGGCGACGCGGCGTTGTGGCACAAGCAGCGCTTCGGTGGCGACCAGGAGTTCCAGGCCTTCGTGGGATTGAAGATGGAATACCCGCGCGAGGTAGATTTCTACGAAAACCGCTACCGCGACTTCGGCATCACCATCTGCGGCGACGGCCGCAACCCGCGCAGCGGGTATTCCGGCATCTACGGCGCGGCGGACGAGGACGGCACGCCGAACCGGCGCACGGTGCTGATGCGCAACGGCAAGGTTGTCGTCTCCAATGGCGCCACGGCGGCGGGGAAGTCGGCGAACCACCGCAACTGGTTCGACCTGCAACTGCGCAAGCGCGGCAACACGGTGGAATTCTGGGTGGAGGGAGAGCTGCAGCTCACCTACGTCGATCCCGAGCCGATCGACGCGGGGGTGCCGGCCATCTGGACGACGAACAACGGCATCAGCCTGGCGCGGGCGCGGCTGTTTTTTGCCAACCCGCCGGCGCCGCGGACGGAAGCGCGGGTGGTCATCGACGACCCGTGGTATCCGGAGTGGGCGAACCTGAACACACCGGTGACGCTGGCCTTCCCGCAGAGCTGGTCGGGCGCGAACCGGCCGGTGGCGCTGGAGGTGGCGAAGCGCACGGCGCCCGCCGGGGCGGCGCCGGAAATCCGCGTGGCGGAGAAGACGGTGACGCTGACCCCGAAGGCGACCGGCGATTACTGGTACCAGATTACCGCGCGCGACAAAGAGGCGGCGTCGGCGCCATTTGACCTGTTTTTCCCGGTCTTCAACCCGGCGGCCGGCCGCGACGACAGCCGCGCGCTGGTGCTGTACCGCTTTGACGAGGGCGCGGGGAAGGTCATCCATGACCGCGGCGCGGTGAAGCCCGCCGCCGACCTGACCATCGTCGATGTACCGGATACCCCGGTGGTCGACTACTGGCTGCCCGGCCAGGGACTCGCGGTACACGGTTCGACGCCGATCAAAACCGCGGCGGGCGTGGCCAAGCTGCTGGCGCTGGCGAAGACGCGGGCATGCACGCTGGAGATGTGGCTCTCCACCGACACGATTTACCCGCCGTCCGGCTGGGCGGCCGCGCTGTTCTCCTGGGGCGCGGCGGAGCATGACAGTTATCTCACCGTTGGCCACTACTTCAGCGGCGCGCCGGGCAACGTCATCGCCATCCCGCCGGGCGCGCGCTTCGATGTGCAGGACACCGACACGCTGCAGGCGCCGGGCTTCCGCACCGGGCTGCAGCACATCGCCGTGACCTGGGACGGCACGACCACCACCTGCTATATCAACGGGAAATTCGCCGGCTCGCGCACCCTCTCCTGGCTCACCGCGCGGTGGTCGGCGGCGGGTACGCTCACCCTGGGCAACCTCAGCGACTACAGCAAAGGCTACCGCGGCACCTTCTATCTCTTCGCCATCCACGACCGGTGCTTTACGGCGGCAGAGGTGGGGCGGCATTACATGGCGGGGCCGTCTGGGCGGTAATGCGCTGCGCGAAGGCGCCGAGATCGTCATGCGATATACCGATGCGCGTATGCGCGGCTCGACAGAGTCTCGCCCAATACCATTCAAATAAGCCTGCCGCATAGGGCGAACCCGCCTCTCCCTGCCGCCACATTTCCTCATGACTCTCCCCTCCCCATGTAGGGGAGGGGTCTGGGGGAGAGGTTGCGCGTGGCGGTCGAGAGCCCTTATTTGAACGGTATTGAGAGTCTCGCCCTCCAGAGGCTGCGATGTCGATTCACCCTTTGATCTGTATCTGTAGCTTCTTCACCAACTCCAACTCCGGCGCCGAAATGGTGACGGTGGCGTGGCCAGGGGTCTGGCCGGCGCGGAGGTAGACGGCGGCGACGCCGCCGGTCAGCGCGCAGGGGGAGGGGCCGATGAGCGCCGCCGGGCCGTCTAACGCGATGAGCACCGCAAGGCGGCTGTGCGCCTGCACGTTGCCGTATTCGTCGGTGTGGCTGATCACGATGCGGGTCATGTCGCTGCCGTCGGCGGTGAGGGTGGTATCGTCGAGGGTCACCGCGAGGTCGCGTGCGTCGTTGTGGGCGGGGAAGCGCTGTTCGGCGACGGCGGCATCGCCAACGAAGCCCACCACGCGCAGCGCCTGCCAGTCCGGCCCCCAGATGGTGCCCAGCCCGGTGCAGAAGACAGGTGGGTGGGGCAGGTGGGGGTAGCGGTCGCGGGCGGGGGTGAACTCGCCGCGCAGCGTACCGCCGATATGGATTTGCACGCGGTCGCAATTAGTGAAGACCACCAGCGGCGCGTCGTGACCGGCTTTCATCGTGTGCTCGTTCGGGTCGAAGCCGGCCTGATCGCCCACCTTCCAGCGGGTGGCGGCTTGCAGCACCGGGCGCACCGCGGGATCGAGCTGGCTGGCGTAGAGCGCGGCGCCCAGCTTGGGCGCGCGGAAGACGTCGCACATGCCCCACGGCTGGATGCTGTCCACCGTCACCCAGTCCTGCGAGTGATAGTCGAAGGCGCACCAGCCGATGGCGCCGGCGACCTTCGGGTGGCCATACATGGCATTGAGAATCTCGGCATGCACCATGACGAAGCTCACCAGCACTTCGCTGTGCGCGGTGCGGCGGGGGTCGGTGAGCGGGCCGTATTCGGTGATGAGGTAGGGCGTGGCCGGCGGCTCGTTGATGATCTGCTGCGGCGGGCGATAGGCGTAGTCGTTGGCGGTGAAAACGTCCTCCAGGAACTCGCTGTTCACCCCCCAGCGCACCCCGCCGGTGGGGCGGGAGGGATCGAGCGCCCGCGCCAATGCATTAGTGCGGGTATAGAGGTCGTGGTCGTCGGCGGACTCGTTGATGCGCACGCCCCAGAGGATGATGGACGGGTGGTTGCGGTCGCGGAGAATCATTGACTCGACGTCGCGGCAGGCCAGTTCCTTCCAGGCATCGTCGCCGATGAAGCCCCAGCCGGGAATCTCCTCGAAGACCAGCAGCCCGATTTCGTCGCAGCGCTGGAGGAAGTGCGGCGACTGTGGGTAGTGGCTGGTGCGCACGACGTTGCAGCCCAACTCATACTTGAGGATGTCGGCATCCCGGCGCTGCAGGCGCGCGGGGGCGGCGCCGCCGATATAGGGGAAGTTCTGGTGGCGGTTGAGGCCGATGAGCTTCAGCGGTTTCCCATTGAGCAGGAAGGGGCCGTCCTTCGAGAAGACCGCTTCGCGGAATCCGAAGGCGTCTTCCACCCCGTCGTGGATGCGGCGGCCATCGAGGAGCGCGACGCGCGCCCGGTATTGCCGCGGATCGTCCAACTGCCAGAGATGCAGGCCGGTCAGGCCTTCCAGCGTCAGCGAGAGTTCTGCCGTTTCGCCGGCAGGCGCGGTGCAAGGTATCGCCAGGCCTGCTGCAAGGCGGCGGCCATTGAGGCTGTAGAGTTCCAGGCGGGCGGCGCCATACCAGGGAGTGGCCCCGGTGTTGTGGAGCGTTGCCGTGGCAACGACGGTTTTCGCGTCGGACAGCGGTTCCGGCGCGCGGATGAAGAGGTCGTCCAGGTAGCAGGCGGGCACCACGCGCAGGCGCACGTCGCGATAGATGCCGCTGAAGGTCTGATAATCCATCACCCGGCCGCACGGGGGAATGTCATCGTGCAAGCGGGCGTCGACGCGCACGGCGATGACGTTGTCCGCTCCCGTCCGCGGGCGCAGAAACGAGGTGATGTCGACGGAGAAGCTGTCATAGCCGCCGCGGTGGGTGGCGGCGAGGTGACCGTTGACGAACACGTCGGCGACCATCATCACGCCATCGAAATCGAGGAACACGCGGCCGCCGTGCAGGCCGGCGGGGGTGGGCAGGTGGCGGCGGTACCAGCCGATGAATTGCGAGCGGCGTTCGGAAAAGTTGCTGGCCGGCAGTTGGGTGAACTGGTGCGGCAGGATGACCGGCGTCCAATCCCTTGCCGGCACGCGCGTGGCGGCGAAGGCCGGGTCGTCGGTCGGGGTGAAGGTCCAGTCGTGGTTCAGGGGTGTAAGTTCGCGCTGCATGGGGCGCCTCCGGCAGTTGGATACCGGCATTATCGTGCGAGGGGACGGGGGTGTCAAGCGGCAGGTGTAGTGCCGGTTTATAATTTGGTTCAGTCGGCGGTGGGCGGATAAATGGTGACAGGAACCGTTTTCCTGAGGTTGCCTAATCGAGAACCTGTCCTGGACTTGGGAAAACGGTTGCAGTCACCATTTAGCTGTTTCACCAAGCGTGCGGATTACAAATCCGCGCTCCCAGGAGGAGAATACGTCGTGCAGGCTGTATAGGCATTGGCATGAAGCCATCGATACATCTGGTCTGTAATGCTCACCTGGATCCCATATGGTTGTGGGAGTGGGAAGAGGGCGCGGCGGAGGCGCTGGCGACCTTTCGCGTGGCCGCCGACATCTGCGACGAGCAGCCGGCGCTGGTGTTTAACCATAACGAGGCGCTGCTCTACGCATGGATAGACGAATATGCGCCGGAGTTGGCAGCGCGTATTGCCGAACTGGTCGCCGCGGGGCGCTGGCATATCATGGGCGGGTGGCAGTTGCAGCCCGACTGCAACATGCCCGCCGGGGAATCGCTGGTGCGGCAGATTCTGCATGGGCGGTGGTATTTCCAGCGGCGTTTTGGCGCGCGGCCGACGACGGCGGTGAACGTCGATCCGTTCGGGCACAGCCGCGGGTTGGTGCAGATTCTCGCGAAGTGCGGGTTTGACAGCTATCTGGTCTGCCGCCCATCGCCCGGCGAGATGGCGCTGCCCGATGGGCCGTTTACCTGGGTGGGATATGATGGCTCGACGGTGACGACGGTGCGGCCATGGGGGCATTACGAGAGCGGACGCGGGCAGGCGCGGCAGAAGGTGGAACGGCTGCTGACCGAAGGGCCGGCGCTGCCCGTGCACCTGCTGCTGTGGGGCATCGGCAACCATGGCGGCGGGCCGTCGCGGGAGGACGTGGCGGCGCTGAACGCGCTCATCGCCGAGCGGACGGACGTGACGATTTGCCACTCGACGCCTGAGGCGTATTTCGCCGAAGTGCGCGGCCTGCCGCTGCCGGAGGTGGCCGCCGATCTGCGGCCGTGCATGGTGGGGTGCTACACCAGTCAGGCGCGGGTGAAGCAGGCGCATCGGCAGATGGAAAACGCCCTGTACCTGACGGAAAAGATGGTCGCCGCCGCCTGGGCGCGGGGGATGATGGCGTATCCCTCCGATGAGATTACCGAGGCGACGCGCGACCTGCTCTTCAGCGAATTCCACGATGCGCTGCCCGGCACAGGCATCGCGAAGGTGGAGGAGGGCGCCATCCGCACGCTGGCGCACGGGCGGGAGATTCTCGACCGGCTGAAGGCGAAAGTGTTTTTTGCGTTCGCGGCGGAGATGCCGACGGTGCCGACGGGCAGCATCCCCATCCTCGTCTACAATCCGCACCCGTACCCGGTGCGGCAGACCGTCGAGTGCGAGATCTCGCTGGCGGACGTGACGCTGGCGAAGACGTTTACC
Organism: uncultured bacterium; assembly: GCA_964590255.1. Classification (GTDB taxonomy): domain Bacteria; phylum Armatimonadota; class Hebobacteria; order CAIYQO01; family CAIYQO01; genus JAKIYB01. The sequence goes on from CAZPYA010000017.1 coordinate 60,269, forward strand.
CCCATCACCGTTACCTGCGACGACGCGGCGGTGCCCGCGCAGGTGGAGCAGCACCGGGCGAACCACGCGCTGGACTGGCGCAAGCGAGTGGTCTTTCAGGCGGAGTTGCCGCCGGCACGGATGACGCGCTTCGACTGCTGGCCGGGTGAACCGCTGCCGGCGAAACCAGCGCCTGCCACGCAGGTTGAGGATGGCGTCATCCGCGTTGCCACTGACCGGGTTGAGGTGTTCATCAATGCGGAGACCGGGCTCATCGACCGCTATCGCGTGGACGGGGTCGATCTGTTGGCACCGGGCGCCGGCTGCCTGCTGGTGCTGCGCGATTCCGCTGATCCCTGGGGGATGGGCGTGCGGCGGTTTGACGGCGCGACGACGCCTTTCCGGCTGCTCACCCCGCGCGCGGCGGCGCGGGCGGCGGGCCAGCGAGGCGCGTTGGCGTCGGTGCGCGTCATTGAGGACGGGCCGGTGCGCGTCGTCGTCGAGGCGCTATTTGGCTCTGGACGATCGATTATCGTTCAGCACTATGCCATCTCGCGGCAGAACACGGCGCTGGGCCTCGAGACGCGTGTCTACTGGCAGGAGCAGGATCGCCTGCTGAAGCTGGCGTTGCCCACGCCGGTCGTGCCGGATGCCGCGTTTGGGCAGGCCGTCTACGGCACGGTTGCATTGCCGGTGAACGGCGACGAAGCGGTGGCGCAGCGCTGGGCGGCGGCGCGGTGGGGCGATACGGCGCTGACCTGCATCCGCGACGGCGGGTATGGTCTCGACTGCGCCGGCGGGCTGCGGTTGACGCTGCTGCGCTCGCCCGCCTACACGGCGATGCCGTTGGGCGACCGGCCGATGATTCCGCCGGATCGGTTCGTGCCGCGCATCGACCAGGGCGAGTATGTCTTCCGTTGCACCCTGAACGGCGGGCTGGCGGCGGCGCGGCTGGCGGACATCGAGCGCGAGGCGCAGGCGTGGCACGAGGCGCCAATGGCGCTCTATTGCTTTCCACCCGGCGGCGGGACGCCCGGGGAGCCATTCATCACGCTGGACGATGACGCGGTTGTTGTCGCGGCCGTCAAACGCGCGGAGGAGGGTGACGCGCTCATTGTGCGCCTCTTCGAGCCCACCGGAATGGCGCGGTCGACGACGCTGGCGCTGCCCGGCCACGGGCTCGCGGTTCCGGTAGCGCTGGGGCCGTTCGAGATCAAAACATTGAAGCTCGATCTCGTCAGCGGCCTGGTGGTTGAGTCGAATATGTTGGAAGAGCCGTTATAACTCGCTGTACCAGCGGACGCTGATGGCGCCGGTTTTCGGGTCGACGGTGACGCAGCCGCCGAGGGCTTCCGCCACGCCGCGCAGCGGGACCATGGTGATGCCGCGGGTGGTGACGACCGGGCCGTCCAGCCGCAGCGGCGTGTCGCCGTGCAGCGCCAGCGCTGAGCCGTGCAGGAGCAGCAGCGTGCCGTCAGGGCGCATGAGCGTGAGCGTGTGCTGTTGCGGGTCGAAAGTCGCCGTTGCGTCCATAGCGATGAAAAGCGCGGCGGGCACATAGCGGCGATTGTCCCGCTCGGTCGGGCGCTCTGGCAGCGGCAGCGGCGCACCATCGATGGTGGCCGCGCCTTCCGCTGTGAGCGTGATTTCATGCGGCGTGCCCGCTCCCTGCTGATCAACGAGCAGGCGGTGGTGCGTCACCACGAAGCCGCCGGGGGCGTCGTCCTCCGCCAGCGCCGCCGTCAGGGCGGTTTTCGCCGCCTCCGCGTCAGGATACACCCCGACGGTGCGCCCGTTCACCACCACGCGGTATAGTGTGCCGTCCGGGTAGCGCCACAGCGTATGACCGGCGTTGGCGATAGTGGCGCCGATCGCGTCGCCGCGATGCACGCGGTCCATGAGCGTTGCTTTCACTGTTTCCGTGTGATCGGCGGACGCGGCCAGGCGGCCGTCCAGATAACCGTGGATAATGCCGGCGCCGCGACCGGGCTGCAGCGCTTCCTGGGCCAGCAGCAGGCCGAGGGTGCGCGTCTGCGCCCAGATACGCGGAAATTCGCTGGCCGGCACCTGATTGCGCCACGTGTAGCGGCCTACCTCCACCGTGAAAGCCGGCACGCCCAGGCGCTGCACCACCCAATCCTTGTAGCCGCCGCCCGATTCATAGCCATGCGCCGGCATTAGCGCGTAGCCGGTCAGCGCGCCCAGGCAGCGAGCCAGTCGCTCGCATGCGGCGCGGGCGGCGCCGGTCTGGTAGAAGTACCAGAAGATCACCTCGCCGGCGGTGTGCAGCGCGGCGTGCAGCGCGAAGGGATGCGCGGTGGCGAAGTCGGCCATGGCGCGGGCCTCCGGCTCGGAGAGGGGCGCCGCGCCGCGGTAATTCGTCGGACCAGGCCGTGGACTGATATGGGTAATGCTCGCCCACTCGGCGGGGTACTGTCGGTTCAGGTCGACGCCTCGGCCATTCGCCTTCCAGGCGCGGAAATCGCGGGAGCCGCCGTTGAGCGCGATGACCGCCGCCGGGTCGGGCGCGCTGGCGGCGCCGCGCTGTGCCAGCTCGACGCCGTCCGGGTTCACCATCGGCACGGCCCAGATGGAGACGCGGTTGAGCAGCGCGTAGACATCATAGCCGTCCAGTAACTCGCCGCGGTAATAGGCCAACGCATAGCGATCGAGCATGGCCATCAGCAGCGGCGTCGTGATCCATTCGCGGGCGTGGTGCGCGCCGTTGAGGGTGATGGCGACGTCGCCGCGCCCCAGGCGGATGGCGATGAGTCGGCGGCCGAAGACGCTGCGGCCGATGTCGGTCACTGCAATGAGACCCGGATAGGTTTCCGCCAGCCGGCGGGCGTCGGCGAGCATCCGCTCGTAGCCGTAGTGCTGCTGTGGCTGCACCAGCGGCGTCAGCGCGGCAACCGGACGGGCCGGCGGGGGGAAGAGGGCTGTCAGCGCCTCCCCCGCCAGCGCCGGGGCGGCGAGGAGGATGATGAGTAGCAGGCGCAGGCCGAAGGTCATGACCGGCGGCTCAGCAGGCCTTCGAC
>CAZPYA010000018.1:0-62107 GCA_964590255.1 uncultured bacterium
GGTACACTTGCCGCAGGACTGGTCCTGGGTGAAGGCGTGAAAGTAGCGGGCGAGGTCGACCATGCAGTCGTCTTCGTCCACTACCACCAGCCCGCCGGAACCCATAATCGCCCCCGCCGACTGCAGTGCCTCGTAGTCCACCGGGGTGTCGCATAGCTCCGCCGGGATGCACCCGCCGGACGGTCCGCCGATCTGCACCGCCTTCAGCCGCTTGCCGCCCGCCACGCCGCCGCCGATCTCCTCGACGATCGCGCGCAGGGTGATGCCCATCGGCACCTCGATCAGCCCGCCGCGCGCCACCTTGCCCGCCAGCGCGAAGACCTTCGTGCCCTTCGACTGCCCGCTGCCCAGCGCGGCGAACGCCTCCGCGCCGTGGCGCAGAATCCACGGCACCTGGGCGTAAGTCTCCACGTTGTTTACCAGCGTCGGGCGGCCCCACAGGCCCTGCTCGGCGGGGTAGGGGGGCCGCAGCCGCGGCATGCCGCGCTTGCCTTCGATGCTGGCCAGCAGCGCCGTCTCCTCGCCGCAGACAAAGGCGCCCGCGCCCTCCATCACCCGCAGGCGCAGCCGTTGTCCGCTGCCCAGCAGGTCGTCGCCCAGGTAGTCGGCGGCCTCGCAGTGCCGGATTGCCTCGTTAATGCGCGCCACCGCCAGCGGGTATTCCGCGCGGATGTAGAGCACGCCCTCCTCCGCCCCCACGGTGAGCGCGGCGATGGCGATGCCCTCCAGCACGCGGTAGGGGTACGATTCCAGCAGCATGCGGTCCATAAAGGCGCCGGGATCGCCCTCGTCGCCGTTGCACACCACGTATTTTGGCCCCTCTGCCTGCTGCACCAGCGCCCACTTCCGCCCGGTGGGGAAGCCCGCCCCGCCGCGCCCGCGCAGACCGGAGTCGGTGACGGCCCGCACGGTATCTGCCGGGTCCGTGTCGAGGACGATCCGCAGCGCTTGGAAGCCCTCGTGCGCGACGTATTCCTCCAGGTCCAGCGGCGAGATGTCGCCGTAATGCTCGGTGGCCAGGTGTTGCTGGCGACCGAGGAAGGCGCAGATGGGCGCGTCGCGGGTGTCGACGGCGTAGCGCGTCACCGGCGCCCACGCCTCGTCGGTCAGCAGGCGGTCGATGACCTGTGAAAAACCCACCGCCAGCCGCCGCAGCGGCGACTTCGCGCGGAAATGTGTATGAACGATAGCGGCGGCGTCCTCCGGCTGCACCCGGGCATACATCCCCGTCTGCTGCCCCTCCTGCACGATTTCCACCAGCGGCGTCTGGTGGCACATGCCCACGCAGCCCACCGGCTTGATGGCTACGTCAGCGTCCAGTTCCGCCACCGCCCGCGCCAGCTCGTCGCGCACCGCCATGCTACCGCCGGCGATGCAGCAGGAGCCGACGCCGATGCGAATCTCCGCCAGTCCGGCGCTGACCGCTTCACCGGCGGGGCGCGTGCCCCCGCGCCGCTCCAGCGCCAGGAAATCTTGCAGCACGCCTGGCACCGTCTCCGGCGTCAGGTGGCCGTAGGTCACGCCGTCGATCTGCAGCACCGGCGCCAGCGTGCAGCAGCCCAGGCAGGCCACCGGCTGCACGGTGAAGCGGCCGTCGGCGTCGGTGTCCTCGCCGTCCGCCAGCTTCAGCGCGCGGCGCAGCGCATCGGAGATCAGCTCCGCGCCTTTCACATGGCAGGCGGTGCCGTGGCACACGCTGATGAGGTGGTCGCCCACCGGCTGGTGGCGGAATTGCGTGTAAAAGGTCGATACGCCGGCGATGGCTGCTGGGGTAATCTCTGTCAGTTCGCACACCCGCCGCAAGGCCGCTTCGGGCAGGTAGCGGTAGTGCGCCTGCAGCGCCTGCAGGATGGGGATGAGCGCCGACGCCTCGCGGCCGTGCGCTGCCACCGCGGCGTCTACCGCGGTCAGGTCGATCTCCCCATGGCAGGCGCAGGTGGTCATTGCCCGCCTCCCACGCAATACAGTCGCGTGCCGGTACGGATGAAGATGCGGTTGCCCACGAACGCCGGGGTGGCGGTGGCGTTTTCGCCCATCTTCACCGTGCCCAGCACCTTTTGCGTCTTCGCCGCGGCGAGGATGTGCATCGTCCCGTCCATGTCGAGCAGGTATATGCGCCCGGCGGCGATGATCGGCGAGGCGTAGGCATTGGCGCCGAGGTCATACTCCCACAGCGTCTTCCCGCTTTTCACGTCGCCGCAGGTCAGCGTGGTGGTGCTGGTGTAGACGTAAATCTCGTCGTTCGCGGCGGGGCTGGTGGTGTCCGGGGCGTTCCCCTCCGCTGTCCACGCGACAGCGCGTTTCGTCACATCACCGCTGCCGCCGGGGCGTAGCGCGATGATCGCCTGGTACGGATTGCACACCAGCAGTAGCCCGTTGCCATAGGCGGGGGTGGAGGCCACGTCGCCGCCCAGGCAGTCGGCGCGCCACAACTCCGTGCCGTTGGCGGGGTCGTAGGCGATGGTCCACGGCTTGCCACAGGTGATCAGTTCGTCGCGTGTCGCGGTGGGGATGATCGCCGGCGAGCTCCACGAGTTCGGCACCGGCCGTCCCTTCACCCGCCACGCCTGCTTGCCGGTATCGGCGTGCAGCGCCAGCAGTTCGGATAACCCTTCATCAGCGCCGCTGCCCTGGTCGAGTTGCAGAATGAGCAGGTTCCTATAGGTAATCAGCGATGTCGCGAAGCCATACTGGCTCTCGAACGGCCCGATATTCTTCGCCCACAGCCGCTTCCCGGCGAAGTCGAAGGCCGCCAGGTCGCCGTTGGCGAACAGCGCGAAGGCGTGCGAGCCGTCGGTGGCCATCGTCGGCGCGGCATGGCCGGTATCGCCGTGGCCCTCCGCTTCTTCCGAGCCGGTGATGCCCGCCATGCTGCCACGCCAGCGCAACGCGCCGGTGCTGGCGTCGTAGCAATACACCTCTTGCGTCTTCCCGTCGCTGCCGGACAGGAAGACGTGGTCGTCCCACACGATGGGCGAGTTATGCCCGGTCAGCGGCACCTCGGCTTTCCAGAGAATATGTTTACCCGTCTTCACGTCCCACTGCAGTGGGGTGTCGGTCGCGGCAGTCAGCCCCAGGCTCCCCGGCCCGCGGAAGCACGGCCAGTTCCGCGTCTGCTCATTCGGCAGGTGGGAGAGGGCATCGGTGACGCCGGTCGGTTTGAATGTCGTGCCAGTGGCAGGCGCTGTCTGGTTATCGGGCATCACCACCGAGCCACCATATACGTGCGCGGTTAGCTGCTGGGCAGGCGGCTTGTCTTCAGGCGGCACGATGACGAGATTGATGTCATCCGGCATTAGCTCATCAAAAGCAGGTCCGTCCGGCGGCGCAACCGCCCCCGGCGCATCCGGCGTCACAACCGTTGCCACTATTCCGGCATCCGACGGCACCATTGGCGGTGGAATCGCCGCCAGCCCCACCAGCGTCCCCGCGAGCAGCAGGCCGAATGTCGCCACCCCGTAGCGCCCGGCCAGTGCCCCGCGCGCAGGTTGCGCAGCCGTCAATTCGCGGGGGTCGGTGGCGCCGCGGCGCAGCAGCGCGCCGGCCATACCCGCCAGCAGGCAGAGCGCGATGCTCCCCGCCAGCAGCGGCAGCCCGCGCTCCACCGCCGCTCGCCCGGCGAAGTAACGCGCCTGGTAGGCGGCATCCATCTGCTGGTAGGCGGCAACGAGCTTTTTGTTGCCTTGTTGTGTAATCTGCGTTTTCAGCGTCTTCAGCGCCGGCGCGGTGAAGGGGTTGGCCGCGTGGACGCGCACCGCGTGGGCGATGAGCACCCCGCCCAGCAGCAACGCGAAGACGGCGGCGGCGACTGCTGTGCGCGCCAGCGCGCGCTGCCAGGCCATTCGCATGCGCGTGTCGGTCATCGCAGGCTCCCTTCCGGCAGTGTCACCGCCGACCCGTCGCGCGGCACCGGGCAGGAGGGATAGCACCGCGCGCAGGCCAGGCAGGCCGCTTGATCGATCTCGTATTCCGTCCGCCGCCGGCGCACCGCCAGCGCAATAAGTTTCATACCGATCACCAGTCCGATCCACCCCCCGAAGAACCACGAATACCGGCCAAAGCGTCCCTGGATGGCGCAGGCGCGGGCGTAGAGCGCTGGGCTTTCTTCGCCGGTCAGGTCGAAGGCGAGGGTGGTAGTGGTGTCATCTTTCAACAGCCCGCGCTCTCGCAGCGATAGCTCCTCGGCGGCGCGCACCGTCGGGTGCATCCGCGCGAAGGCCGGGCTGGCCTGCCGGGCGAGGAACGCCCCCGCGCCGACGAGCACCGGCAGCAACAGCAGCAGCCCGATGAGCAAGCCCTTCCCCGCGCCGCGCTCCGTTTTCCCCTCCGGCGTGGGCGGGTGGATGGCCCCGTGCGGGCAGGCGTCCTCGCACAGCTTGCAGTTGACGCACCCAGCGGGGGTAATGCGCACCGGCCAGCGCGACAGCGGCGCCAACAGCCGCAGCAGCGCGCCGTAGGGGCACAGGAAGCGGCAATAGGGCCGGCCGACGACGGTAGACACCAGCAGCATGCCGATGCCGATGACCAGCATGGTGGCGCTGCCACTGAAGCGGAAAAAGAGCACAAACGGATCGTACTGGCACACCAGAAACGCGCTGCCGGTGGCGGCGAAGAGCACCGCGACGCCGAGATACACGAACGGCAGCACCCCCAGCGCGTGCTCCAGCCACGCCGGCACCTTGATGGGCCGCACCAGCACGACTTCCTGCGCCGCCCCCAGCGGGCACACCGCCGCGCAGAAGACCCGCCCGGCGAACAGCGCGAAGAGCAGCGGCAGCAGGAAAAAGATCCCCACCGCCAGCGGTAGCCGGTAGCCGGGATCGGCGACCGCCAGCGCCACGTTCTGCACCGACCCCACCGGGCAGATGCACCCGTGGCGGAAAAAGCCGAAGTAGAGCAGTGAGCCGATGGTGACCGCCAGCACTCCCAGGCGCGACCGGCGTTTCAGCACGAAGTAGGCGGCCAGCAGCAGCGCGATGGCGAACACCGCGATATCCAGGTGCGTCAGCCACGCCTCGCGCGGCGGTGGGATGGTGGGCGTCGGCAGCTTGTGACCGCTCTTAAAGTCTGTTGGCGGCGCGAAGCTCGATTGCGCGTAGACCGCCGCCGTCGTCGCCAGTAAGACCAGTTGTGTATAGAGGCGCCTCATTCGCGCGCCTCCAGCGTCTTCAGCAGGTACGGCTGGTCGGCAGGCACGCGGCGGATGGCCTGCGCCGGGCAGGCGGCGGCGATGGCGCACTCGTTGCAGTTCACGCAGCGATCATGGCGAATCTGCAGGAACAGCGAGCCGTTGCCATAGGCGGTGCATCCCTTCACGCACAGCCCGCAGCCGATGCAGCGTGGCTCGTCGATGCGATATTCGTAATACGGGTCCTCGACAAAGCTGCGCTGAATGGCGTCGGTGGGGCAGCGCTGGAACTCCGCGCCCGTGCCCGCCAGCTCATCGGGGATCGACTCGCTCTCGAAAAAGCCGAAGCACAGCTTGCAGTAGCCGCACTTCGCGTAGGCGTGCACGCACTTCACCGCCGACGGTCGCAGCACGCAGGTGGTGGCGCACTGTCCGCACTGGACGCACTTGTTGGGGTCGATTTGCCACACGGTGCCCGCATCCTGCGCCTGCGCCAGCGCCGCGGCGGCGCCGCCGGCGGCCAGCACGCCCAACCCGCGCAAGGCGTTGGCGAGGAAAGCACGGCGATTGCTTGGCTGGTCAGCCATCATCGCCCCCCTCGCGCCTGGCGCGTCGACAGCGCCTGCGGCAGCTTGCACGCCGATAACGTCCCGCAATCGCGGCAGATGCCGTTGCTCACGCACGTCTCGCCTGTCTTTTTCGTCATCAGCCAGCCGCCGCCGAGCGCCAGCGCCCCGGCCGCCACAATGCGGGCCAGGTGGGTGAGAAAGGTACGGCGGCTGTTCGGGGTATCGGTCATTGTGGATCCATCTCGTATACGCGCACACACTTCGCTGTCGGGTCGAGTACCAGGATCTTTCCATCGTCGAAGGTCGCCAGGTCCCACGCTGAACCGGCGGGCAGCGGTGCGATCACCGTCGCGGCGCCGGCGCTGGTGAAGCGCTGTAGTCGCCGCTGGCCTTTCTCGGCGGTGATCAGGTCGTTCGGTGTGACGGCCGTGATTGATACAGGATTGCAGCACCCGCTGAAACCACCGGCTTCGCTGGATGCCATGCCCCGGCTGCGCAGCAGTTTCTCGCCAGTATCGTAAAAATCGACTCGGTGCCGACCCGGATTCGTCACCGCGATCTCCCCGCAGGGTGTGACGGCGACATCCAACTGTCCGCCGGGTGTCAGCAGGCTGTTTCCCGCGTCCTTCGCGCCCAGCGTGGCAATCACCTTACCGGTGACATCGTATCCGACTACCAATTTGTTCCCCGCGTCGGCGGCCCACACGGTATTGGCGCCGGCGGCCAGCCCGGTGAGGTGCATCTTCGGTCGTGCCACCCACGTCGCTTTCCGTGTGAGACCGCTATTCCAGACTTCGACATGGTCGCTCATGCCGATGTAAAGCATGCCATCTCGCCCGACGGTTACGGCGGTCGGCTGACCATCCAGCGCCACGCTGCGCCCGCGCGCTCCGTTCCGCAGGTAGACGGTCTGCAGCGCACGGTCGCCGACCACATAGATCGTCTGCTGATAGACGGCAATCGCCCGGGCGTGCCGCAGCCTGAATGACCTGGCGGCCACTTCCCGGTAGGTGAAGGCCACGGCGGCAGGCTTGTCCGTATACAGCACCGGCGGCTTCCCCGCCACCCCGCGCACCCACCACACCCCCACTGCCGTCAGCGCGATGACGGCCAGCACCCCGTATCCCAGCCAGCGGTCGACGGTGCGGTTAGTCATCTCGTGCGGCCCACGTCCAGGCAGTGCATCGTTGTCAGGTCGCGCACCAGCAGGCGGCGGCCGGCGAGGGCGATGGGCGCCCACGGCTCGGGGCCGGTCAGCACTTTCTTTTTCGCCAGCAGGCTGAAGCCCCTCGGCGAGGCGGCGGCGACGCTCAACTCCCCCTTGTCGTTCAGCAGGAAAATCTTCCCGTCCGCGATGAGGTAGGGGTCCCAGGCATAACGGTTCTGCGTGCCGCTCTTCCACACGATGCTGCCCTCCGGATCGAGACACGCCAACTGCCCGTTCGGAATGACGCCGTAGATATACTTGTTGTAGTAGATGGGGGTCTGCTGGTACGCGCCGAAGACGCCTTCCTTCAACTTGAACACCTGCTCCACGCCGATAGCCCCGCCGGTATCCGTCAACCGGATCATCATGCTCCCCGCGCCGTAGCCGCCGGAGAGGAAGATGCGGCCGTCGCCCAGCGACACCGGGGTGGGGATGTTGGCGGTGTGTACCACCCAGTCCGTCGTCTTCCACAGCACCGCGCCGTCAGCGGCATTCACGCCCACCACGCCGCCGCTGCCGCAGTAGACATACATCCGTCGCCCCTTCCACGTCATCGGCAAGATGGAGCTGTGCGTCATCTTCCAGCCGTCCGGGTTCGGCGTGCGCCACACTTCCTTGCCGGTGGCGCAATCGAAGGCCACCAGCAGCGCCGACCCGCCCGGGGCGATGATGGCGCGGTTGTTCTCAATCAGCGGGCACTGCCCGGCGTTCCACTCCGGCACGGTGGCGCCGTACTCCTTCACCAGGTCGTGCGTCCAGCGCGGCGCCCCGGTGGCGGCGTCGGCGCAGTAAACTCGGCAGCGTGGGCTGATGGCGACGACATAGTTCGCCGTCACCGCCGGCGTGGTGCGAGTGATGCCATGCTGCTTGCCCACCACTGCCGGATACCCACGCTGCCACAGTTCGCGGCCGTCACTTAGCGTGAAACAGCGCAGCAGGTCCCGCTTCGCCGCTTCGTCGTAGTCTAACAGGTAGACGCGGCTGTTCAACACGACTGGTCCGGCATAGCCCTCGCCCAGCTTCACCGACCAGCACGCCTTCGGCTCACTCCCCGTCCAGGCATTCGCCAGCGGCGTCCTGTCATAACTGACGCCGTCGCGATACGCCCCGCGGAAGGACGGCCACGCCCCGGCAATCGTCGTGGGCGCGGACGCCGGTTGTTTCGCCGGCGGTGTTTCCGTGGTCGCTGCCGCGCGCGGGGTGTCAGCCGGTGTCGGTGTCGGCGCCGCATCCTCCGGCCGCACGCCGGAATCATGCCGCTTCTCGATGGTCGGTCGCGGCCTCGCGATGACCGACTGCCGGTCGGCCTGCAGCCACAACCCGAAGATGACCGCACCCGCCAGCACCGCCAGCAGCGGCACCCCTATTTCAATAAGTCGATATCGCATGGATTCGTTTCAATCGTTGTCAGCTATTCCTGGTGATCGAATTCCCACCCGGTCGGCGCAAGCAGACTTCGTCTCTTCATCCCGGATTTTAAGCCGAGCCCGGCCGTTTACGGCCGGGCGGGCCTTCATTCCATCCAGCCGAACTCCCATCCCCAAAGGGATTCACCCATCACTTCCACGGGAATTATACCCGTTATCAGGGGGAAATCCTACCCTTGAACACGAGGAATACGATGAAGCCGCCATTCCCTTGACAAAAGGGGAGGCGGGTGTTTTGATAGACACGAATATGCAGGTAACGGTGCTCATATCCCGGCACGCCGGGTCAGCCGATTACTCGACGATGGAAACGACCATCGCCGAACGCGGCGCATGCACCGGTCTGCCCGTGCTGCTGCTGCCCGATCTCTACCACCTCGCCGAAGACAGCCCGCTCTGGGCGCGGCTGGCGGCGCTGCCCGGCCCGGTGCTCTGCGCCGGCTGGCTGCACCCCCGGCCGCTGGAGTGGTTGCTGCGCCGGCACGGCGTCGGCGCGGACGGCCTGCAGGTCGTCTCGCTGCACGGCCTCACGGTGGAAGCCATCGACGCGCTCTTCGCTCCGTATGCCGGATCAGGCGGCGCCGTCGAAACGATCGATGAAGACACAGCTTCGCGCTGGTACCCGGTAGTCGATCGTTCGCGCTGCACGGATTGCCACCACTGCCTGCAATTCTGCCTCTTCGGCGTCTACGCGCTTGATGCGAACGGCCAGATGACCATACAGGCGCCCGACGCCTGCAAGGCCGGCTGCCCCGCCTGCAGCCGCATCTGCCCGCACGGGGCGATTATCTTCCCGTTATACGCAAAGGATCCCGCCATCGCCGGCGCGCCGGGCTTGTATATGGTGCCCGACGCCGCCGCGCGCAAAATGTTTTATACGCGCACGAAGCTGCCGTGCCCCCGCTGCGGCATGACAGAGGCGGGTAACGGCGGCGATCTGTGCCCGGAATGCAGCCGGCCTATCGGCGCCGCGCCGGCCGCCCATGCGGACGAGTTGGATGATCTCATCGATTCGCTGGACGCGCTGACGCGAAGGGAGCGCTAGTGGCACCGTCCGCCGGATATCCCATCGTGCTCACCGCCGACCGTACGCTCATGGCTGCCTACGATTTGCTCTTCGACGGCATGCTGGCGGCCAGCATCACCACTGGCCTCACCCCGCCGGCGCTCTTCGGCGACCTGCTCATGCCCCGGGCTGAGAAGCCGGAAGGCCGGGCGCTGGTCGCCCCGCTGGGCTTGCGGCGTATCGAGGCCGCGCTCCTCGCCGCCGGCTTCAAGCACGACGAGGTAGCGGTGGTGACCGAAGACGAACTGGTACAGGCCATCGGTCCCGCCACCTGCGCGGTGGGCATCTGCGCCGGTGAACCGACCGGCCACGGCATGAATTCCACTACCATGACCGGCGTCACCGGCGGCCAGGTGTATCCCGAAGCGATGTTCCGCCGCCTGCTGCGCGGCGTGCGGGCGCGCGTCGATACCGCCGCGCCGCGTGCGAAGGTGGTACTCGGCGGGCCGGGCGCGTGGCAAATCGCCGGCGACGCCAACCGGCAGGTCGAGTTGGGCATCGACCACGTGGTGACCGGCTACGCCGAAGGAAACGCCGGCGAGCTCTTCATGAAGCTGCGCCAACATGACAAGCTGCCGGCAGTGATCCGCGGCGACGCGGTCTCCGCCGAGGCCATTCCCCCCATCGTGGGTGGAAGCACCATGGGCGTGGTTGAGATTAGCCGCGGCTGCGGGTGGGGGTGCAGCTTTTGCACGCTGGCGCGCGTGCCCATGCAGCACCTGTCGGAAGAGCTTATCATCGCCGACATCGAGACGAATATCCGCGCCGGTCAGCTCAACGCCGCGGCGCTCAGCGAGGACTTCTTTCGTTATGGCGCTGCCGGCGCCGAGGTGCAGCCGGAAGCGGTGCTGAACCTGCTCCGCTGGATGCGCCGGGTGCGCCGCCTGCAGCTCATCCAGATCGACCACGCCAACGCCCGCAGCCTCGCCGGCTTCACCGATGCGCAATTGCGCGCGGTGCGCGACCTGCTCGTCGGCGACACCGGCGCTGAGTTGCCGTGGGTGAACGTGGGGGTCGAGACGGCGTCGGGCCCGCTGCTGCGCATTAACGGCGGCGGCGCGAAGATGGGCGGCATGCCCAACGAGGCGTGGGGCGACTTTTGCGCCGAACAGCTCCGCCGGCTCATGCGCGCTGGCTTCCTCCCCATGGTCAGCCTCATTCTCGGCCTGCCCGGGGAAACGCCGGATGAGGTGGAGGCAACGTTGCGCTGGGTGGAATCCTTCCGCGATGAGCGCATCACCATCTTCCCGGTGCTCTATGCGCCGGTGGATGGGAGCGCGCCGGTGACCGCCGCTGATCTCACCCCGCGCCATTGGGACGTGTTCCGCGCCGCTTACGCCCTGAATTTCCGCTGGGTGCCGCGCATGTATGCCGATAACCAGGCCGCCGGCGGCGTGCCACCGTGGAAGCGATTCCTCTTTCAGACGATGGGTCATGGACAGGCGATGGCCTGGCGGGCGCTCTTTGCTCTGCACCAGCGGAGGGCGCGCGGATGACTGTCGACTTGCGTGATCGCGTCACGGCTGCCCTGCGCACGACGGTCGACCACCTGCTGTCTCTGCGCGAACCGGCAGGCTATTGGCGCGGCCGCCTCTCCTCCTCCGCGCTCTCCACCGCTACCGCGGTCAGCGCGCTGGCGCTCAATGGCGTCCCCGCCGATGCGCCTCTTGTCCGCGCCGGTGTGGCCTGGTTGCGGGCGACACAGCAACTCGACGGCGGCTGGGGCGATACGCCGGAGAGCCCGAGCAACCTCTCCACCTCGCTGCTGGTGCTGTCGGCCTTCCGCCTGGCAGGGGAACCGGATAGCGAGGCCGACCGCCGCTACGTCGTCGCCCGCGCCGGGCAGACGCCTGAGGACTGGCGCCGGGCGATCTATGCCATTTATGGCGCCGACCGCACCTTCGCCGTGCCCATCCTCATGAACTGCGCGCTGGCGGGCCTGGTGCCGTGGGCGGGCATCCCCGACCTGCCTTTCGAGCTGGCGGCCGTGCCGCGGAGCTGGTACCGTCTGCTGCAGCTCCAGGTGGTCAGCTACGCGCTGCCCGCGCTTATCGCCGTCGGACTGCTGCTGGAGGCGAAAAACCCGTCGCGGAACCCTGTCACCCGCGCGCTGCGCAAGCTCGTTACCCGTGCCGTATTACATACGCTGGCGCGTATCCAGCCCGAACACGGCGGCTTTCTGGAAGCGACGCCGCTCACCGCCTTCGTGGCGATGGCGCTCATCGGGCGCTTCGGCGCGGAGCAGCCTGTTGCCCGGCGCTGCCTCAATTTCCTGCGTGACGGCGCGCGCGATGATGGCAGTTGGCCTATCGACACCGACCTGTCCGTGTGGGTGACCACCAACGCCGTCACCGCGATGGGTGCCGCCGACGCGCTGAATTGTATCGATCAGCCGGCGCTGCGCCAATGGCTCAGCGACCGCCAGTATCAGGCCGAACACCCCTATACCGGCGCCGCGCCGGGCGGGTGGGGGTGGACGCATCGTCCCGGCGGCGTGCCCGATGCCGACGACACTGCCGGCGTGATGCTCGCGCTGGCGCGGCTTGGTGAGGAAGCGCCGTTGGCTGCCGGCGCGCGATGGCTGCTCGCTCTGCAGAACCGCGACGGCGGCTGGCCCACCTTCTGCCGCGGCTGGGGCCGCCTGCCTTTCGACACCAGTTCCCCCGACATCACCGCCCACGCCCTTCGCGCGCTGCGCGCCGCAGGGGTGGGGGAGCGTGCAATTGAACGCGGCCTCGCCTACCTCGATGCCGCCCAGCAGGCCGACGGCGCGTGGATTCCCCTCTGGTTCGGCAACCAGCACGTCGCGGATCATGCCAACCGCCTCTACGGCACTGCCCGCGTGCTGCTCGCCTACGTCGAGTTGGCGCCGAACCGCGACGCCGCCCGCCGCGGCGCCGCCTACCTCGCCGAACACATCAGCCAGGCCACCGGCGTCGAAGAAACCGCGCTGGCGGTGTCAGCGCTGCTGGCCTGCGGTCAACCCGACGTCGCCACCCCCGGCATTGACTGCCTCGTTGAACTCGTCGAATCGGGCGAATGGACCATCGCCGCCCCCATTGGCCTCTACTTCGCCAGCCTCTGGTACGATGAAGCCCTCTACCCGGTGTGCTGGACGGTCGAAGCGTTGGCCCATGCGAGAAACTTCATGGCAAAAGGATGATTTGTCCGTCCACCGTGGTATAATCCAACCGATGACACTCGACCAGCATGAGCCGACCGCTGATATCAAACACGTGCCGCGGGACTCCGTCCTGCGGGCGTCGGTGCGTCGCGCCGCGGTCGAGGTGGTTGCCGCTGACGCATTGGATGAGATTCCCTCCCGCGAGATGCTCGACCGCTGGGGCCGGGCGATCCTCGCCGAACTGGCCATATCGGACGTGTACCGCGGCTTCGCCATGGTGGCGGCGAACAACGCCTTCTGGGCTTCCGCCTTCGCCGCGATTCCATTCCACCGTCGTCTGCTGCTGCTGCCGCACTGCCTGCGCGACGAGCAGACCTGCGCGGGCGCGTATGACGCCGTCGGCCTGCATTGCGCGGGCTGCAGCCGCTGCGACATCGCCGGCATGCAGGCGGAGGCGAAAGCGCTGGGCTACAGCGTGATCGTCGCCGAGGGCACCTCCGCGGTGCTGATGAAGATCCTCGACGGCGAAGCGGATGCCATCCTCGGCGTCGCCTGCCTCGCTTCGCTGGAAAAATCCTACCTGCGCATCGCCGACCTGGGCATCCCCAACGTCGCGGTGCCGCTGCTCACCGACGGCTGCCGGCATACCGAGGCGGACTGGGACACCGTGCGCACGCTGCTGCATGCTCGCTCCGACGCGCCGCCCCGCCGCGTGCGCGGCTACGTGCCGCTGCTGCGCGAGACGGCGGCCATCTTCACGCCAGAAGCGCTCACTGCCCTGCTTGGCGTGGGCATGACCGCGCGCGACCCGTCCGAGCCGTTGGAGGCCACCGACGCGCTGGCGCTGGACTGGCTGCGCACCGGCGGCAAGCGGCTGCGCCCCTTCGTCACCACCGCTGCCTACGCGGTGGCGCAGCATGGCGCCGCGGCGCTGGAGCCCGACGCCCCGGTGGCGCGTCTATTGCCGCCGGCGGTGCGCCGCATCGCCGTGGCCATCGAGGCGCTGCATAAAGCGTCGCTGGCGCACGACGACATCGAAGATGATGAAGCAGAACGTTATGGCGCGCCGACTCTGCACCGCGCCCATGGCGAGGCGATGGCCATCAATATCGGCGATTACCTGGTCGGCCTGGGCTACCGGCTCATTGCCGGCGAAGCGAAGGCGCTGGGGGCCGAGTGCGTCGCCGATATCCTGCAGATGCTCTCCACCGCGCACCTGGACTTGTGCCGCGGGCAGGGGGCGGAGCTGCTGCAGCGCCGCGGCATGCCGAAACCCGTGGACGTGCTGTCGATCTATGCGCTGAAAACCGCGCCGGCCTTCGAGGTGGCGCTCTACGCCGGCCTGCGCGCGGCTGGTCTCACGCCGGATCCGGTGCGGCTGAAGCGCTTCACGCTGTACCTGGGCGAAGGATATCAGATTGCCGACGACCTGGCGGAGTGGCGCGAGGACGTGGACGACGCCCGGCTGGCGCGTGAGCTGGACATGGGCGTGCCCACAATCATTCACGCTTTCGCCTGCGAGGCGGACGACGGCCGGCTGGCGGCGGCGATGGCCGAACCCGATCCGCTGGCCCGGGTGGCGCGCATACGGGCGTGTTACCGGGAACTCGGCGCGTTCGACCAGGCCGTACGGCTGCGCGACCGCCTGCGCGCCCGGGCGCTGAGCCTGCTGCCAGAGTGTGAAGAGCCGGCGCTGCGCAACCTGCTGACCTTCCTCGCGCGGGTGCTGCTGCCCGAGGAGCGCTGGGCGCTGGAGGCGCTCGCATGAGCGCCTACCTCGCGACGCTCGATGCGCTGCTGGCAGCGGGGCTGGCCGCCGTGCCACGGAGCTTCCTTGACCGCCAGGCGCGCTTCATCGAAGGCTTGCAGGGCATTGATGGCGGGTTTCGTGGCCGCCGGGGCGATTCCGACCTCTACTACACCGACTTCGCCGTGCGCGTGCTCGTCCTCTGTGCGCCTGACTGTCCCGCGCTGGCGCGCGTGCCGGCGTACCTGGACGCGCTGCCGCCGTCCCGCGACATCATCCAGGCCTTCAACTGGTTGAACGTCGCGCGGCTGCTGCGCCGGCCCCTGCCGGAGATCGATCTCGCCGTGCTGCCGCCACCCGACGGCGCCTATCGCACTTTCCTCATGGCGCTCTGCCGTGACCTGCTCGGCCAACCCGTGCCTGACCCCGACGCGCTGCTGGTGCTGCGCCGCGACGACGGCGGCTTCAGCGAGCGTCCCGGCGAACGGCAGGGCCAGACGAATGCCACCGCTGCCGCGCTGGGGGCGCTCACGGTGTGGGGAATATCGCCGGTCGATGTGCCCGCGGCATTGCGATGTGTCGCCGGCATGCAGGCGGCGGATGGCGGCTTGCGCGCCCACGCCGGCATCGGCGACGGCGATCTGCTCTCCACCTTCACCGGCCTGCTCACCCTCTCCGGGCTCGGTGATGCGCGCGCCGTGCGGCTCGGTGACCTGGGGCGCTTCGTCCAGCGCCTGGCGGCGCTCAACGGCGGCTTCCGCGCCGCCCTGGTGGACGATTCCCCGGACGCCGAATACACCTACTACGGCCTGGGTACGCTGGCACTCCTCTACCAACTCCGCTGACGATACACAGGCAAACTCCCCCGCTTTGGAACGGGGAGACGGTTGGGGGGGAGGGGAGGACACCGCTAATTGCCCATCAGCATCCGTTGCCGCGGCGTGTCATCGGGAAATTCGAAGCGAATGCGGCGGATATCCGGGTAGGTATCCATAAAGCACTCAAATAGCCGCGGGTCAAAATGCGTGCCGTTGCTCGATCGCATGATGGACAGTGCTTCCGTCTCCGAGAAGGCCGGTCGATAAACACGGTCGGTGACCAGGGCGTCATACACGTCGGCGATCGCCACGATGCGGGCGCACTCCTCGGTATCGGCTGCTGTGTGGCCATGCGGGTAGCCGGTGCCGTCCCAGCGTTCGTGGTGCTGCAGCGCGATCGTTTTGCCCATGGACAGCAGCGGGATAACTGAGTGGGCAAGGATGGCCGCGCCGATCTGGGTGTGGCGGCGCATGACGTCGAACTCGTCGTCGGTCAGTTTGCCTTTCTTCAGCAGGATGTGGTCGGGAATGCCGATTTTACCGACGTCGTGCATCGGGGCGGCGAGGCGCAGGATTTCGACGTCGCTCTCGTCCCAACCCAGTGCGCGGGCGACGGCGGCGGCATACTGGCCGATGCGGCGAATGTGGCTGCCGGTGTCTTCATCGCGGAATTCCGAGGCGGCCACCAGATGCAGGGTGATCTCCTCTTCGCGCAGGCGGATCTCCTTCGTGCGCTCGTAGATTTTCGCTTCCAGTTCCCGTTCATACAGCCTGCTGGTGAGGAGCAGGCGGCGGCGCTCCAGCGCGTTGGCCACGGCGATGAGCACTTCGGTATGATCGAATGGCTTGATGATGTAGCCGTAGGCGCCTTCCAGCAGCGCGTTGAGCGCGGTGCGGCGGTCATCGACGCCGGTGACGATGATCACCGCCAGGTGCTCGTCGTGCTCGTGCGCCTTCGCCAGCAACTCCATGCCGTTGATGCCCGGCATCATGATGTCGCTGATGAGCACGTCGAACGCGCGTGTCTTCAGCAGTTCCCAGGCCTCCTGGCCGTTCGGGGCGGTGGTAACGCGATACCCGTCGGCTTCCAGCCAGCGTGACAGCACCATGAGGATGGTCGGTTCGTCATCGACCACCAGGATGTCGCACATACCCTGGATATCCGGGATGATGCGAGGCATGGTGTTAACGGGCAGTGTTATCATGGATCCCTTCAGTCACCGGTGCGTCCAATACTTCACGCACTTTTTCGAGCAGAAGATACCGGGTGAACGGTTTCTGAATGAAGAGGCTGCCCGGCGGCAGCATCTGGGTATTCACGAGCACGGTATCGCTGTAGCCGGACACGAACAGCGCTTTCAGCTCCGGGCGCTGCTCCAGAAGTTGCGTATACAGATCCAGGCCGTTCTGTCCGGGCATAATCACGTCGGACAGCAGCAGGGCGATCGATGCGGCATGGTCGGAAAACAGCTCCAGCGCCGCCCGCGGTGTGGCCGCTTCCAGCACCTGGTAGCCGTGCGACGCGAGGATGCGCAGGATGGTGGCGCGCACGGCGTCTTCGTCTTCCACCAGCAGGATGGTTTCGCTGCCCGCGATTCCGCGTTGGGCGGTGGGAGCTTGCGTCAGGTCCGGCTCGAGGAGTTCAAAGTGGGGCAGGTAGATTTTAAAGCTGGTACCTTTGCCCGGCTCGCTGTAGACCCAGATATTGCCGTTATGCTGCTTCACGATTCCATAGACGGTCGCCAGTCCCAGCCCGGTGCCCTGGCCAACGTCTTTCGTGGTGAAGAACGGCTCGAAGATATGCTGCTGCACCTCCGCGTCCATCCCTTCGCCGGTGTCGGTGATGACAAGCTGCACATACAGACCCGGTGACATGCTCGGGTGCAGATCAGCGAAGGCCTGGTCGATCTCGACATTGGCGGTTTCAATGATGAGCGAGCCGCCGGTCGGCATGGCATCGCGGGCGTTCACCGCCAGGTTCAGCAGAATCTGTTCCATCTGTCCGGGGTCGGCGTAGACTGTTCCCAGGTTGGCGGCGGGGTGGAAGCGCAGGGTGATGTCCTCGCCGATGAGCCGCGTGAGCATCTTCAACATGTGCGCGACAAGGTCGTTCATGTTCAGATAGCCCGGTTCGATGGTCTGGCGACGGCTGAAGGCCAGCAACTGGCGGGTCAGGTTGGCGGCGCGTTCGGCCAACGTCAGCACTTCGTCCAGATCGCCGCGCGCCTGGTCGTGCGCCGGGATGCCGGCCTGCACCAATTGCGTGAGGCCGATGATGCCGGTGAGGATATTATTGAAGTCGTGCGCCACCCCGCCGGCCAGCCGGCCGACCGATTCCATCTTCACCGCCTGGCGCAACTGGGCTTCGGACAGTAGATGCTCGGTGATGTCCCGGCACACGCCCAGGTACCCCGCGAAGTCGCCGTCGAGATCGGTATATGGGCGGCCGTAGTCATTGATCCAGCGGTATTCGCCGTCGTGCCGACGGACGCGGCAACGCATTTCAAATGGCGCGCGACTGGTGAAGGTCTGGCGGAACTCCCGTTCCACCATCTCCCGGTCATCCGGATGCACGTTCCCCAACCAGCCGTCGCCCAGGTCCTCTTCCGCTGGATGGCCGACAAACGAGGTCCAGGTCCGGTTGAAGTAATCTACCTGGCCGTTAACGTCCGTGCGCCAGATCATATCGGGGAAGTGCTCGAACAGCGTCACCGCGAAATCGCGCGAACGTATGAGTTCCGCTTCCGCATCGATGCGCGCGGTAATATCCCGCGAGAAGATGACGAACTGATGTGCTTCGGGGAAGTAGCGAATGCTCTGGTCAATATCGATGGCGCGGCGGTCTCGATGGCGAAGGCGCGTTTCGAAGCGGCCGCTGCCAGCGGCGATCATGGCGTCGGCATGCTGACGGACTGTCTCGGGTGTCTCGTTCACCTCGATGTCGATTATGGTCAGCATCTGCAGTTCGTCCGCGGTATAGCCCAGCATGCGGCAAACGGCGGCGTTCACCTCCAATACGCGCAGGGTGGTGGAGTCGACGATCATGAAGCCGTCCAGCGTGGTGTGCAGGATGGTGTGATGGCGGCTCTCAATGCGCTTGCGCTCGGCAATCCTCCACACCGAGTCCATCATGAGCGTCAGTTGGTGGATATCGGTTTCGTCATAGCCGGACGGCGTATTCGCCACCCCGGCGACGGCGACGATCTTACCGTTGGCGATCACCGGCACGGAGAGGAAGTTGCGTAGCGGGGCATGCCCCGCTGGAAGGCCGCGTTTCAGCGGATGCGGCGCGGCGAAGTCGTTGACCAGGATCGGCTGGCGCTGACGCACCACTTCGCCCCAGAGGCCGGTGTTTTCGAGTTGGTAGACCGTTTGCGGATTGGTGACGGCGCAGGTCGCCATTACCTCGCTCGACCAGGTATTCAGCACGAACTCTTCCCGTTCTTCGCTATAAAAATAGATATAGCCGAACTGGCTGTTCGTCAGTTGCAGCGCCTCTTCCAGCGCATAATCCAGCAGTTCCTGCGTTGAGTCGGTCTGATGTTGCGCGATGCGCGCCAGCCGCTCCAGGTTCTCCACGTGCAGGCGCATCCGCGCTTCAGCCTGCTTGTGCTCGGTGATATCCTGAATCGTGCCGAACATGGTCAGCGGCGTGCCGTTGTCCGTGTATGTCAGGCTGCCGAGGCCATGGACCCAGCGTATGGATGTGTTAGCGGGTTGCATGATGCGATATTCTTTGTCGAAGGGTTGGCGCTGTCGGATGACGTCATTCGCGAGATAGTCGGCCATCATCGCGCGGTCGTCAGCGTGGATTAGGGTTAACCATCCTGCTACCGTGCGCGTGTAAGATGCGTCAATGCCAAAAATCGTATCCAGTGCCTCGGAGCTGGTCCAGCGGTCGGCAGGAATATCGAAGACATAATGGCCGACTTTGGCCACGCGCTGCGATGCGCGCAGCATCGCCTCGCTGTCGCGCAACAGGCGCTCGGCCTTTCGCTCATCGGTGACATCGCGGAACACCAGCACGACGCCAATAATCGCGCCGTCGGCGCCGCGGATGGGCGCGCCGCTGTCGGCGATAGCGTATTCCCGCCCGTCACGCGCGATCAATACCGTGTGGTTTGCCAACCCGACGATCGTACCGGTTTCCACCACTTTGGCGACGGGGTTCTCCACCGTCACCCGCGTGTCTTCGTTGACGATGTGGAAGACCGTGTGGATCGGCTGTCCCTCGGCCTCGGGTTGCAGCCATCCGGTCAACGCTTCGGCGACCGGGTTCAGCAATACCACGCGTCCCTCGGCATCGGTCACGATCACGCCGTCGCCGATAGAGCGCAGCGTCACCAGCAGCCGCTCCTCATCGCGGTGGCGCTCGGTGACATCCATGAAGATCGTTGCGAATTGGCCGGGGCACGGACTGTAGGCAAAAATGTCGAAGGTGCGGCCCAGTGGCGACGCGGTCTCCGTAATGTGAATCGATTCGCCGGTCAGTGCCACCTTGCCATACAGATCGATCCATTTATCTTCGATATCCGGAATCAACTCGCGCACCGTGCGGCCGATGGCCTGGTCGATGTTCATCCCGGTGAGCGCGCCGAAGGCCGGGTTGAGATCCAGGTAGCGATAATCGACCGGGGCGCCGGAGGGATCGCAGATGATTTCGTGCAGGGCAAAGCCTTCCGTCATCGCGGTGAAGAGCTGGCGGAACCGTTCCTCGCTGTCGCGCAGCAGTTGCTCGGCTACGCGTTCCTCGGTGACATCGCGGAAGACCAGGATGACGCCGATAATGGCGCCGTCCGCGTCGTGGATCGGCGCGCCGCTGTCGGCGATGGCGAATTCCCGTCCGTCGCGGGCGATCAGCACGGTATGGTTCGCCAATCCGACCACCGCGCCGGTTTCAACCACCTGGTCGATGGGATTCTCGACGACCGCGCGCGTGTCTTCGTTGACGATGTGAAAGATGGTCGCAATGGGATGGCCGAAGGCCTCCGCGTGCGTCCAGCCCGTCAGTTGTTCGGCCACGGAGTTCAGCAAAATCGTGTGGCCGTCCCGGTCGGAGACGATGACGCCGTCGCCGATAGACCGCAGCGTCACCAGCAGGCGCTCCGATTCATAGCGCAAGCGTGTTTCCGACTGCTGCAGCGCCTCCAGGGTGGCGTCCATCCGGCGGCCCACCTGGCGGGCGACCAATACCACAACGAATACGACCAGGCCGGTGGAGGCCAGCGAGGTTGCCGCGGAGGTGACAGCGCCGTTCAGGTGGAACAGCTCGTTGACGTGATCGGCGATCCAGTCATCCAACGGCATGATGATGAAGATGAAGGGCACGAACACCGACAGCAGCCGCGCCCGCGTGCTGCCGTCCAGGAACCACGCCAGCGGATACGCCGTGGGACCGAGCGAACACAGCAACGCGACGTGCAGCAGCAGGAACCCCAGCAGGGTGGGCAGCGCGATGGGCAACATACTCGATCCGAACATCAACGGCGTGCTGTAGGCATATCCCAGCAGGAAGGTGAAGGTGATGGCGAGAGCCAGCACCGAGAGCCAGCCAACGAGACGCGGTCGCATGCGCGTGAGCATCTGCAATTGGCGCAGCAGCATGCCGGCGGCAGTGATGAACGATAAGAGCAGCGTGATCGGCGAAACGCGAATATTGGGCGTCTGCCAGAGCTGCAGCGGTGATAAGGCATGGCGAGTGCTTTGCTGCGCGGGCGACACGGCGAGATAGGCCAGCGCAGCCGCGCTGACGAGCGCGAGAAGCGCTGCGATGATCAGTATGCTCCAGCGGAGCGATCGGCTTGGCCGCGGCAGCAGGTCGACGCCGGCCATCACGATAAAGAGTCCGAGGAGCACCAGGGCTATCGGCGGGATGGTAATGGCGCCCGGGATGAAATTTGTCAGTGCATATATACCGGTACTCCAGCCGATAACGGCGCAGAGCACGACGGCCATGCCGGCCATGAGACAGGCACGCGCCAGCCGCGCCATGCGCTGGGCGATCGGCGCATGGTCCGTTTGCGGCACTGTGGTATGCAAATCCATGTACCCTCCGGGGGGAACGATATGATGGATGATATTGCGTGCTGGCATGCGCAGAGGAACCGTTCCCCTGCCGCGATGCCAAACCCTTACTAGTATATACGATATGTATGGTGATTTTCTCGTTCAGGCAACAGGCTTTACGAATAATTTATACCGATTATCAGTAGCCGCTAAAAAATAGGATTGTCTGCCCATGCGGCATTACCGATACGAGATCCGTTCAGTCGCCGTAGGCCGACTTTGTGTCTCCAGCCCCAGATTGATGTTCTTTGACGAATTATTTCCGCTTCACCCACCGCTGCAGTCGCTCACACGAGATCACTCCCCTCTCCTGCTAGGGGAGGGGCCGGGGGAGGGGTCCGCGCGACCGTCGCTGGCATCAGGAGAAACACGCCTCGTCGCGACGTGCGTCAATATGCGGCATCGATTATCAACGCGGCAACAATTCGTCAAAGAGCATCATAGGGTGTTGCGCGGTAGCCCAACGGTTTACCGATCCCTCGAATTGGCTATAGTGCAAATACGAGAATAAACATCGCCAAGGTTGTATAGATGCGCGCCGCCGTGGGTATCGGAATTGTGGTCATGCTGGGCATGATGCTGTGGAGCATCACGCATGGGTGGCGTCAGCGCGATCAATCATGGGTACGGACATATCAGCGAGGAATAGTCATGGACACAGCGATTTTCGGCGCCGGCTGCTTCTGGGGAGTGGAGGACGCGTTCCGCCACGTCGACGGCGTGGAGCGTACGCGCGCTGGCTATACGGGCGGCGCTACGGAACGCCCGACCTATGAGCAAGTGTGCATGGGCATCACCGGCCATACCGAGGCCGTGGAGGTGACCTTCGATCCCGCGAAGGTGAGCTACGCGCGGTTGCTGGAGGTGTTCTGGAACCTGCACAACCCCACCCACCACGCGAAAACCCAGTATAAATCGGTGATCTTCTATAATTCCCGCGCCCAGAAAGACGCCGCGGAAGCGTCCAAGGCCGAACAAGCCGCGCGATCCTCCGGTGCTATCGAGACGGAAGTCCTCCCCGCCGTCCCCTTCTGGCCGGCGGAAGCCTACCATCAGCAATACTACGAAAAACGCGGCGGCGGCCACGCCTGTAGCCTTTGACGGGGAGTATCGAATAAATTTCGGTCTAATCAACAGGACCAAACCATACCCAACCAGATAAATGGTGCCAGCAACCGTTTTCCCATGTCCAGGACAGGCCAGCGATGATGCCGTCCGAGGAATACGGTTCCTGTCACCATTTATCCGCCCGCAGTGCCGGTACCAATCAAGGTTCGGAAACTGTCCCCGGATGATCCGTCTCTGGTGCGAATTATTCGACGCAAAATCGGGTATCCTGCATACGATGGCCGTGTGCGGGAGCAATCCTGCCGCGCCTTGACCGGGGGCGGGAGAACCGCTACCATACCTCCGGACATTCTCGCGGCTGTAGCCGTGCGCAAGGAGTTGCCTGTGAAACGCCTGTCTCCCCTGATGACGCTCGTGGTGGGCCTGGTCGTGGGCCTGGCCATCGGCGCGGGAATCACCGTGGCCCGCGCCGAAGTCGCGAAAATCAATTACGACCAGATTATCGGCGCCGCCGGCGAGACGAAGATCACCCGCGGCAAACTGGCCGAAGCGTGCATCGCCCGCTTCGGCAGCACCGTCGCCCCCGAACTGCAGGAGCAGGCGGTGGTGGATGAGGCGCTGCGCCTGGCCGGCGTCTCCGCCACCGAAGCGGAGATCACCACGCGCATCGATGATCTGAAGCGCTACGCCGCCGACAACGAGCTGGCGAAAAAGATGATCGAAGCCTACCCGCCGAACGTGCTGCGCGACAAATTCCGCACCGTGCTGTCGCTGGAAAAGGCGATGAACGTGACGGTGTCTGACGCCGAAGCGCGAGAGTTCTATCAGACCTATCCCAACATCTTCTTTAGCAAGGCCCAGGCGAAGCTCATCTGCATTGCCACCGAGAAAAAAGCCGACGCCATCAGCGCCATGCGGCGGCTGAAGGACGGCGAAGACCCGAACAAGCTGGCGGTGCTGCTGTCGACGAATGAGAAGATTCGTGCCACCCGCGGTGATACCGGGTACCAGACGCGTGAGCGGGTGAATAATCCAGAGCTTGTGGCGGCCATCTTTGAAGCGAACGAAGGCCGCGGGATGAAGTCGGGCCAATATACCGAGCCGATTGCGATAACGATGGAGCGTGTCGTCGACCGCGCTGATGGGACGCGAGCTACGGAACGCTATACTGAATATTGGGTGGTGTTTGTCGCGGATTTCCGCCCGGCGAAAGCACCGCAATTTGAAGACGTCAAAGCTCAGGCCGCGCTGCTGGCGCGCGGCGCCAAGCTGCAGGTGATGATGCGTAAATGGGTGAATGACCAGCAGCAGAAGATCCCCGTGAAGTGGGTGAAGTCGTATGACGACCTGTCCGCCGAAATGGTGGTCGTCCCGCCGTCTCCGCCGCCCCTGCCGCAGCGCAATTAATACGCGGTTGTGTGTCGCGGTGGACGCGGCAACATCCGTCTGAAAACACCGAAGGGGGCAGGCTGCAGAGCCTGCCCCCTTCGCGTACGCCTCTCCGTAACTCCCCCTCTCCTCGGGGAGAGGGGGACAGGGGGGTGAGGGTGCGCGCAGGCCGGTCAGCCCAGTTGCATCTTCGCCGCGGTAATGGTGTTGCGCAGCAGCATGGTGACAGTGAGCGGGCCGACGCCGCCGGGCACCGGGGTGATGTAGGCGGCGCGTTCGGCGGCGGGGGCGTATTCCACGTCGCCCACCAGGCTGCCGTCCGGCAGCTCATTGATGCCCACGTCGATGACGATGCCGCCCTCTTTCACCCATGCGCCGGGGATCAGGTTCGGCTGGCCGGTGGCTACCACCAGGATTTCCGCGCGGCCCACGTGGTAGTCCAGCAGGCCGGCGGCCTGGGTGCCGGTGTGGCACATGGTAATGGTGGCGCGGCGGTTCACCAGCATCATCGCCACTGGCTTGCTGACGATGGCGCTGCGGCCGATGATCACCGTTTCCTTTCCCTTCACGTCGATACCCGTGGAAAGGATCAACTCGAAAGCGGAGAGCGCGGTGGAGGGATACAGCCCCGGGCGGCCGGTCATCACCGCGCCCAGGTTCGTCTCGGTCACGCCGTCCACGTCCTTCAGCGGGTCGATGAGCGCCTGCATGGCATCCAGGTTCATCCCCTTCGGCAGCGGCGTCATCAGGATGATGCCGGTGATGGCCGGGTCGCAGTTCAGCGCGCGGATGGTGTCGGCCACGTCCCCCTCGCTCGCCTCCGCGGGCAGGTCCACCCGGCGGTAGGCCATGCCGATGGCGGCGGCTTTCTTCTCCTGCGAATTGCGGTAGATGCGTGAGGCGTCGTTCTCGCCCACCTGCACCGACACCAGGCACGGGGTGATGCCGCGCGCCTGC
Source organism: uncultured bacterium (assembly GCA_964590255.1). Lineage (GTDB taxonomy): Bacteria > Armatimonadota > Hebobacteria > CAIYQO01 > CAIYQO01 > JAKIYB01. The sequence goes on from CAZPYA010000018.1 coordinate 24,567, forward strand.
AGGGCGGCCATTTCGACCACCAGTTGCTCGGTAATGGCTTTCGCGACGGGGGCGCCGCGCAGTTCAATAGCACTCATGCGGGGATATCTCCTTCCAACGGCAGGTTCATGGCGGTGTAGGCTTTGGCCAGGGCATCCTGGGCCAGGCCGGAGGCGGTGGCGATCATTGGCGCCAGCTCGCACTGCATCGTCTCGACGAAAGCCTGGTCATCCAGCGAGCCCAGGTTCATGCGTATGTTGATGAGCGCGCTGCGAAAGGCGGACAGCGCCATGTGCGTGGCCACCACCACGTCGCTCACCAGGTAGGGATTGCAGTTGTCCGCCAGCGGCGCCGCCAGCTCCAGCAGGCGGTAGCTGTAGCGGCAAATGGCCATCGGCACCAGCGCCGAAGTTTTCGTCGCCTCCTGCAGCGCGGCGCGGCGCGCGGCCTTTTCCTCGTCGGTGCCCTTCGGCATGGCGGAGGCGGCGCGGTAATTGCCATAGGCCGCCGCGTCCTCTTCCATCAGCGCCTCCAGCTTCGGGCGCAGCGCGTCGGCTTCGTCCAGCACCGCCTGCGCCGCCGGCTCGAAGGCCGCGTATTTCTCGCGCCCCACCGTGAAGCGCGCCGACATGCACAGCAGCGCCGCGCCCAGCGCCCCGCTCAAGCCCGCCGCGCTGCCGCCGCCGGGGGTGGGGTCGCCCGATGCCAGCGCATCGATATACTGTTGCACGGTTCCGTTCAGAAAACCAGTCATATCTCGTTCCTCCGGTTATCCCTTATTCGTGGTTAAGGGCTAACCCCCTTCTGCATGGCCAGCCATTTCTTACCGAACGGCACCGGTGTTGTTCGGTGTACCGCGGGGAATAATCGAGTAAAATAGGCGAGATGGCTGTGTGATGGGATTGACTTTATATCTGTTTGGTTATATAGTAATAACAGCGCGATAGGGCGCGGAGGATCACAATGCCTGACGGGATAGGACTGATTCAATATATTGCCGCTTTCGTGGGGGGCGTGCTGAGTTTTCTCTCGCCTTGCGTCTTTCCGGTGGTGCCGGTCTATCTGTCGCTCATCTCCGGCCTGTCATATGAAGAACTGCAAGGCGGTGCGGCGGATGCATCCGCGGAGGACGCGGCACCGAAAAAACAGCCGGGCCGCTGGCGCCTACTCGGCGGCGCGCTGGCATTCGTTATCGGCTTCGGGTTGGTGACGGTGCTCATCTTCGGCATCTTCAAGCAGGCGTCCAACCTGCCCGCTGGTTGGGTGCGCGGCATCCAGTTGACGGCGGCGGCGCTGATGGTTGTCTTCGCGCTGCAGATGTTCGGCCTCTTCCGCATCGACGCGCTCTTCCGCGAGCGCCGCTTCCACATGGCGGAAAACAAGTTGGGCCTCCTCGGCGCGCTGCTCATCGGCGCGGCCTTCGCGCTGGGGTGGATGCCCTGCACCGGCCCCATTCTCGGCGGCATCCTGTCCATGTCGCTGGGCACCGCGCGCATGGGGCTGGCGGTGGTCTACGTATTCGGCATGGCGCTGCCCTTCCTGCTCGCGGCGCTCTTCGCCGGCCATTTTCTGGCGTCGCTGCGCAAGGTAGCCCGCCACATGCGCACCGTCGAGATCGCCTCCGGCGTGCTGCTGCTCATCATGGCCGCGCTGCTGGTGCTGGGCAGCCAGGAACAGATCGCCAAACTCGCCAGCAACACTGGCTGGGGCGATGTGTCGTATAAAATCGAGGAATGGGTGTCACAGCTCTTCCATCGTAAGTGAATATCTGCATCCGATGGCGGCGTGTCTCTCCCGCCATTGCCAACCTGAAAGGAGCCATGATGATTACACGCATGATACCGGTGCTGGTGCTGCTGGCGCTGCTGGTGGGGGGCATGGGCCTGCTGCCGCGGCTGGCGGCGCAGGAAGAGAAGCCGAAGCCGGTGGAGGCCACGCTGAAGACGGTGGACGGCAAAACACTGAAGCTGGCCGACTACCGCGGCAAGGTGGTGCTGGTAGACGTGTGGGCCACCTGGTGCCCGCCCTGCCGCCGCGAAATCCCGGAGATGGTGGAATTGCAAAAAGAAATCACGAAGGAGAAGCTGGACATCGTCATCATCGGCATGGCCATCGACAAAGACCCCGCCGTGTTGCCGAAGTTCATCAAAGCCAACAAAATCAACTACCCCATCGTGCTCCGTGATAACAAAGTCATCGCCGCGCTGGGCGAGATGGAATACATCCCCACCAAGTTCGTCATCGATCGCGCCGGCATCGTTCGCGAAACCCTTGTGGGCGGCATGGTGAAGACCGACCTGAAGAAAAAGCTGAAAACCTACCTCGCCGAGAAAGCGAAGTAACACACAGGGGGCGCCGACAGGCGCCCCCTGTGTTTATTGTCCCGCCGTCGCCCCCTGCAAATGCGCGAAGTAGATCGCCTTCGCCGCTTCCCAGCGCCCCTGGCCGCGCAGTAGCAACTCCACCACCTCGCGGATGGCGCCATGGCCGCCCAGCGCGCCGGTGATGTAGCGCGCCGCCTCCTTCACCTCGGGCACAGCGTCGGCCACGGCGATAGGCAGGCCTGCCAGCGCCAGTGCGGGCAGGTCGTTCAAATCGTCGCCGACGTAGGCGATCTGTGCAAGGTGCACGCCGTGCTCCGCCGCCACCTGTCGCAGGCCGGCGTTCTTGTCGGACACGCCATCATACAGCCGCACGCCCAGTTCCGCTGCTCGCCGCGTCACCGCGTCCGACCGCCGTCCGCTCAGCCACGCCACCGGGAACTCCGCCCATGTCGCCAGCCGCAGGCCCAGGCCGTCTTTGATATTGAACGCTTTCTCTTCCAGGTTGCCAGTGCCGTAGCTGATGGTGCCGTCGGTCAGCACCCCGTCCACGTCGGAAACCAGCAGGCGAATATCGGTGACATCGAGCATAGCGCACTCGCTTTCCACGGGAAGATACCTCTGTATTCCGCTGCAGCACCGGAAAACCTTTACCCGGATGCTGTCGGTTGACGCGACCGGGGACGCATGAAACGGCAAACGCAAAGAAAGGGGTTGGCCACATCCTGGCGAATAAGTATGGGCTGCTATGTCGTTGCCGGATGACTTGTGCGTGACATGGTGTATGCGTTGTGTGCGTTTACGGAGAACCATATATGTCGGACACTATTGGCGGAGGCAGATGGAGCGCCCTGTGGGAGGCGTTGAAAAACGGGTTCCGCAAGATGCTTTTCGGGAATCCGCTGGCCACTTCGGTCCAACTGGAACACCGCCTGCCGATCTATCTCGCCTTGCCGGTCTTCGCATCGGACGCGCTGTCCTCGGTCGCCTACGCCACCGATGAAATCCTCATCGTGCTCGCCGGCGTCTTCGGCGGCGGCGGCGCGGATGCCACCGGATACCAGATTTATATCACCATGGCCATCGTCGCGCTCATGCTCGCGGTGGGGGCCAGTTTCTGGATGGCTATCCAGCTCTATCCCGCGGGCGGCGGCTCCTACTCTGTGGCGCGCGACTACGTCAGTCCCATCGCCGGCCTCACCACTGCCGCCGCGCTCACCATCGACTATATCGTGCTGGTCGCGGTGAGTACCAGTGCCGCGGTGGCCGCTCTCATCTCCTCCTTCCCGCTGCTGGATCCATTCCGGGTGTGGCTGGCGATTGTGCTCGTGGGCATCATCACCCTCATCAACCTGCGCGGCACGCGCGAGGGTGGCTGGTTCTTTGCGCTGCCGGCGTATGCGTTTATCGCCATGGCCGGTTTGCTCATCGTGACCTCCATATATCATGCCATCACCGGCGAGGCGAAACCGATCCCGCAGGAGATGCTGCCCGCGCATTACGTCACCCCGGATCCCAGCAAATTTGTCGGGATCTTCGTCATCATGCAGGCCTTCTCCAACGGCTGTGCGGCCATGACCGGGGTGGAAGCGGTCGCCGACGGCACCTCCGCCTTCAAGCCGCCCGAGTCGAAAAACGCCGCCAAAACGCTGGTGCTGCTCATCGGCATCCTCGCCATTCTCTTCAGCGGCGTGGGCTTTGCCACGCATGTGTATCATCCCAAACCGTCCGAGACGCAGACGGTACTGGCGCAGTTGGCACAGGCCAACTTCGGTAAAAACATCCTCTTCCACCTGCTCAACTTCACCACCCTCGCCGTGTTGATGGTGGCGGCGAATACCGCCTTCGCCGGCTTCCCGCGGTTGGCGGCTATCGTCGCCAAAGACGGGTATATGCCGAAATCCTTTACGCGTCTGGGCGACCGGCTGGTCTATTCTAGCGGCATCCTCACCCTCACCGTCATCTCGATTATCCTCCTTGTCGCCTATAAGGCCAGCGTCACCAATCTCATTGGCCTCTATGCCGTGGGCGTGTTCCTCACCTTTACGCTGGCGCAGTGGGGCGTGGTCAACCGCGTGCGCAGCATGCGCGAGAAAGGGTGGCAGCGCGCCGCGCTCATGAGCGGCGCCGGGACGCTGATCACCGCCGTGGTGACGATCATTATCGCCGCCAGCAAGTTCTTCCATGGCGCGGCGGTGGTAGTGGTCGCCATTCCGATCCTGGTGCTGGTGAGCATGGTCATCAAGCGTCACTACCAGTGGTTCGACGAGACGATGACGGTGCACCCGTACGACTTCAACCCGCTGGCCGAACCCGCCGAACCGCTCACTGTGCTCGTGCTCGTGTCCTCCGACGTCCACCGCGGCATCCTGGAAGGCCTGGAGTGCGGTCGCTCCATTGTCGAGGGCCGTCCGGAGGCCGTGCTGCGCGCCGTGCACATCGAGATGGATCCGGAGAAAACGCCGCGCCTGAAGGCGAAATGGGAACAATTCGTCGAGCCGTTCATGGGGCAGAAGGTGAAGCTGGATATCGTGCCCTCACCCTACCGCTGGCTCATCGAACCGATCATGGATTATCTGGATTGGGCCGACCTGGAACGCAGCGGCGACCGTGTCATCGTGGTACTGCCCGAGTTCGAAACCGGCAGTTGGATCACCGGCTTCCTGCATAACTTCACCGCCCGCCGCCTGCGCTCGGCGTTGCTCAACCGTCCGCACGTTACCGTCGTCAGCAGCCGCTACTTCATGAAGCCCATGGCCTGGCGCCTTGGTCGCGGCGGGCTGGTATATTAACCCTGTTAAGATGTTGTGAAGCCTATTGACATACCGGTATGGCACGGTTATGCTTCCGCCCGGAATGATGACGATGTCGCCTCCCGGCACCCGCTCCGAGACGAAAAGCTGCCATCATGATGACATGTCAAGGAGGCGTGACCCGTGGCCAACACCATTGGCGGTGGTAGCCTGAGTTATTACTGGCAACAGGTGAAGAGTTTCTTTCGCCGGATGCTGCTGGGCAATCCGCTGGCCACCTCGGTGCAGCTCGAGCATCGGCTGCCCATTTACCTCGCATTGCCCGTTTTTGCCTCCGATGCCCTCTCCTCGGTGGCCTACGCCACGGAAGAAATTCTCATTCAGTTCGAGCAGTCGCACTTTGCCATCACGCCGGCTGTGCTGAAACTGCTTCTCTACATCAGCTTCGCCATCGCCGGGCTCATTATCATCGTCGGCTCCAGCTATCGGCAGGCGATTCACCTGTATCCCTCCGGCGGAGGATCCTACTCCGTTTCGCGCGATAATCTCGGTGTCGTGCCCGGCCTCATCGCCGCCGCGTCACTCACCATCGACTATATCCTCACCGTGGCCGTGAGCGTCAGTTCCGCGGTAGCACAGCTCGCGTCGCTGCCCTGGTTCAAGTCGCTGCATGTCGAGGTGCATCTGCTCGGCCTGCACATGCCGCTCACTGTCATCGCGGCATTGCTGCTGGTTGCCATCATTATGCTGGTGAATCTGCGCGGCACGAAGGAATCCGGGTGGACATTCGCCGCGCCGGCGTATGCCTTCGTGGCATTCCTCGGCGTCGCGCTGGTGGTCACGCTCATCCGCTTCTTCACCGGTAATATCACCCCCGTCACGCACGCCGAATCCGCCGGCCTTACCGTTGCTGGGGCGGCCACCGGGCCCATCGGCCTCTTCCTCATCTTGCGCGCCTTCGCCAGCGGATCGGCGGCGCTCACCGGGGTCGAGGCAGTCAGCAACGGCGTCTCCGCGTTTGAACCACCCGAGGCGAAAAACGCCGCGAAGACGCTGCTTATCCTCATGGTCATCCTGGTGCTGCTTTTCCTCGGCGTGGGGTGGGCCGTCTACCTGTATCACATCATTCCGATGTCGACCGAGACGGTCATCGCCCAGGTGGCGCATGCCGCCTACGGCGCGCAGGGTTTCGGTGGGGTCGTCGCCACCCTCACCGTGCTCGCCACGCTGCTGGTGCTGATGATCGCTGCCAACACCAGCTTTGCCGGCCTACCGCGCCTGCTGGCGTTGGTGGCGAAAGACGGCTACGCCCCGAAGACCTTCATCAATCTCGGCGACCGGCTGGTGCATACCAGCGGCATTATCGTGCTCTCGCTGGCGGCGGCGCTGCTCATCATCGGCTTCCGCGCCGAGACGAACGCGCTCATTCCGCTGTATGCGGTGGGCGTGTTTATCTGCTTCACGTTGTCGCAAGCCGGCATGGTGCGCAAGGTGCTGGAGCAAAAAGTGCCGGGGTGGCAGCGCATGGCCACCTTGAATGCGCTCGGGTGTGCCATCACCTTCATCGTGGCGCTCATCCAGGCGGTGACGAAATTTACCCAGGGCGCGTGGATGGTGGTGCTGGTGCTGCCCATACTCGTGTATATCTTCTGGCTCATCAATCGTCACTACAAATGGTTTGATGAGACGATGACGGTCCATCAGTACGACTACAATCCGCTCACCGAGCCGGAGGAACCGCTCACCGTGCTGGTGCTGGTGTCCTCCGACGTCCACCGCGGCATCCTCGAAGGGCTGGAGTGCGGCCGCGCCATCGCCGCCAGCGGCCCGAACAACATCCTGCGCGCCGTGCATATCGAGATGGATCAGGAAAAAACGCCGCGTCTGCAGGAAAAATGGGAGATGCTGGTGGAACCCTACATCGGGCAGAAGATCCGCCTAGACGTGGTGCCTTCGCCGTACCGCTGGCTCATTGAGCCGATCATGGATTACCTCGACTGGACCGACCTGGAACGCAGCGGCGACCGCATCATCGTGGTGCTGCCCGAGTTCGAGACCGGCAGTTGGATCACCCGCATCCTCCACAACTACACCGGCAACCGCCTCCGCACCGCCCTCCTCAACCGCCCCCACGTCACCGTCGTCTCCAGCCGCTTCTTCATGAAACCCATGGCCTGGCGCCTCGGCCGCGGCGGACTGGTGTATTGATGACGGATGGCTGATGTGGGGGACAGGCGAAAGCTCGTCCCCCCGGTATCCTCAATACCCCACCATCTGCTCGACTTTCCCCACCGCCGCATACATCGCCCGCACGTTCTCCAGTGGCGTGTCGCGGTCGAAGGACCAGGCGCAGAGATTTATCGCCGGCGCCGTCGCGGTGTCGTCGAGGATGCCGGTGATGAGCTGGGTGATGTCATCGGGGGTGCCTTCGCGCATCAGCACCGGGTCGATGAGCGGCTCCATTACCACGCCGGGCATGAGACGGGAGGCCAGTGCCAGGTCGGTGCCGGCGCCAAGCTGGATGTGCCGCAGACCGGGCAGCGTGCTGAAGGCGGCCAGCAGGTGGCTGGAACTGCCGCAGGAGTGATACCCCGATGTCGGCTTCAACGCCGCCAGCCGCTGATTGACCGGCAGCACGTGTTCCCGATACACCGCTTCCGATAGCAAGGACGCCGAGCAATCGCCCAGATACATGCGGTCTAACACCGTGCCGGTCTCCGCCAGCACGCGGGCGTAGATGGCCTGGTACAGCGCCCACACCTTGTCGAAGATGACGTATGCCGCCTTCGGCTCGGTCATCAGCAGCACGAAAATCTCCTCGCCGTATAGCTGGTGGGCGGTGGTGTAGGGGGCGTGGATATTCATCATGCCGCTCTTCACCATGAAGATGTCGGCGGCGTCGCCATAGTGGCGTTCGATGTCGCGATACTGGTCCAGCAGGCGGTCCATCACCGGGTGCTCCGACGCGCTGCGCGGATCGATGGCGGCGATTTCCTCTATAGACAGTTTTGCCCACGGCGCGCCGATGCTCTCCAGCGTGGCGTCCTCCGGGAAGCGCCACGGCGCCCCCTGCGTATGCAGCATCAGGTCGATAGGCTGGATAAAGATATTGGGCAGGGGCCGCGGTACCGCCTCGCCCACGCCGTAGTCGCCAAGTTGCTCGTAGAGAAATCGACACTCCGCCGCCATAATCTCGGCCCGGTAGGCGAAGTCAAAGTAATACGCCTCGCCATATGTGAGGCCAAGGTTTTTGTTGAAATACGCCGGCATGTAACCGAGCCAGATGCTAACATTAGACATGATTAACCCGTCTTTCCCAACTCACGGCACGCCTCGATCATCGCGTAGATATTCTCATCTGTCGTCTCGCCGCCCACCTGGTCGCCGGTGCCGATAATGAGGCGGCGCTTGTCCGGCCCCCACTGCTCGAAAATCTCGGCGACTTCGCGGCGCACGTCGGTGGCGGTGCCGCGGATGAGCGTCTCGACGGTATGCACGTTGCCGTTCACCGCTACGCGGTCAGCGAGGACGCTGCGCACATACGCGAGGTCGGTCACGTCGCCGCCGGGCGGGCGCTCGAAGGGGCACACGCAGTCGGCGCCGCAGGTGGCGATGTCCTCCAGCGCATCCATGCACTTGCCATGGAAATGGATGTGCAGCAGCCGGCCATGGGCGTGGGCGACATCGGCGGCGGCGCGCACCACCGGCCAGTCCCACCGCCGCCACATGGCGGGGCTGATGAGCGAGATGCATGACCATGCGCAGCCGATGACCAGGGATTCGCCGGTGGTGTTCTTGCACGCGGCTTCGGTGTAACGGCGCACGTAGTCGAGATATTCCTCATGGAGTTCTTCGAAGAATTCCTCGTGCTCGATGAGGTCGTAAATGCCTTGTTCCAGGCCGCCCTGGCGGCCGCCGGCAATGTAATCGAAGAACTGCCCGGGCAGCCACACTTCCAGCAGGTAGTCCTCGCCTACCGCGTCCAGCGCCTGCTGCGTGCCGGTCCAGTTCATCTCCTCAATGATGCCGAGGGTGGAGGCCTTGTAGGCCGGCCAATCGCGCTCGAAATCCTTGATGGGGCGCTCGATCTCCCAGCCGGGTTCGATGGGGTCGGCCATCCACGCGCTGGTCAACTCACCATATTTGGTATTGCGCGTCTGCCGGGTGAGGATGCGGCCTTCCGGCAGGTCGGTGCTCTCGCTGCGGTAGTCCACGTCCGGGCACGGCGCGCCGTTGAACGCCGCGCCCCAGCCCTCGGTGCCGTAGTGCTTGAAGGTCTGCTGCAGCGCCTGCCAGTGCGGCACGCGGCCGAATTCCAGCATATTCAGCCCAAGCAGTCGCGCGGGCAGGTAATACCAGAATTCCGGCGCGCAGGGAACGTAATCGGGCAGTTCGCCGCGGTAAGCGGCCAGCATGCGTTGTTTCGGGGTCATGGTCATGTCGGTCACTCCGGCATCAAATGTGCGTATTCGTTGTAGAAAGCCAGCCCGCCGTCGTCATCGGTGGGCATGAACCAGAAGCGGGCATCGGTCTTCTGGAGCAACCAGCGCCAGTAGGCGTAGGTTTCCGCGAAGTCCTGCTGGCGGTCCTGGATGAGGTAGGGGATGAAGACCACGCCTTGATCGATGAGCGGTTGCAGCTCCTCGATGCGCGTGGCGGGGTAGTGGAACTCCATCGCCACTATGTTGAGGCCGGCGTTGGCCAGGTTCGCGGCATGGCGGCCCCAGTCGCCGCAGCAGTGGATGTGCAGCCCACCGAAGACCGATTGCAGCCGCTTGAGCTGCGGGATGCCGAACTCGACGTACAACTCCGGCGAGAGCAGCGGCATCAGATCCTCGGTGAAGGAGAGACCCATGTTCGATGGCAGGAAGGTGTAGGGCCAGATATTGCCACACAGCCGGTCACCCGTCTCGCGCCGCAGGTACTGCGCGTAATCGATGAGAAAATCACAGACCCTGTCGAGGAAACGATGTATCTGCTCCGGCTCGGCATACATCGCCATCAAGAGCTCTTCCTGGTTCATCACCAGGCCGGCGGTGTTTAGCACGCCCTGCATGTCCGGCGAGCGCAGCCACAGGCAATTCGTCTCCAACTGCGCGGACAGCTCTCGCCACAGTCGCACGCCATGCGCGCCATCCAGCGCCGGGTCGTCGACCGGCTTTGGCGTCAGCGCCAGCGCCTCGTCGATCTCCTGCGCCATCGGCTCGATGAAAATGTTGCCGCCGGTCGAGTCGAAATGCGCCGCCCCGCCCCAGTACTTCGCCGTCGACACCGTGCCGAAGTCGGCGAACAGAAACGGCATCTGCGCCCCCGGCAGCGCCGCCATCGTCGCCAGGTGCTTCGGCGCGTTTTCGAGGATGACGGCGTCGTCAAAGCGCTGCCGGTAGCCGTCCGCCCAGTTGATGACCGTCATCATGACTCGCCCCTCGCCCCGCCAGAAGCGGGTGATTTGGTCGAGGGTCCGGGTATAGCGCTGTTCGCCGAAGAGGGAAAGGAGTTGATCCATGATGCACCTGCTATATCGCCGGCATGACATTGCCGCCGCAGACTGGAATATACACCCCGCTGACAAAGCTGGCCAGCGGCGAGGCGAGGAAGGCAACGACGTTGGCGATTTCCTGGTCGGTGCCGCGGCGCCGCAACGGCACCGACGTTTGATACCCCTCCTGGTGCTCGGTGCCGGCGGCGCGGTCGCGGTCGCTGATGGTCCAGCCGGGGGCCACCTGGTTGACGGTGATGCCGTGCGCGCCCACTTCCTTCGCCAGCACGCGCAACACGCCGTCCATGCCGCGCTTGCCGGAGACGTAGGCGGATTGATTAACGGCGTTTTGCATGGCGCATTCGGTGCTGATGGCAATGACGCGGCCGCCGCCGTTGCGGATCATCGCCGGTACAAACGCCTGCGCCATCAGCACATTATGCAGCACCGAGGTGCGAAACTGCCCCTCGTAATCCTCCACCGATTGCTCCAGCACCGTCTGCCAGGAGAACTGTCCTACGGCGTTGTTGACGATGATATCCGGGTCGCCCAGTTCACCGGCGATGGCGTCGTGCATGGCCAGGACAGCGTCTTTGTCGCTCACGTCCGCCTGCACGGCCATGACGCGCACACCCAGCGCGCGGATCTCGTCCACCAGTTGTGCCGCCATCTCCGCGTTCTGGCGGAAATGGATGACGACATCGGCCCCGCACCCCGCCAGCGTGCGCGCCATGACGCGCCCCAACTGGCCGGTTGCCCCGGTGACGACGGCGAGTTTGCCGGAAAGATCGATCTGCATGATACAAAGCCTCGGTATGGGGGTTGTCGCGCAGCATTAGCCGACGGGCGTGCCGCCGTTAAACGGCACATCTTCCCAGCGTTCGCCGGCGTTGTACTTCGCCAGTTCGGTGAGCATCAGCTCGTAATGGCGCAGCGGCAGACCGGGGAAGATGGTGTTGCTGGAACTGAAGATATAGCCGCCGCCCGGCGCGCCGTGCATCAGCGCGTAGCGGGCAGAGGTGATGATGTCCTCGTCGGGGCCGTCCTGCAGCAGGTTGCACTGCACGTTGCCCATCAGCGCCACCTTGCCGTAGGTCAGGCGCTTCACCTCGGCCATGTCCATGCCGGCCATCGGGTCCAGCGAATGCAGCATGTGCGGTCCGGAGGAGATCCAGTCTTCCAGAATCGGCATCAGGTTGCCGTCCGAGTGCTGAATGACGATAAGCCCTTCCGCTTTCAGCGCCGGGATGTGCCGGTGCATGTAGGGGATGATCAGTTCGCGAAACATCGGCGGCGAGATGAACGGCCCGCCGTTGAAGGCCACGTCGGAGACAATGTTGACGAAGTCGGCGCCCGCCGCCAGCATCTCGCGCCCCTCGCGGATGGCGTTATCCGACATCGCCAGCGCCTGTTCATGCAGCTTCGCCGGGTTCTCGTACAGGTCTTCGGAGAACTGGTCGAAGTCATGCGTGGTGTCGATGGAATGGATCGATTCGCCGATATATCCGCCGACGAGAATCTCCGAGCCTAGCTCCCGTTTCGCGATGCGCAACACGTCGCGCTGGTCTTGTCCGCCCCACGGGTGCCAGATCGTCACCGCGTCCCACTGGAAGCGCTCGACGATCAACGCGTAGACTTCCACGATCTCGTGCAGCAGCCGGTCGCGTTCATCCGCGGTTGCTTCAGCGAGCGCCTTGCCCCCGGGCATCGTCCGCCCGAAGGCCTCCTGATTGAGATCGAAGATCTCCTCAAAGTGCGGCACGCGGTCAGGTTCTTGGAACTGAAGGGTGGTGAGGATGCGTTGTCTGCCGTTCATATTTGTCTCTCACTTCGACCGGCACTCACCTCTCCCCCCGGCCCCCTTCCCTGCATGGGGAGGGGGAGGCGAAGATTGGTAAACTGGTACCGGTTTCATTTATCCATTACACCCCCTCCCCACGTAGGGGAGGGGGTTGGGGGGAGAGGTGGTCGCTGGTATGTTATTTCGCCGACACCTGATCCTGATACCCCACCGTCAACCGCTCCTTCACCTGCGAGCTGCGGGTGATGGTGGCGATGAGTTCGTCGACGACGTAGCCGTCCCATGCGGAAGGCGCGGGGGTTTCACCATTCTCGAACCACTTCAGCATGGCGGCCATCTCGATATGGAAGGGGTTCACTTGCGGGTAGCGGTATTCGGTGGTGACGCCCGTCTCACCGTCCATGTGTACCAGTAGCGCGCCGTTGCGGTCCGGGCGGTTCCAGGTGACGGTGTAGAGGTCGAGGCGGCCCGTCACGGTATTGATTTCCAGCCGCTCGTCCCAGCCGTTGCGCTCATAACCGACGAATTTGTATGGGTGGCCGCACGCCTCGTAGTGCACGATGCTGCCGTCGGGCATCCACATCATGGCGTTGCCCTGGCGGTCGGCGTCCATCCCCTCGCGGATATTCAGGTGGCCGACCACGTCCACCGGGCGGCCCACCAGCCAGTGTACCAGGTCGAGGATGTGGCTTCCGGCCATCACCAGCGCTCCGCCGCCGTAGTTGCGCACCATCCACGAGGGGTGCTGGCGTAGGCTCTCGTCCATCGGGCCATTCCACATGTCCCACGGCTGGAAAGAGCGCGCATACACACTGATGATTTGCCCCATGCCGGCGAGCAGCTCTTTCGCCTTCTGGCTGGCGGGGAAGAAGCGCTTCATGTAGGCGGTGGCGCAGAACTGCCCGGCCGCATCCGCGGCGCGGGCGATGTCGGCGGCGTTGGTCGGGTTTTCCGCCAGCGTCTTTTCGCAGACCACGCCTTTGCCCGCCTTCAGCGCGGCAATGGCGATCTCTTTATGCGTGGCGGAGGTGGTGCACACGCTGATGAGCTGCACGCTGGGGTCGTCGATAACCGCGCGATAATCGGTGCTCACCTTCGCGCCATACTTCGCGCCCACCGCCTCCGCGGCCTCTTTACGGATGTCGCACACATGGGCGATCTCCGCGCCGGCCAGCGCGAATCCTTCATGATGAAAGGTCGAAATGCCACCACAACCGATAATGCCAACTTTTGTCATGGAAGTCTCCTTTGAAACAGAATTGAAAGTATCGCCTCACCCTCTTCGACCCTCCTGCTCCCCACAGAGAGGAAAGGAATAATACTATACCGATTCCCCCCTCTCCTCGAGGAGAGGGGGCCAGGGGGTGAGGGGGCGAGGTTACATCATCTTGTCCGGTACCACCGCCACCTTGCACACCTCGTCGCGGAGCGTGCGCACGGCGTCGATGGCCTCCGCCAGCTTACTCAGCGGGAAAACGTGGCTGACGATCTCCTTCGGCGGGATGACGCCGGTGCGCATGAGGGTGAGCGCCTCGGGCAGGTAGAGCGCCGGCGAGGCGAAGGACGGACGCAGTTGTTTCTTGCCGAAGTGCAGCGCGTGGGTGTCCAGCGGGATGACGCCGCCGGTGCGGAAGTTAGAGCCGATATAGACGATGTAGCCGCCGAATGCCGTGGCGGTGATGCACTCGGGGATCACCTCCGGCGGGGCGGTGATGATGATGCGGTCGAATCCGCCGTATTCCGTTCCGAGATCGGTCAGCGAGATGTCGTTCGTCGAAACGGCTTTGTCCGCGCCTAGCCGCAGCGCCTTTTCCAGCTTGCCTTTCGAGCGATTGGCGACCACCACCGGGCCGGCGGTGGCGCGGCGGATGAGCGGCAGCGCCATCATGCCGATGGGACCGGAGCCGACCAGCAGCACCTTGTCGGTGAGGCCAATCTCCGCCACCTTTACCATGTCAATTGCCACGCCGCAGGGTTCGGCGAGTACGGCGGTGAGCGGGTCCATGCCGCGGGCGGGCACGATGTTGCGCGCCGGCACGATCATCGCCTCGGAAAAGCCCATCGACGGGCCGCTCCAGAAGCCGGCGCCTTTGTTGCACAGGTCCACACGGCCGTTGCGGCACAGGTCGCAGTCGCAGCAGAAGGAGCCGGACTCTAGCGTAATTATGTCGCCGACCTGCACGTGCGTCACGCCGGGGCCCACCTGGCGCACCCGACCGCAGATTTCATGGCCGAAGGATTGCGGGCCATTGGTGGCCAGCGACTCGGCAATCTCCATGTCGTACCCGCAGATGCCACAGGCCAGCACGTCGATGATCGCCTCGCCCGGGCCGGGTTCGCGCAGCGTGACGGTCTCAAAGGTGACCTTGAACGGCGCTTCCACGCGCGCCGCCGTCACGGTGAGGGGAGAAACGGAGGTGGTGCTCATATTGACAGACTCCCGTAGATACGATATAAGTTATATCGCTAGCTTGTTGGTGAGATAGGCGCCATCCCGCGTGGGAGGCGTTGCCGGTATTATAAAACAGCCGGGTGAACTCTGCAATATCTTTCCGTGCAGCTTTACCGCTTTTTTACCGGCCGGCAAATGGTCTATATGAAACAAGATATATCACGACGCCATCGTTCCCCCGCTGTCCGGCGCATGGTCGCGGAGTTGACCGATCAGATTCGCGACCATGCACTGCGCCCGGGCGACTACCTGCCGGGCGCCCACGCACTGGCGGCGCGGTACGGCATCGGCTATGTCAGCGTCATTCGCGCGCTGAAGACGCTCGGTGAAGCCGGGCTCATCGAAACGGTCCAGGGACGCGGGGCTTTTGTGCGCGCCGTGCCGGCCGCCGCGCTATCCGACATTATCGTCGTACTCGGCTCTCGGCAGTCGCTTACTCTGGAAGGCAATCCGCATACCGCCTGGGTTTTTCAGTCGATGCTCAGCGGCATGAACGCCGGCACGCTGGCGCGCGGAGTGCGCATGCAGGTACAGTTCGCCGACGTGGTGGGCGAGCAGTGGCGCGCGGTGGTCGACGCGCTGCCCGCCGGCAGCGGCGTGCTCTTCTGCATGAGTGCGCCGCCGGCCTGGGTGATGCGCCTGCACCGCCGGGGTATTCCCTGCGGCGTGGTGCTGCCCGGCCAGCTCAGCGAGTGGGAATCCGAAATGCCGCGAGCCTATGCCGATTATCGTGGTGGCGTGCGCGCCGCCGTGACGGCGGTGTTGCGGACGCGCCACCGGCCCGCCTTCCTGGGCTTGCGTGAGGAAGACGAGCACGAGTATCCGCGTTTCCTCGGCTACCGCGACGCGCTGGAGGCAACCGGGGTGGGGGAGGCCGCCGATTTGCGCTGTGCCTCTATCGATCCCGCCGTGGCGCGGACGCTGATGCGCGACTACCTCACTGACTATCCCGTTCCGCCGTTTGACTGTCTGGTGTGCGGCAACGACCTGCGTGCGCTCGGGGCGCTGGACGCCTTCGCCGAAGCCGGCATCCGCGTGCCGGACGACGTGGCCGTGCTGGGGTTCGACGACATCCCCGCCGCCGCGGCCGCCGGCCTGTCCACCGTGCGCCTGCCCGTTCGCGACTTGGGCGAAGCCGCCATCCACTGGCTGCTCGACACCGTCGCCGCCGACCCGGCCGCGCTTCCGGAGCCGCTGATGCTACCGTGCCCGGTGGTATGGCGCGGCAGCACCGGCTGCGCACAGATATAACTACATCGTTTTGCAGCAATATTACTGGCGCGCCCCGCCAATCTATGTTAGACTGTACCGGCTATCATCCGGGGAGGAATACGGTGTCCATCTCATCGGAATCGAAGACGGCGCACGCGACCGCGACCACGGTCAGCATGACCTTTTTACCGGACAACCGCACCATCGCCGTGCCCACCGGCGCCACCGTGCTGCAGGCGTCGCGTCTGGCCGGGGTGGCGGTGGATGCCCCCTGCGGCGACCGCGGCAAGTGCGGCAAGTGCCGTGTGCGCGTGCTGGAGGGGATGACCGCCCCGCCGGGTGACGAAGAGCGCCTGCTGCTCACTACCGCCGATCTCGCCGACGGCGTCCGCCTGGCCTGCGAGCTGAAGGTGACGGAGGGCCTAATTATCGACGTGCCGGACACCAGCCGCAACCTGGCCCACCGCAAGGCCACCGCCGAGCTGCGCCGCGCCATCACCCCCGCGCCCGCCACCCGCAAGGTGCTGGCGCATGTGGCGCGGCCCTCGCTGGAAGGCGCCGACCTGCGTGACGACCTTGCGCGCCTGCGCGAGGCGCTGCCGCAGATCGCCACAGCCGAACTGTCCGCCGCCCGCGCGCTGCATGGCACGCTGCTGGCCGGCGACTACACTGTCACCGCCATTCTCCTCGGCGACCGCCTACTCGGCGTCGAGCCGGGCGACACCACCTTCTCCCATTACGGCGTGGCGCTGGACATCGGCACCACCACGCTGGTGGGCTATCTCATCAACCTGCGCACCGGCGAGGAAGTGACGCACAGCGTGCAGCCGAACCCGCAGGCCAGCTACGGCGCCGACGTCATCTCGCGCATCGAGTTTGCCATGGGCAACCCGGAGCAGGTGGAGACGCTGCGCCGCACGGTAACTGATGCGGTCAACACCATTCTCGCCACGCTGGCGCGGGAGGCGAATATCGCCTCCCAGCAGATTTACGAACTGGTGATGGTGGGCAACACCTGCATGTCTCACCTGTTCCTGGGCATCGATCCATTGCCGCTGGGCCACGCGCCGTATACGCCGGTCATCACCGCCGCCATGCAGATGCCCGCCGTCGAACTGGGCATTGCCATGCACCCGCGCGGGCCGGTACGCACGCTGCCGAACATCGCCGGCTTCGTCGGCGCTGACACGGTGGGCGTGCTGGCGGCCAGCGACCTGCGCCACCTGCCCGGCCTGCATGTGGCGGTGGATATCGGCACCAATTGCGAAGTGTTGGCCGGCATCGACGGCCGCGTGGTCGCCTGCTCGACCGCGGCGGGACCAGCCTTTGAAGGCGCGAAGATCAGCCATGGCATGCGCGCCCAGCCCGGCGCGATCGACCGGCTCGCTGTCGGCGAAGACCTGCACGTGCATACCATTGGCGAGAAGGCGCCGCGGGGCATCTGCGGCTCTGGCGTCATCGACGTGCTGGGCGAATTTCGCCGACTGGGCATCATCGAAAGCAGCGGTCGCTTCGCCGATCACGAAGACCTGGCGCACTTGCCCGCGACCATTACTGACCGCCTGCGCGAAAACGCAGTGGTGCTGGTGTGGGCCAAAGACAGCGGCACCGGCCAGGACATCCTCTTCACCCAACAGGATATCCGCGAGATTCAACTGGTGAAGGCAGCCATCTACGCCGGCGTCGCCACGCTGCTGGAAAAACTCGGCAAATCGTTCGACGATCTGGACGGCGTGCTCATCGCCGGCGCCTTCGGCACCTACATCAATCGCGAACACGCCATCAACATCGGTCTTATCCCCGATATCGGCGCGGAGAAGCTAACCTTTCTGGGCAACGCGGCGGGCGCAGGAGCGAAGATGGCGCTCATCTCTGTGCTGGAATTCGCCGCCATACTGACTGCCGCCGATGACGTGGACTACGTCGAACTTGCCGGCGACGAGACCTTCCGCGATAACTTCTCCATGGCCATGCTGCTGGCCGCCGGCTGCGAGGACGACTGGTAAGGCGCGAATACTTCGTTGGCGTGATGGCACAATGCCCGTTGAGGGGCTGTCTACCGGGTCGATTATCGGAGGACAGCCCCTCAACGGGCATTGGCGTGGGGACGGGGCGATCAGTCGTCGGATTTCTTCAGCCTGGTACCGCAGTTGCGGCAGTAGTTGTCGTCTTGTGTCACCGGCTTGCGGCATTTCGGGCAGTCGGCGGGGGCGCGGTCGATCTTTTTGCCGCATTTCGCACAGAACTTGTCCGTGGCGCCAACGCGGGCTTTGCAGTGGGGGCACGCGTCGTCGTTCGTCGCGGTGACGCCGGGCAGCTTGTGTTCAATCAGCTCGATGGCGCCGGCGATGGCCTTGCGGGTGGCGCGGCCGACGGCGGACTTGTCAAAGACCGCGCCGCCGAAGACGACGCCCACATAGCCGCCGCCCAGCACCGCTTCCGTCGCCTCGCCCTTCGCCTCGGAGGCGGCCAGCACGGTGCCACGCTTCACGTCGATGACCTTGATGAGGATGCGCACTACCGCTTTTTCCATCCCCAGGCCGATGCGCCCGCCGAGTAGGCCGGTGCGCTTGGTCGCGAATTCGGAGATGCGGCCGACGATCAGGTAATCCGCCTGCGCGAGCGTGCCCAGCTCCATCGCCTGGCCCGCATTGTCATACATGCCGCTGATATATTCGCGCTGCAGCTTTTTCACCTGCTCGATGCTGGCGCGGTCGATGACGGCCACGCTGCCCAGCTTCATCAATTCGACGGTGATGAGGTCGGGAATCTGCTGGCCCAGGTTCCAGTTGCCCAGCGACCACTGCGAGCGGTCGTCGAAAGGCGCGACGGCGATGGTCGGTTGGCCGTTCGGACGCGAGGTCTCCTCGCCGGGCACGGCGGTGGGGCCATCCACGTAGTCGCCGATTTCCTGCAGCAGGTATTGCCCCGCCACGTTACCCGCTTTGCGCAGGCCGATCTTCGCGGCGATGAACTCGGTGACGTCGGCGCCGGTGGCGATGCCGTCGGTGGCGGCGATGATCTGCGCCGCCTGGGTGAAGACCGCGCGCACCTCAACGCGCGCCCGGCAACTGATGGCGCCCGGCGACTGCAACTCGGCGCGCTGGCTGAATGCTTCGCCGACGATAAGCAGATCGGCGCCGTATTTGGTGGTCAGCGCCCGCGCCTTCAGCCCGGTCGGGTTTTTGACGACCTCTTCCATCTCCGGCGTGTAGCGCATGGCGGCGTATTGCGTCTGGTCGATGACGGTGTAGCGCGCCTTGGCGAACATGCGGATCAGCTCGGTTTCCGCCGCCGGATCGCTGATCTGCCGGCCGATGTGCGCCTCTGGCACCACGATCATCACGCGCACGCCAGGGTAGGTGAGTTTGGGTGCGGGGGCGGCATCCTGGGTGCGCGCCGTGCCACACGGCAGCAGCATCATGCCACACAGGACGAGAATAGCAAGCAAGTAACGCATACACACCTCCGATGGCGTTGATATAGGTATCGTACCATGCGGGTGAGGGGTTGTAAACCGAGCGAGGAATGGGAATAATATGGAATAATGCGCCGGGAGGCCGCCATCGACACTGAGACCTACAACTGTATCCGCTGCGGAAAAACGATTGACGCCATCGCCGAATATTGCCCGCACTGCGGCCTGGACCAGCACCCCGGTGTGCTGGACGATGCCGAGTTGCCGATGCTGGACAACGGTCCGGTGATAGACCGTCGCTCATCCGTGCCGGCGGCCATCGGCGGGACGTTGCTGGGGCTCATCTGTGCCGGCGCGCTGCCGCTGATGGCGCAGGGGTGGAGTCCGTTGGCGCTGGCGCTGTCCTTCCCCGTCGCGGCCGTGCTGGGGGGCAGCGTGGCCGTGCTGCTGCACCGGCGCAAAATGCGGCCGGCGCGGCCCGAGGATGTCGATGCCGCACTGTACCAAGCGTTGCTGCGACGCACCGGCGGCGATGCCGCGCGGTTGGAACGGCTGGTAGAACTGGAGCGGACACAGGCGCCGGGGGCCGCGCGCGCGGAGTTGCTGCGGCGGGCGCTGGAGCGGTTGGAGCGGGACTGGCGGTGATGCGTCTACGGCACGGTGCCGCGCTCCAGTGCTTTGTCAGCGCTTTCGGCCTCGATGGGGGGATCGAGTTGGGCGCCGTGCCAGATTTCCCACAGGCGTTTGGGGTGATCGAAGAAGAGGCCGATGGCGGTGGCGATGTAGATAATGGCAAGAAGCGGGTGAGTGATGCCCTCCAGATAGTCGCGCCACTGCTCCAGGTGCCGCGCTTCCATGAACGGCGGCGCGAAGGCCGGGGCGATGGCGTGAATGATGGGCGGCAGGATGAATTGGCCGATGAAGAGGCCGAAGAGCAGCAGGCCCTGCCACATGGAGAGGCGCAGCGTGGTGAGCAGCATCACCCCGAGCAGCGACTGGCCGGCGGTGAGCAGGATTTCCCCGAGCTGATGGCTGTCCATGGGTAGCGGGTGCTGCAGCGTGCCGGCGGAGAGCGCGTAGACGCCGGGGATCATGCCGACGAGCAGCGTCCACTGGTTGAGTTTCGAGGAGAGCAGGCTGCCCAGCGCCAGTCCCGCCTGGCCGCGCAGCGCGAACATGATGGCGACCGTGAACTCCGGCGCCTCGGAGGCGATGGGGGCCAGCCACTGCATCAACAGGAACTCGGAGATGCCCAGCGCCTGGCCGGTATGCACCAGTCCCTGCGAGAACGGTTCGGCGTTGGCGAGGATCGCCATGCCGGCGAAGAGGATCATGCTGTAGGTGAGGGCGCGGCGCGGCGTCTTCGGCAGGCTGAGGATCAACTCCGCCGGGCCTTCCGCTTCACTCTCCACCACCGGCCGCCGGCGGGCGATGATGAGATACCAGACGTAGATGGCGATGAACACCAGGCCGTCATACCACTCCAGGCTGCCCTTGATGGGGATGATAAAGGCGTAAAGCGTGGCCAGGCCGAGGAAGAACAGCTCTGTGCGGCGCTCGCGCTGCAAGATGACATCGCGGCGGGATTTGAACCAGTAAATGGCCGCGATGACCGACCAGGCAACGCCGATGAGCAGCCGGTTGGCGCCCGTCATGTTGGCGATGGCCAGATGCGGCCAGTTACTCTCGGGGAATTGGCCCGCCATCCATGTGCAATACATGTCGACGGCGTATTCGGGCAGCACGGCGATAAGCGCGACGATGGCCAGCACCAGCGTCTGGGAAAGGTCTTCCTGCAGCGCGTCACACGCCCAGAGGAGGAGGAAGGAGGCGCCCAGCACCGCGAAACCGGCGCAGAGGGCGACGAGACCGGGCATGGTATCCAGCAGGCGGTCGGCCTGTCCGCTTATCCGGACAGCGATGCCCGGCACGGTGGCGAGGGTGGCGATGAGGATGGCGGCGATATGGCTTCGCTTGATGATCATGCTTACTCCGGGCGCGGCGGTCGATGGCCGCGCGGTGCTCAGGCATTCGCGCAGCCAAAGGTCTCACACCCGGATACCCGGTCGGAAGGCCAGACGGATACGCCGTCGAGATTGTTGACCTACCGGAATCGCCTCACGGCAACCCTGCTACTCCCCCTTGGCAGGAAGGTGCTGTATCGTACCACGCCGGGGTGAATCTGGCAAACCTGGACACCCGGGCAAGGCGTCATTCGTTGACACTGTTACTGACCAACCGTATAATGCGGGCGAAGTGCCACGACGGTCTGATTGGTCCTGGCGCGGGAAATGTGAGAACCATTCATGCCTGTACAGTCCCTGCATCCGGCGCTGCCCTCCTGGATCGCCGCTCTCGATACGCATCTGCAATCGCTGTTCACCGGTGAATACGCGTTGTTGTATGAGGCGTCGGTGTCGGTGGTGGGCTCGCGCGGGAAGCGCCTGCGCCCGGTGATGCTGATGCTGGCGGCCTCCTGTTATGACGAGATCGGCGCGCGCGCCATCAACTACGGCGCGGCGGTCGAACTCATCCATGCCGCCTCGCTGGTGCATGACGACGTGGTGGACGAAGCGGATTCCCGCCGCGGCGTGCCTGCCGCGCACGTGCGTTGGGGCAACAAGTTCTCCGTGCTGCTGGGCGACTACCTGCTGGCGCGCGTCTTCGAGATTGCCTCAGAGGAAGCGGTGCCGGATATTCTGCGCCTGCTGTCCTCCACTGCTACCGACATGGGGCGCGCGGTGACGCTGGAACTGTCCGCGCTGGACATCGACGCGACGGAAGCCACCTATTGGGACATCATCCACGGCAAAACGGCGACGCTGTTCGGCGCGTCAGCGGCTATCGGCGGCATCGTCGGCGGCGCGACGCCGGAGGAGCACGCGGCGTTGTATACCATGGGCGAGGCCTTCGGCTATGCCTTCCAGGTGGCGGACGACCTGCTGGACCTGCAGGGTGGGGAAGCGGAGCGCGGCAAGCCGCGGGGCACCGACTGGCACCAGCGCCGGGCCACGCTGCCGCTGCTGTATGCCGTGCAGCACGCGCCGGCGGACGTGGTGAGCGACCTGCGCCGCTTGTGGCAGCTTGACGCCCTGACACCGGACGAATTCGGTGTCCTGCAGCACCGCGTAGAGGCCGCCGGCGGGTTTGATTATGGCTGGCAGAAGGTAAAGGAATATCAGGACGTCGCGTGCGCGGCGCTGCAGGTTATCCCCGACAGCGCCGGTTGCCGTGCGCTGCTTAGCGTCTGCCGGGAAAGCTTTCCGCTGCCGGTAATGCCCACAATGGCTTAAACGAGGCGAGGTGACCACGTGCGCGTGTGGAGTGTCCTGTTGATCCTGTGTGTCGGGTGTCTGCTCCCCCTCGCGGCGCCGGCCCAGCATACGCTGTTCGCCGGGGCTGAAGAGGCCATCATGCGCGCCGATACCATGGGCTCGCAGCGCAACTTCGACGGCGCCGTCAACCTGCTGAAACGCGCGCTGGACAAATACCCCACCTACGAGCGCCTGTATCTGTCGCTGGCCTACTGGCAGGAGGCGCGCGGCGTCTACGTCCCCGGCCGCTTCGCGCCGAACTACACCCTGGATGAGCGCAAATTCGCCTTCCGCTCATCCATGCAGGAATACCCGGAGCTGGCGCGCGAACTGTTCGAGACCTATGGCCTGGGGCTGATGAATGTGCAGGACGCCCGCTTCCTGCAGCGCGCCGCCGCCAACATGGTCTACCAGGATTTCCCGCTGGAGCTGGGGCAATACGGTCCGCTGGCGCTGCCCGGCGAGCCGACCTTCTACACCTACGCGCTGTCCGATCCACTGCTGCCGACCGAGCGCCGCGGAGTGCGGCAGTGCCTCATCACCTCGCAGCCGTGGGATTTGGCGCCGTTTTTCGACGCGAATGGCCGGCCGGTGCGACTGGGCTACACCTCCGATCCGCGCAACGGCAACGACCAGGCGCTGGATAGCTACCCAAACTTCACCGGATGGGTGTTCAACCGGATGCTCGTCGCCTACGAGCAGGATCCGCGCTCGAAACTGTGGGTGCTGCGCTTCCGCGTAATGTGGCAGGACAGCCCCACGCGCAGCGCCGCGCGCCGGCTACTGGCGCGCAACGTGTCCGAACTGCTGCTGCGCCTGGGCGGGTTGGGACGCGCGTATGGTAACTATGCGCCGCGCTTCACCCGGGACGGCGTGATGAATGTCTGGTTAGCCGAGAAAGGCCAGGCGGGCGGCGAGACGTTTGGCGAGCACATTTACCTCTACGACGTGAGCACGCATCGCAGCGAAACGGAATGGGTGCGCGAGGTGGCACACGAATACGGCCACAGCACGCTGCCGATCGTCGGCGGGTACGCGCAGCCCGAATATGCCGCGAACGGCCGGCTGGGCGAGCGGCTGTATCTGCGCTGGCTGTTGAAGAACCCGGTGCCGAAAGACGAAACGCATTCCTGGGTGCGCGCGCTGAAGCCGGCGGAGCTGAAAGAGGGGCGTCTCGATGCCCCCATCAAGCTCTTCGCCAATCTCGGCCCCGAATCGCCGAAGCTGCGCGACACGGATACTTCCGCCATGGATGCCTTCGTGGGACTGGCGCTTTACCTGGACGCGGCCAACGGCAGCGACTTTCTGGCGGAGGTGCTGGGCAATATCAACCGGCCGATTTACGGCGACGGCACCGACACCGGCTTCCGCGACGTGCTGGAACGAAACTACGTCTACCTGCAAGACCCGAAGATCACCGCGCAACCGGTGATCCGGCTGCGCACTGCCGACCTGCCTCCGCAGATCAATTACTGGGTGTATCTGTATGACGGCAAATGGAACGTGGAGCTGGAGATGGGGGACGATGGGCCGCAGCCGGTGCGCGTGGAACTGGATGGCAAGCTGTGCGGTGCCAATGCCGCCGGCGCCTACACCACCCCGATGATCGCCAAAGGCTGGCACCGCCTGCGCGTGGTGCCGGACGGCATCATCATGCCCACGCTGCGCGAGATCACGCTGACGAAGTAACCGCTTAGCGCTGGCCGAGCGTGGCGATGGTCACGCCCGCGCCGCCTTCACCGCGTTCGCCGGCGCGATAACCGGTCACCACCGGATGCCCACGCAGCAGTTCCTGCACGGCAGCGCGCAACGCGCCGGTGCCGTGGCCATGCACGATGCGCACGCTGGCCAGGCCGCCCGCCAGCGCGTCGAAGAGGTAATCATCCAGCTTTATCATCGCCTCCTCCGCGCGCAGACCCAGCAGGCGGATTTCTGGCTCCACCACGCGCGCCTCGGTGATGACGCGATTGCGCGGCGGGGGCGCGGCGGGCTGCTCCACCGCTTCCAGGTCCGCCAGCGGCACGCGCACGCGCATGATGCCCACCTGCACATCGACCAGATCGTCGCCGTGCCCGGTGCCCAGCGTCATGCCACGGTGCCCGACGCTGCGCACGAACACCGTCTGCCCGGCGGCGACCTGCCGCAACACCGGCAGAGGCGTTTCCTCAACGATGGCTGGCGCGGCCTCTTC
This sequence comes from uncultured bacterium, assembly GCA_964590255.1. Taxonomy (GTDB): domain Bacteria; phylum Armatimonadota; class Hebobacteria; order CAIYQO01; family CAIYQO01; genus JAKIYB01. The sequence goes on from CAZPYA010000018.1 coordinate 49,487, forward strand.
CACATCGGCGTTCACCGCGACCAGCACCTCCCGCGCACGGGCGCGCATGGTCGCCATGGTGGGTGGCGGGGCGCCGGCGCCGCGTTCGCGTGTATCGCGCAGCGCGGCTTTCAACTCGTCGAGCAGCGCGTTGGCCTCCTCGCGCGTCTTCTGTACCAGCGTGCGCGCCTTCTCGCGCGCCTGCGCCAGTGCGCCGTCGCGCTTCGCCTCGAATTCCTGCAGCTCTTTCTGCATGCGCGCGGCGGCGGCGTCGGCCTCCTTGCGGGCCTGGGTGGCAGCGGAGCGCTCGCGATCCAGCGCCCGGCGCACGCCTTCCGCCTGCTTCAGCACCTGTTCCAGCGCCTGCGGCGCCTCGCCCATCAACTCGCGGGCGGCGGCGACGAGGGACTTCGGCAGGCCCAGCCGCTGCGAGATGTAGAGCGCGTTGCTGCTGCCCGGTAGGCCGGCCAGCACACGGTAGGTGGGGCGCAGCGTCTCAGGGTCGAACTCGACGCTGGCGTTCAGGAATCCCTCGGTGCTCTGCGCGAAGACTTTCAACTCGCCGTAGTGCGTGGTGGCGATGGTGCGGCTGCCGTGCCGCTGCAGTTCCAGCAGGATCGCCTTCGCCAGCGCCGCGCCTTCCGCGGGGTCGGTGCCGGCGCCAATTTCATCCAGCAGCACCAGCGACCGCGGCCCCGCCTCGTTCACGATGCGCACGATGTTCGTCATGTGCCCGGAGAAGGTGGACAAGCTTTGCTCGATGGACTGCTCGTCGCCGATATCGGCGAAGATCTGCTCGAAAAGAGCCGCGCGCGAGCCGTGGCTCACCGGCAGGTGCAGCCCGCTTTGCGCCATGGCGGTGAGCAGGCCCACCGTTTTCAACGTCACGGTCTTTCCGCCGGTATTCGGGCCGGTAATGAGTAGCGCGGTGCGGCCGTCGGCGCCCAGCGCGATGTCGATGGGCACGGCATTGGCGCCAAGCAGCGGGTGGCGCGCGCCGATGAAATCGATGATGCCGTCGGTGTTCAGTTCGGGTTCGGCGGCGTCGGTGTCGCGGGCATAACGGGCGCGGGCGAAGATGGCGTCCAGCCGCCCCGTCGCCTCCAGGCTGTCCAGCAGCGCCACGGCGACGGTGCCCACCATGCCGGCCAGCAGCGCCAGCACGCGCTCCACCTCCACCTGCTCCTGGCGTTCGGCCTCGCGCAGGTCGTTGCCCAGCTCCACCACGGTGATCGGCTCCATGAAGGCGGTCTGCCCGCTGGCGGAGAGATCGTGTACGATGCCGCGGAAGGCGTTGCGCGCCTCCGCGCGCACCGGCACGCAGAAGCGGCCGTTACGCTGGGTGATGATGGGCTCCTGCAGCAGTTCCAGCGTGGCAGGAGAGCTGATGATGCGCTGCAACTCGCGCTGCATTTCGTCGTGCAGCGTCTTCACCTTGCGACGGGCCTGGGACAGCGCCGGGCTGGCGCCGTCCACCACCTCGCCGTTGGGGGCGATGGCGCGCTCGATGGCGGTCTCCAGCGGTTTGAAATCGCCGAGGAGGTGGGCCTGGTGCAGCAGCAGCGGCACGTCGTGCGCCAGCAGGTAGCGGCGCAGTCGACGGCAGCCGGCGGCGGTCTCCGCGATGTCCAGCAGTTCGCCGGCGACCAGCGCGCCGCCCTTTTCCGCGCGGCGCACGGCGTCACGCACGTCGTGCAGGCCGCCGAAGGGGGCATCGCCGGTATCGGTAAGCAATCCACGCGCCTCGGTGGTCTCCGCCAGGCGAGTGCGTACCAGGTGCTGATCGCGGGCCGGCTTCATGCGCTCCACCAGCGCCTTGCCGAGCGCGGAGGCCGCGTGCTGGCGCACACGGTCGCGTACGGTGTCGTATTCCAGTAATCGAAGGGTGCGTGTATCCATAATGTGACGCCGGCGGTCCGCGACCGGCACGGATCGCTATTATACCACGACGCGTCCGCCGGTGTGTGCGCCGGGCGAGGGGCAACCAAATGACGACGGGCGGGGTTGCCCCCGCCCGTCGGTGATTGAATCGCCGCGAATCAGAACAGCGGCGGAAGCTGCTCCCAGCCTTCGAAACTGGTGGTGTCTTCCTCCATGATGGTGGGGGTGACGAAGACCAGCGTCTCGGTGCTGTTGGTGCTGTGCGAGTTGTTGCGGAAGAAGAGCGGGCCAATGACCGGCAGGCTGCTGAGCAGCGGGTCGCGGGTGCCGCCCATCGTCTCGTTCTTGCTCACGAAGCCGCCCATCATGATCGTCTCGCCGTTCTTCACGCGGACAATGGTCTGGATGTCGGCGCTGGAGCCGCCGAGGACTTCGCCGCCGCCGCCCGGGATGCCGACGCCCGCGCCGGGCGCTTCCAGCACCGGGGTGACGTCCAGCGTGACGGACTTGTCAGGGTGGATGGTGACTTCGTTGACGTCAAGTCCCTGGGCAAAGGTCTGCATTTCAACCTGCGGCGTTTCGAAGGAGCGGCCGAATACGTCTTGCTCTTCGCTGACGATAATGAACGGGATGCTGTCTTCCATCTGGATGGAGGCGCTGCCGCCGTTCTGCACTACCACGCGGGGGGCGTTGACCACTTTCGCTTTCGTATTGGCGATGAGGGTGGCCAGCTTCAGCTTGAGGTTGCCTTTCAGCAGGGTGAAGCCAAAGTTCCCTTCAGCGCCGCCGTTGCTGGAGGTCACGGAGAGCGGCATGCCGGCGAACTCCCAACTGGAGCCGATGGACATGGCGTCCTTCACTTCCATCTTCACGAACATCACTTCGACGATGACCTGCTTTACCGGCTGGTCGAGCATCTTGATGAGCATTTCGAGCTGGCTGATGGCTTCTTCCGCCTCTTCTCGCGTTTTGCCGGTGGCTTTCACCATCAATGCGTTCAGGCCAACCAGGCCGATGATATTCTCCGGTTCGATTCCGGCCGGCAGGAAGGACGCCAGGCCACCGGCGTTACCGCCGTTATTGTTATTATTGTTGTTGTTGTTGTTGTTGTTGTTATTATTGTTGTTGTTGTTATTATTGTTTGGATCGTTTGGGTTGAACAGCGGATCGTTCGGATCGCGGCGCTGCCGGCTATCGGTAGCACTGGCGGAGTTCCGGTTACGGGAGCCGCCCAGGAACGCCGGCTGCGCGGCGGACGAATAGCTGTTGCCGCCGTAATTGTCATAGCTGCTGCTGGCTTCGTAGCCGTTGTTTACGATGCGCGGGTTGCGTGGATTGAGCACTGTTTCGATGCGCGTGCGCATGATGCGCCGACGCGAGGTGTCGTTCAGTGAATAGCCGGGCACGCCCAGCATCCAGCAGATGTCACGCGTTTTCGCGTGGTTAAAGGTGATAGTTTTGATGATGGACTTCACCCCGCCGGTTTCGGTTACTGGCGCGGCCGGTTTCGGCGTGTCGTTGGCGGTGAAGGTGCCGCGTGGCGCTGTATCGGTCGTCGATGGGCGCGTCGTTACGGTTTTCGGCATCAGGTCATCGGAAACCGCGTCGACTTCCACCCCGCGCTTGCCGATGTAGTAGGTGACGCCGTCGCTGCCTTGCCAGAAGCTGAGGCCGACGGCCTGGGTGGCGATGGTGAGAATATCTTCCAGCGGTCGGGCTTCGGGGAAGTCCAGCGTGATCGGCGTGGCGACTTCCTCTTTCATCACCAGGTGCATTCCGCTTTGCTTGGCAAGCTGCCGGACAAAATCGTTGAATGCTACATTCTTGGCTTTGATGATCAGGCCTTCTTGCGCGGTATTCTGGGCGGAGAGCGTCGCGAAGGGCGCGCACGTCAACGTCAGACCGATCAACAAGGCTGCCAGGAAGCCCCAACTCATGCCGAGATGGGATTTGCGCATGCTACTGGTCCTCCGAGTGTAATGATTCACGCTGCGATGTCAGGGACACATTCCAGGGAATTCGCTGCTGTTATCAGTATCTCCTGCACAGGGCTCACTTAATCAGCTATTTAGCGCGATCCCGCCCCGACACCGGTAGACACTCAAGACCCGGGGACTCCACGCCCCCGGGTCGTAAGTGCCGGTTATGCCGATTACAGAGTGTTGTTATTGTTCGTGCGCGATGTGCGCGTTGTGCGCGAATTATTCGTATTGTTTCTATCGTTTGTATTATTCGTGCGCGAGTTGTTGGTATCGTAGTTGTTGTTATTATTATTGTTATAGTTATCGTTATTATTATTACGGCTGCTCCTGCCGCCGCCACTGCTATTACTGCCGCCGCCATACGACGACTGATCGAATAACTCGATGGTGGAGCCGCCCAGTGCATCGCAGATCGATTCGAGATCGAGGTAGTTAATGCCGATCATCTTAACCACCGCCAGCTCTTCGGTGGCTTCTTCGCCTTCGGTAGTGGTGGTGCCGGGTGTGCCCGCGCCGGTGCCGGTGCCGGTAGTGCCGGTCTTGCTGGTTTTCGGCGTCATATAGGACAGCAGCGGGAAGCCGGACGCGCTGGTCTTCGGCTGGTCGACGCCAACGTTTTTCGTGGACGGCTCGACGGCCGTGGTCGGTTCATCGGCGGGCGGGGCATTCAGCGGGGCGCCAAATCCGGTTCTTGGAGCGCCGGCGTTGCGGCCGGTGATCGTATACAGGAATCCCTGATCCGTCTGCTTCTTTTGGAAGCTGAACTCGTTGCCGAGAATGGCATCGAGCGCTTTCTCGAATGGCGTGGCGGTGAGCTGCAGGCGCGACACGCGGCCGACCACGCTTGGGTCGAGCTTGAGCTGGTACTTGCCGTTGGTGGTATTGAAGAGGGCCGTCAGCACTTCCGGGATGTCGGCATCACGGAGATAGATATCCATCAACATCGTGTCGGGATCGCCGCCGATGTTGATTTGTTGGGCGCGCGCCCCGGGAGCGGACAAACCGAGTCCGATCACGCACAGCAGCGCCAGGGTGAGAATGCGTCCCATGTGCTACTCCTCTCTCCTGCGGCTCGTTTGCCACAGCATCTGTTCTCACATCATAACACAAGGGCGACGGTTTCACAATCGCCCCAGATCAACAATCGATCAGGGGGCGCCCCAGGCTGGAACGCCTGCTCCGCCCGGCGCGGCGCCGGCGGCGCCGGGGTTGGCATCGATGGTCACGTTGCGGGTTTTGCCCTGGAAGGTATCCAGGCCCTGCAGCTTGATCTTCTGCTCCTGGCCGTCGCCATCCGCCAGCACAACGTAATCCTGTGCGATGGCCTTGATAGTATAGCCACCGATCTCGTCGCCGACGCGCACGGCGCGGGCCGCGCCGTCGCTGTCTTCGAAGATCGCCCAGATTTGCCCATTGGTGTTATACACCCAGCCGGCATGGCGGCCCAGCGGGGCGGGTTTCGCACGTTCATTAGCGCCGAGGGTGCCGGGCGTGCCGGGTGTGCCACTGCTGCCGCCGCCCATTTTCCATCCCCCGCGGCGCAATTTGTTCTTCTCCGGCGAGATCGGCGGCAGTTCGAACACTTTCACCTCGGACGGCGGCGGCGGGGGCTTCACATTTACGCGGCGCGTGTAGTTGCCACCGCCCAGTGGGTCCTTCTCCACGGCTTTGATCGGCACGGTCAACTGGACGGGGGTGGGCATGGTCGGCGGCAGCAGTTGCGGGGCCTGCGCGGTATTCGCCGCTACGGCGACCGGCGCGGGCGGTGTCGGACCGCTCGCCTCATCGGTCGATTTCTTGTTCATATTCATGAACACCAGGGCGCCGACCGCGCCCAGCAGCAGCAGGAACACCACCGCCAGGATGATCACTTTCGTCTTTTCCGAGCCCATTGTTCAGTCCCCCATGGGCGAGTCGCCTGTCCAATTAGACGCCTGCCGTCCGTGAAAAGTTCCCGTGCGGCGTGTCAGACACGCCGTCTTTCCGCATTACGGTTGAATATCTTTCGCCTCGCCGGGCAGGAAATACATCACTTTGGGTGGTTCTTGCCATCCGCCAGCGCCGTTGACCTTCGTGTAATCCGCTTTGAGCTTGCTGAGCTGGTCCGTAGTCAAGGTGCCGTAGAAGCTTGGATCTTTCCGCATGGCATCTTCCGGGTTGTCAAACGACTTGCGGCGCGGATAAGGCTGCTTGTTCGCGGCAAAGACCTGCTTGGCCTTGTCAAGCAGCCCCTGCACCGCGGCTTTATCGCCGTTCGGGTCCCAGCCCTGGGTCATGAAGTAGGCTTTGGCGGCGATAGTCGTGGAGAGCACCGGAAGTTTCGCGGTGCCGCGCGGGTGGTTGCGGTCCACCGTGATGGTCAACCCTTCGCCAGCCGGCTTGATGATCAACGGGAAGAAGCCATACCCGGTGCGTTTTTTAATCTGCGCGATCAGGCTCTGGTAGCCGCGCGCCGTGATCACCTGCGTGCCGAGGTCCACTTCGACGATCTTCACGTCGGGGAAGGCCTCACCCGGCATCAGCAGCGGGCCGCTGAAGTAGTCCGGCAGGAAATTCGGCACCTTGCCGGTGTAGAACTTCGCCGCCCAGCGACGCATGATGTTCGCCACCCGGGGCTGCGTGTTCAGGTTGTACCAGTCGATGATCGCCTTCTGCTGCTCTTCCGGCGGCGACGCGTCGGTGACGGGGTGGGTAGCCGCGAAGTTCTCGATCGGCGGCATGGTGCGCTGGATATAGGCGAACTGCAGTTGATCCGTATAGAGCTTCTGCGCGTCTGCGCGCTCGGCGTCCAGTGCCTGCTGCCACTTCGTCTCCAGGTCTTCCGGGCACTTCTTTTTCTCTTCGTCCCACGCCGTGTGGGCGGCCTTCGTCTTCGTGATGGCCGGTACGATCATCATGTAATAGCCGCCGGCTGCCAGCCCGATGGCCAGCAACAGGAAGACCGGTATGAGATATATCGCTTTCAGCTTGCGCATACGTTATTCCTCCACGGGCACCATCGGACTCAATTCGCGGGTGGCGTCGGCGGGGCGGCCGGCGGCTGCGGAGCCGCATTGGGGTCCGCGGGCGGCGCATTAGGATCCGCGGGCGCGGCGCCCTCGGCGCCTTCAGCCGGCTTGTCACTGTGCGCCTTGTAGAGATCTTTCCAGGGAACGGTGCCTTCGGGGGCTTTTTCGGTTTCCGCGGGGATGCCCGCGGCGAGCTCGGTTGAGAGTTCGACGTCCATCACCTGGGTGCGCGGATTGGCGGGCCAGGGCATGGGGGTCTTGCCGGTGGGCGTCACGGTAAAGCCGGCGCCTTTCATTTTGAAGTAGAAATCGACGAAGTTCGTGATCCCCTTCACGTGGCCGGGCAGGGTGACTTTCTTGCCGGTGATCGTCATCTTGTCGAACCAGGCGTTGGCGCCGCGCAGTTTGCCCGGCACTTCGCTCATCGTCTCTACCAGCGCCTTGTTGTATTCGACGATCTTCGCCCCGCGGAAGAACTCGATGAGTGTCGCATATTTCGTCGACGGGCCGTTGAGCGACTTTGTACCTTCGATCTCCGTGTTGATCATCTTCGTGCGCTCGGTGTAATACTGCTTGTCGACGTCAAACCACTTGGCCTGCGCTTCATAGCCCATCTTCGCCCAGAAGATGAGCCCGACCTCGATCCCGACAACGATCAAAAAGACAATGATCGACAGGCGGATGCGGCCTTTTTCATGCACGTATCCCGGCAATAGATTGAGCTTGATCATCGAGTCTTCCTCACGCGATCATGTCTCGCAGACTAAGCCCCACGCAGACGGGCAGGGCAGGCGCGACCTCCTGGATATACTCCAGCGGCTGCGCGGCCGTCTCCACCTCGATGAGCTGGAGGGGGTCGGCGATGACGACGTCCAGGCCGAGTTCCTGGCTGATGAATTCCGCGATGTGCGGCAGCCGGCTGGTTCCGCCGAAGAGAATGATGCGAGAAATGGGATGATCCGGTTCACGTCCGGTATAGTACTCCAGCGACCGGCGGATTTCGGTGACCATCTCCATGAGCGTGGAGAGCATCGACTCGAAGATGCGGCGCTGGAAAATATCGCTCTGGCTCTCTTCATGCGCGGCGTCGCCGTCGCCCGCGGGGGCGGACGCCACCGAGAACGTGTCGAACATCGAGCCGCCGTCCAGGTTGAGGTCGATGGGGCCGGCGGCCGTCATCGGCTCGGAAGGCGTCGGCGGCGTCATCGACGCCAGGGGCTCCGGCGCCGCCATCGGCGCGGTAAGCGGCGCCGCGGGGGCGGCCGGCGTGTCTCCGGCGTCAAAGCCCATGTCAAACAGCGGGGTGGCGACGGTCGCGGGCTCGGCGGTCGGCGGCGCCACGGGTTCGGGGGCCGGCGGCGTGATGGAGAACAGCGCCTCGGGTTCCGGTTCCGGTTCCGCGCTGGCGGTCGGGCGGTTGAAGGTCGGCAACTGGCCTTCCAACTCGGAGCTCAAGTCGAAGAGCGGGCCGGCGCCGGCCGGTTCCGGCTCAGGTGCCGGCGGTTCCGTGAACGCGGCGCCGGTCGGGCCGGGCGGTTCCGGCTCCGGCGAGAAGGCTGGCTCCGACGCGGCGGACAGGTCCAGCGAGAAGGCGGGCTCCGATGCGGCAGGGAGATCCAGCGAGAAGGCGGGCTCCGGCGCGGCGGGCAGATCGAGCGAGAACGCCGGTTCCGCCTCGGCCGGGATGTCCAGCGAGAACGTCGGTGCCGGCGCGTCGGGGGTGATCATCAGCGGCGTCTCGGGTTCCAGCACCACCGGGGCGGGGGGGGCGGCATCCAGCGAGAAGGTTGGCGCGTCCCCATCGGCATCGAGTGAGAACACGGGCGTGCCGTTGGTGGCGCGGGGCATGCTGAGGTCGCCAGACAGGAAGAGTGGCTCGTCATCGACGCCGTCATCATCGAGCTGGAAGACGGGGGTGCCGGGGTTTGGCGCGTCGCCGTCGTCATCCAGTCGCAACACCGCCATCCCCGGGGTGCCCGCGTTCGCCGCGTCGAGGCGGAACGGGAAGGGCACGTCGTCATCGACGTCGTCCTCGTCAAGCTGGAAGGTGGGGGCGGGGCCGTCTTCCATCGGCGTGATCGCCGCGGCGCCGGATGTGCCCACCGTCAATGGCCCGGGCACGTCAAAATCGTCATCCAACGAGAACATGTCCGGCGCGGGGGCCGAGTTCGCGGCGGGCGCGGTGGCCGGCGTCGCCGGAGCCGCCGGTGCGGCGCCGAAGCTGCTGAAGAAGGAGGTGAGCTGATCCGGCGTGTCGGGGACGGGTTCGGCCGCGGGGACGTCCGGCTCCGCGGCGGCGGGGGCGGCCAGGTCGGCCACCGGCGCGGTGTCGGCGGAAGCGGCGCCCAGCGTGAAACCTTCTTCGATGAAGATGCGCCCGTGCGCCTTCTTCAATTCCTCTGCTTCCTCAAAACTGCGGCCCAACTGGTCGGCGATCGCCTCGGTCAGCGAGTCGCCGGCGATGGGCACGGAGCGGGTGAAGGTGAGGTTGCCGTCGGTGATGATGCTGATATCCGTGCTGCACGCGCCGAGATCGACGAGCGCCACCGTCCGGTCGTAGGACCCTTCGTCCTGATGGATGTCCACCAGTGCGCGGATCGCCGCGAGAATCTCCACGTCCATCGCCACCGCTTGCAGACCGGCGACGGAGAGCATCTTCAAATAGGCGTTGATGAGCTCTTCCTGCGCCACCGCCAGCAGCACCTTCATCTGCCCTTCGTCTTCCGGCAGGTCTTCGGCCTCGACGAGCGGGGAATAGTCCATCACTACTTCGTCGGCGGCGAACGGGATATGGCGCTCCACCTCGAACTTCATCGTCTGGGTGAGCTCTTTGCGCGTCATTTTCGGCAGGTCGATGGGGCGTACCACCACGGACGACTGGCCGGCGATGGAGAGGATGACGCGGCGGGTGGAGAAACGGTTGAGCACCAGCATCTCGCGCACCGCGCGGCCCAGGCCGACGGGATCGAGAATCTGGCTATTGCTCAAGACGCCCGGCGGCGTAGGCCGCATGGCGACATTGACGACCGCAATCGCGCCCCGCGCCAGTCGCAGTTCCGCGACTTTGATGAAACGCGTGCCGATATCAAGTCCAAGGACCACATGATCCTTGATTCTGGGAGCCCGTCGAACAGCCATGAACGGATACCTTGTGTGTTAGTATAGCACAGGGGGAAGGGAACGGGCAACACCTCGGCCATGCACCCGGTGTGAGCCCTCTATGACATGCTGAACCAGACGCCCGCGCGGCTATCATCGCGTCGCGCGCCATCTGCCGTCTCTCTCCATTTTCTAGATTTCGCCGGACCATCGCGATTCCCTGCCGGCCATGCGCAGAATTTCTTTTCATGGCGTCCGGCTTCGGCGCACTCTGGTATTGTACCGCATTTCGACGAAAAGCTAACCTCGCATCCCCGGCGAGCGATGGACAGGTCGGCGTCGCCGGTATACCTTATAATTCACGCGTAGGCGAAATGCCGATTCCGGCGATCTGGTGGCCTGGCGGGGCCGGAGAGATGCGGATCACCGTCATGCGATAACACCAATTTCAGCGGCAGGGAGGCTCGGGGGTGTTGGGGGTGTCTCGTGGGAGGAGAGACCGGGCCTGAAAAAATTGCCGGCGGAGCCCCTTGACAGGGTGCGTGAAGCATGGCATAATTGCGCTTCGTGCATATTATTCCGGGTAACGTGCAGTATATCGGTACCGGTGACAGCGGCCGCGCAGAATACTGATGAAGCACCTAGTGGAGTGAAGCGCGTGGTGCGCAGCCAATTGGGCGGCGCCCTGCTCGCTTGCTTCACTTTTCTGCGTCTGCGCCGTCACCACCGTTATCCTGCCCGCCAACTGGGGGCCGCTCGAGTCCATTGCGGAGGTATCAATGCGACCAGTTATCCGCGTCAAGGGACGGGCACGGCAGCATCACGCCGAGCAAATCCCGAACCTCATCGAAATTCAGTTGAGCTCGTATCTCTGGTTCGTCAGAGAAGGGCTCCGCGAGCTGTTTGACAACTTCTCTCCGATTGAAGATTTCACCGGCACGCTGCGGCTCTCGTTCGCCGACTACACCATCGGTGATCCGAAGTATTCACTCGACGAGTGCCGTGACCGCGACGCCACCTACGAGGCGCCGTTGAAGGTGCGGGTGCAGTTGCTCAACACCGCCACCGGCGAGGTGAAGGAGTCGGAAGTCTACCTCGGCGATCTGCCGATCATGACTGAACACGGCACCTTCATTATTAACGGCGCCGAGCGCGCGGTGGTGAGCCAGCTTGCTCGCTCGCCCGGCGTCTACTTCAAGGATAATATCGACTATTCCGGCCGCATTCTATACAGCGCGCAGGTGATCCCGTCCGAAGGGGCGTGGCTTGACTTCGACACCGACGCCAATGGCGTCATCTCGGTGAAGATCGGCCAGACGCATCGCTTCCCGGTGACCACGCTGTTGCGCGCGATGCACTCCATCAACACCGTGTCCGGCGAAGAGGCGATTCCGACCACCTCGGACGCGCATCTCGTCGCGCTCTTCGGTACGCCGCAGGAGCTGACGAACCCGACCAGCGACCAGTTGGTGGGCAAGCGCGCGTGGATGGATATCGTCGACGAGAGCACCGGCGAAGTGCTGGTGGAAAAAGGCGCGCGCATCGAGCGCGAGGTTGCTCGCCGCATCGGCGCGTTGGCGCTGCCCAGCGTGACGATCATCGAGATTAACCCGCTCATCGAATCGACCCTGGAGAAGGACCCCACCCGCGGCGAAGACACGGCACTCATCGACATCTACCGCCGCGACCGTCCCGGTGACCCGGTCACCCCGGAACTCGCCCGTCAGCGCCTGTCCGGCATCTTCGCGGACGCCCGCCGCTACGATTTGGCGCGCGTAGGCCGCTACATGCTAAATAAAAAGCTGGGCGTGAGCACGCCGGAGACGATCACTGTCCTCACGAAAGAGGACCTGATCGCCATCATCCGCTATCTGCTGCGGTTGGGCACGGACGACCCGGCGGCGTCGGTGGACGAGATCGACCACTTGATGAACAAGCGCATCCGCAGCGTGGGCGAGCTGCTGCAGAACCAGTTCCGCCTGGGCTTCCTGCGCATGGAACGCATCATCCGCGAGCGCATGACCAGCCTCGATCCGGAGCATGTCACCCCGCAGGCGGTCATCAGCACGAAACCGATCACCGCGGCGATCAAGTCGTTCTTCGGCTCGTCGCAGCTCTCGCAGTTTATGGACCAGACAAATCCGCTGGCCGAGCTGACGCACAAGCGCCGCCTCTCCGCGCTGGGCCCGGGCGGGCTCAGCCGCCAGAGCGCGAAGCTGGAAGTGCGCGACGTGCACCACTCGCACTACGGTCGCATCTGTCCCATCGAGACGCCGGAAGGCCCGAACATCGGCCTCATCGGCTCGATGGCGGTGTATGGTCGCGTCAACCGCTATGGCTTCCTGGAGACGCCCTATCGGCGCATCGAGAAGGGCTGCATGACGCAGGAGATCGCCTACCTCACCGCGGACGAGGAAGAAGGGCACCACATCATCCCGGCGACCACGGCGACCACCGCTGACGGGCGCCTTATTCCGGATCCGGACGGTCGAGTGATCTGCCGCCACCGCTCATCCTACCCGCGCGTGACGCCGAACGAGATCGACTATATGGACGTCTCGCCGAAGCAGACCGTGTCGGTGGCGACCTGTCTCATCCCGTTCCTGGAGAACGACGACGCCAACCGCGCGCTGATGGGCTCCAACATGCAGCGCCAGTCGGTGCCGCTGGTG
>CAZPYA010000019.1:0-60404 GCA_964590255.1 uncultured bacterium
TGAACCCCAGGAGGCGAACCAGGAGTGACGCGCGCATGGCCGTCATCGGCGCCGGCGCCGGGGGCACCACGCTGGCCGGGCTGCTGGCCGGCCGCGGCCACGCGGTGCGCATCTGGGTTCGCGAGCCGGAGGTGGCTGACGCCATTAACACCGCGCATGAAAACACCGCCTTTCTGCCCGGCGTGGCGCTGCCGCCCGCGCTGAGCGCCGTCACGTCGCTGGACGCCGCCACCGACGGCGCCGTGCTGATGGTGATGGCCGTGCCCAGCCGCTGGACGCGCGCCGCCGCCCGCGAATTGGCCGCGCTGCGCCGTCCGCTGCCGGTGGTAAGCGTGACGAAAGGTCTGGAGATCGAAACCGGCACGCGTATGAGCGCGGTGATTCTGGAAGAGCTGCCCGACACCCCCGCCATCGCCGCGCTTTCCGGGCCGAATCTGGCGCCGGAAATCGCCCGTGGCATGCCCGCCGCCACCGTCATCGCCAGCGCCGACGCCGACCTGGCGCGCACGGCGCAAAGCTATTTTTGCACCGAGCATTTCCGCCCGTATACCGGCACCGATATCATCGGCGTCGAGGCGTGCGGCGCGGTGAAGAACGTCATCGCCATCGCCGCTGGCATGTGCGAGGGGCTGGGCTTCGGCGACAATGCCGCCGCCGCGCTGCTCACCCGCGCCATGCCCGAGATCGCCCGGCTGGTACAGCGCCTGGGTGGCCGCGCCGAGACGGTGGCCGGCCTGTCCGGCATCGGCGACCTCATCGCCACCTGCATGTCGCCGATGAGCCGCAACCACCGCGTCGGCCTGGCCATGGGTCGTGGGCAGGACTATCGTACCGCGTTGGGCGACAGCGGCCAGGTGGCGGAAGGCGTGCCCACCACCGAAGCGGTAGTGCGCCTGGCCCGCCGGCTGGGGGTGGAATTGCCCATCTGCGAGCAGGTTTACGCCATCCTCTTCGACGGCCGGCCCGCCGCCGAGGCGGTGCGCGCGCTGATGACCCGTGACCCGAAATGCGAGGCGTTTTTGGCGTGAATACGACTACGCACGTTTGATAATGATACAAGGTGGGCAGAACTTCCCTGTTGTCAGATGCACCTCGCTTGGCGGCCTCAACAGACAAGCCCTCTCTTCCTGGAGGATAGCGTGTTGACGCTGCCGGATGCCTCGGCTATAATGAGCCGAACCGAAGCTTCCGGGCTTCGGATTCTTTGTGTTTGCCCCAACGCGTGGGAACGAATCCGACGATGATTTTGACGGCGCCCCGCGCCCGTCTCAGGAGTATTGTCCGATGCGACAGACGCTGAAATTATGGCTGGCCGGCATTATTCTGCTGGCCATCGTGTCCTTCCTGGCGGTCTTCCAGCCGATGACCTTCTCGGCGCGCAAAGACCCGAGCGATACGAAAAGCTACCTGAAGCCCATCGGCTCCAAGTGGAAAGGCCCCGCCGATCCGCCGGATCCGTTCGTCTCCGTGCCGATGCTCGGCTCCAAGGTAAACATTTATTTCTACGCTCCGCAGCACAACCTGCGCCTGGGGCTCGACCTGCGCGGCGGCATGCGCGTGGTGATGCAGATTCCGAACCGCACGGAGATGAGCTACGCGCTGAAGACGAAGCTGGCGGACGTGGATGCGCGCTTCGCGATGCAGTCCAAGCTCATCGATGTGATCAACGCCGATGAATCGCTCGCCAACGGCAACGCGAAGGTGACGGTGACCGCCGAAAACGTGACCGTAGCCACCGAAGTGGACGACAAGACGCAAGCCGAAGCGCACCTGAGCAAGGTGAACGCCATCATGGCCTCCCTCTTCGTGGATGACAAAGGCTTGCCCGCCTTCACCGCCCCGAAAAAGGTCGACGACATCTACAAGGCCACCGCGGAAAAAGAGCAGGACGCCGTCTGCGAGATCACCGACCGCCGCCTGAACGGCAAGGGCATCGCCGAGATGACCATCTACCCCGAAGGCACCAACCGCGTGGTGCTGGAAGTGCCGGGGGTGAAGGATCCGGACGATGTCTATGATGTCATCGGCAAGCCGGGCCTGATGGAATTCCGCCTTATTCCGCGCACCTTCGTCGTGGACGTGGACGATGCCACCGGCACGGTGAACGTCACCAATATGATGACGCAGAAGGCGCTGGCGGATTCGGAGATCGAGGCGCTCATTAACCAGTCCGAACTGGTGATGAACGGCAGCGCGCTGGACGGCAACAGCGAACCCGTGCTGCAGAACAACAAGTGGGCGGTGGCCTTCACTATCCGCAAGCCGAACGAAGGCGAGACGGACTACCGCGCCGCCTTCGCGAAGGTGACGGAAGAGAACAACAAAACGAAGCTGCCCCCGAGTGGCGCGCAGTTGGCGATCATCCTCAACGGGGAGATCATCTCCGCGCCATACATCGAGAGCACCATTCACAGCAACGGCATCATCACCGGCTCGAAGGATCAGGACGAAGCAAGCAACCTGTCCGTCATCCTTAACGCCGGCGCGCTGCCGGTGCCGGTGAGCATCATGGAAACCCGCGCGGTGAGCGCCACGCTGGGGCAGGACTCCATTAACATGAGCCTGACCGCCGGTCTCGTCGGCCTCATCCTCGTGCTGGTCTTCATGGTCGCCTATTATCGCCTGCCCGGCCTGATGGCGGACTTCGCGCTGATCATCTACGTGGTGCTGACGCTGGCCGTGCTGAAGTTCTTCGACGCCACGCTGACGCTGCCGGGCATCGCCGGGTTGATTATCTCGGTCGGTATGGCGGTGGACGCCAACGTCATTATCTTTGAACGGTTGAAGGAAGAGCTGCGCGCGAAGAAGCCGCTAGAGACCGCCATCGATACGGCGTTCGCCCGCGCCTGGACGGCCATTCTCGACTCGAATATGGCTTCGCTCATCACCGGCTTCGTGCTCTATATGCTCGGCACCGGCGCGGTGAAGGGATTCGCCATTACGCTGCTCATCGGCGTGGCCGTGTCGATCTTCACCGCCGTCACCGTGACGCGCTTGTTCCTGAAACTCATGGTGCGCAGCCAGTCCGGCCACAACCTGGCCTGGTACGGCCTGTAAACATCTGAACCATGCCCCCTCTCCACGCGGAGAGGAGGTGAGAGGGTGAGGGGGTTACTCCCCGCCCCGCACTGATACGGATAGCCGGGATGAAGCCCGGGCCACCACATACGGAGGCAACACGTCGTGGTTGATCTGTTTCGTAATCGACATTGGGACCTGGTGAGCAAACGTGGAGTATACTACGTGATCTCCGCATTGATGCTGCTCGCCGGCATCATCGCCATGGTCATGAACGTGAAAGCCGGCAAAGACTGGCTGAATCTGGGCATCGACTTCAAAGGCGGCGGCTTGCTGAGCTACCGCGTTGAGGGGGAGCTGCCGAGCGACCAGCATGCGGTGATCATTCACGAGATCCGCAATGACCTCAAAGCCAACGCGCTGGAGAGCGAAGTGCAAATTTCCTCCGGCGGCAGCTATGCGCCCGGTCAGTCGATGGGCGACAGCATCATTGTGCGCCTGCTGCTGAAAGATATCCCGGAAGCGAAGTGGAACGAGTATCTGGAAGGCAAGCCGGGCGCCAGCGGGGAAGGCAGCGAGGGGATGATCAAAAAAGTCATCACCCCGACCGTCTCCAACGTGCTGGCCAAGCATAACGCCAAGCTGCGGTTGATGCCGGACTTTGGGAAAGACGCCGACGGCAACATTACCACCACCACCATGGTGCAGAAGCCGGAAGCGGTGGATAAAGTCGGCAGCACGGTCTCGACCGAGCTGATCAATCAAGGCATCTTAGCGGTGGTCTTCGGCACCATCCTTATCCTCTTCTGGATCTGGATCCGTTACAACATCGGCGGCTTTAGCTGGCGCTTCGCGGTGGCGGGCATCGTCGCGCTGCTGCACGACCTGCTGACGGTGGTGGGCATGTTCGCTATCCTGCACAACTTCCTGCAGGTGAACAGCCCGTTCATCGCCGCGCTGCTGACGGTGCTGGGGTTCTCCATTCACGACACCATCATCATCTATGACCGCATCCGCGAAAACATGCGCCTGCGCAAGGGCCGCACCTTCGCCGAGACGGTGAATATCTCGCTGCTGGAAACGATGGCGCGCTCGGTCAACACCGTATTGACGGTGTTGTTCACCCTGTTGGCCCTCTTCTTCTTCGGCGGGCCCACACTGCGCGACTTCGTGGCGGCCATGCTCATCGGCATCGTGATAGGGGCCTACTCCTCCATCTTCGTCGCCGGCCAGCTCGTGGTCAGTTGGGCGAAGCCGCAGGATAAGCTGATGCCGGCACAGGATGGCACCATGGAACCGGCGGCTGTCGCCGTCGCGCCCACCACCACCATCACCGCTCTGCCGGTGCCCGCCACCCCGGCGGTCGCGCCCACCCTGCCGACCGCCCCGGACAAGGACGCCATCAAGCGCGCCCGCCAGGCCGGCAAAACGTCGAAGCGGAAGAAATAACCCCACCGCACCCGTGAACCACCCCGGGGGCCGTGCGCATGCGCACGGCCCCCGTTGTTCGTAAGACCGGCCCCGGCTCAAGCCGGGGTCTGCGTGAAGCCGGCTGAAGCCGGCAGAGGATGTGCGGTGAGCAGCATTACCAACTCTGGACTGGTATAGCTCGATGCCCTTGGTTCCCCGCCTGCCGGGTCGTGCGACCGGGCGTCCCTTTGCAGAGACGCGACGGACAGCCTCTAGCCATCCCCCCAAAAACCTGTTATGATGTCCATTGGATGCAACGGATCGTCTGCCGCTACCGGAAGGATGCTTCAGCGGGCCCGCTCGGTCCCGGCGAATTGCGGACGCTATTCCGCCAGGCCGCCGAGCAGGCCGGGCTGCCCGTGAGCGAGGGGAAGGGAATTCTCCTCGGTCCGGCGCTGCCAACGGAAGTGACCAGTGACGCGGAGCGCCTGGTTCTCGAACTGTCCGACCCCTGCGAACCGTCAGACGTCCGTGAACGATTGAACCCGTATTTGCCACCCGGCCTGGTCATCGACGGGGCCTGGGTGGGACGCCCCGGCGGGACGGAGAACAACCCCTCCCTGCTGGATGAAGCGGTGTATGACGTGCACTGGCACGATGCGCCGTTGACCGGAACGCGAATTCTCGAGCAGATCCGCGCCTTTCTGCTGTCACCCAGTGTGATGCTTACGCGCGAGCGTGAGAAGAAGGTACAGCAGTTGGACGCCCGCGCGTTAACGCGCGAGGTGCGCGTGATCACCATCCGCGAGGAGTGGGTACACCTGCAGATCACGGTGTCCGTCGGACCGCGGGGTTCCCTGCGTCCGGAGGAGGCGCTGCAGGCGATGGGGTTTGCCCCCGTGCCCGGCTCACTCTGCGTACAACGTATTGCGCTGCAGCAGTCCGGCTGGCAGCGACCCGTGGGCCCGCCACCGGCGGGCACATGGCGGCGCACCCCGCGTCACACCGGGGGCGCATGAGTGTTATTGCACGGCGTGATGCCCGTGGGAGCGGCCGCTCGGCCGCGGGACGGCGTCACCGTCCGTGCCATGTGGACAGAATCAGGTTTCGTTGATGACAAAAGAAATTATCGTGAATGCCGGTGAGATGGAATCGCGCGTGGCGATTCTGGAGAGCGGCCGGCTGATGGAAGTGCACATTGAGCGCGAGCCGAAAATCGTCGGCAACATTTATCGCGCCCGCGTGACGAAAGTATTGAAAGGCATGGATGCCGCCTTCGTCGATATCGGCGTCGAGCGGAATGCCTTCCTCTCCGCCTCCGACATCGTGCCGGAGGAGGAGGAAGACGAAGGCGGGCGCCCGTCCCGTCGCATCGTCCCCCCCATCAACCAGCTCATCCGCAATAACCAGGAGATCATGGTCCAGGTGTTGCGCGCCCCCATGGGCACCAAGGGCGCCCGCATCACCACCCGCCTCTCCCTCCCCGGCCGCTACACCGTGCTCATGCTCAATTCCGGCGGCTACGTCGGCGTCTCCCGCAAGATCGAGGACGCGCGCGAGCGCACCCGCCTGCGCAGCCTCGCCAGCGGCTTGCGCCCCGACGGCTGCAGCCTCATCGTGCGCACCGAGGCGGAAGGCAAAAGCGACGAGGAGCTGGAAGGCGACATCCGCCTCCTCCTCGACCTGAAGACGCGCATCGACGCGAAATCCGCCGGCGCCCCGGCGCCATCGCTCATTCACGGCGACCTCACCCTCATCTTCCGTCTCATCCGCGATGCCTTTACCCGCGATGTCAGCCGGGTGGTGGTGGATTCGCCCGACGTCTACGAAAACGTCCTGGAGCTGGTGGAAATGATCGCGCCGGGCATGAAGCACCGCGTCTTCCTCTACGATGAACCGCTGCCCATCTTCCACGCCTATAATATCGAGCCGGAAATCGAGCGGCTGTTGCGCCGGCGCGTGTGGTTGCCCTCCGGCGGCTACCTCATCGTCGACCAGGCCGAGGCGCTCACCGCCATCGACGTGAACACCGGCCGCTTTGTGGGCTCCACCGAGCTGGCCGACACCGTGCTCACCACCAACCTGCAGGCCGCCGACGAGGTGGCGCGCCAGTTGCGCGTGCGCGACCTGGGCGGCATCATCGTCGTTGACTTCATCGACATGGACAACCCGCGCCACCGCCAGCAGGTGATGCGCGCCTTCGAGGACGCCCTCAAGCGCGACCGCGCGAAGATCAAAGTACACAGCATCTCCGCCCTTGGCCTGGTAGAGATGACGCGCAAGCGCACCGGCGACAGCATGACGCGGCTGCTCACCGAACCCTGCCCCTATTGCAGCGGCATCGGACGCGTGCAGAACCCGCTCACCATGGCGCTGCGCATCGAGCGCGAGTTGGCCGCGCAGAGCGTGATACATGCCGAGACGGAAGCCTTCCTCGTCTACGCCCACCCGCGGGTGGTGGCCGGCATGCTCGGCTACGAAGGCGAGGCGCATCGCGACCTGGAACTGTATATCGGCCACCCGGTCTACTTCCGCGCGGAAGAAGATTATCACCCGAATACCTACCGGCTGGAGCGGCTGACGCTGGAACAAGCCATCGCCGCCGTGCCGCACCTGGAGGAGGACGAGATCCTCGAAGCCCAGGTGATGAACCCCGATCCGGAGCTGTCGCTGGACCCGCTGGTGGCGGCAAAAGGCATCTTCATCGTGGTGCCCGGCCTGGATGCTCCAGTGGGCGCGCGGGTGAAGGTCAAACTCACCTCACTGACGACCTCCTTCGCCACCGCCGAACCGCTGACCGAAAAACTGCGCGGCGCGCGCGGCGAGCAAACGACTCCGCACGAGCGGCCGCCGCTGGTGCCGCTGTCGGTGCTGCCCACCTACCTGCGCGAAGAGCTGGCCCTGGTGCCGCCGGACGGCATGAGCCTGCTGTCGCCCACCTCCGGCGGCTTTGCCGCCAACGAGGAAGAGCTGGAGCCGGAACCCGAGCGCGACCGCCGCGGCCGCCGCAAGAAACCGACGTCGCGCCGCGAACGCGGTGAGATGACCGTCATCCAGCCGCACGCGGAGGCCGAGGACACCGCGCCCGTCGTTGCGATTGAGCCACCGATCACCGAGGCCATCGCCGCCGCCGAGCCCGTCGCCGGCGAAGCGGACGAAACTGTCGTCGCCGGCCGCAAGCGCCGTCGCCGCCGCCGGGGCAAAGGCACCCGCGCCGAGCAGCCGGCCGGCGAAGCGCCGTCGGTCGAGGATGGCGAGGTGTCGGAAGAGCTGGTGGAAGCGGTCATCGACGAGACGCCTACCGAGACCGAACCGGGCGTCACCTCCACCGAGCCGGCCGCCAAGCGCCGCCGCCGCCGCGGCGGACGCCGCCACAAGCGCGGCGATCGCCAGCAGACCGAAATGGTGCAGTTGGAGCCGCAGTTCGAGGAAATTCCGCCGGACGTCGCCGCCGAAGCGCTGATGACGATGATCAGCGCCATCGAAGGCTCCGATGGCGAAGTGCCGGAGGGTGAGAGTCCTGTCGAGCCGACGCCGGAACCGGAACCCGTGAAACCGAAACGCCGCGCCCCGCGTCGCAAGAAGGCCACCGAGCCGGAGCCGCAACTGACGCTGGAACCGGTGGCCGAACCGGAACCGGAACCGACTCCCGAGCCGGAACCGGAACCGGAACCGGAAAAACCCGCGCGCAAGCCCCGCGCCCCGCGCAAGCCACGGGTCAAAAAAGACGAAGCGCCGCCCGCTGAACCGGCGGCTGAATGAACGAAACGGGCCGGGCCTTTGTGCCCGGCCCGTTTTTTACCCCGTAGACATCAATTCCCGACTTTATGACTAAAATCATAGTCTTCCTCGCGCCATTGCGGTATATTGAGGCCATCATCCAGACGGAGGCGTAAAGCGATGGCGGTGCGAAAGATTGTGGAGATTGACGAAGACCTGTGCAACGGGTGCGGCCTGTGCGTGCCGTCCTGTGCGGAAGGCGCGATTGCGATTATCGATGGCAAGGCGCGGCTGGTGAAAGACCTGTACTGCGACGGCTTGGGCGCGTGCCTGGGCGAGTGCCCGCAGGGGGCCATTACCATTGTCGAGCGCGATGCCGCGGCCTTTGACGAAGCGGCGGTGGAACAACACCTGGCGCGGCTGGGGCGCGCCCCGCAGCACGACCATCAGCATGCGCCGGAGCCGGCCAAACACGGGCACGGCCATGGGCACGGCGGCGGCGGCTGTCCGGGGTCGGCGATGCGGCAGTTCGCCGCGCCGGCGGCGCCGTGCGCCACGACTGACGCCGAGGTGCCCAGCGCGCTGCGCCAGTGGCCTATCCAGCTCCACCTGGTGTCGCCCTACGCGCCGTATTTCCAGGGGGCGGACCTGCTGCTGGCGGCGGACTGCGCGGCATTCTCCTTCGGCAGTTTTCACCCGAAATACCTGGAGGGCAAGGCGCTGGCCATCGCCTGCCCGAAGCTGGACAACCCGCAGGGGTATGTGGAGAAGCTGGCGGCGATGATCACCGAGGCTGGCATTAAAAGCATCACCATCGTGATGATGCAGGTACCCTGCTGCCGCGGGCTGGACCAGTTCGTCGAACTGGCGATGCAGGCGGCCGGCACGCGCATCCCGGTGCGACGGGTTATCGTCGGCATCGAAGGCGGCATCCTGCTGGACGAGAGCGACGCGGGGTAAGATGCGGATGAGATATCCGCACGCTAAACACCACGGGGCAGGTCACAAGACCTGCCCCGTGGTGTTTGGTATGAGGATCGCTTATTTATTTCTTCGGGGTGCTCAGCATGCCCGACGCATACTGTAGCATGGCGGTGCGGGCGGCGAGGGCGACATCGTCCAGCGGACTGGCGAAGCGCTGGCGAATCATCTCGCGCACCGGCTGCGCGCCGAGCATGTTGAACTTCACCATCGCGCGGATGGCGGCGGCCTTCACCGCGGGCTCCAGCGGCGCGGCTTTCGGTTCGGCTTTCGCGTCCGTCGCGGCATCCACCGCCACCGGGGCGTCAGTAGCCGCGGCGGCCGCGGGCGCGTCCACTTCGCCGGAGAGGTCGGCGACCATGGCGCGCAGCATCTTCTGCGTGGGACG
This sequence comes from uncultured bacterium, assembly GCA_964590255.1. Lineage (GTDB taxonomy): Bacteria > Armatimonadota > Hebobacteria > CAIYQO01 > CAIYQO01 > JAKIYB01. The sequence goes on from CAZPYA010000019.1 coordinate 9,518, forward strand.
ATACTGGTAGGCGGCCAACAGATCGATGGCGGCCACGCGCACCTTCACCGGCGCGTCGGCGTTCTGCGCGGTCGCCTGCAGCGTGCGGCACGCCTGCAGCGCCGGCAGCACGTTCAAGCTCTGCATCGCCGCCAGTTGCTCGGCCTCGTTGCCGGCCAGCGCGACAGACACGGCTTCGGCGCTCTCCTCGGAGGGCAGCGCGCCCAGCACGGTGATCACCAGCGGGTAATACGCTTTGTCCTTTTTGCTCACCATGTCCATCAGCAGGTTCCACCCGCCCGGATCGCCCAGCGCGCCCAGCGCCAGCGCGGCTTTTTCCTTGGCGCCGGCGAGCGGGAAGCGGAGCTGCGGGGTGAAGCGCGCCAGGAGCTGCTTGGTGGAGCCCAGCTTCGCCAGCGCCCGCACCAGCGCCACGGTGCGCGCGGCGTCGGCGTCATCCAGCATTTTGAAGAGCTCGGGGGCCAGCCGCTTGTCGCCGATGTTGCCCAACGCGTCGATGGAGGCCAGCACCACCGCCGCGTCTTCACTGTAGAGGGACAGGCGGAGCATGTTCAGCGCGGAGGCGTCGCGGATGGCGCCCAGGAAGCGGATGCCGTTCACGAACTCTTCGGAGGGCATGCCGTTGCCGCCGGCCAGCACCGCCGCGCGCAGCAGGCCGCGGGCTTCCACGTCGCCGGACTGCACCAGCGCGGAGAGGGCGGCGAACTTGCCATCGCGGTACTGCTTCAGCAGCACGCTGCGCTCGATGGAGTGCAGCAGCTTCGGATCGTCTTCGCGCCAGTAGGACGCCCACTGCAGGTACGCGCCCTCCGCATTGCCGAACTTCTCTTCGTTCAGCAAGTCGCGCATCTGCGCCTTGGAGGGGATTACCTGCTTGGGCAGCGCGGGCAGCGCCGGCTTCACGGCATCGACGGGGTCTTCGCTCCCGTCATCCGTGGTCGTATCATCGGTCTTCGGCGTGTCGTCCGTCTTCGGATCGTCCTTTTTGGGATCGTCCTTCTTCGTGTCGTCGGTATCGGTGATCGTCCAGGTGTTATCTTCCTGGGCGAAGACCGGCGACGGCCGCAGCGACAGCGCGATGACGCAGACCATCCCGATGATGAGCGCCACAAAGATCAAGCGACGAGCCATGGCATTCTCTCTTTGCATAAAGACTGTATGTGCCTCATTCGCCCCCGGCAATCGGAACTCCTCTTGCCACGGGCTGTCTATTGTACCACGCGAACCGCTCTCCTGTGTAGTAGCGGGCGCGGATGCGGAGGTTTTCGGCGGTATCCATCACTATATATACCGCATTTGGGGAGAATTATCCCACGCACCAGGACGTACCGCCGTCGCGGCACTTGACAGGCGGCGCGCGGCCCGGTATACTTCCCTCTCGGTTTGACCCGCCGGAGACAGCAGGTGCTTTGCATAAGGCTTTCGAGCCGCCTGCCGAGGTTGTGGACGACCGTGACCCGCGCGAAAACGCGCCGGTCCGTTCGTAGACGACATCGCGCCGCTGTTCCCCCTGGGAGCACGGCGCGTTTTTTTTGGCCCAGCCGACGGTCCAACCGATCTTGCAGACAAAGGAGGTGACAACGTTGCCAACGCCACAGAAAGAGATGACCGTGAGCGGACTGGTCGACACCCTCGACCGGACTCAGGCTGCCATCGTGGCCGATTATCGCGGCCTCACCGTGGAGCAGCTTGCCAATCTGCGCAAGCGCCTGCGACCGCTGGGCGCGCGCTTCGTAGTGGTGAAAAACACCCTGCTGAAGATCGCCCTGCGCGAAAAATCCATGCCGACGATGGACGGTCTGCTGGAAGGACCGAACGCCATCCTCTTCGTCGAAGGCGATCCCGTGGAAGCCACCAAGGCGCTCACGGCCTTCGTGAAAGAGCTGCGCAAAGGCCTGCCGGAAATCAAAGGCGGCCTACTCGGCACCCGCGAAATGACCGCAACCGATGTCGAAGCCCTCGCCACGCTCCCGCCGCGCGAACAGATCCTCGCGCAGTTGGTCGGGACATTGCAGTCCCCGGTGACCAGTGTGGTCTCCACGCTGGGCACGGTGCTGTCGAACCTGGTCGGGACCATCGAAGCCTACCAGAACAAGCAAGCCGGGGCCGCGTAGGGCTCCACGACCCAAAGGCATTGACGCGGGCGCGGCCCGCACCATTTTTATGAAGGAGAAGATTCCCATGGCATTGACCAAAGATCAGATCATTGAGGCCATCGAGCAGATGTCCCTGCTGGACATCGTGGACCTCTATAAAACGATGCAGGACAAGTGGGGCGTGACCCCGATGGCCGCCGTGGCCGCCGGCCCGGCCGTCGCCGCCGCCGCGGCTCCCGCCGAAGAAGTGGAAGAGAAGACCGCGTTCGACGTGATCCTCACCGGTTTCGACGCCGCGAAGAAGATCAACGTCATCAAGGTCGTCCGCGAACTGACCGGTCTGGGCCTCAAAGAGGCGAAAGACCTGGTGGAAGGCGCGCCGAAGGCCGTCAAGGAAGGCACCACGAAGGAAGACGCCGACGCCACCAAGAAGACCCTCGAAGATGGCGGCGCCACCGTCGAGATCAAATAAGCCCATTCACCCGTGCGCCCCGGCCACGCCGGGGCGCACGGGTGTCGGGTTTTCCCTTTGACACCGCGCGGACGAGGCTGGTATACTCATCCGTTGCGCCCGCGGGATGGCGGGCGCGGAGGCCGAATCCGCGATGTTTGAGAGCCTGACGCAAAAACTGCAGAACCTGTTCGGCGCGCTGGGACGCAAAGGGCGGCTAACCGACGCCGACGTCACCGAAGCGATGCGCCAGATTCGTCTGGCGCTGCTCGAGGCCGATGTCAACTTCCGCGTGGTGAAGGAATTCGTTGCCCGCGTGAAGGAGAAAGCTGTCGGCACGGACGTGCTCGAGGGGCTGAATCCCGCGCAACAGGTAGTGAAGATCGTCCACGACGAGCTGCTGGAGCTGCTCGGGGCCGAAGGCGGCCCGCTGGCGACGGCGGCGAAACCGCCCGCTGTCTACCTGATCGTGGGCCTGCAGGGTGGCGGCAAAACGACGACCAGCGGCAAGCTGGCCGCCACGCTGCGCAAGCAAGGACTGCGCCCGTTGCTGGTCGCCACCGACCTGGCGCGCCCGGCTGCCATCCAGCAGTTGCAGGTGGTGGGCGCGGCGGTGAACGTGCCGGTCTTTCAGATGGGCACGGCGCACGCCCCGGTGGACGTGGCGCGCGCGGCGCTGGTACACGCGCGGGAGCACGGCTATACCCACCTGGTGGTGGATACCGCCGGCCGCCTGCACGTGAATGACGAATTGATGGACGAGGTTGTCGCGGTGCGCGATGCCGCCCAGCCGCAGGAAATCCTGCTGGTGCTGGACGCGATGACCGGCCAGGATGCCGTGAACGTCGCCGAGCAATTCAACGCCCGGCTGGATGTGACTGGTTTCATTTTAACGAAGGTGGACGGCGATACGCGCGGCGGCGCGGCGCTCTCCATCCGCCAGGTGACGGGGAAGCCTATCCGCTTCCTGGGCACCGGCGAAAAATACGATGCGCTGGAGGTCTTTCATCCGGATCGGCTGGCCTCGCGCATCCTGGGCATGGGCGACGTGCTGTCGCTCATTGAGAAGGTCGAGGCGACGGTGGACGCCGAGCAGGCGGAACGCATGGAGCAGCGCATCCGCAACCGCACCTTCGACCTGGACGATTTTGCCCAGCAACTCGATCAACTGACGCAGATGGGGCCGCTGGATCAACTGCTCGATATGATTCCCGGCATGGGACAGATGAAGGCGCAGATGGGCGGGGCGATGCAAGTCGACCCGAAACGGCTGCTGCGGGTGCGCGCCATCCTGTCGTCGATGACGAAGTCCGAGCGCCGCCGTCCGGAAATATTGAACGGCAGCCGCCGGCGCCGCATCGCCGCCGGCAGCGGCACCTCCGTGACGGAGGTGAACCAGATGCTGAAGCAGTTCGAGCAGATGAAGCAGATGATGGGCCAGTTCATGGCCATGGAAAAGAGCGGCAAAGCCGGTAAAATGGGCGGGCTGCTCGGCGGTGGCAAAAAGAGCGGGCCAGGCGGGGGCCTCCCGTTCCCGTTTTAAGCCGGGAATAGTTCCCGAAAGATTTATGGACGCGCCGCGCTCCCTTCGGGTAGAGCGCCCGTCCCGACAGCCTGAGTGCAACAGTGGCCGGCCCGGCTCCCAGGGAGCCTTCCCGGCCCGGGGAGACACCCCGAGTAAAAACAAAGGAGAACCACAACCCGTGGCAGTGAAAATTCGTCTGCGCCGTGTGGGCGCCAAGAAACAACCCGCGTATCGCATCGTCATCGCCGATGCCCGCGCCCCGCGTGATGGCCGCTTCATCGAGATCATCGGCCATTACAACCCGCTCACCGACCCCGCGACGGTGGTCTTCAAAAACGACCGCGCGCTGTACTGGCTGCAGCAGGGCGCCCAGCCCACCGACGTCGTCCGCGCCATGTTCGTGCGCAAGGGCCTGTGGGCGGTCTTCCAGGGTGAGGCCACGCTGGACTCGCTGATCGAAGTGGCGCCCGCCCCGGCTCCGGCCCCCGCGCCTGCGCCGGTCGTCGTCGCCGAGCCGGTCGTCGAAGAGGCCATTGCTGAAGAGGCTATCGCCGAAGAGGCTATCGCTGAAGAGGCGCCGGCCGAAGAGGGCGGCAGTGTCGACGAGACTCAGGACACCGCCACCGAAGAGGCCGTGGTCGCCGAAGAGACCGAGCCGCGGGCCGAGTAAAACGCGCCGCCCGGGGGCGCGCCGCGCCCGGGGAAGGGGTGTGCCGTGAAAGAGTTGATTTACTATCTGGTGTCATCGCTGGTCGACCACCCGGATGCCATCATCATCCGCGAGTCGCAGGGCCAGACGAACGTCGCCTACAACGTGCTGGTGGATCCGGAAGACATGGGCAAGGTCATCGGCAAGAACGGCCGCGTGGCCAATGCCCTGCGCATTCTGCTGCGCGCCGGCGGCGGCCTGCACGACAAGACGGTCTGGATCGACTTCAACTTCAACAATCGCCGGCCGGGTCGCTGACCCGGCCGGTCGGAGCCGGCTGCGCCGGTGTCGATGCTGGAGCTGGCTTCGCCAGCGGGGGTAAGGAGTGGGCATGGAGACATTGCGTCTGCGACAGGAAGTTGCCTTAATTTTCATCGTCACCACCGAGTTGAAAAACCGGTTGACGGAAGAGTTTGATGCGGCGCTCGAAGAAGTCACGCGCCAGATGGAGCAGTTCGATTTCCGCGCGCGCCACGCGCTGGCCGAACTGCAGCGCGCGGACCTCAACCGCGCCATGGCCGCCCGCCAGCAGATCGAGGCCGAGAAGCAGCGGCTGACCGCCATCAAGCACGAGCTGGGCGACCGCAAAAAGGAAATCGACGCGCTGGAAATCGGCTCGGAATACCCGCGCGGCAACATCGAGGGCTTCATCGATGTCAATATCGGCGACAATCTCTTTGCAAAATTGGCGGGCTACCAGGTGATCGTGAAAGACGGCATCGTGGTGGAACTCCGCGAACAGGCGATGAGTCCGCAAGATGTCATCCTCCCACAATCGCAAATCGTCCTCCCCGGACAGCAATGACCCCTGGTCGCTGCTGATCGGCGAGATCACCGCGCCGCTGGGGCTGAAAGGGGAAGTGAAAGTCTTCCCCCACACCGACTTCCCGGAGCGCTTTGACGACCTGCGGGACGTCGGGGTGCGCCAGGGCGAGACCATGCGCGTGGTGCGCGTGGAGCGGTCCAATCGTGTCGGCAAACGCATCAGCCTGAAGCTGGAAGGCGTGGAGACGGTGGAGTCGGCGGAGGCGCTGCGCGGCGCGCACCTGGTGGTGCCGCTGTCGCAGGCGGTGCCGCTGGAGGAAGACGAGTACTATTATCACGAGCTGATGGGGCTGGAGGTGGTCACCACCGCCGGCGAATCGCTGGGGCGCATCACCGCGATTATTCCCACCGGCGCGAACGACGTGTATGAGACGCCGCTGGCGCTCATCCCCGCGGTGAAGGAATTCATCCGCGAGATCGATCTGGAGAACGGGCGCATGCTGGTCGAGGCGCGCACGGGATTGAAGAAGCATGAATTGGGCGAGTAAGCATGTGCTGGGAGAACACGCGATGACGACACCACAACAAAAAGCAGACCTGGACTGGGCGAATCTCGGCTTTCAATATCTGCCGACGCATGGCTACATTCGCCTGGACTACGCCGATGGCGCGTGGAGCGAGCCGGTCATCGCCACCGATCCCTATATCTCCCTGCACGTCGCCGCCAACTGCCTGCACTACGGCCAGGCGATCTTCGAAGGCCTGAAGGCGTTCACCCGTCAAGACGGCACCATCGCCATGTTCCGCCCGGCAATGAACGCGCGCCGCATGGCGGAGTCCGCCGCGCGGCTGTGCATGCAGGCGCCGTCCGAGGCGCTGTTCATCGACGCCTGCCGCCGCGCCGTGGCGCATAATACTGCCTTCGTGCCCCCGTACGGCACCGGCGCCAGCCTCTACATTCGCCCGGTGATGTTCGGCACCGAGCCGATGGTGGGCATCAACGCGTCGAGCACCTACACCCTGCTGATGCTGGTGACGCCGGTGGGGCCATACTACAAGAACGGCTTCTCCCCGCTGCGCGCCATCGCCATCGACGAGTTCGACCGCGCCGCGGCGCAGGGCACCGGCCGCGCCAAGTGCGCCGGCAACTACGCCGCCAGCCTGCTGCCCTACTACACCGCGAAGCACGACGGCTACCCCATCGTGCTCTTCACCGATCCGGTGGAGCATAAATACGTGGACGAGTTCGGCACGTCGAACTTCATCGGCATCACCCCGGCGGGCGAATACAAAACGCCGGCCTCCACCTCCATCCTGCAAAGCGTCACCAACGCTTCGCTGCAGGTGCTGGCGGCGGAGATGGGCCTGACGGTGACGCGCGAGCAGATACCGCTGGCCGAGTTGGATCAATTCAGCGAAGTGGGTGCCTGCGGCACCGCCGCGGTGATCACCCCGATCCACGAAGTGGTCACCCGCGCGCGCACCTTCACCTTCGGGCAGCCGGACGTGGCGGGCGCCACGCTGACGCAACTGTATACAACACTGCAGGGCATCCAGTACGGCGAAATCGCCGACACGCATAGCTGGATGGTCGCGGTATAACAGCACAATCCCCCTCTCCTCGGGGAGAGAGGGCCGGGGGGTGAGGGGGCGATGACAGACGCAGCGCAGCCGAGACCGCCCCTCCGAGTGGATGTGATCACGCTGCTGCCCCGCGTGTTCGAGGCCTACTGGGCGGAGAGCATGCTGGGGCGGGCGCAGGCGGCGGGGCTGCTGGCGTGCCGCGCGCACCAGGTGCGCGACTACACGCACGACAAGCATCATCTGACCGACGACTACCCCTACGGGGGCGGCGTGGGGATGGTGATGAAGCCGGAGCCGATCTTCGAAGCGGTGGAAGCCGTGCGCGAGGGCGGCCCGCGGGAACTGGTGGTGGTGATGGCCCCCACCGGCGAGTGCTTCACCCAGGCGCTTGCACAAGAGCTCGCGGACGGGTATGATCATCTGGTGTTCGTCTGCGGGCGCTACGAGGCGATGGACGAACGCATACACATGCATCTCGCGCAGCGCGAGATCTCCGTGGGCGATTACGTGCTCACCGGCGGCGAGCTGCCGGCGCTGACCGTCATCGACGCGGTGGCCCGGTTGATCCCGGGCGTGCTGGGCGGCGAAGGCGCCGCGGAAACTGAAAGTTTTGTGACGGGGCTCCTGGAGTACCCGCACTATACCCGCCCACCCGAGTTCCGGGGGTGGGCGGTGCCGGAGATCCTTCTCTCCGGGCACCATGAAGCGATCCGAATCTGGCGCCGGGAACAATCCCTGCGCCGGACCCTGGCGCGGCGGCCCGATCTGCTGGAGACGGCCCCGCTCACCCAGGAGGACCGGCGCCTGCTGGATCGCATACAGGCTGAATGTCGGCAGAAGGCAGAGCAAGCCGACCGCTCGGCCGGGAGTGAACACGATGGCAAAATCGAACAAGATGAACTACGGGCTGATCCGTGAACTGGAGGCCGAACAGGTCATTCCAGGCCGCCCGAAGTTCCGCACCGGCGACTCGCTGCGCGTACACCTGAAGGTGAAGGAAGGCAACCGCGAGCGCATCCAGCTCTATGAGGGCGTGGTCATTCGCCATCAAAAGGGTCTGCTGAACGAGCGCGTCACCGTGCGCCGCATCAGCAACGGTGTGGGGGTGGAGCGCGTCTTCCTGGTACACTCGCCGATGATCGACAAGATCGAAGTGGTGCGCCTCGGGAAAGTCCGCCGCGCTCGCCTGTACTACCTGCGCAAACGCATCGGCGCGCGCGCCACGCGTATCAAAGAGCGTGGGCGGGTATAATACGCTTCGGATTGACCGGAGGCGTTCCGCCAGACACACGATCAGGGCGGGTGGCCTGCCACCCGCCCTGATCCCGTTTCGCACCGCGGGAGATGTTGGCCGCCCGGTCACAGGTGACCCGCGTGACCTTTGTTGCTATCAACTTTGACGATCCATGGTTTCCGTACGCGCTGCTGGCGATCCTGCTGGGATTGCGGCTGGCCTCGTACGCGATTCACCGTATCATGGACGCCCATCCCGACCCCGTCGCCGCGCCGGACGGCCCCGCCCTGGCGCCCGACGACCCCGCCATCGCTGAGCAGGTGATGCCCCCGCTGCAGCTCGATATGGCGGTCGCCGCGCCCCCGCCGGCCCCGGTTGCCACGGAGTTCGACGTCGCCGCCGAACCCGCCGCCACCCCGCCCGAGACGCTGTGGGAGGAAGACGCCGCCGCCCCGCCGCCTGCCGCGCCGGCGGAACACGTCACCGAGCCGGAGAGCGCCGGGGAACCGCGCGAGCGCCCCACCAATCTCTGGCACGAGCTGCTCGACTCGGCGATGATTGCCGTCATCCTCGTCTTCTGCATCATCCGCCCCTTCCTGCTGCAGGCGTTCTACATTCCCTCGGGCAGCATGGAGCCCACGCTGCAGATTCAGGACAAGGTGCTGGCGTCGAAGATCACCTACCGCCTGCGCGAGCCGCGCGCGGGCGACATCATCGTCTTCCACGCGCCGCGCAAAGCGCAGGAAACGCACATGGAGACGGTGGACCTCACCAAGCCGCCGCCGGATTACGTGAAGCGCGTCGTCGGCGTGCCGGGCGACCGCATCCGCATCGATTTTGACGGCGTGCACCGCAACGGCGTGCTGGTGAAAGAGCCATACACGGCGCCGAATTATGAGTTCCCCATCACCAGCTACGGCGACTTCTCGCCCAAGCTCGGCGCGGGTATCCCCAACGATCTGCAACCCCACGTTAAAGGCCGCGACCTGGTGATCCCCAAAGGCTACCTGCTGGTGCTCGGCGATAACCGCAACGACAGTCACGACGGCCACGTGTGGGGCCTGCTGCCGCGCGACACCGTCATCGGCAACGTCGTCTTCGTTTTCTGGCCGCTCAGCCGGCTGGGTCCGGTGCGCTGACCGAACCGTCAACCGCTTGACCGGATATTTACCCGGAAACAGGGACAGGCGCCGGCGACCGCGGTATAATACGCACGAGGCTATTCGTCATGTCACCATTCGCGATCCTCCTATCCCGTCTGCTGCTGGCGCTAGAAGATTGGCGCGTCGTCGTCGCGCTGGTCGTGGTGGTGCTGGTCATGCGGCTCATCTACATGGGCTACCGTAAAGGCCACCCACTGCCGCCGCCGCCGCCGAGAACCACGCCGCCGCCCTACCGCCTGCAGGTCGTCGTCGAATATGCGCTCTACGCCCTCGCGCTGGTGCCGCTTATCCTCTTCTACGAGCGGGTCAGCCTGCCCGTCACCATTGCCATCATCGTGGGCTGGCTCGCGCTGGTACACTGGGTTGTCGGACGTGTCTTTGACAACATCTCCCTCACCGGGAAATGGGCGACTCGGCTGCCGGAGAAAACTGACCAAAAGCCGAAGGACCTGGGGCTCGAAGCCATCGACACCCTGCTCATCGCGCTCATCCTCGTCTTCGGGCTGGTGCGCCCGTTTCTGCTGCAGACGTTCTTCATCCCCTCCGCCAGCATGGAGCCCACGCTGCTGGGGCCGTTTGATCCGGCGCTGGCCAGCAGCCCGCAGTTTGCCGCCACGCTGGTGAAGGATGGGCCCAAGCGCGAAGGGGACAAGCTCATTGCCAACCGCTTCGTGCTGCGCTTCCGCGCGCCGCGCCGCGGCGAAATCGTCATATTCGAGCCGGCCACCGAGGCAATTGAAGGCAACAACCGCGACCTGCAACTGCGCCGCTGGATTCTCGAAAATCCCGGCGAAGCCAATGCGAAGCTGCTGCCGGCGTGGAATCAGATGCGCGCGCAAAACCGCCAGACGCCATTGCAAGATGCCGCGGAGATACTCTACTACCTGCCCGACTTGCCGGGGCGGCGTGATGCCTTCATCAAGCGCGTGGTCGGGCAACCCGGCGACCGCATCCGCATCGATGGGAAAAAGGGGCTCGTCTTCATTAACGGGAAGGCGATCGAGGAGCCATACCTGCCGGAAACACCACTGGAACAACTCAATCCCCCCAGCCTGCCGCGATCGGTGCCGCGAAAATTACCGCCCTTCCCGGAACTCCACGCGAACGCGGACGGCACGGTAGATGCCAACAATCTGCAGGCCTTTTTCGGGTATATCGACGAAAACGGCATCTCGCACAGCGGATTGCTGTTTGAATGGGTGCTGGAATGGTACGACACCCATGTGTTATATGCCCAGCGCCTGAATCCGCACGTGGACGGCGATGTCTTCGTGGTGCCCGCCGACGCCGTCTTCGTGATGGGCGACAACCGCGGCGGCAGCTTTGACAGCCGCTACTGGGGCGTGGTGCCGCTCAGCCACATCAAGGGCCGCGCCGTGGCCGTCTTCTGGCCGCCAAAGCGGATCAAGCTGCTGTAAGGCGGATTCGCTGTATGCCGGATTCCCCCACCCCCAAACCCGACCGCCGCACCCGCCTCTGGCAGATCGAGCACGAGCTGACTGCCGCCGGCGCGCGGGTCATTGCCGGGGTGGATGAAGCGGGGCGCGGGCCGCTGGCGGGGCCGGTGGTGACGGCGGCGGTAATCCTGCCCGTCGACTGGTTCCCCGCGGGGCTGAACGATTCCAAGCAGGTGCCGGCCGAAGTGCGCGAACGCCTGTATGACATCATCGTCGCGGAGGCGGCGGCGTGGGCGGTGGAAGTGGTGCCGGCGACAGTCATCGACGAGCTGAACATCCTGCGCGCCACCCACTATGGCATGCGCGCCGCGTTGCGCGCCCTGCGGCCCGTCCCCGACCTCGCGCTGGTGGATGGCCTGCCGCTGCCCGATCCGCCGGTGCCGCAGCACAACCTCATCAAGGGCGACAGCCGCTCCGCCAGCATCGCCGCCGCGTCAATCCTCGCCAAGGTTACCCGCGACCGCCTGCTCATCGCCCTCGACGCGGAGTATCCCGGCTACGGCTTCGCGCGGCACAAGGGCTATCCCACCCCTGACCACCTGGCGGCCCTGCGGCGCCTGGGTCCCTGCCCCGCCCACCGGCGCAGCTTCGGCCCGGTGCGGGCGTGCGATCAGCGGGCGTTGTTTTAGGGTACCGAACGCTAAACCCGGCCCCCCTCCCCAGCCCTCATTCGCGCTGCATTTGTGCCTAATCGGCCCCCATCCCCCAGCCCCTTCCCCCGCTCCACTGCGCTGCGCAAGGGAAGGGGAGAACGGTGTCATGACACGGCACACTCGACCACAATGTAGACGCTCAATATGCGCTAATGTAGCGCGTATGTCCCCAGTCCTCCCCCCGTACCCTGTGCATGGAGCGCAGCGAAAGGCACGGGGGGAGGGTTGGGGAGGGGGGCCGGGTTGGCACACTGGCGCCGACCTATACACGAATGGCATGGGGAGTGGGGCGATCAGAAAAGCCGGTCTGGTATCTACGCCACCGCCCCGTCCAACTGGAAGCGGTAGCCGATGCGCGAAATGGTGTCGATGGTGGCGTATTCGGTGGTGGGGGTGGAGAGTTTTTTACGCAGGTTGCTCACATGCATGCGCAGCGTGGGCAGCATGGCCAGGTCTTCGTCGCCCCACACTGTGCCCAGAATCTCCTGCTGGGTCACGATGCAGCCGTTATGCTGCACCAACAACGCCAGGATGTCGAATTCGGTGGGGGTGACGGTCATCGGCGTGCCGTCCAGCGTCACGGCGCGGTGCGCCAGGTCGATGACCAGCGCGCCGGCGGTCAGTTGCGTGGTGGACGGTTGTGCCCGCCGCAGCAGCGCGCGCATCCGCGCCAGCAGCTCGCCGCTGGAGAACGGTTTCGTCAGATAATCATCGCCGCCCGCGTCCAGCGCGCTGATGATAGAGCGGTCGCTGTCGTTGACGGTGAGGAACAGAATCGGCCCCTTGAACCATTCGCGCAGCGCGCGGCAGGCGTCAATGCCGTTCATTCCCGGCATCATCAGGTCGAGGATGATCAGGTCGGGTGGTTGCTCGGTGGCCAGGCGCAGGCTCTCGGCGGCGCAAGCGGCCGCGCGCACATGGTAGCTGCCGGCCGTGAGCAGGGTCACCAGCAAGCGGCGAATCTGGATATCGTCATCGACGACGAGAATCTCCGTGGCTTGTGTGGTCATCATCAACTGAACTTCCATCCCCTGTCATGCGACAGAACACCGAACTATTCCGGGGTAGAGACGTCGGGGGCAAGCCCTGGCTCATCATGGCCAGACTGTGCCGGGCATGGACTTACCACCTTCATAATACCGCGAAAAAGTAATTTCGACAATATCGAGCAAATGAGTGAGGTTGCCGTCCTCTCACTCGAATTGCTTTACGGACTGGTATGCTGGTCGGCGAAGCCGGCAGGAGTTCCCCTCCCGGCAGCGAATGTAGCAACACCCTACTTGAGGAGTGCACCGCGATGATTTTGGGATGTGCCTGGTACCCCGAGCATTGGGATGAAGCCCGCTGGGCGGACGACCTGAAGCTGATGCGCGACGCGGGAATGAATATGGTGCGGGTGGGCGAATTCGCCTGGAGCCGGCTGGAACCGGCGGAAGGCCGCTTCGAGTTCGACTGGCTGGAGCGCGCCATCGCCCTCGCCGCGGAATACGGCCTGCAGACGATTATCGGCACCCCCACTGCCGCGCCCCCGGCATGGCTCACGCAGGCCTATCCCGAAACACTGGCCATCAACGCCGACGGCCGCCAGGCCACCCACGGCGCGCGCTGCCACTTCAACGCCGGCAACCCGACATACCTGGCATGCTGCGCGCGCATCGCCGGCGAAATGGCGCAGCGTTTTGGCAGTAATCCGCACGTCATCGGCTGGCAGATCGACAACGAGTATCACCGCGAGTCCTGGGGGCCGGACACCCGCGCGGCCTTCCAGGCCTTCCTGCAGACCCGCCACGGCTCGCTGGAGAAGCTCAACAAGCGCTGGTCCACCGCCTACTGGAGCCAGGAATATACCGACTGGTCGCAGATCCCCCTGGCCTTCGGCGGCCACAATCCCGGCCTGCAGCTCGATTACAAGCTCTTCATCACCGACGTCTACAAACACTACCAGCATGTGCAGGTAGAAGCCATTCGCGCCCACGCCGACCCGCGCCAGTGGATCACCCATAACTTCATGGGCTGGTACGACCTCTTCGACCACTACACGCTATCCGACGAACTGGACATCGTCTCCTGGGATAATTACGTCGGCTCGGGCCATCTGGATGTCCTCGCCAATGGCGCGGTACACGACCTGACCCGCGGCTTCAAGCGCAAGAATTTCTACCTGTTGGAGACGCAGCCCGGCTGGGTGAACTGGAAAGGCGTCAATAACGCCCTCTACCCCGGCGAAGGTCGCTGCATGGCCTGGCACGCGGTGGGCCACGGCGCCGACGCCATCAGCTACTGGCAGTGGCGCAGCGCCCTCGGCGGGCAAGAACAGTACCATGGCAGCCTGGTGGCCGCTGACGGCGCCCCGCGCCCCTTCTACGGCGAAGTCGCCGAGCTGGGCAAGGATTTCGCGAAAGTCGGCCCGCTGCTCGACGGCACCGCGCCCGTCTCCGAGGTCGCCATCCTCCACTCGTACGAGGACCGCTGGGCCATCAACATGCAGCGGCACCACGAGGGGTTCGATCCCGTGCAGCATCTGCTCAACTACTACCGCCCGCTGCGCACCCTCACCCACGAGATCGACATCATCAGCCCGCTGGCGCCGCTGGACGCCTACAAGCTGGTGGTGGCGCCCAACCTGCACCTCTTCCACAACGCCATTCTCAAGCCGCTGGGGCCCTTCATGCAGGCCGGCGGCCACCTGGTGCTGGGGCCGCGCACCGGCTTCAAGGACGCCTATAACGCGCTGCTGCCCTCCCGCCAGCCCTCGGTGCTGGCGCAGGGACTGGGCGCGCACGTGGAAGAGTTCTACGCGCTGGAAGCGCCCATCCCCGTGGAAGGCCGCTGGGGCGAAGGCCGCGCGCAAATCTGGGCCGAATGGATTTCCGCCGATGCCAAAGACGTCGACGTGCTGATGAGCTACGGCCCCGGCCACGGTTGGCTGGACGGCAAACCCGCCGTCGTCACCCGCAAGTTCGGCAAAGGCCGCATCACCTATGTCGGCGCCTGGTTGGACGACGAGATGATGGCGAAATTCGCCGACTGGCTCCTCACCGCCAGCAAAGTCACCCCCATCTTCGGTTCGTTGCCCGACGGCGTCGAGCTCTGCCGCCGCGCCGCCCCCGACGGCCGCGCCGTGCTGATTTTCATCAACCACTCCCCCATCTCGGTGCAGGTGCCGCTGACCAAGCCCCTCCGCGACATGCTCACCGGCAAAGTCCACCGCTCCTCCCTCGCCATCCCTCCGCGCGACGTGGCGGTGACGATGAAAGAAGGCTAAGAAACTGTTTTCAAAGTGCTCGCAGTCGTCTCACGGGTCTGGTTCGCGCCTGGCGGCGTTGGATTCGCTGGCATGTATCACTCGATACACTCTCGCGAATCCGCCTGGCCAGCCACGAACCAGCCTCCATGATCCGACTACGATCACTTTGAAGACAGTTTCTAAGAGCATCGACACCCAAACAGCGAGGCGCGTCCGATGGAACAATCGGACGCGCCTCGCACTGTCTCTATCCCCCGCCCAGTCCCAGC
This sequence comes from uncultured bacterium, assembly GCA_964590255.1. GTDB lineage: Bacteria > Armatimonadota > Hebobacteria > CAIYQO01 > CAIYQO01 > JAKIYB01. Next base: position 24,671 of record CAZPYA010000019.1, read on the forward strand.
GGGACGACCGAAGTTAGCCAGCCGTTTCAACGGCTGGGGATGGGGAGCGAGTGTTGATATAGTTCCTATTTCCAGCCGTTCAAAACGGCTGGCTAGGCTCAGTCGTCCCGCTGGGACTGGCGGAGCGCGTCAATCCCACAGGTAGCGTTCGTCGTATGCCACGCCATATCGGTCCAGCAATGACAGATATTCGTCCTGAAACGCTTGATTGTGGTGGTGGGTTTCCTGGTGCAGTATGTAATAGATGACACTATCCAGTTCATCGGCGCCGACGCTGAACGCGCCATACCCCGTCTGCCAGTGAAACTCACCGAACGTGCGGAAGGTATCATTCACCCATTTCGACGAACCGCCTTTGAGCAGTTGGATCGATTGGGCTATGGTGAGCGTTCTGGACATATCGATCAGCACGTGCGCGTGATCGACGTCGCCCCCCACGCACAGCGCGTCAAACTTATGCTCACGCGCAATCCCGCCTATATATTCCCACAGACGCGGACGCATGGCCGGCGCAATCAACGGGTGACGGTACTTCGTGCCGAAAATGAAATGGATATAACACCCGGTGTAACTGTTCGCCATGAGAAACCTCCGTGTAAATTTGGTCTTCGCTTCATTCAATAAATCGAACAGTTGTTCCTGCTGCCTGGGCATAGAACCTACCCCGCCCAAGTCCCAGCGGGACGACTGAATCTAGCCAGCCGTTTCAACGGCTGGGAACAGCACCGGGACCATCTCTAATCCCCCAGCCGTTAAAACGGCTGGCTAACATCAGCCGTCCCTACGGGACTTGACGGGTGTGTGTTCTATCCCCCCATCTTCGCCATCCAATACTCATACTCGAATGGCCAGTGGTCCTTGCGCATGATTACCAGGTCGCGCATGCGTTCGGCGATGGCGCGGCGTTCCTCGGCCTGTTCGGGGAAGACTTGCTGTGTGCGAATGGCATCGACCAGCGCGTGGCCGAGCGCTTCGGCGGCGTCGAGGAGGGGGCGGCGGGTCTCTTCGCGCAGGAGCTGCCACGCCAGCGCGCCCACGCTGCCCACGCTGGTGTAGCCGGTCATGCGCAGCGCGCGCAGCATGTAGGCCTCCACCTCGTCGCTGTTGCCGCCGCCCGAGGTAACCACCGCCGCGGCGTATTTGCCCTCGAACGCCTGCAGGTGGATGGGCCCGGAACAGCGGTCGAGCAGCGCCTTCACCTGCGCGCTGACGCTGATGATGTAGTTCGGGCTGGCGAGGATGAGGCCATCCGTCTCCACCAGCGCCGCGAGAACCGTCTCGAAATCGTCACGGATGGCGCAGTCGCCCACGATGTGGCACGCCTCGCACCCCGTACACGGCTGCACGGCCAGGTCGGCCAGCGAAAACAGCCGCACCGCAGCCCCGGCGTCCGTCGCCCCCTTCATCACGGCCTCCAGCAGCACGGCCGTGTTTCCCTTCATCCCATGCGGGCTGCCGATAATGGCGGTGAGATTCATGGATATCTCCTTGTCGTGTTGTGATTATTGCAGCCGGAACTGCTGATGGTCACTCACCAGACATTTCTTCTGCTCTCGGGCAGATTCCTGCCCAATTGCGCCGTTGGGGCGTCCGCGGGCGGTGTTGACCCGCCCTGGCCGTCGCGTGCGAGGGCGATTCGGTGAGCGGGGCGTCCCGAGTCGCGATGAGGGTCACGCCCTCCTGGCTGTCTGCAACCGGCTACTCCCGGTTCACATGCCCGCCAGGAATACTTATCGCAGGAGCAGGAAACCGCTTCCCTCCCCCGAACAATCCCCTGTAAAGGAGTTCCCGATGACCGAGCCGATCACCCAGTGGCGTCCAACCACCCTCAGCCTGGCCCCCGCCCGCCAGCACGCCCACCCGCTGCGAGTCGTGGCGACAGCGGTCTTCACCGGGCCGGACGGGACGTTCATCACCATCCCGGCGTTTTATGATGGCGCGGGCTGGCAGGTGCGCTTCACGCCCACGCTGCCGGGGCGGTGGGCGTATGCGGTTACCTGCGCCGAGGACCCGGGCATGGACGGGCAGGCAGGCGCCTTCGATGTCGCGCCGGCGGGCGGGGAGAATCCGCTGTATCGCCACGGCGGCTTCCCGCGGGTGGGCGACAACCGGCGGCACCTGACCTACGCCGACGGCACGCCCTTCTTCTGGCTCGGCGATACCTGGTGGTTCTGTCCGTCGCACCTGATGCCGTTCGACACGTCCAACCGGCCGGAGACGCCGTCGATGTATCGCGCGCTCATCGACCTGCGCGCGGCACAGGGCTTCTCCGTGGTGCATTGGGCCTTCCTGGGCACCAGCGGCGTGGGTGGCATGTATTCCGACCTTTACACCGACACCTTCAACGCCGCCTACTGGAACGACGTGGACCGCTACATCGCCTACGCCAACGACGCCGGCATCATGCCGGTCATCGGCCTGGGCTTTCACCACGGACTGGACGTGCCCACGCTGGAGGAGCTGCAGCGCGTCTGGGGCTATGTGCTGGCGCGCTACGGCGCCTGCGCGGTGGGGTGGCTCATCTGCGGCGAGTACAATCTCGCCTCCAACAATGGCGAATATACCGAAACCGACCTGGCCCGCATCGAGCGCGTGCTGGCGCTGGGCCAGTTCATCAAGGACCACGACCCCTACCGGCGAGCGATGACCGTCCACCCCTGGTGGCACGGCGGCGACAAGCGCCAGGCGTGGACGCAGCCCTGGTACGACTACATTCTGCTGCAAGGCGGTCATGGGGCAGAAGGGCCGGCGGCGAGTATCTATCGCGGAATTTATGCCGAGCAACCGAATCTCCCGTTGCTCGAAGGCGAGGTTACCTACGAGGGCATCTTCGGCTTCAGCGACGCCGTGGTGCGCCGCAACGCCTACAAGGCCATTCAGAGCGGTTCCTTCGGCTTCACCTACGGCGCCCACGGCCTGTGGTACCCCACCCAGGATGAGCATGACGAGAAATTCAAAGACTGGGGAGCGCCGAAACCCTGGTGGGAGGCGATGCACTACCCCGGCGCCGCCCAACTGACACACCTGCGCCGCGCCTACGAGTCGGTGAACTGGCCGGCACTGGAACCCGTCGACGCCGCGGACTACGTCGACACCGATCGCGAATGCTTCGCCAAAGCCGATAGCGATACCGTCATCCTCTACTTCAGCGCCGGCGAGGGAACGGTCACCCTGAAAGGCGATTATTCTGCCACCCGCCGTGACCCGCGCACCGGGGAGACCGCCGAGACGGCCGCGCTGGATGAGCAGGATTGGGTGCTGATATTGCAGAATAAATAAGGCAAAGGTACCCTCACCCCCTGCCCCCTCTCCCCGAGGAGAGGGGGTGATGTAGAGAACACGCGCATTCCCCTCTCCTCAGGGGGCGGGGAAGTGGAGATGAATATGCAAATCACCGTCAATCCATCTGTCACCCCCTTCCCGCACGTTTGGGAGCCGGTGCTGGGCTCGGAGGGCGCGCATTACCCGGCGCGGCCGGATTTGCAGGCGCATTACCTGCAGGCGCACCAGGCGTTCGGCACGACGTTCATCCGTCATCATGGCATCCTTTGCGATACGAATCTCGTCTACTTTGAGGATGAACTGGCAAACCCGTATTACCGCTTTGACGGCGTGGATCGCTGTTACGACCCGCTTATCGCCATGGGCATGCGGCCGTTCGTCGAACTCAGCTTCATGCCGGAGGCGCTGGCACGGGCGGGCACCTACATCTTCCACTGGCAGGGCTGCACCGCGCCGCCGCGCGATTACCGCCGCTGGGAAGCGCTGGTGCGCGCCTTCACCCGCCACTGCGTGGACCGCTACGGTCTGGCGGAAGTGCGGAAGTGGTACTTTGAGGTGTGGAACGAAGCGAATATCGGCTTCTGGAGCGGCACTCAGCAGGAGTATTGGGACCTGTATGACGCCGCGGCGACGGCCATCAAGTCGGTGGACGCCTCGCTGAAGGTGGGCGGGCCGGCCAGCGCCGGCGCCGAGTGGGTGAAGGAGATGCTCGACCACTGCGCCGAGAAGAACGTGCCCATCGACTTCGTGAGCTACCACGGTTACCCCACCGACGAAGGCTACGTGGTGGGCGGCGAGCCGATGCGGTTCAAAGGGCCCGGCTTCTGGCGCGAGGCGGCCGGCCGCAACTACGCGCTGGTGCGCGAGTCCGCCTTCCCCGACGTGGAGATTCACGTCACCGAGTGGAACTCCTCGCCGAGCTGCCGCGATGCCACCCACGACACCATCTTCGGCGCCGCCTACATCTGCCAGGGCATCGCCGAGGTGGCGGGCTATCTCGACACCTTCTCTTACTGGACCGTCTCCGACATCTTCCAGGAGGGCGGCTACCCGTTCAGCGAATTCCATGGTGGCTTCGGCTTGCTCACCGTGCATGGCGTGCGCAAGCCGAGCTGGCACGCCTTCACGCTGCTGCGCAAACTGGGCGTCGAGCGCCTGGAAGCGGTGACGGCCGACGCGCCCGCCGGCGCCGGCGCCATCGCCACCCGCACCGATACAGGCGTGCAACTGCTGCTGTGGCACTTCATGCAGCCGCCGGTGGATATCCCGCAACGCGAGACCGTTACCGCCACCATCCCGCTGCCCGACGGCGCCTATCGCCTCACCGAGCACGCCATCGATGCCGACCGCGGCAACCCGCTGGCGCACTGGGAGGCCATGGGCAAACCCGACCGCCCCACCGCCGACCAATTGCGCGAGCTACACGCCATCGAACCCGGCTGCGGCACGTGCACCATCACCGTCACCGGCGGCCAGTTCGTCTACCAGATGACGCTGGAACCAGGCATGGTGCGGCTGATCGAGGTGGAGGCGGTGTAGTACAATACTTGCAGTCGCAGTCGTGATCGATCAAATAACGTCTGTTAGCGTTTCTCACTCTGTCACTCCCCCTCGCCCAGAATTGAGAGAGGGGGCCGGGGGGTGAGGGCGCGCGCGGGAGCGCGCAACGAGTAGAGAGCAAAGATCGAAGACGAATACAAGCAAAGGAGCCATCACATGGATCATCGCACCATCATCCTCACCCTGGAAGAGATGCTGCAATACGGCTCCGACTTGACGCAACTGCACACCCTCACCTTCATCTTCACCTTCCCCAGCGAGGCGGGCGCCGAACAAGCGGTGACGCTGCTGAAGGCGAAAGAAGGGGTGGAGGGCACGGTCTATATCATGCGCCCGCCCCTCTGGAAAGCGCTCTTCACCCGCCCGCAATACGCCGTCTATGGCACCCGCAACCTCATCCCCGACCGCGACGAACTCTACCGCCTCACCAGCGTCTTCAACGCCATCGCCAAACAATGGGGCGGCACCTTCGACCGCTGGGAGGGGAAGCTGGTGCGGAATCCGTAAGGGCACGCGCTTCGATGAACTTCCCCCTGCCTATTCCATCCCATCATAGGGTGGTTTCGCCATCTCCAGCGTATAGGCGGCCAGCCGTGCGGCCGAGGTATCCGGCAGTTGCTTCGCCAGCGCCGTCGCGTCGGCGACGGCCTGCTTTAAGGCGCGGAGCGTGGCCGGATACTCTTTCGGATCGGTGCCGTCAACCGTCTCTTTGATCGTCGCCGGGCGGGCGGCGACATTTTTCGCTGCGGCGACCAGGTCGGCTTCTGCCTTCTGGCGCGCGTTTATGTCGGAAACGGGATGGCGGAAGTCCTCAATGAGCTTGGTCATGTTGCACTCATTGTCGACATTATTAGACACTGCGATATCCAGCAACATCGTGCCGTCGTCCGTCATTGTCGCCAAAGTGAAGTTGGCAAAGGCCAGGCGGTAGAGCACATCATCGATACGTTTGTAGAGTTTCTTCTGTGCTAACGGTAATGATGCAACCTGACGATTGTTGTCATACTTCACAAGATCGGCGTAGGTATCAAGCGCCTCGCGCGTCGTCCATTCATGCGGATTTTTATCAAAACCGGTAGTCTTAATGTAGCACTGATAAAACTCATCACGACTCATTTTACTCGCGTCATTCGCGTTGATGCCTGTTACAGGATCGACATCGGGTCGCGTGCCTGGGCCGCCCATCCACAAGTAAATAATGAGTGGCCCACCCCAGTTGATCTCCTTCACCACCGACCGATACGGAATGGTCACCCGAAACGGCCCGGCGACATAAGGTGCGACGACATAGGGGGCGAAGTAGAATGACATGCCGGTGGGGCGGAGAGTGTAGACGGCCAGGTCTTTCTGCGCGAAAGTGTCCCACATCTCCACGCCGCGGGCTTTCGTCTGTCGCCGCAGGTCGGCCTGCACCAGCGGGAACAGCATCGCCTGCGAGTCGGCGCTGTCGAAGAGATCGCGCAGGCCCAATAGATCAGGCGCAGTGCCGCGCATCGCGTAGTTCCACGCGCCGTAAAAATGGTTTCCATGCGCGCCGCCGGTGTATTCGTCACTCGTCACCAGCAGGCTCACCACGTCGTCGTCGAGGTCGGCGATGTCGATGGTCAGGTCGAGGGTATAGGCGGGGATCTCCGGGTTGTCGTGGGGCGTGGTGGTCTCAAAATCCGCCAGCGTCTTCTGTACGTGGTTATACAGCCGCGCGGAGAGCGTCTTCCATGCCGCGCCGCGCTTCAGGAAGGCGGGGTAGCGGCCAACCAGCGTGTACCACGGCTTCGTCACCGTCAGCGTGCGAATCTCGGCGGCGGCCCGCAATTTCATCGGCAGTTTCTTCGTGCCGTCGGGATTCGTCCAGGTGCCGGTGAGGGTGCGCAAGTTGGCGGACAGCGTGCCGGTAAAGGCGTCGGTGGTTTTGCCGTCCACCGTCTCCGTCATCGTCACGGCATTCCCTTTGCGCGTACCAGTCAGGGGGATGTCGGTGCCGACCGTCTCATAAAAGTAACGGCCGGTCACGGTGTTGGCGTCAATGGCCAGCGCCATCTGCACCGCCAGCGTGCCGTTGATGGTACCGGTGTAATAGAGGCGCGCCGCCAGGGCGGGCAGCGCGAGGAACGCCAGCAGCAGGCAGAGCAACCGCGTGAGCATGGGGCACCTCCGTGCCTGATTGTATCACGAATCACCGTCCGGCGGCGGTCCGTCCCACCGGTGGAAGGCAGATATCACGGCATTGTCATGGAGATGTCATGGAATTGTCATCTCCGGAGAGGATCATGCGATAATGAAGAGTCAGGAGGGCAACATGCGAAAGCGCTTGATCGTACTCGGTGTTCTTTTTCTTCTGGGTGTTATTGCGATAACAGGCATGCGTTGGAAGAGCCAGGCCTGCCTGCGCGAAATGGCTGCCTGCGAAGCGGAGTTGACGGCCATTGCCGGCAAGCTGCGGACATATGCGGAGGCACATCAGGGGATGTTTCCTGAAACGGATGCCGAGTTGACGAAGGCGTTGGGGAAGCCGCTGCCGTCACATCTCATGTATTGGGGGTATGGCTTTGCACTCATCCCACCAACTACCGATTATGGAAGCCATGATCCAATTATTGTCGACAAAAATCGTCATTTCCCATGGCCGTCACGCCTCGAAGAATTTTTCATTCCCAATAGTCGCGTCCAGATGCTGCTGAATGACTTGTCGATCTATCATGCCCAGGATTGGAAGGCATTTACATAAAATGGTACCGGGGCGCGACTGCGGTCGGCTTCCACACAGTGCTGTTTGGTGATATGTTCAACTCACGACTTCCGCGCCCACCAGAAGAACCAGAAGGGCGCGTTGAGCAGGTTGGCGGCGAGGTTGCGGATGGTGCCGGCGTGACAGGTGACCAGCTCTTCGCAGTAGGCGAACTGGTCCATGGCGAGTTGCTCGGCGGCGTCGCGGGTGGCGGGCGGATTGGCGACGGCGAACTCCAGGGTGTCTTGCGTAACGGCGATGATCTCGGCGCCGTATTGCTCGTGCCAGGCGCGGGCGACGGCGGCGTGCTCCTCGGGGTAGGGGCTGTCGTCCCACCCGCCGAAGCGCAGCAGCATCGGGGCGTCCCAACTGTTGCGGGTGGACAGGCGGGCGATGAAGACATCCGGTAGCGGGGCGCCGGTGTCGCGGTTCAGCACCGCCTGCAGCGTGTCGTACGGCGTCTCCTGCTCAGGCCACTCGCCCACAATCGCCTCGAACTGCTCCTCCAGCGCGTGGGCGCGGGCGGTGAACCACCACTCCGGCGAGCCGATGGAGCGCACCCGCTTTTGAATGTCCGTCACCGTGTAGGGATCCGACTGCAGCAGCGCGTGGCGCGCCAGCAGGCTGTCCGCGTCGCCGAGAATCACCGGGTAAAAGTCCGGCGTGCGCAGCTCTGCCATCCGCTCCTGTGCCTGCGCCCCCGGCGCCACCTCCAGCGCGAACGGAAACGCCTCCAGGCAATCCAGCACCGCCTGGCTCTGCCGGCGCAAACCAAAGAGCTGCGACCAGAAACCCATGACCGTTACCTCCCGGGGATAGAAGAGGTATTCGCCCTGATTGGAGGCGACTCCTCCAATCATCGTAGTCGTAGTCGATAATCGTCACCACTGGGAGCGCGGATTTGTAATTCGCACGAGTACCGGAATCGTCTACGACCGTGTGCAGAAGCATGCGGATTGACAATCCGCGCACCACGCCGGTGGCGAAGAGGAAGAGACATTCGATTACGACTGCGACTGCGATGCTACTCTGTTATGTATCGGGAACCTTGGTTCCCCGGATTCAAATCCGGGGCTGGAAAAACAAAGTCGGCCTGCGCCGACTGGCCGGATTGCGCGACGCAACCAAACAGGGCATTTTCTCGCCAGCGGCGCCGGTGACGGGGTATCAGTGATTTTCGATTACGATTACGACTGCGAGGGAGAGGAGGATAGAACGGGTGCAAACGGGAAATTATATCCCATGTCTACCGTTATCGATCAACTCACCGCCGCGCTGCCGCAGGGCTGCGTGCTTACTGATCCGGAATCGCTTATCGCCTACGGGTACGACGGCGGCACGCTGCTGGACGGCGCGCCGGACGTGGTGGTGCAGGCGCGGGAAGAGGCGGATGTCGTCACCACCCTGCGCATCGCGCAGGAGACGGGCACGCCGGTCTTTCCGCGCGGGGCTGCCAGCGGGTTGGCGGGGGGCTCGGTCCCGCGCGGCGGCATCGCGCTGAATTTCGCCCCCATGCGCCGCATCCTCGAATTGGACGAAGAGAGCCTGATGGTGACGGTGGAGCCCGGCGTGGTGACCGCTGAGCTGCAGGCGGCAGTGGAGGCGCGCGGCCTCTTCTACCCGCCCGACCCGGCCAGCCTGAAGCAGAGCACCCTGGGGGGCAACGTCTCCACAGGCGCCGGCGGCCCGCGCTGCCTGAAATACGGCACCACGCGGGAATATGTGCGCGGCATCCGCGCCGTGCTGCCCGGCGGAACGGTCATCCGCGACGGCGGCAGCTACCTGAAAAGCGCGGTGGGCTACAACCTCTCGCAGCTCTTCGTCGGCTCGGAAGGCACGCTGGGCGCGCTGACGCAGATCACTCTGCGTCTGATTCCCAAACCGCCAACGGTAGGCACGGTGCTGGCGCTCTTCCCGCGACTGGACGACGCCTCCGCCATTGTCACCCGCATCCTCGGCGCGGGCATTCTGCCCTCGGTGCTGGAGTTCATCGACAAAGCCTGCCTGCAGTGTATCGAGCACGCGTCGAAGCTGGGCCTGCCCACCGACGTGGAGGCACTCATCCTCATCGAGTGCGACGGTCAGCCGGAGGCGGTAGAATCGGATTTGCGGCGCATCGTGGAGCTGTGCGCGGCGGGCGGCGCGACGACGGTAGAGCGCGCCACTGACGAGGAGACGCGCGAGAAGCTGTGGAAGGCGCGGCGCTCGGTGTCGCCGTCGCTGAGCCGACTGAAGCCGAGCAAGCTGGGCGAGGACATCAGCCTGCCGCGCAAGGCCATCGTGCCGATGGTGCGCCGCATCCAGCAGATCGCCGCCGAGTACGACGTGTTGCTGCCCACCTTCGGCCACATCGGCGACGGCAACCTGCACCCGAACCTGGTCTTCGACCCCCGCGATCCGGCGGAGATGGCCCGCGTGAGCCAGGCCGCCGAAGCGCTCATCCGCGCCGCCGTCGAGCACGGCGGCACCCTCTCCGGCGAACACGGCATCGGCCTGCTGAAAAAAGATCTGCTGCCGCTGGCCGTTCCCGCTGAAAACCTGGCCCTCTACCGCCAGATCAAAGCCGTCTTCGATCCAACAGGCATCATGAACCCCGGGAAAGTGTTTTAACACTGTGTCGCCCACCGTCTGCGCCTACCCCCGCACCAGCGCCCTCGCCACCCGGTCCACGTCGCCCGCGCCGATGGTGAGCACCACGTCGCCGGCGGTAAGGGGCGGGGTGAGGTCGCGGATATACGCCACGGCGGCGTCGAGGGCCGGCAGGGCCACGGCATGGCCGGGGATGCGTTCGACGAGTCGCTCGTGGGTGACGCCGGGGATAGGCGCCTCGCGGGCGGGGTAGATGGGGGCGATGAGGGCGAGGTCGGCGCCGCCCAGCGCGTCGGCGAAATCGTCCAACAGGTCGCGGGTGCGGCTGAAGAGGTGCGGCTGAAAAATGGCGATTACCCGACCGGGGTAGCGCCCGCGGGCGGCGGCCAGCGTCGCGCGGATCTCGGTGGGGTGGTGGGCGTAGTCGTCGATGACGTCCGCTGCGCCGCACGTGCCGATATACTCGAAGCGCCGGCCCATGCCCGGGAAGGCAGCCAGCCCGCGGGCGATCGCTTCAAACGGCACGCCCAGCTCCAGCGCCAGCGCGGCGGCGCCGGTGGCGTTGCTCACGTTGTGCAGCCCCGGCACGCGCAGGGTGATCTCGCCGACCGTTTCCGCGCCGTGCCGCAGCGTGAAGACGCTTTGCGCGCCTTCACGCACGTCGGCATAGCGATAGTCGTTCGCGTCACCCGCGCCATAGGTCACCGCGCGCGGTGGCAGCGCGGCCATCGCGCGCAGGCGGGGGTCGTCGCCGTTCAGCACCGCATACCCGCGCACCTGGCGCAGGAATTGGCGAAAACTGTCGAATAGATGCGCGGGCGTGCCGTGGAAATCCAGGTGGTCTACTTCGAGATTCGTCACCAGCGCCGCCTCGGGACGCAGTTCCAGGAAGGCGTTATACGCCTCGCAGGCTTCCACCACCGTCAATGGGCCGCCTACCCGGGCGTTGCCACGCATCAGCGACAACTCGCCGCCCAGGATGCAGGTGGGGTCCAGCCCCGCTTCCAGCAGCACCGTCGTCACCATGCCGCTGGTGGTGGTTTTGCCGTGCGTGCCCGCCACGGCGATGCCGCGGGCGCTGTTCGTCAGGTACCCCAGCAGGTCGGCGCGGCGCAGGATATCCATCCCCTCCGCTTCCGCACGCATGCGCTCCGGGTTGTCCGGCAGCGTGGCGTCGGACAAGACCACCATGTCGCCCGGCTGCAGGAGCGCGGCGTCGTGCGTCCCCGCCGCCACGGCGCCCTGCGCGCGCAGCGCTGCCAGCATCGGCGTCTCCGCTCCGTGCGATCCGCTTACGCGCACGCCGCGCGCCAGCAGGATGCGCGCCAGCGCGCTCATGCCAATGCCGCCGATGCCCACGAAATGATAGCGGCGCGCCGGCTGCCAGACCTGATCCGTCGTTGAGGTGGGGAGATGCATCATGATGTGTAGTATACCCGCCGAGGTGATTTCGTGCCCGGCCGCATTCTCATCGGCGTTGCTGTATACACTCCTCTGGAGGGCGAGACTCCGTCGAGCCGCGTGCGAAAGGACTGGGTCGATATCCAGCATATGTGTGACCGTGGAACCCGAACAACACGGGTGGATGACCACTGCCGATTTGCGCGCTCAACCTCTCCCCCCGACCCCCTCCCCTGAATGGGGAGGGGGAGAAACGGATCGGCAATCCGTATACCGGTCCCTTTGCGCGCGGCTCGACGGAGTCTCGCCCTCCAGGATAAACGATCACTGTGGGTATAATTCCTAGACCGGCGCAGCCGCTTCCGTCTCCGCCGCGCCGGCCCGGCGGTCGCGGGCGGGCTGCAGGGCGGCGACATTCAGCAGCAGGCCGGCCATCATCATGCTGGCGATGAGCGAGCTGCCGCCGTAGCTGACAAATGGCAGGTTCAGCCCCATGCTGGGGATGGCGTTGCTGGCGACGCTGATATTAATGAGCGCGCTGACCGCCAGCATCATCGTGCAGCCCACCGCCACCAGCGCGGCGTATTCGTCCGGCGCGCGGTGGGCGATGCTGAAGCCGCGAAAGATGAGCAGGCTATACAGGCCGAAGACGAAGACGGCGATGCCCAGGAAGCCGATCTCCTCGGCCATGACCGCCACGATGTAATCGTTGTGCGGCGCCGGCAGGTAGAACCACTTCTGGCGCCCCTCGGTGACGCCGCGCCCGACCATCCCGCCCGACCCGATGGCGATGAGCGAGTTGCGCGGGTGAAAGCTCTCCTTGATCGACCCGTCCCACGGGTTCAGCCAGGCGCGGACGCGGTTGAAACGCGTCTCCAGCTTCGTGCCTTCGAACTTCTTCCATGGCTTGCCACCCGTCGCCGCTGCCAGCGTGCCGTAGACCAGGAATATGCCGAGGCCGATGACAAGCAGCGGCACGCCCAGGAAGCGGAACTTCATGCCGGCGACAAGCAGGATGAGCGTGGTGGCCACGGTGACGGCGATGGTCATGCCCAGGTCCTGCTCCAACAGGATGAGCACGGCCGGCACAATGACGAACCAGATGGGCCCGCGACACAGGCCTTCCCAGGTTTTCAGCAGCGACGGCCGCCGCGCCAGCAGCGCCGACAGGGTGAGAATAATCGCCACCTTGGCGAACTCGGATGGCTGGAACTGGATGGTGCCGATGCGGAAGTAGGCCTGGTTGCCGTGCGTCAGCTTGCCGAACACCAGCACCGCCACCAGCAGCATGATGGTGAAGCCGATAATCCACACGGCGTAACGGCGGTAGAGGTGCAGGGGAATCTTCCAGCAGGCGATCATGGCCACCGCGCCAAAGAGGGTGTATTTGATCTGGCTGGCGGCGTAGAAGAAGCTGTTGTGGTTCGTCTCGGCGCTGGAAATCGCCCGGGGATAACTGGCGCTGTAAATGAAGCTCCAGCCCACGGCGATTAACGCGATGACCGCGACGAACAGAGTGGTGTCAAATGGCGACGAACGGCGCATGGCGGCGACTCAACTGCGACAATGAATGATTAACTATACCACCGGGGTGGGGTTCCGTCAATGAAAAATACGGTGATTTACCGCGCCGGCGCGGCGGCCAATAGCGCCGCCACCCCGGCCACGTCGGCGCAGCGCCGGGCTGCCCGCGGGTCGTCGGTGCGCGCCAGGATGGCGGGGATGCCCAGCGCCTCCGCGCCGGCCACGTCCGCCGTCGGGTTGTCGCCGATCATCCACACCGCATCAGCGGCGCCGATGTGGTCGAGGACGTTGCGGAAGGCCTGCGGGTGTGGCTTTTCGTAGCCCGTCTGCGCCGAGTTGAAGAGGCTGTGCAGGTGTGGCGTGAGCCCCAGGTGGTCGACGATGCCCGGTAATTCCGGCACGTGGTTTGTCAACAGCACGTGCCGCCAACCCTCCGCCGCCAGCGCCGTCAACGCCGGCAGCACGTCGGGAAACAGCCGCCAGCGCTTCAGCGCGGTATACCGCGCCGGAAACTGTCGCGCCAGCACCGCCGCCTCCGCCGCCGGCACGCCGACGCCCGCCAGCGCCCGCGCCAGCACCGGCATCAGCGCGTCCCACCACGCTTCGGGGGTCTCCAGCTCGGGGTGCGCCACCTCCGGCGTGTGCCACGGGTATCCCCGCCCGACGAAATGCCGCAGCACCTCCACCGGCGCGTCGATCTCCGGCCATTCATCGCGCAGAATCTCCCGCAGCGTGCCCGACCACATGCCGCCGTCGCGATAGCCTAATGTGCCGTCAAAATCCCAGATGAGATAGCGCATGGTACTCATTCCGCTGCTGCCTCCGGTCGATTCGGCCGGGAATTTTGCCGGGCGACGGCGAGGGAGATGCGGCGGTAGATGAAGGGGCCGACGCCGCGCAGGCGGCGGATGAGGAAGACGCAGCCGGCGAGGGTGACGCCGGTGACAACGAGCATATTGACAAGGGTCTGCCAGATGAAGGGATCGTCTTCCAGTGCCGGCGAGACGAGGAGCAGCAGCGGACAGGCGGTGAAGAGCCAGGCGGTATCGCCAATCATGTGCTGCGGCGAGAAGAGCGCCAGCGCCAGCAGCCCTGCCGGCACGCCGGCCAGCGCCACCAGCAGGAAGCCGTAGGCCCACACCACCGAAAAGGTGGTGCGCGCGAAGAGGCAGGAGGCGAGGAAGCCAAAGCCGGCGTATTGCAGCCCGGTGGCCAGGATGAGCAGGTAGCCGATGAAGACTTCCTTCGGGGTGACGCCGCCGTACTGGAACACCACCGCCACCACCGGCAGCCCGGCGAGAATCATCACCAGCATCTGCCCGACGGCGCCGAAGAATTTGCCCACGATGAACGACAGCGTGCTGAGCGGGGTGAGGAAGAGGTGCTCCAGCGTCTTGCCCTCGCGCTCGGCGCTCACCGCGCTGGCCGAGACGCCTGGGCTGATGAGCAGCACGAAGATCAACTGGCCGGAGAGGAAGATGCGCCAGAGCTTGGCGCCGAAGTCCGGCCATTCGTGCGGTTGCTCGCTGACATGGCTGACTTGCGCGGTGACGATGAGCAGCGTCACCAACACGATGCCGTAGGCAAATAAGACCACATAGCCCCGTCCGCCGCGCAAGCGACGGCGCAATTCCTCCCAGAATACCGGAGCGTGCGTCGGTAAATACCAGGCCATCCTGCCCTCCTCTGGCAATGGAAGATCGACTGGATACATCGTATTCGGCGCCGTTCCGGCCATTTCCTGCTGCCATATTGCACAGACATCTCATCCTTCAGGAACCCGGCAGGACTCTGCCAGGCGAAGGCGAATAACCTCTTCCTATGCCTACCGTGCTGATTTCCGGCTACTACGGCTTTAATAACCTCGGCGACGAGGCGGTGCTCGGCGGCATCCTCGCCGGGCTGCGCGCGGCGGCGCCCGACGTGCGCCCGGTGGTGCTGTCCGGTGACGTGGCGGGCACCGAGCGGCTGCACGGGGTCGAGGCTATCCCGCGCATGTCGGTGGGGGCGATTCGCGCCGCGCTGCACGAGGCCGACCTGCTCATCAGCGGCGGGGGCAGCCTGCTGCAGGACGTCACCAGTCTCAAATCGCCGCTGTATTACCTGGGGGTGCTGTGGCTGGCCCAGCGCGCGGGGGTGCCCACCATGGTGCTGGCGCAGGGCATGGGCCCGCTGCGCTTCCCGCTCAACCGCCTGCTGGCCCGGCGCCTGCTGAATCGGGCGCGCGCCATCACCGTGCGCGACGCCATGTCGGAAGCCTTCCTGGTGGCCCTTGGCGTCAACACCCCGCCCATCGAGGTGACCGCCGACCCCAGCTTCCTGCTGGAGCCGGACGCCTCCGAGCGGCTCCATGCCTGGTGGGAGGGGCACATCCCTGCCGGACGCCCGGTCATCGGCGTGGCGCTGCGCCGTTGGGGAGCCGCCGAGCCGCACGAGCGCTACCACGCCATCTCCAACGCCCTCGCCGCCCTCGCCGATGCCACCGGCGCGCTGCTGCTCTTCATCCCCATGCAGCATGGCGAGGATGACCACGTCTCCCATGAGGTATCCGCCTGGACTCCGGCGGAAAATCGCGTCTTTGACCTGGAACTCACCCCGCGCGAGATGCTGGCGCTCATCGGCCGCTGCGACTTCGTCGCCGCCATGCGCCTCCACACCCTCATCTTCGCCGCCGGCCAGGGCGTGCCCGCCCTCGGCCTCGCCTACGACCCCAAAGTGCGCGACTTCGCTGCTGAGGCCGCCCTCCCCGCGCCCGCCATCTGGGAAGAGATCGACACCGAATCTCTCACCACCGCCCTGCAACAGGCCTGGGACGACCGCGCCGGCCTGCGAACCGCCATCACGGCTCGCGCGGAGACGCTGCGCGCGCTGGCCCGGCGGAACATCGAGCGGGTGGTGGAGGTGTTGGGGGACACGTCATTGCCCGAAGGGCAATAATACTACAGTCCAGGGAAACCATGTAACGCAACTGGCCTAATTGCCCGAAGGGCAATAATTCCACAGCCCAGGGTAACCACCCTGGGAACCCGGTGCCGAGCGAAAGATCACGCTCTGAAAGAGCACAATAACCATGGAGGTATACCAATGGCGTAATCCCTCTCGAACATCATCATCCACCTGACGTTCAGCACGAAAAACCGCATGCCACTCATTAAAGAATCGCTCCAGGGTGAGTTGAACACTTACCTCTGCGGCATCCTGCGCAACCACCAATGCCCCTCGATTCGCGTCAATACTGTTCCTGATCACGGGTACCTGTTGTTTCGGCTGGCAAGCGACAAAACGCTGGCCGAAATGGTCGAAGCTGTCAAACGCGGTTCATCGAAATGGATAAAAACGAAAGGGTTTGATTTCGCGAACTTCTTCTGGCAGCATGGGTATGGCGCGTTTTCGGTCAGCCCGTCAGATGTGGAATCGGTGGTGAAGTATATCGCCGGGCAGCAAGAGCATCATCGCCAGGTGTCGTTCCAGGATGAACTGCGCATGTTGCTGCGCCAGCATAGCATTGCGTTTGATGAGCGGTATCTATGGGATTGAACGAGCGATTATTTTGCTCTTTCAGAGCGAGATTATTCGTTCGGCACCGGATACCCAGGGTGATTACCCTGGGCTATAGAATTATTGCCTTTCAGGCAATAGCTTACATTTGGCACCGGAGACCCAGGGTGGTTACCCTGGGCTGTAGGATGATTGCCTTTCAGGCAATATCTGCGCGCGTGGTCGCCAACGCTCTACCCTGGCCCCTTCGGAATCGACAACAGATACGCCTGCCCGCCGGCGGCTTCCAGGGCGGCGGCCACCGCTTTTTCCTTGCCGGGGGCGTAGGCATACATGCAGCCGCCGCCGCCTGAGCCGTTGAGCTTGCCGCCCAGCGCGCCGGCGTCCACCGCGGCCTGCACCATGGCGTCCAGTTTCGGGGTGCTCACGCCAATGCCTTCGGCGAGTTGCTTGTGGTGTTCCAGCAGCATGGCGCCGAGGACGGGCGGGTCGACCGGGCCTTCCAGCAGCATGGCGCGGCCTGCGCGGCAGAGGTCACGGTTCATGAGGTTCGCTTCCAGCTTGGCGCGCAGCGCCGGGGGCATGGCCGGCAGCAGCGGGGCGAAGTCGGCGCGCGGGCTGGTGCGCGGATCCAGCGCCGGCGCGTGCGCGGCGACCCAGGCGAAGGCGGCCTCCGCCTGCGCCCGCGCCTCGCCCAGCACCGCGGTGGTGGTCTTCGGCTCCAGCGAGTTACCCAGCACAAAGCCGGACAACGGCGCGGCCAGCCGTTCCACCTTCGCCGGCTGCACCGCGAAATCGAGGAAGTAGACGCCGCCCAGCGCGGAGAGATAGTGGTCCATCAGCCCGCCCGGTTCGCCGAACTCCAGCACCTCCGCCCGGTTGGCGAGGATGGCGATCTCCTCCGGCGTGCGCGTTTCGCCCGTCACCCGCAGCAGGAATTTGATCCACGCCACCACCAGCGCCGACGAGCTGGAGGTGCCGGCGTTGATGGGAATGCTGCCGTGTACCACCGCCTGCCAACCTGACGTCACCTCCACGCCGTCGCGCTGCAGCACGTTCAGCGCCGCCGCCAGGTAGTCGCGCCGGTTCACGTAGGCCTGCTCGCGCCCCAGCGGAAAGGCGCGCCGCCGGCGGATGTCGGGCAGCTCCAGGATAATCTCCCGCCGCATGATAGGCGTGCCGGTGATCGTCATGTTCAGGTTCACCGCCGCCGCCACCACCGGCAGCGACAGGTAATCCTGATGTTCGCCAAAAAGGCAGATGCGCCCCCAGGAGCGCGTGGTGAGCGTGGGTATTGTGGTCATGTCACTCCTATTCCACGGCGGCGGCGGAACTCCTACCCGCGAGCGCAGGGAATCGCCGTATCCCCGTGTGTAACCCCCGGTTTTCTTGACGCCCACCCCCCGGAATGCTACACTAGGCCGATTTTACCGAGGAGATTCCCGTATGGCATCCACTACCGACTTCAAGAACGGGCTCACCATCCAGTTCGACGGCGAAGTCTATCAGATTGTCGAGTTCCAGCATGTGAAGCCAGGCAAGGGCGGCGCTTTCGTGCGTACTCGCATCCGCAACTACCGCACCGGCGCCGTTATCGACAAAACCTTCCGTGCCGGTGAAAAGATCGAGATCGCCCGCGTCGAGCGCCGCACCATGCAGTTCCTCTACCAGAGCGGCGACGACTACGTTTTCATGGATAACGACTCCTTCGACCAGATCAATTTCACCGCCGAGCAGATCGGCGAGAGCGTACGCTTCCTGCAGGACAGCCTGGAGGTCATGGTCGCTTCGTACGAAGGCCGCGTGTTGGGCGTCGACCTGCCCGACACCATCGAGACCCGCGTGGCGCAGACCGACCCCGGCCTCAAGGGCGACACCGCATCCGGCGGCTCCAAGCCCGCCACCATCGAAACCGGCGCCGTCATCACCGTGCCGCTCTTCATCAACGAAGGCGACACGATCCGCGTCGATACCCGCTCCGGCAAATACATCGAGCGCGTCTGACCGTCTGCCCCGGACCCAAGCGGGGGCGCTGTGCGCCCCGCTTACTTCGCCGTTCCGGGCAGGCCTTTGAGAGGGATACCGTGGCAGCGACATTCCAGCTTCACGACGTGGAAGAGATGCTTCAGCTCATGGAACAGTGGGGCATCGCCGAACTGCATCTCACCGTGGGCGATGCCACCCTCGACCTGCAACGCGCGGTGGCGGCCGGCGTGACGCCCGTGGCGTGCGGCGCCCTGGTCCCGGCGTCCGCCGCGACACCCGAGCAGGAAGACGAAGCGCCGGCCCCGGTGCCCATTCCCGCCCCCGTGGTGGGCATCTTCCACTTGGCCGCGCGCGGCTTTCCGCAGGGCACCCCCCAGCCGGGCGATCAGGTGCAGGCCGGGCAGGTCATCGGCAATATCGAATTGATGCATGTACCGACCGACATGGTGTCCCCCGTCTCCGGGACGATCGAGGCGATTATGGTTGACGACGGCGCCGGCGTGGAATACGGCCAGGTGCTGATGGTCATTCGTCCGTTCGAGGAGGTGAGCGAGGATGAAGCAGGCATGGTGCCGCCGCCGCGCTAAGCGCGGTTTTGGCGTCGTCGAAGTCATTATTGTGCTGGTGGTCGTGCTCTGTGGCGCGCTGCTCTACGTGACGGTGACCAACGGCGCGAAGAAAGCCCAGCAGGAAGCCCGGCAGGACGTAACCAAACAGCCCGGCGAAGGCCCGCACAGCGTGCTGGGCAAGGCCTACCAAAAGGGCGTCAGCCCCGCGTGCCAGGAACACCTGCGCCAACTGCGCATGATGCTCGACATGGCGAAGAGCGAGAGCGAATCCGGCAGCTACCCCGCGTCGCTGTCCGAACTCTCCGGCGCCGCGCAGATCAGCGCTTGCCCGATCGGGAAAGACCCGTATACCTACGACCCCGCGACCGGGAAGGTGAGCTGCGGACACCCGGGGCATGAGGGATTCTGACGGGGGCCACCTCTCCCCCCAACCCCCTCCCCTGTGCGGGGAGGGGGAGTGAGCGAATATGAGGTTACCGGTGGCGGAGTCCACTCCGTTCACCCCCTCCCCATGTAGGGGAGGGGGCTGGGGAGAGGTGAGCCCCGGTCAATGTGATAGTTCGAGAAGGAACGCGCCTGTGTTTAACAAAATCCTCATTGCCAATCGGGGAGAGATCGCGGTCCGCGTGATCCGCGCCTGTCGCGAGCTGGGCATCGCCACCGTGGCGGTCTACTCGCAGGCGGATGCGACCTCGCTGCACGTGCGCCTGGCGGACGAATCGGTGTGCATCGGCCCGCCGCAAAACCGCGACAGCTACCTGAACATACCGAACATCGTCACCGCCGCCATCATGACCGGCTGTGACGCCGTGCATCCCGGCTACGGCTACCTCTCCGAGACGGTGGCCTTCGCCGAAAACTGCGAGATCGCCGGACTGAAGTTCATCGGACCGCGGCCGGAAACGATCGAGAAGATGCAGGACAAAGCCTCCGCCAAGCAACTGGTAGGCAAGGCCGGCGTGCCGCTCATCCCCGGCACCGACGGCGTGCTCACCAGCGAAGCGGAAGGGCTGAAGCTGGCGCGCAAGTTCGGCTACCCGGTGATGATCAAAGCCTCGGCCGGTGGCGGCGGGCGCGGCATCCGTATCGTGCGCAACGACGAGGAATTCATGCGCAACCTGCCGCTGGCGCAGGCGGAGGCGCAGGCCGCCTTCGGCAATCCCCAGGTCTACATGGAGAAATACATCGAGGAGCCGCGCCACATCGAGGTGCAGATCCTCGGCGACGAGCACGGCACGGTGGTACACCTGGGTGAGCGCGACTGCACGGTGCAGAAGAAAAGCCACCAGAAGCTCATCGAGGAGTCGCCCTCCATCGCCGTTACCGCGGCCCAGCGGGCGAAGATCGGCGAATACGCGGTGCGCGGCGCGAAAGCCATCGGCTACGTGAACGCCGGCACCATGGAGTTTCTGCTGGACAAGCACGGCAAAGTCTACTTCATGGAGATCAACACGCGCATCCAGGTGGAGCACTGCGTCACCGAGATGGTGACCGGGCTGGACCTGGTGAAGCTGCAGATCATGGTGGCCGACGGTCAGAAACTGCCCTTCACGCAGAAAGAAGTCCAACTGCGCGGCCATGCCATCGAGTGCCGCGTGAATGCCGAAGACCCCGCCCGCAACATGATGACCTGCGCCGGTACGGTGAAGCGCTACCTGGCGCCGGGCGGCCCCGGCGTGCGCGTGGACAGCCACCTGTACCCCGGCTACGAAGTGCCACCCTATTACGACTCCATGCTGGCGAAAGTCATCGCCTGGGGCGAGACCCGCACCGAGGCCATCGAGCGCATGAAGCGCGCGCTGGGCGAAATGGTGGTGGAAGGCGTGCCGACGACCATCCCGCTTTTCCAGCGCATCCTCGACGACCCGGAATTCCGCGCCGGCGACATCACCACCGACTTCGTGCCGCGCAAGTTCCATATGTAGTTGTTATTCTACGCCCCCTCACCCCCGACCCCTCTCCTCGAGGAGAGGGGTCGGGGGTGAGGGGGCGTGTTGTATGAGAGGAGGAGAACACGATGCTGCGTCTCCAACGCCATCTCGGCCGCCAGCTTGCGCTGCAGTGGCTGTATCAAATCGACATCGGACACCTGCCGCCGCCGGAGGTGATGGCCGACGTACCGGACGAAGAAGTGCTGGCCGGCCTCGATGAAGAGGGCGTGGCGTTCGCACAGGCGCTGGTGCATGGCATTATCGCCGACCGCCCGCGCATCGACGCGATGATCGAGAAATATGCCCCCGAATGGCCGCTGGAGCGCATGGCGGGGGTGGAGCGCAACGTGCTGCGCATCGCCGTGCACGAAATCTTCAATGAGCCGGACATCCCCTCGCGCGTCTCTATCGACGAAGCGGTGGAGGTGGCGAAAACCTTCGGCGCCGAGGAAAGCAGCAAATTCGTCAACGGCATCCTCGGCGCGCTGATGCGCGGGGAAAAGCCGACAAATACCCGACCGGACACCACCGAGCCGGAAGCATAACACGAACGGGGCGCCGAAACCGGCGCCCCGTTCGCGTGTGATGCGTCACCCGATTAGCGACAGGCGCCGCGGCCCTGGCACGCGCCCGAGCCTTTCCCCTGGGCCTGGCCGGCCCATGCCGGGCGGCCGTTCGCGTCGCGAATGGCGTAGGTCTTCTCGCCGACGGTCATGCTGCCGGCGATCACGGTGGAGCGACCGTCATGCGCGGCTTTCCAGCCCGCCACCGTCACCTGCTGGCCGTTCGCCAGCGTCAGGCCCAGCGCCTGCACCGCCTGCGGCGACCCCACCTGCACCTTCTGGCCGTTCAGCGTGAAGGTCACTGGCCCGCCCGCCGCTTGCGCCAGGTTGGCCACCGCGCCGGTCAGTGTCGCCGCCGGCCATGCCGCCACCTGCGCCGGCCCGGACGCCGACTTCATCGGACAGCTTCCCGCCGCCTTCCCGTCACTCTTCGGGCATTCGCCGGTCGCTTTCGCGCAGGCGCCGTCGCCGTCACCCTTCGGGCATTCGCCGGTCGCTTTCGCGCAGGCGCCGTCACCCTTCGGGCATTCGCCGGTCGCTTTCGCGCAGGCGCCGTCACCCTTCGGGCATTCGCCGGTCGCTTTTGCACAGGCGCCGTCACCCTTTGGGCACTTGCCGTTTGCCTTCGGGCAGGTGCCATTCACCTTTGGGCACGCCTCGGTGCCTTGTTTCGGGCAGTCGGCGCACTGCGCGCCGTCTTGCATCTGGCAGCCGCCCTGGCCGGCGCGCTGGTGCATGCCACAGCCGCCGCGCTTGCCCGCGCCGGCATTCGGTTCCTGCGCCACCACGATGCCGATGGTCAGCACCAGGCTCAGCGCGACGAGTAGACTCACGAGATTGACTTTCATACCGTTCCCCTCTCCGGCGGGAGCACGTCTCCCAATCCATCACCAGCGTACCACGCCAACCTCACGATTACCTCAACCCGGAGTCGCTTCCGGCTCAATTTTGCCATCGGCGCGCGGCAACTGCACCCAAATGGTGGTCTCCACGCCGGGCGTGCTCTCCGCGCCCACCTGTCCGCCGTGCGCTTCCGCCAGCGCTTTCACGATGGCCAAGCCCAGCCCGCTGCCCGTCGTGCCGTCCGCGCGGGCCTGCGGGCTGCGGGCGAAGCGGTCCCAGATGCGTGCCAATTCCTCCGGGGCAATGCCGCTGCCGGTGTCGGTGACGCCCAGGCGCACGCCGTCCTCCGTCGCGGCCGCCCACAGCGTAATGCGGCCGGTCTCCGGCGTGAAGCGGCGGGCGTTTTCCAGCAGGTTGTGCAGCATGCGGTGTATCGCGTCAGGATCGGCCAGCGCCGCGGGCAGGTCGTCCGGCGCCTCGATGCCGATGGGCGCTCCGGGCTGTCCGCGAAAGGCGGCGGCCACCGCCTCCAGCGCCGGGCGCGGTGCCAGCGGCATCGGCGCCACCAGCTCGCGGCCCGATTCGATGCGGGAGAGATCGAGCAGCCGCTCCACCAGCGCGCTCAGCCGCGCCGTCTCCGCGCGCAGGTGCGCCAGCGTATCCGCCTGCTCCTCCGGCGCCAGCAGGCCGTCGCGCCAGGAAGCCAGCATCAGCGCGATGCGGGCCAGCGGCGCGCGCAATTCATGCGAGGCGTCGGCGACGAATTGCCGCTGCAGCCCTTCCAGCCCGATGAGCCGCTGGTGCTCGGCCCGCAGGTCGCCCAGCGTGCTGTCCAGCCCTTGTGCCAGCTCGGAGATCACCCGCGCCAGCCGGTCCAGCTCGGCGGTGGGTTGCTCGGGCAGGCGCACCTGAAAATCGCCGGCGGCCATGCGCGCGCCCGAGACGCTGACGGCCTCGATGACCTGGCTGACGCTGCGGGTGGTGTGCAGCATCAAACCCAACCCGACGAGAAAGGCCAGCAGCGTGGAAAGCAGCACCAGGCCGTAGGTGACGCCGGTGGCGGCGCGGATCGCTTCCACGCGGGTCCAGGCGACGAGGAGGCGCGGCGTGCCATCCACAGATTGCGCGCGGGCGGCCCAGACCACCTCGCCCGGCAGCCACGGCAGCCGGCCGATGCCGCAGCCTTCGCCGGCGGCATAGATCTGCGTGGCGGCGGCCCACGGGGTACAGCGGTCGGCCATCGGCCCGTTTAATGGGCAGCCCTGCTGGTTCAGCATCGCCTGCCCGCGCCGCCCGGCGCCCATCATCGGTCCGCAGCCGACCAGCGTGGTTTCGTCCGGGGCTGCTGCGCGAATCTCGCGCAGCAGCGTGCCGCCGGCGGCGCGCAGCGTCAGATAGTCGGTCAGCAGCAGCAATCCCACCGTCACCAGCGCCATGGTGACGGCACTGGCGATAAGATACCGGCGCAGGGTATGCGCGGTCAGACCGGGTTTATGCATGTGGCGCCTCAAATTTATACCCGACGCCCCGCACGGTGACCAAATAGGCGCGGCCGTCGGCGCCCGCCAGCTTCTGGCGCAGGCGGTTCATGTGTACGTCCAGGGTGTGGTCGTCGCCCTGGCCATCATCGCCCCAGGCGGCGTCATACAGCGCCTGGCGCGACATTACCCGGCCCGGGCGGCGCGCCAGCGTCGTCAGCAGGGTGAATTCCTTGGCGGTCAGCGCCACCGGCGTGCCGTCGCGGGTCACCACCCGTCCCGCCTGATCGATCTCCATCCCCGGGTAGCACAGCGCTTCTGCCGGCGCGCCGCGGTGGGTGCGTCGCAACACCGCCTTCACCCGCGCCACCACCTCATTCGGGTCGAAGGGTTTCACAATGTAGTCGTCAGCGCCCAGATCCAGCCCCAGCAGGCGGTCCGGCACGTCGCTGCGCCCGGTGAGCATGATCACCGCGGTCTCCGCCCCCTCGCCCTGCCGCAGCCGGCGCAGGATGGACCAGCCGTCCGTATCGGGCAGGTTCACGTCCAGCAGCACCAGGTCCGGCGCGTCCGCCGCGATGCGCGCCAGCCCCTCGGCCCCATCCGCCGCGGTCAACACCGCCAACCCCTCTCGCGTCAGGTAGCGTGGCAACAGCTCGCGAATGCGCGCGTCATCTTCAATCAGCAGCACCGTAGACGGCATCGTCGACCTCCGGAGTGATGCTACCATATATCCCCGGCGGCATCCAGGTAAACGTCTGAGCAGGGGGTGGCCTCGTAGTCGGCACCCCGCGCCGTCGCCGTCTTCTGGTTTTCGATTACCGGCGACGACACCCATATTCAACCCCCATCGTCTTTTTTCCTCAAAACATTTGTCCGCGCGGGCGGACAACCGGCCGATGAAGCTCGCCGGCAGCGATTGCCATCATGGGCGGCACGGGCGATGGCTGGTATACTCCCATGATGCGCTACCTGGCCCTCGGCGATTCCATGAGCATGGACGACTACACCGGCGTGCCCGGCGGCGGGGCGGCGGCGCAGTTCGCGCGGCTGGTCCGCGCCGACGACGTGGCAGACCTGACGATGGACGGCTGCACCACCGCCGGCGCGCTGGACGCCCTGCGCGTGGTGGAGACGCCTCCCGACGTGGTCACCCTCACCGCCGGCGGCAACGACCTGCTGCTCTGCGCCGGGGTGGCGGGCGACTGGTGCGGCCCCGCCGTGCAGGAGGTGATCCACGAGAACCTGCTGCGCATCGCCGGCCGCCTGCTGCGGTATGACGCCGTGGTCATCTTCAACACCATCTACGACCCCACCGACGGCGACGACACGCTGCTGCCCGTCCTCGGCTTCGCCCCCGCCTTCCGCGCCGTCTACGACGCCATCAACGCCGACATCCGCGCCATCGCTCGCCACCACGCCTTCCGCTGCGCCGACCTGGAAGCCCTCTTCCACGGCCACGGCCTCATCGCCGCCGCCCACCCATGGCTCGTCCAGCGCATCGAGCCCAACCACGCCGGCGCCACCGCCATCGCGCGGGAGTGGGCGCGGGTGTACCGGCGGTGAGAATAGCGACTATATCGCCTTCCTATTGCATATTCGCCCACCGTCTACGTGACGGCGCGCGAACAAGGCAGCCTCTCGGCCACCTGGAGATACGGCGCGCAGAACGTGAGCGTCGTGCCGTAACGGCGTATTGGATACACGAAACCCGAACGGGACCGCGATATGCGGCCCCGTTCGGGTTGGTTGAGTCAGCGGCAAGATTTCACCAGCCGCGGGTGGCCATGCGTTCGCTCTCGGGCAGGGTGGCGACGTCGATACCGCGCATCGGCTCGCCGAGGCCGGAGGAAATCTCCGCCAGCATGTCCGGGCGGTCGAAGTAGGTGGTGGCGTCCACCATCGCCTTCGCGCGGCGCGCGGGGTCGGAGGACTTGAAGATGCCGCTGCCCACGAAGACCGCTTCGGCGCCGAGTTGCATCATCAGCGCGGCGTCGGCGGGGATGGCCACGCCGCCGGCCGAGAAGTTCGGCACCGGCAGCTTGCCGTTTTCGTGGATGAAGAGCACCAGGTCGTAGGGCGCGCCCAGCTCTTTGGCGACCACCATCAGCTCATCTTCGCGCATCGCCTGGATGCGGCGCATTTCGCTCTGCACGGTACGCATGTGGCGCACGGCCTCGACGATATTGCCGGAGCCGGCCTCGCCCTTGGTGCGGATCATCGCCGCGCCTTCGCCGATGCGGCGCAGCGCTTCGCCCAGGTCGCGGCACCCGCACACGAACGGCACCTTGAAGGCGTGCTTGTCGATGTGATAGCGGTCGTCGGCGGGGGTGAGCACTTCGGATTCATCGATGAAGTCGACTTCCAGCGCCTCGAGGATCTGCGCTTCGGCGAAGTGGACGATGCGGGCTTTCGCCATCACCGGAATCGTCACGCACGCCTTGATCGCTTTGATGATCGCGGGGTCGGTCATGCGCGCCACGCCGCCCTGGGCGCGGATGTCCGCCGGCACACGCTCCAGCGCCATCACCGCCACCGCGCCCGCCTCTTCGGCGATTTTCGCCTGTTCGGGGGTGGTGACGTCCATGATCACGCCGCCGCGCAGCATCTCGGCCAGACCGACTTTTGTTCGCCAGGTGGATTTCTCAGACATGGTTCGTTTCGCCTCGTTTAGCGCGGCGATGACGCCGCGAAAGTTCAGGCCGTATTGTACGCGATTGTCGGCGGAACGTCCAGCCATTTCAAGCGTCCGCTTGCCGGAATGTCACCCACCTGCGATAATACGCGCAGTCGCATCTCGATGCACCAGGGGCGTGTATGACATCCGAGACCACACCGAAAGCCATGCTGCAGTTGCTCGCGCGGCACGAAATGCAGATCGGCGCATTTTACCGGGAGTGCGCGCGGCAAATCCCCGAGGAAGACGCCTTCTGGCAGGCGCTGGCACTGGCGGAAACCGAGCACGCGCGGGCGCTCGGCTCGCTGGTGGCGGAGGCGGATGCTAACCGCGTCATGCTGCGCGTGGACGCCCTCCACCGCAATACCCTGGACGCCTTCAGCCACTACGTGACCGAGCAGATGCGCTTCATCGCGCACGGCGGCCTCACCATGAGCATGCTGCTGAACATTGCGCTGGACCTAGAACAGAATCTGCTGGAGCAGGACCCGCTGGCGTATTTCACCGGCGACGCGCCCGAACTGCAGCAGGTGCGCGAGACGCTGCTGGCGGAAACCCGCGCGCATCTCGCGCTCATCCAGACCAAACGGACGAAAATTCGCTGACGCGCTCGGGCGTGGCGACGCACAATCCCACTCTGCCGAGACCGTCCCGGCGCCATTGACGGGGGCCCATCCCGAGACAAGCCCCCGTCGTGATGCACGGCATACCGCGGCGCGTTTACAACTGTTCCGACTGCAGCCGCTGGTAATGCGCGCTGATGACTTTCACGTAGTGTTTCGTCTCGCGGAAGGGCGGGATGCCGCCGTAGCGCTTCACGTTGCCCGGGCCGGCGTTATACGCGGAGAGCACGTAGGGGATGTGCCCGTTGAAGTCGCGCAGCAGCGTGGCGAGATAGCGCACCGTGCCATCGATGTTCTGCGCGATGTCGTAGGAGTTTTTCACCCCCAGCATGCGCGCGGTGCCCGGCATTAACTGCCCCAGGCCGCGGGCGCCCACCGGCGACACCGCGCGAGGATTGAAACGCGATTCCTGGGCAATGACCGCCAGCACCAGCCGCGGGTCCACGCCATACTTCTGCGCGCGCTGCAACACGGTCACCACGATTTTCGAGACGGTGACGGCTGACATACTTGGCGCAATCGCCTTGACCTTAGCGATGTAGCGCGTGGTGGCGCCCTGCGCCACCGGAGCCTTCTTTGTGGTCGGTGCGGCCTTTTTCGCGGGTGCAACCGGCTTGACCGGCACGGCCTTCTTCGCGGGAGCGGACGCAACCGGCTTGGCCGGGGCAGTCTTCGCCACTGCCGCGATTTCGGCCTGGGTGACGGCGATGCCCTGCAGGAGGGCGCCATCGGCGGAAACGCGCGCCAGCAGGCGCAGCCGGGCATGCTGGACGACGACGGGGTCCGGCGCCGTCATCGCCACCGGCACCTGCTCGCCGGCGTCCGTCCGCAAGGCAAAACGCAGCGCGGCGGCCGTGGGCAGCAACTCCGCCACGGCGCCGGTCACCTCGACCGTGGCGCCGATGAAGCCCGGCAATTGGGCCGCCACCGGTATATCCGCGCGCAGCGGGGATATCGGCTGCTGCGCGCGTGCCGCCTGGTACTCCTGTGGTGTCATCGCGAAACTCATCATTGTCAAACTCGCCGCGCCAACCAGCGCAAGCGCTCGTAACCACCAACGCATGAATAAATACGCTCCTCGTATGTGGAATGTCGGGTTTGCCCGTGTTGTTATTTACGGGCAGGCAGGCAGTGCCGCAGGGAAAAACGGACCGCGGGTATGGCGGAGGCGACCGTGAGGCTCTTGCCGGCAGGTCACTTCCGCATCTGGCGTGATGTCTGACTCTTACCGTCATCCCGGAGGATGTAATCGCACCGGAACCGGGGCCTGCTTTGCGAAATTGGAGGGCTGTGAGGCGAAAATGACGGGCGAAAAAAAGTTTGAACCGTGTGTTGATAGCCGGGTGAGTGTGCGACCCTGTCCGCATCTACACGCGCGACGTGTCGCGCCCGTCAACCGCCGGTGCGTGCCGGATGTCCGCATTCCGGTGATCTTCCACCCCGTGCGGGGGGATGGTATAATGTAGCGCTGCGGGCTTTGCGAAATCCGCACGGTAATCACTATGGACATGATGGATCAATTTACCCAGGAACGCTGGCGCGAGCTAGAGCGCATGCAGCAGGACGATCAGCGGGCTCGCGAAGAGGAAGCCGACCTCAACGCGGAAACCGCCTACCTGCGCATGCGGCTGGCCGATTCCTACATGCGGAACGGCAAAGTCTCCCGCGCCATCGCCGAATATAAGCGCGCGATCAAGCTGGATCGCAACAACGGGGCCTTTCACACCCGCCTGGCCGACGCCTACGTGGCCGCCGAGGATATCCCCACGGCGATGAACACCTACCGCAAGGCCATCGAGATGGACCCGAGCCTGGCCGACCCGCACTCCAGCCTGGGCGACCTCTATCTGCGCTATGGCATGCTCTGGCACGCGCTGGAGCGCTACCGCGAAGCGGTGCGGCTGGAAGCGTCGCGGGCCTTCTATCACTATCAGCTCGGTAACACGCTGGAGCAGATGGGGCAATTCGAGGAGGCGCTGGCGCACCTGACGCTGGCGGCGGAGCTGTCGCCGAACCTCGCCTTCTACCGCTTCCGGTTGGCCACGCTTTTCCAGCATCACAGCGACATCGACCGGGCCTACCTGCACATGGACGCCGTCTGCCGGCTGGCGCCCTTCGACGACTACTATCTGGTACGCACCGCCAGCCTGGCCATCGCCACCGGCCACACCGACGCCGCCATCATCCTGCTGCAGCGCGCCATCACCCTGCGCCCGCACAACGCCTGCTATCAATACCTGCTCGCCAAGGCCTGCCTGGTGGCCGGCGACCGCGAACAGCACGACGCCCTGCGCCGCCGCATCGGCCGCCTGGGCGCCTACGACGAGGAGTTCGTCGGCCGCCGCCTAGCGGAATGGCGCATCCCCCTGCCCAGCGAAGTGGAGTAGCCTTGTTCTGCCCACTGGAATCGCGTTACAATATGCGCGTGTCGTTGCGCGCTCCCGCGCGCGCCCTCACCCCCGGCCCCTCTCCCAATACTGGGCGAGGGGAGATCGGTGAGTGACAGCGGCACTGGAGATGTGAGGTGCATCATGGTTGAACGCAACGCGGAGATGGTGGCGGAAATCGCGCGGCTGAAGGCGGAGCGCAAGGCGACGATCCTGGCGCACAATTATCAGCGGCCCGAAGTGCAGGACATCGCCGACTACGTGGGCGATTCGCTGGAACTCAGCATTAAGGCGTCGCAGCTCACCGATGTCGAGGTGGTCGTCTTCTGCAGCGTCGACTTCATGGCGGAGACGGCGAAGCTGTTGGCGCCGGAGAAAACCGTGCTGCACCCCGATCCCGCCGCCGGCTGCCCCATGGCGGACATGGTGACCCCCGAGCGCCTGCGCGCAATGAAGGCGGAATATCCCGGCGTGCCGGTGGTGTGCTACGTCAACACCTCTGCCGCGGTGAAGGCGGAGTGCGATATCGCCGTCACCTCGGCCAACGCGGTGAAGATCGTCAACAGCCTCGACGCCGACACGCTCATCTTCGTGCCCGACCGCTGCCTGGGCGCGTGGGTGCAGCAGCACACCGACAAGCAACTCATCCTCTGGCCGGGCTACTGCCCCACCCACAACCGCATCCTGCCCGAACACGTCCTCGCCGCCAAGGTGGCGCACCCGAACGCGAAGGTGATGGCCCACCCCGAGTGCCCGATGACCGTGCTCGACCTCGCCGACATCGTCGCCAGCACCAGCGGCATGCTCCGCCTCGCCACGGAAGACCCCGCGACCGAATTCGTCGTCGCCACCGAAGAAGGCCTCCTCCACCGCCTGCGCAAGGAGAACCCGGCGAAGGCGTTCTACCACGTCGCCGGCGTCGCCCTCTGCCCCAACATGAAAAAAATCACCCTGGAAAAAGTCCTCTGGTCCCTCCAGGATATGCAATACCCGGTGAACATCCCCGACGACATCGCCGAACGCGCCCGCCAATGCATCGCGCGCATGGTGGCGGCGTCGAGGTAGGGAACTGGGGTGCAATCAGACGCTGTCCAGCTAAAACAACCGCCACTGCCGCTGCAAGAAGCCGTCGCGGATCGCCGCCCAGTTCTCCAGTACCGCGCGAATGATCCCTTCCACCGGGTCACGCAACACCGCGTCTGAGAGGGAGCTTTCAAGGGTCACCGCCACTAACTGCGGTTCGTTGATGGGAGCGCCGATCTGCGAGAGCATGGCGCATGACGCCGCGCGGACTTCCGGTATCTCCGCGCACATGCGGTCGACGATGATCTGCGCGTAGACCTGGTAGAGTTTGCCGACGTGCGAGACCGGGTTTTTGCCGGCGGTGGCCTCCAGGGTCATCGGACGCATGGGGGTAATCACGCCAGTGGCTCGGTTGCCGCGGCCCACCTGCCCATCATCGCCCTGCTCGGCGCTGGTGCCGGTTGCCGTCAAATACAGCAAGCCTGCGCTGGGGCGGTCGGCGGTATTCACCCAGACACGGACATCACGCGGCGTGATGCCCCGCGCGACGTCGGTCGCGACGTGCGCCACCGCCTCCTTGGCGCCCAGGTAGGCATCCAGGTTGGGAGTCGTGTTGGCCAGCATGGCGGCGGCGATGGTCACCTCGATCTCTGCGCCGACGCGCATCCCGATCACCTTGATATCGTGTCCGAGTTGGGGAATGCGCGCATGGCCGTCGGGGCTATTCAGCCGTTCTTCGATGGCCAGCACCATGCGCTCCAATTCGCTGGGGGGGGCAAAGGCCACCGCCATCGCGGAATCATTGGCGAGTGGTATCGCGGATTGCCGAAAGAGGCCGACCAGCTCCGGACTACTCGGCCGGATGCGATAATCGATAATCATGTCGCCGGGCAGGCGAAGCTGCGGGAGCGTCTGCTGCAGCCACGCCGCCGTGTGACGAATGGCGATCTCGCCGACGGGAATCGGCGTGCCCTCCAGCATGGTCGTGGCGCGTCCGGCCAGCAGCAAATACATCGGGTCAATGACGTGCCCCTGCCCCAATGTCGCGTGCGCGCGTCCCCCTACCAGCAGCGCCTTATCGGTATTATGGTGCAGAATGGCGCCGAAATGCTCGCGATAGTAGCGGCTGAACGCGATGGAGAGTTCTTCCGCCGCGCGATCACACAGCGTATCGGGGTGTCCAACCCCTTTGCGCTCGACAATCTCGACGGGCTCCTGCTCGATATTGACGCGTGTGCCGCTATGTAGGTGAATCAGCATGCGACGTCACCAGCCATCTCGACTGCGCGGAAGCTACGCCGGCTCCTCGCGACTGGCCATCGGCAATGCCACAAAGAACGTGCTCCCTTTCCCCACTTCGCTCTCGACCCAAATATGCCCGCCGTGGGCTTCGACCAGGATCCTCGTAATATATAATCCCAGGCCGATGCCTTCCGCGCGGCGTTCGCCTTTGGCCCGATAGAACCGTTGGAAGAGGTGCAGCACGTCATCCGGCGGAATGCCCCGCCCGTGATCGGTGACGGACACGACGATCGCACCATCCTGCACGTAGTTGCGCACCAGCACCGATGTACCGGCGTCGGAATATTTGAGGGCATTCGACAACAGGTTGGACAGGATGCGATCCAGACGGTCGTAGTCCGCCAGCACCGGGGGCAGTTCCGCCGCGATGTCCACCTGAATGCGCGCCACGTCAAAGACGGCCGATGAACGCTGCAGGAAGTCCTGCAGATAGGCGGCCATCGCGACGGGTTCAGGTTTGAGCTGAAGTTGCCCACCTTCGACGCGCGCCATTTCCGTCAGGTCCTCAATCATCGTGGTCATGCGCTTCACGCCACGTTGAATCGCATGCAGGCTCGTGACGATGTCGCCGTCAATGCCGAGTTCCGTGATCTTGTCGGCAATGACCGAGGTATACCCGGAGACGACAGCCAGGGGCGTCCGCAGGTCGTGCGATACCAGGTGGAGGAGGAGTTGCTGTTCCTGCAAGTCATGGAGGGGGGTGATGTCGGTAAAGGTCGCCACCGCGCCGACCTGCTGCCCATCCGGCATGCGGATCGGCGCGGCACTGGCGAGTACCCAGACGGTGCGATCCGGGTGGTGCAGCACCATGAGGGCCCCTTTTGTCGTGTCACCATGCAAGGCGCGCGCGGTCGGCAGCTCGTCGGGGGGATACATGCCGCCGTCAAAGGCTTCCACGCGCAAGGTGTGCAGATGGTCCGCGAGCGGCAGGGCGTGTGTATCCAGCGTATAGCCCAGCAGGTGGGCGGCCGCGTCGTTCATTCTGATGATCGCGCCCGCCGGATTGACGACGACCAGGCCGTCAGCCAGCGAGGCCATCGTCGCCGCGGTCTCGGCAGTCTGGTGGGCATTTGTCTCTTCCGTCCGTTTACGGTCGGTAATATCCGTCATCGTCATCCGAAAGACCGGGGTATCCTGCGCCGCGTCGATCGGTGCTTCCCGCGTGGCGATGGCGTCGAGGCGTGCCCACCACTTCGTGCCATCCGCTTTGACCAGCGGCAACTCGACCATTTGCGGCGCGTCACTTTGCTCCAGTCGCTGCCGCAAAAAGTGATAGTCCTCCTGACCAGCTTTGGCGATAAAACGAAACAGAAGTTTGCCGATCATGTCATGCCGTGCCACGCCCAACAGCCTGGCGCTGGTGAGGTTGGCCTGCAGGATGTGAGTGTCTCTGCTGATGGTCAGATACCCCACCGGGGCAAAGTCATACAGATCAATATAGCGGTCTCGCGCGGTGGTCAATTCCTCCTGCGTGCGTCGTAACTCGGCATTTTGCAAGTCGAGTTCGATCTGGTACACGCGCAGTTCATGCAGCAGGCGTTGCGCCTCCTCAGGCGCCAGGGCATCCGGCGACTCAGGTTCGTCGTGCAGACGCTGTTCGGCGCGTTGGCGCAGCGCACCGTGTTCATCGGTTGGTTCGGGCATCAGGACGCTCCTTCCACCGGCTCGGTCTCATCCTCGATAGCCAGCAGAATCATCCGTGGCTGGTCGTTGGCCAGGCGCAATTCACGCGCATTCAAGCGCATCACCCGCGGACCGATGCGCTCAAACGTATGCGTCACCAGATAGTCCTGTATGGTGGCGTGCTCCGGGAGCACTTCGTCCAACAGCGTGCGCAGGTCTGGTATGTTCCACTGCCCATTGCCCAGGTCATACACCAGTGTCCCGACGGTGTCGGTTTTCGGTACCTTGAACGTGTTGGTAAAGGCGTCGTTGACCGACACCACGCGCAAATCGGCGTCCAACACGAGTAACGGCTCGCGGACGGTCGCCACGATACTCCCGGCAAAGGCCTGGACTTGTTCGGCCACCTGCGCGGTGTGCAACTCTTCCTGCATCGTGTGCAAGGTGGTGGTATTGACGAAGGTGATGACGACGCCGGCGATGGCGTTCTCCTGGGTGCGATACGGCAGGATGCGCATCAGATACCAGCGTCCGTCGGTGCTCTGCACCTCCACTTCCTTGGGCGCCAGCGTCTCGAAGACGCGCCGGGCATCCTGCAGCAGCGTCTCATAATGCACCAGGTTGGTGGCGAGATGGGCGATGGGGCGTCCGATATCGGTCGGTATGAGGTTGACAATTGCGGTGGCGGCGGGGGTGAAGCGCTGGATGCGCAAATCCCGATCAATAAACACGGTGCCGACGTCGGTGCCGGCCAGCAGATTGTTCATGTCGTCGTTGGACTGTGAGAGCTCTTCGATCTTTTTCTGCAGTTCCGCGTTGACCGTCGAGAGCTCTTCATTGACGGATTGCAGTTCCTCGCGTGAGGTATCCATCTCTTCATTAATGGACTGCAGTTCTTCGTTCGTGGACTGCAGTTCTTCGTTCGAGGTCGTCAATTCGCTCAGGTTGGTTTGCAGATACTCGTCTTTGAGATGCAATTCCCGTTCCAGGACGGCGATGCGCTGGTCGGTGTCCGTGAGCGCCGTCGGCGTCGATGTCTCCGCCGGCGGGCGCGCCACGGTGGCGACATCCTCAAACACCACCAGATACAATCCGGTCGCGGGGGGCGTCGTCACCGGAGTGACCAGCAGGTTCACGGTCTGTAGCTGCTCCTTCACCTGCACCTGCACGCCGTCATAGCGGGTCGACGCTTTCTGGGTGATGGCCTTGTGGATGGCGGCGGCCAACTCCATGCGGAGTCCGTGGCGCGCCATGCGCAGCAGATTGAGATTGGCGTCACCGGTGGCCGGCTCTAAATAGCTCCCGGTGCTCCCATGCACGTAGAGCACTTCCTGGGCGTCATTGATCAGCACGCACGGCGGCGTGTGGTGCGCGAGCAGGTTCTGCTCGACCAGGGCCCGCAAACTGGCGGGCTCCGGGGATTTCACTTCCCGACCTGACGCGTCCTGCCCCACGGCGGCGCTGACATGCGGGGGCCGGAGCCCCGGGATCATTCGCGTGGCATTCACGGCCGTTTTGTGCTGGTAGAATTTGTTCTTGCGATCAATGGTCGTAAACATATCGGTGAACTCGCCGATGGTTTCCGAACTGCCGAGGAAGAGGAACCCATTGGGATTCAAGGCGTAATGGAACAGCGGCAAGAGTCTTTTCTGCAGATCGGCGTTGAGGTAAATGAGCAGGTTGCGGCAACTGATCAGGTCCATGTGGGAAAAGGGTGGATCGAGAATGATGTCCTGCTCGGCAAAGACCACCATGTCGCGGATGCTTTTATTGACCCGATAGGTTCCTTCCGCATGGACGAAATAGCGGGACAGGTAGTCCGCCGGGACATCGGCCACGATGTTATCCGGATACACGCCGGCCCGCGCGGTGTCAATCGCCGACGCATCGATGTCGGTGGCAAACACCTGCACCTTGATCTCGCCGGACCGTGTCGCGGTATAGTCGCGCAGCAGCATCGCGAGCGAGTAGGCCTCTTCGCCGGTGGAGCAGCCGGGCACCCAGACGCGCACGGACTCCCCCACGGTTTTGCCGTCAAACAACCGGGGGATCACCTGCGTCTTCAGCTCAGCAAAGGTGTCCGTATCGCGGAAAAAGCGCGTGACGCCGATGAGCAACTCACGAAAGAGAATGGTGACTTCCTGCGGCGT
>CAZPYA010000020.1:0-59467 GCA_964590255.1 uncultured bacterium
CCCGCCAGCGAGAATGCCCAGCGATTCCAGCTTGGCGGCGCGCTGCAGTTCGCTCTCCAGCCGGCGCTTCTCGGTGACGTCGCGG
The DNA here is from genome assembly GCA_964590255.1 of uncultured bacterium. Lineage (GTDB taxonomy): Bacteria > Armatimonadota > Hebobacteria > CAIYQO01 > CAIYQO01 > JAKIYB01. The sequence continues at coordinate 86 of CAZPYA010000020.1, forward strand.
AAGACCAGCACCACGCCCACCACCTCGCCATCCTGGTTCGCGATCGGCGCGCCGCTATCGTTCAAAATATACTCGGCGCCGTCGCGCGAAACGAGCAGCGGGTGGCTGTTGAGGCCGACGATGGCGCCGTCGCGCAATACACGCTCGACGGGACTATCACAGCGCTCACCGGAATATTCATCCATGAGATGGAACACATCTTGTAACGGGCGACCCAACGCCTCTTCCTGCGTCCAGCCGGTCAGTTCTTCCGCCACCCGGTTCATGAGCAGCACGCGACCCGAACGGTCGGACGTAATCACGCCGTCACCGATACTGCGCAAGGTAATGGCCAGTCGTTCCGTTTCGGCGTGGAGCTGTTCCTGGAAACGGTGGCGATCCGTGACATCACGCCAGGAGACGATAAAACCGTCGCGCAGCTTCACCGCCTGCACGTCGAAGACGCGCTGGGGGATATTGCGCGTCGGGTCGGCCGGTTCAATGACCGAGGGTAGCACCAGCGGGTCACCGAGTTCCACCACCCGGGTATACGCCTCATAGAGTCCGTTGGCCTGCTGGCGCGGGAACAACCGGGTGAAATGGCGGCCAACCGCGTTGTCCAGCGCGATGCCGTTCATGGCGCAAGCCGAGGCATTGAGGTATTCAACGGTGAAGTCGACGATATGCCCGTCTTCGTCGCGCAGGGCGGTGAAAATGCCGAAGGCATCGAGCATGTTTTCCATGGACGTGCGGAAGCGCTCCTCGCTGGTGCGCAGTTCTTCCTCCGTGCGCTTGCGCTCGGTGATGTCGCGCACGTACAGGCAGACGAACTCCTGTCCCTGGTACTGCAAGAAATTGCAGGTGACTTCCACCGGGATAATACGGCCAGCCTTAGTCAAGTGCAGCGACTCATACATGGCGGCGCCCTGCTCGCGGTATTCCTGCCAGTGGGTGGGCCAGCGTTCGGGCACGAAGCGGATATCGAAATCTTGCACCTGCATGGCCAGCAGCTCTTCACGGCTGTAGCCTAATTCGGCGCACGTCGCGTTATTGACATAGATGATGTGCGCCTGATCGTTCACCAGGAAAATGGAGTCAGAAGCCCAATCCAGTGCGAACTGCGCGAAACGCAGTTCTTCCTCCGAGCGGCGGCGCTCGGTGATGTCTTCGAAGATCGTCGCGAATTGCCCAATTGCCGGCGAGAAGACGGAGATATTCAGGTGTTTCTCCATCGGCGCGAAGTATGTTTCAAAGGTGAGCGTTTCTCCGGTCTCGACGACGCGGGCATACATATCCAGATACGGCGCCTCGCCGGTGCCATACAGCGCAGTGGCGCGCGACCCAACCGCGGTTTCAACGCTGAAACCGGTGATGGCAGTAAACGCGGGGTTGACGGCGATGAGGCGATAATCCACCGGCACGCCATGTTCGTCGACAATCAACTCGTGCAGCGCCACGCCTTCCAGCATATGATGAATGAGGGAACGATAGCGCGCCTCGGATTTTTCCAGCGCTTCCTCAGATTTTTTAATGGAGGTGAGGATCGGTGAGATGAAATTCAGACCAGCGACCAGCAGCACGGAGACGCCCCAGATGATGAGCGCGGTCACGAGCGTCGAACTCATTTCAAACCACTCGCTACGATCAGGGAAGAAGAGGAGGCAGGTGCGCCAGGCGAGCAGCAGCAGCGCTCCGCCGATTAATCCCCAGGCACGCCAGTTATTGGTGGCGCGAATGAGCATAAAGGCGCGCAAGGCGGCCAGCACCTGAAAAATAATGGCAAAGATGAGAACAGCGTTCTCGGCAGTCTTTGGCACAGCGAGCTCCCAGAACAGGATATATGCCGCCACAGGCACGAAGAGATGGAATGGCTAAGCCAAGGACAGGGGGAGCGTCCACCAGCTCTATCACATTACCATGAGACGCGGTTGAACGCAACCCCCGCCACCCGCTTTTCAGCAGATGCGACGGCGCGCCCGCCGAAGCGAGCGCGCCGTATAAGGTCATGCTGTCCTGCGCGATCAGTAGATGAACAGCATCTCACGGTATTTCGGCAGCGGCCAGAGTTCATCCTCGACCACGAGTTCCAGGCTGTCGGCAAGAGTGCGTACGGCCAGCATCGCCGGGATCACGGTGTCGTGGAAGTATTTCGCATGGGCGAGTTCATCCCCGTCGTTGTCATGCGCGGCGGCATGCACAACAGCCAGGGCGTCGATAGCGGACTTCAAGTCGCCGACGAGACCGGCGACTTCCGCCAGCAAGGCTTCCTGCGGGCCGGTGACCGTTCCACCCAGTGCATCGCGGGTAGCGAGCACCGTTTTGGCGACAACCGCCTGATAGTGCAGGCCGGCGGGGAGGATCATCGTCTTCGCCACCTGCAGGGTGAGCATCGCCTCGATATTCACGGCTTTGATGTAGTTTTCCAGCATCACCGTGCAGCGGGATTCCTGCTCGCGCTCGGTGAAGACGCCATATTTGGCGAAGAGCTGCAGCGCCTGCGGCTCGATCATCGCCGGGAGGGCTTCCACGGCGCTCTTCAAGTTCGGCAGACCGCGGCGGGTGGCTTCCTCCAGCCATTCTTCGGTGTAGTTATCGCCGTCAAAGAGGATCGCCTGCGATGCGGTCAGCTCGGTTTTCAGCAGCGCCTGCAGGGCGACGTTGAAGTCGGCGCCGCCGGCAACGGACGCATCGAGACTGCTGGCCAATTCATCGATGGACGCGGCCACGATGGTGTTGATAGTGATGAGCGGCAAGGCAATAGACTGCGACGAGCCGACCGCGCGGAACTCGAACTTATTGCCGGTGAAGGCGAAGGGCGAGGTGCGGTTGCGGTCGGTGGCGTCTTTCGGCAGCGACGGCAGCGTGTTGACGCCCACGGTGAGGCATCCGCCGTGCTGGCCGGGATCGCAGACGCCCGCGATCAACTGCGAGACCACTTCACTGAGCTGCGCGCCCAGGAAGATGGAGATGATCGCCGGCGGCGCTTCGTTCGCGCCCAGGCGATGATCGTTCCCCGCCAATGCCACGGACGCCCGCAACAATTTCGCATGGGTGTTGACGGCGCGGATGACGGCGGTCAGGAAGAAGAGGAACTGCGCGTTCTCGTGCGGGGTGCTGCCGGGTTCGAGCAGGTTCTGCCCGCAGTTCGTGGCCATCGACCAGTTCACGTGCTTGCCGCTGCCGTTGACGCCGGCGAAGGGCTTCTCGTGCAGCAGGCAGGCGAACCCGTGGCGTTCGGCGATGGATTTCAGCGTTTCCATCACCAGCATGTTGTGGTCGGTGCCCAGGTTGCAATGCTCGTAGACGGGCGCGATCTCGAACTGGGCCGGCGCGACTTCGTTGTGACGGGTCTTCACCGGGATGCCGAGCTTATACATTTCCTGTTCGGCTTCCATCATGAAGGACAGCACACGCGCGCGCACCGCGCCGAAATAGTGGTCTTCCATCTCCTAGCCCTTGGGCGGCTTGGCGCCGAAGAGCGTGCGGCCGGCGTTGATCAGGTCCGGACGCTGCAGGTAGAAGTTGCGGTCGACAAGGAAATATTCCTGCTCGGGTCCCACGGTGGAGACCACCTTGGCGGTGCAGGTGTTGCCGAAGAGGCGCAGCGCGCGGAGCGCCTGCGTGTTCAGCGCCTCGATAGAGCGCAGCAGTGGGGTCTTTTTGTCCAACGCCTCGCCGGTGTAGCTCACGAACGCGGTGGGGATGCACAGCGTTTTTCCGTTGACGCCATCGACCAGGAACGCGGGGGAGGTGATGTCCCAGGCGGTGTAGCCGCGGGCTTCAAAGGTGGCGCGGATGCCGCCGGACGGGAAGGACGACGCGTCCGGCTCGCCTTTAATCAGCTCTTTGCCGGAGAATTCGACGATGATACGGCCATCGGCAGTCGGCGTGATGAAGGAGTCATGCTTCTCCGCGGTGAGGCCGGTCAACGGCAGGAACCAGTGGGTGTAGTGCGTCGCTCCCTGCTCGATGGCCCAGTCTTTCATGGCATTGGCGACGACGTCCGCCACGGCGGATTCCAGCGGCGCGCCTTCATCGATGGTCTTGCGCAGCGCTTTGTAGGTCGCCTTGGGCAGGCGGGCGCGCATGACGGTGTCGTTGAAGACGTTCGCGCCAAACACCTCGGTAATGGGGTGCTGGACGTAGTCAACCATCGCTTCCGGCGCTTTCCCGGACGCGATAGCGGCGATGGCGGCCTTTCGAGCGTTAACGGCGCTCATGGTGGTTCCTCCTCTATTGTGTGCAGTGTGTGCGATCACAAGATCGTTATTCGGCAGGGGGTATCGGGTGGGCGTTTCGCGCACCTGGCCAGGAGTCACGGATTGTAGGTGACCAGCCTAACCTCCCTTAACCGTTTACAGTATGCCGCCGGAACATTACAAGAATGTTTCCGCGGTTATGTGAAATAAAAATGTTCTCGGGCAGTCTAAATGGGCCATCGATGGGGAATATAGCTCTTATCTGACCGCGCACCCCTCTACGCGCAAGATATCGACGTATCCGGCTCGATACACGGCCCCGGTGGATGTGAGGCAACCCTCTCCCTCTCCTCCGGCTTTTCTGGTACAATCATGCGGCATTTTCCTGTGACACCTGGAGTGACGATGACCCAAGGGTTGGGACGATACTGGCGATATATTATGGGCGCGTGCCTGTTGGCGCTGTTCAGCCTGGCGCTGTCCGCGACGGCAGCATCAGACAGCGTGCAACTCAATTACCTGGTGGTCAACAACTTCCCGGTGAAGTTCGTCACTGTCAACCTCAATGATCCCGACGTGGTGATCACCCCCGTGGCTGCCCAGCGCTTCCCCACCGGCCTGGAACGTTGGGGCAGCTTCATCGGCCGGCTGCAGCCGGACGCGGCGATTAACGGCACCTATTTCTGCCTGCGCAGCAACATGCCGGTGGGTGATGTCGCCATCGGCGGTAACCTGCTCTTCAAAGGCGTCGCCGGCACGGCGCTGTGCTTCACCCCCGACAACCAGGTCTGCATGCTGCCCGGCCCGCGCCAGACCAAGCCGGATTGGCGCGGATTCCGCTCGGTGCTCTGCGCCGGCCCACGGTTGATCACTAATGGGCAGATCACCATCGATGCCCGCGCCGAAGGCTTTCGCGATCCGCGGGTGCTGGGTTCGGCGCCGCGCAGCGCGGTGGCGCTGCGGCCGGATAATGTGCTCATCTTACTCACCATCCAGAAGGATATCTCACTGCGCAACCTGGCCTACGTCTGCCAGCATCTCAACGCCGTGCAGGCGATGGCGCTGGACGGCGGCAACTCGTCCGCGCTCTACGCCTGGGGACGCACCGTCACCTCGCCGGGTCGCGGCTTATCGAATATCCTCGCCGTCTACAGCACGCGCCAGAAATACCAGCAGGCCTCCGGCCAACTGGCGCCCGCCTCCTGTCCCATTCGCGCCAGCCTGCTCTCCGGCTCGGACACGCTTTATGAACTGCCACCGGCGCATGCGGTACCCAATCCGCCCGCAAACGGCGCTGCGCCTCCAGCCGCATCAAAAGCGCCGACCGGCCCGCTGGTGCGCCTGGTGCGTCCGGACGGCGACGCGGTGGTGAGCGGCGCCGTGTCCATCGCCGTCGAGGTGGCGCCGGGTTCGACGGTGAGTTGGGTGTCGCTGCGCATTAACGGCCGGCTGCGCGCCATGTCCAACGCCTGGCCGATGGAATACCACTGGGACAGCACCGGCGACGACAACGGCCTGAATACGCTGGAAGTTTGCGCGTGGAGCGCCGACCGCACGCTGCTCGGTCGCGACCAGCGCCTGGTGCAGGTGCTGAACAACGCCGTTACCGCCCGACAGTAGACGCGGCGCTCCCCGCGCCGTATAATGCCCCGCAGAACCATGCATACGCCGCATCCATTGACACTGGGCATGCCACCGTGCCACGCCGTCTTCTTCCCCCCGGAGGGTGAGACGCGGGCGGCGGTGGTGATGGTGCCACCGCTGTTCGACGAGCAGCGCTGCGCCCACCGCGCGCTGCATGCCTGCGCCATGGCGCTGGGCGGCGCTGGCATTGCGACGCTGCACCTCAACCTCACCGGCACCGGCAACAGCGACGGCCGGCTGGACACGGTGACGCTCGACCGCTGGCTGACGGACATTCAGACCGCGATCGCCTTCACCCGTGCGCGCGCAACCGGCGTGCCGCTCACCCTGCTCGGTTGCCGTGCCGGCGCGCTGCTAGCGTCACGGACCACGGACATCGACCGCCTGCTGCTGCTGCAGCCTGTCGTCAGCGGCGCGAGCTACCTGCGGCAGGCGCGCACCCGGCGGATGATTCAGGATAAGCTGACCGGCGACCCGCCGGAAACCCATCCCCGCGAAGTCGAAGGGCAAATCGTCGGCGAAGCGTTGCTGGCCGAATTGGAAGCATTGCGCCTGCCGGATGCCCCGCCGGTCTCAGATGTACGATTGCTGCAGTGCTCGTTCAATACCAATCCGCTAAAGGAATATGCTGACCTGCAGACACGCTGGAGCCTGCCGGCTGAACGGTTCCGCGCGCTGGTGCAGGAGCCATTTTGGCTGCCGCATACGCCAGGTCATTATCTATCACTGAAGGCGGCGATCATCGAGGAGGTGCTGGCGTGAACGAAGATTCCGTCCGCATCTCCTGCGGGGATGACATCCTCATCGCCGACCTGCATCATGCTCACCTGGCTACCGACGGCGTGCTGTTCCTGCCCGGATGGAGCGGCACGCGCTACGGCCCGCAACGCATTCTGCTGGAGGCGGCGCAGGCCGTTGCCGCGCAGGGATTCACCACGTTGCGCCTCGATTTCCGCGGGCGCGGCGACTCAACCGGCGACCCGGAAGCCACGCTGGACGGCATGATTGCAGACGTGCTGACCGCCGCCGCGTGGCTCAAAGCCGAGCACGGCGTGACGCGCGTCCACCTGGTCGGCCTCTGCTCCGGCGGCAATGTCGCGCTGGGGGCGGCGTCGCGACTACCGGATGCCGGCCACGTCGTCTGCTGGTCGCTGCTGCCCTTTATGGAGCATAAGACCAGAGCCGCCAAACAGGGCACGCCCCGGCTGACGCTGCTGCGTCAGTTGGCCGCCAAGCTGCTGAAGGCGGAGACGTGGCGCAAGCTGCTGCGCGGTGAGGCGAACGTGCACGGCGCCGTGAAGGCCGTTGCCAGCAACAAAGAAGGCGACGACGCCGAGCGCGCCCGCAAAACCTCCAGCCGCGATATCCTCAGCGATCTGCAGGGGTTTACCGGCCGGATACACCTGCTCTACGGCAGCCGCGACCCGGAATCCGCCGGCTCGCGCGCCTTCTTCGAGGACTGGTGCCGCCGCCAGCGCATCCCGGTAGATGTGCGGGTGATCGACGGCGCGCCGCACAATTATTACACGGCAGCCTGGACCGCCACGGTCGTCGCGCAGACCGTCGCCTGGCTCTCATTTACAGAAGATTAAATTCCGTTTATTTTGCCGTCATGCCCTTGCATCCCTCGACAACGTCCCCAATATATGGCATATTAAGATGGGGATGGATGTTCTGGCTATCTGCATGAATCACGCTGCCCGAACATACCCCACGACGCGCATTTCGCCCGTCGAGCGCATGATGCCGAGCCATTCAAGCCCGTCTCTGCCGAAGCCGGCACGCGCCTGCGATTATCGTACCCTATTGTCTATCAACGTGAGCATGCCATGTCATCAATCGCCACTGTTATTATCGACTCGCGCGGCGCGAAACGCCTCAAACAAGGACACCTGTGGATCTATGCGTCCGATGTAGTCACCACCCATGACGCACAAGGCGGTGACATCGTCGCGCTGCAGGACGAGCGCCAGCATCCCTACGGCTATGCCTTCTACAGCGATTCCTCGCAGATCACCCTGCGTTGGTGTGCGCCCGCCGGTCCCCCACCCGACCGCGCGTTCTGGAAGGCGCGCCTGGAGGCTGCCACGGCGTACCGCCAGCAGGTGGTACGTGACAGCAACGCGTACCGATTGGTCTTCAGCGAAGGCGACCTCATCCCATCACTCATCATCGACCGATATGACAAGCACTTTGTGATGCAGACGCTGTCGCAGGGCACCGAGCACCTGAAAGATTTATGGGTAGAACTGCTGCAGGAGTTGTTCCACCCGGCCTCGATTGTTGAGCGCAACGACACGCCGGTGCGCCAACACGAAAACCTGCCGCAGCTTGTGGGCACCCTGACCGGGAAGACGCCGGACGAAGTGACCGTGCGCATGAACGGCATCGAATTCGGATTGGAACTACTCGGCGGGCACAAGACCGGCGCGTTTCTTGATCAACGTGAGAACTATGCCGCGGCGGCGTCCTACGCGAAAGGCCGCGTGCTGGATGCCTTCACCTTCGCCGGCGGCTTCTCGCTGCACATGGCGCCGAAAGTCAGCGAGATCCTGGCGCTGGATATCTCTGAAGAGGCGTGCGCCCTCGCCCGCCGCAATGCCACGCGCAATAAAGTGAAGAAGATGGACGTGATCCGCGCGAACGTCTTTGACTTCATGCGCGAGTTGGACCGCGTGAGCGAACGCTTCGATACCATCATCCTCGATCCCCCGGCTTTCGCGAAAAACAAAACATCGCTGCAGACGGCATATCGCGGCTATAAAGAGATCAACCTGCGCGCGATGCGGCTGCTGGCGCCGGGTGGCATCCTCGTCACCTGCAGTTGCTCATACCACGTCAGCGAACAGCTCTTCCTGGAAATGCTGACCGACGCCATGACCGACGTCGGGCGCCCGGTGCGCATCATCGAGCAGCGGTTACAGGCTCGCGACCACCCCATCCTCCTCGGCGTGCCGGAGACAAAGTACCTCAAGTGCGTCATCGCGCAGGTGATGGGGTAAGGTACCCCCGCCCCCCTCAACCTTCTCCCTGAAGAGGAACATTCCGCGATCATCTATTGCCCCTCTCTCAATCATGGGAGAGGGGCATTGTTGTCGCAACGGTATCTGTGGCCGGCGCAACCAATCCCGGCAGTCGGACTCTAATAATATATATTGCACAGCATTTCGAGGAGCATCGCATCCATGGATGTCGTCGTCATCTCCGGCGGATCGGGATTCGTCGGGTCGCACCTGGTTGATCTGGCGCTGGCGCGCGGCTTGCGCGTGGTGGTAATCGACAATCTCCTCACCGGTCATCCGCGTAACCTGGCGCAGTGGGCGGACGATAACCGGCTGATCGTGTATCACCAGGACTGCGCCCATCCCATCGAGCTGGATCTGCCGGTGCGCTACGTGCTGCACTTCGCCAGCCCAGCCAGCCCGGCTGACTATATCCGCTACCCGCTGGAGACGCTGTCAGCCGGCGCCGATGGCACCCGCGCGATGCTGGAACTGGCGCGCGCGCACAACGCCCGCTTCCTGCTCGCCTCGACATCGGAAATCTACGGCGATCCACTGGTGCACCCGCAGGTAGAATCGTATTTTGGCAATGTCAACACCATCGGCCCGCGATCGGTATATGACGAGGCCAAGCGCTTCGCCGAATCGGTGACGATGGCGTATCACCGCACCCACGCGGTCAACACCGGCATCGTGCGCCTGTTCAACACCTACGGGCCGCGCATGCGCCTGAACGACGGGCGCGCGATCCCAAATTTCGTTTACCAGGCGCTGACCGGGCAGCCGCTCACCCTCTACGGCGACGGCACCATGACGCGCAGCTTCTGTTATGTCAGCGACACCGTCGACGGCATCATGCGATTGGTGATGAGCGACATTCACGAGCCGGTGAATATCGGCAACCCGGGCGAATACACCATCCTCGAACTCGCCGAGCGCATCCTCGCCGCCACCGGTTCGGGCAGCCCGCTGGAATATGAGCCCGCGATGCAGGACGACCCGAAGGTGCGCCGTCCGGACATCACCCGCGCGCGGACGCTGCTGGACTGGCAGCCCACCATTCCACTGGCTGACGGCCTGCTGTGGACCATCGAGGCGTTCAAGCGGGACATGGCGGCGACGGGTACCGTCGAGGGATAATCGCACGCCATCGTGCCATTTTTTCGCCTTCGAGGTATAATGCACGCATCGTGCGTATTCTCATCCTCACGCATCAAACGAGCGTGCATATCCAGCGTTGGCAGGACGGCCTGATCGCGCGCGGACACCAGGTGCTGGTGCTGGTGCGCGAAGGGGAGCCGGCGCCGGGGATATTTGCCCCACCGGCGTGGATGCAGCGCATCGCGCTGTTGCGCAAGCTGTGGGTGCTCCTCGCCTTTCTCTCCCTGCTCGTCCGATTTCGCCCGCAAGTGCTGCATCAGCACTGGTTCGAGGTGACGCGGCTGGCGCCGTTCTTCCCGCGTGGCGTGCCGTTGGTGATCTCGACGTGGGGGGCGGATATCGTTCGAGAGTGGTCCCCCGCCGAACAGGATGCGGCCCGCCGCTACGCCGCGCGCGCCACGGTGGTGCTGGCCAGTTCACAATTCCTTACCGATGCAGCTATAGCCGTGCTGGCCCGACCAGTGGAGCGCCTGTACTGGGGCGTCGATTTGCTTCGCTTTGCCCCGCGGCCACCGGCGGCGCACGACGGCTTCCGCATCGGCTTCATGAAGCATCTGAAACCCAAGTATGGCCCGGACACCGCGCTGCGCGCCTTCGCCGGCCTGGCCCCACTGCTGCCGGGTGCTGAATTGCATTTGTACGGCGATGGCCCCATGCGGACGGACTTATCTGCCGACGCCGAACGCCTTGGTGTATCCGCGGCCGTGCATTTCCATGGCAAAATCCCGTATGATCAGGTACCGGCGGCGATGGCATGCTTCGACGTAATGGTGATGCCGAGTCGCGATCCATCGGAAACGCTGGGCGTGGCCGCCCTGGAAGCGCAGGCGATGGGCATTCCGGTGGTCGCAGCCGCCGTCGGCGGTGTGCCCGAGTCGGTGGTGCATGGCGACGGCGGCCTGCTGGTGCCACCCGACGATCCGGAACTGCTGGCAGAAGCGTTGCATTACCTGGCGACGCATCCCGCGGCATGCGCGAAGCTGGGTGAACTGGGACGAGCGCGCATGCAGGCGCAATTCGACTGGGCGCACACCCTGGACGAAATGGAGACGGTCTACCGGCGCGTCATCGGGGCATAGTATTCTGGCAACTTACGATTGCCAGAATAGCAGCATCATCGTTACGGCGCGCGAAATCACGCAATACTACCTTTACACGGTACCAGGCATCACCCACCTGCCGCTGTCAACGCGATTACCGAGGAATATGATCGAAGAATTGCCGATATCTGAACGACCGCAGGCACCCCGCGGCATTTTTAGCGCGGTGGGGTTGGCGTTAGCCGGCCGCGGCGGCGAGGTGGCGCTGGCGGCGGTCGCGAGCATTCTCATCGCCCGCATTCTCCATGCCGAAGGCCGCGGTAATCTCACCACGGCCATCACCGCCTCGTATATCCTCTACCTGCTCTGCGAGTTCGGCCTGCGCGCCACCGTCACGCGGGTGGTGGCCGGCGGGCGCGCCACCTGGCGCGAAGGCATCGCGACGCTGGCCGCCATGTATGCTTCGATCTGCGCGGTGGTGCTGCCGGTTGGGTGCTGGATTCTGGCGAGTTATCACGACAGGCTCTTCCCGGGCATTCCACCCGCAGTGCTCTACCTGGCCCTATTCAGCGTGCCGGTGCTCATGTTCGAAGGCAGCATCGCCGCCGTGCTGGCCGGCAACCAGCGCCAGCCGGAAGTGAATTTCCTCCGCGTATTGGAAAAGGGATGTTACATGGTGGCGCTGGTGGGCCTGGTGTGGGTAGTGCGCACCGGCCTGCTGGGCGCAATGATCGCCACGCTTGCGAGCCTGGTGGTAGGGGCCGTTATCGGGCTGGCGCTACTGCGGCGTCTGCCGAGCGGGCGGGCGCGCGTACGCACCGACCTGGTACCGGAAATCGTCCGCTTCGGCAGCGTCCTCTACATCGGCAACCTGGCCATGTCATTGAACTATCGCCTGGACGCGCTGATCGTCTTCAGCTTTCTGCACAGCGCGCCGGCCGGGTATTACGCGATCGCGGTGATGCTGGCGGAAATGGTGCAGTATCTCCCTGACACCGCGTCATCAATTCTCTTTCCCAGTGTCAGCGGCGATATCGACGGCGCCGGCCAGCGCACCACCCGCCTCACCCGCGTGCTGGGATTTATACTGTTTGTCTCCTGCCTGGGGTTGTGCGCCGTGGCGTGGCCGGTGATTTACTACATCTTCGGCGCCGATTTCGCGCCCGCCTATCTTGCGATGGTATTGCTGCTGCCGGGGATGATTCTATTGGGATTGGCACGCATCGTGGTGGCGGACATTGCCGGGCGCGGTTTTCCGCAGTATGGCACCATTTCAGCGTGGATCGCCCTCGTCGCCACGCTGCTGCTCGACTTCCTACTCATCCCCGGTCCGTTCACCATTGCCGGCGTCCACGTGCCCGCACTGGGCTGGGGCATCAACGGCGCGGCTGTCGCCTCCAGCGTCGCCTATACCATCAGCTTTGTGATTCTCACCCTCTCCTATCGCCGTCTCACCGGCATCGGCCTGCGTGAGATGTATCTGCCCCGCACGGCCGAACTACGCGAGATGACCAACCGTCTGCGTTTTGCCATCACACGACGCCTATCGCGCTCGCGCCCCGTGGCATAGCGCAACCCACCCGCGGTCGTGTATACTGTGCGCACCGATGACGCAACGCAACCTGAAAGACTACTGGGAACAACGCTTGTCCGCGCGGTACGATGACGAAGGGGTCGGCTATATCGGCCTCGGCGCGGCGTATAACCGCTGGATGTATCGCGTGCGCCGCACGCTATTCACCCGCCTGCTGCGCCGGGTGATGCGCGATTTCACGGCACCGGACGTGCTGGACATCGGTTCCGGCACTGGCTTTTACATCCGCATGTGGGAGGCGCTGGGCGCGGGGAGCATCACTGGACTAGACATCACCGAGACGGCGGTAACCCACCTGCGAGCGCGTTTTCCACGCGCAGCGTTCCACTGTTGCGATATCGGCGCCGACGACCTGCCGCTGCGCGCGGCCAGCTACGACATCATCACCGCTGGCGAGATTCTCTTTCACATCGTCGATGACACGCATTTCGCCATGGCGCTCACCCATGCCGCCCGTCTGCTGCGCCCTGGCGGGTGCTTCGTCTTCACCGATTACTTCCCCCACGCGCAGGCGCACCGCACCGATACAATGGTATGCCGCACGCTTCCGGTGGTCGAAGCGCTGCTAGCCGAGCGTGGATTGATCATCGAACGGCGTGCGCCGGTCTTCACGCTGATGAGCACCCCCCTGGACACCGGCAGCCGCTTCCTACGCTTCCTCTGGAAGGCGCAGCATGCGGTGGTGTCGCGTGTGCCGGCACTCGGCACGGTTGCCGGGGCATTGCTGTATCCGTTGGAACTGCTGCTGGCCGGCATCCTGCGAGAAGGCCCGAGTCTGGAAGTGATGGTGTGTCGAAAGCCTCGGTAAGCGCGCTCAATACCAGAGGCGGCCGTCGTGCGCTTTCAGGTACGCAAGGGTAGCACGGGTCATGGGGTGTTCATGCCGGTACGCGCGTGCCTGTGCCAGCAGGTCGTCGTGTTTCAGCGAACGTATTCCCCGCAGGAATTCTCCCAGTTCACGCGCGCGCAACGCAGCCAACAGCGCAAATCCACCCCACAGCACCAGGTGCGACAGGCAGTATGGCATGGGCAAATGCTTAACTGCGAGATAGACGCGATTGCGGATGAGACGGTAGGAGCGGCGAATTGTCTCGCGTCCTTCGGAACTGACATCATGCAGCACCACCACTTGTGGGGTATACCATATCTGCCATCCGGCATGCAGCAGGCGAAACGAAAGCTCAATTTCTTCCTCGCCGTGGTAGAGCCGCGGATCAAAGCCGCCCAGCGCCAGGTACGCCTCGCGCCGGATGGCGAAACCGCCAGCCAGGAAATATGTCACCCATTGCGGCGTCTCCCAGCATTCGGGATGATAGCCGGGAAACTCTTTCGGCACGATATCCCGGGTGGTGGCATTGCGAATAAGGCAAGCGACGCACCCGATCTCCGCCTGCCGAAAACACTCGCGCAGTGTTGCCACCGCATCGCCGCTCTCCAGCAGGCAATCGTCATCGAGAAAGAAGAGGATGTCACCCGTCGCTTCGCGCGCCGCGACATTGCGCGCGCCAGCCGGACCATGGTTCTGGCCGGAACAGACATACCGCACCACCGGGTGATCGAGTCCGGCAGCCTGGCGACCGGACCCTTCCGGATCGTCATCGAAGACAATGATCTCATTCGGGGCCGGTGATGCCAATTCGAGGGTGCGCAACGCGGTCGCCAGGGCGGCGGGACGCCGGTGCGTGAGCAGGATTACGCTGATGGTTGGTTCAGTTGTCGTGAGTCGGTTTTCAGACATGCACACGACCTTGCGGGGGCTGATAGAGCCCATTATACTGCCTTCCCCCGGTGCTGTCGACACGCAGGCCTTTCCAAGTTTTGCCAGTGTGAAGCCGGATTTGCTATACTGCACGCATGCCAGATCCGACAGAGACGAAGACGGCCCACGGAGTATTCCAGTGGCCGGTGACCGCACCGAATGCCGCGCCGCGGCGTCGCGTATTGCTGCTCTCCTATTTCAGCACTCCCCACCCCGGCGTCGGCACACACCGCGTGGAAGCGCTGTCGCGCTGGTTGGATGCGTTCGGGTGGGAGCCGACGGTAATCACCGCGACGCGGGACGGCGCGCCGGACACATATATGCAGACGCCCGACCCCAGTTGGATGGCCCGGGTCACTTCCGGACAGCAGACCCCTGTTTTTCAGACGGTCGCGCGGCGACGCTTCCCACTATTGCAAACAATCAAGTCATTCATGCGGCGCTTTCCCCCGTGGCATGACGAATACAGCGGGTGGAGCCAGTCGGTGGCGCCGACGGCGATTGCCGTGGGGCGGGAACGCGCCGTTGATCTGGTGTGGGTGACATGCAATCCGTTTTCTTCTGTTGAGACAGCGCTGGCGACGGGCAGGGCGCTGGGCGTGCCGGTGGTCGTCGACCTGCGCGACCAGTTTTCGGACTATCTGCTGCCGGGACACTGGTTCTTTCACGCCATGCGGCAGGTTGACGCCGTCACCCTCGCCGCGCCGGTGTGCGTGACGCCGCCACTGCGCGCGGTACTGGGCGACCGACCGGCCTACCCGATTATCAGTGGGACTTGGTTGACCGATCCGATCGCATCGCGCCGCACTGAGCGTTTCACGCTGCTGCACGCCGGCACGCTGTATGACACACGCTGCTCGCCGGAGCCGCTTTTTCAGGCGATTCAACAGCTTTCGGCGGAGGTGCCCGGCTTTCGCGAGGACGTGGTGATACGCTTTGCCGGCGCGGACAGCCCGGCAGTGACCCGCGCGCCGTCCTATGCTGCCGTGGCGGATCGGGTGGAGATTCTGGGACAGCTTCCGCACCGACAGGTGCTGGACATGCTGACGGAGGCGTCGGTGCTACTGATCATCAAGGCGCACGGGGACGACGTTTACTCGGCTGATCCTATTCCGGCGAAGTGGTTCGAGTATTTCCGGACGACCGTACCGCTGTTATCCTTCGGGGGCACGCCGGGGATCTTCGCGCCGTTGCTGACGTGGGGCGGCGGCGGGTTGTATGCCCAGTCGGTGGCTGAGATCGCCACTTTCCTGCGCGCCCAGTACCTGCGGTGGAAAACAGACGGCATCACGCAGGCGTCGCGCAACCCGGAGGCGCTCGACTACCTCACTCAACGACGCATGGCGGCGGAGTTTGCCGAAGTATTCAACGCGCTGGTGGAACACCGGCCGATCACCTGTCGCGCAACGCTGCCGTGGGAGGCTTGATCAAGCCGGTTTCCGCAGCAGGTAGATGAGCATATCGCCCAACGACTCGCCTTTCATTAGCGGCAGCAGCGGCGGCCAGAGCAGCTTCCACGGGCCGCGCAATCGGCGGTCGTCCATGGACGGGCGCGAGATATTGGTGGCGCGGGCGACGACCTGCCAACCGGCGCGGGCGATGTGGTGGCGCAGGACGTTATCGGGCAGCGGGGAGATGTGGCCGATCTCGGTGATGTCCGTGTCGGTGAAGCGGGTGAGCACCCCGTGGCGCAGGAAGCGCAGCCGGCCTTCGGCCATGGCGATATTCGGCGTGGACAGCAGCAGGCAGCCGCCGGGACGCACCAGTTGGAAGCAACCGCGCAGGAAGTGTGCGGGATTTTCCAGGTGCTCGATAATCTCGACGGCGATAACCGCGGCATACGGGTCCAGCAACGCGGTGGGGAAGTCGCCGTTCAAATCCACCGCATGACAGGGGACGTCGAGCCGGAAGCGGCCAGGCTCAATCTCCACCGCCGACAGATGCGTATACCCGGCGTCCTGTACCCGCGCGAGGAAGGCGCCCTCTCCCGCCCCGAGCTCGATGATCGGATCGGCGGCGGCCAAACCCGCCTGCTGAAAGAGGGTGAACGCGGCCGCGTGCCCACCGGGCGCGGTGCGGATGAGGATGTCACGGTAATACTCTGGTGCAGCCATGTTATGCATTATACCCGCGGCCTTGCCGGCGCACAACGCGGCGCTGATTTACGGTCGGGAACAAAACCGGCGCGGGTGCTGTCTAATCCGGTAAGAGATTCGCACCGCCGGTCATTCGGCTGGCGGCCATCCAGCACAGGAGGTCCATCCGATGCGTATGCTGCTTCTGCTCGCTCTGCTGCTCACATTGTGCGGTAGCATTCTCGCCCAGACGCCGAAGCCGGCCCCTGCCCCACCCGACACCGATAACGTGACCCAGGGATGCCTGCGCGTGCGGGAGGCGGACGGCGACGTGGTGGAATGCCCGTTGAAGCATACCGCGGTGAAGGCGGAGATCAGCGGCTTCATCGCGCGGGTGACGGTGACGCAGACCTTCTACAACCCATACGACGAGAAGATCGAGGCCGTCTACGTCTTCCCGCTCTCCAACACCGGCGCGGTGGACAGCATGACGATGACCGTCGGCGACCGGCGCATCGTGGGGCAGATCAAGAAGCGAGCGGACGCGCGAGCAATATATGCAGCAGCGCTGCGCCAGGGGGTGACCGCCAGCCTGTTGGAGCAGGAACGGCCGAATATCTTCACCCAGTCGGTGGGCAATATCAAGCCGAAGCAGGCGGTGGAAGTGGAGATCACCTACATCGACGTGCTGAAGTATGACATGGGCAGCTACGAGTTCCACTTCCCCATGGTGGTGGGACCGCGGTATATCCCCGGAGCGGCGACCGGCAACGGCGGCACCGGCTGGGCACCCGATACCGACAAAGTGCCTGACGCCTCGCGCATTTCGCCGCCGGTGCTGGCACCCGGCCAGCGCCCGGGCCGCGACATCCGCCTGACGCTGACGCTGGACGCCGGCGTACCCATCCAGGGCATGCACACCTCCAGCCATAAATCAAACATCACCCCGGTGGGCGACACGGGGGCGAAAGTGATGCTGCTGCCCGAGGACAGTATCCCAAACAAAGACTTCATCCTGCGCTACAAGGTAGCCGGCAAGGAGCCGGCGATGGCGATGCTGGCGCACAAACCGGCGGACGGCGACGGCTACTTCCTGCTGATGCTGCAGCCGTGCGTGGACGCCAACCTGCTCTCCTCACCCCCACGCGAGATGGTGTTCCTCGTTGATGTGTCCGGCTCGATGGAAGGTCAACCTACGGAGAAGGCCAAGCAGATCATGCGCGCCTGCTTCAAGCGCAGCCGACCGGATGACACCGTGCAGGTGATCGCCTTTTCGAATTCCTCCAGCAAACTGTTCGAGAAGCCGGTACCGGCGACACCAGAGAACGTCGCCCGCTGCCTGGGCTACACCGAAAGCCTGCAGGGTGGCGGCGGCACGGAGATGATGAGCGGCATCACCATGGCGATGGATCCGGCGCTGGACGCGAAGCGCGACCGCATCGTGGTGCTCATCACCGACGCCGAGGTGGGCAACGACGACGAGATCATCAACTATGTCGCGAAGAAGGCGAATAGCCACCTGCGCGTGTGGACCTTCGGCGTGGGCAACGCGCCGAACCGCCACCTCATCGACAACGTCGCCAAGCGCGGGGGCGGCAAGGCGGCAGTGGTCGATCTGAATACCGATCCCGACCCGATGGTGGGCGAAGCGCTGTCGCGCATTTACAAAGCGCAGTTAGAGAAGATCAGCATCGACTGGGGCGGCGTGGGCGTCTACGACGTGCTGCCGCGCAAGGCGCCTGACTTGTGGGCCGGTTCGCCGGTGATCCTCTTCGGCAAGTATGCCGAAGGCGCGGCGGGCACCGTGACCATCAACGGCGTCGCGGACGGCAAGCCGCTGTCCTATAGCGAAGAGGTATCGCTGCCATACAGCGACTACGCCAATCACGACGTGCTGCCGCAGGTATGGGCGCGGCAAAAGATCGACGACCTGACGGCGATGATGTCCGGTGACAGCGACGACCCGGTGATCGATGAAATCACGCAACTGGCACTGGACTACCACCTGATGAGCGCCTACACCAGCCTGGTGGCGGTGGATGAGAGCGAGATCGGCAAACAACCCGAATCCGCCACCCCACCCCGCCGCATCGCCATCGCCGTGCCGATGCCGGAAGGGATGAGCTATGCCGGAGTATTCGGCAATGTGCCCGGCCTGGACAGCGGCATGTCTGGTGGTTCAACCTGGGAAGCCGATGAGACAATCACCCTGCGGGATGCGGAAATCACCGCCGGTGATGCCGTCACCCTCGAACAAATTCGTCGTGAGATATTGGCTGATCCTAATCTGCAGAACAAACTGCGTGGGCCGCAAGGCACCATATCAACCAGTTACCTGTCGACATCATCAACCGTGAACCTGGCGATGACCACACCGCCATCAGGGCAAGTGCTGTATCGCCAAGGCGCGAAAGCAGGAGCCGGACACACCACGGCTAGACCGGTCGCACCCGCGCCGAAGCCGCAGAGTAACCGCGGCAAGCTACCGGCGCCAAGCGTAACGCCGCCCTCCCCGTCAAACGTCGGTATCGGTTCCGCGAATGCCGGCGACGGGAACGATGTCCCGATTCCGTCCGGTCGTCCGCAGCCGAAGCCAGTGGTCAGTCACGAGATGCGCTTGGCGATGGAAAAAGAGGCTGTCGCGGCGCTGGCGGATTCCGGCACGCTGCAGAAGGACGGCAAGCTGGAAGCCGCGCTGCTGCGCGCGCAATATGCTGTATTCCTGTTCCGGGCGGTCGGCGAACGCACCGTGCTCTCCAGCGCCATCGAACAGGTTGAGCGCGTCCGCGCGGCTTGCGTGGATGACTATGTGAAGGTGCTGCCCAAGTCGAACGAGCCGCTGGGCATCGTGCTGCGCAACAAGTCGCTCACCGACGCCTGCAAGGCAATCACCACCGCCACTGGCCTGGGCATCAAGCTGCAGGTAGGCGCTGAGGAGGACGCGACGGCGCTGCTGGGCGCGGCGCCGCGCGTCACCTATCTGGACTTGCGCACCGCCACCGCCGCCCAGGCATTCGAGTGGCTGTTGACGCCGAATATGCTCACCTGGCGCGTGGAAGACGACGCCCGCGTGCCCGGCAATAAGGTCGTGGCGATCGGCAGCACGCGGCGGTTCTCCGGCGTCGCGCCATGGGTCTACTCAGTCGCCGATATGATCACCCCGACAGCCGAAGAGTGGAAGCGGGCGACGAAGCAGAGCCCGCCGTCCAGCTACCACCCGGAGATTTTACAGGCGGTGCGCGCGGAGATCGGGCAGACCGTCGCCACCCACCTGACGCCGGGCAGCGCCTGCTATGGCGACACGCGCTACCTGCTGGTTTACGGCGACAAAGACGTGCACGCGAAGGTCGCATATGTCCTGTCGATGCTGCGCTCTGCCGTGCCATTGAAGGGATATGAAGGCCTGCAGACCACGCTGTCGGCGCGCGCCGCGGCCTGGGCGAAACGGCAGGAGGCAGTACGCCTGGTGACAGAACGCATACAGGCCATCACCGCGATGCAACAATGGTCGTGGACGCTGCTGGCCGATGCCTATTCCGAGCAGCTACACGATGAGGCGATGACCATGCTGCAGGCGGCTTGGTCGTCGCAGCAGATCGGCGAAATCCTCACGAGTGAGTCGCGGCTCGTTGCGCTCCGTTCGGCCTGGGCGCTGGCCCGCGCCGCGCGCCGCCTGCCGGAGAACGCTGAGATCAACATCCTCGCCCGGCTGGCGTACGGCAAGGTTGGCGCGCAGTTCGCCGCGCTGACAAAGGCGCTGGGCGAAAAGCCGGCGGACGACGCCCGCTACCTGGCGCTGCTGTATGCCACCGTCATTGCGCAAATGCCCCCGGACGGCGCGGGCAAGCTGGAGTGGTCGGTGGACGCCGCGAAAGCGCTACTGTTGGCGATCAAGAACGTCGACGGCCCGCGGGTGGTGGCGCGCTGCCTGCTCAATCCGAAACCGGCCGACACCGCCGCGCTGGCGACGTTCTTCCGCGACGACAAGCTGATGGGCACGGACCTGCTCGTCCTCGGCACGCAGGCCGCGGCCCTGGCGCGGGGCGCCACCTGGCAGGCCGCCCGCGAGCACTTGCCGGAACTGCTGCGGGCGCAGCGCATCGACGGACAAATCGTCGTGCTGCTGACTCGCATGAGCGCGCGATATGAGCAGGAGTGGGCGAAGAAGTAGCACCAAAGCACATCTGTGTTGGAGTTTATTTACTCAACATGCGGCTATGCCACCACACCGCCGCCATGTACCAGTCGGACTTGCGCGCCACCCTTGTCATCGACTTGTAATAAAGTTGCCGGACATCTTGCGAGAACGCGGCATATGGTAGATACTTAGCGGAAGGATTTTGCCCGAAAGGGCTAATATCTTCTATACCTTACGCATCAGGGGTTTCTCCGTGCTCGAACGCCTTGGCCGTCTTTCCGTGCCCACCCAGCGCTGGCTGCTGGTGCTGGGCTGCGTGTTGCTCTTCGCCGTGTGGCTGGCGAGGGTGCCGATTACCGAACGCGACGAAACCCGCTACGCGGAAGCGACGCGGGAGATGCTGGCGTCGGGCAACTTCATCGTGCCTACCTTCAACTACGAGTGGCGCTTCCAGAAACCGATCCTCTACTACTGGGTGCAGGCGCCCTTCGTGAAGGTGCTGGGCGTGAACGAGATGGCGGCGCGGCTGCCGTCGGCGATCATCACGCTGGTGCTGGTGCTGCTGGTGCATGGCGCGCTGCTGGCCTGGCTGCCGCAGGGGGCGACGGGCGACTTCAGCCGGCAACGGGCGCGGGGCGCGGCGTTCCTGGGAGCGGCGGCGCTGGCGATCATGCCGCTGGTAGCGGTGTGGGCACGGTCGGCGGTCACCGATCCCACCCTCACACTATGCGTCAGCGCCACCATGCTGGCGCTCATCCAGGCGGAACTCTCCCGTTCGGCTGGCGATGACCGCGCGGCGCGGCGGTGGTATTACGCGGCGGCGGCGGCGGTGGGATTGGCGTTCCTCACCAAAGGCCCGGTCGGCCTGCTGGTGCCGGTCATCGCCTGGGTTGCGTATCACCTGCTGCAGGGCACGCTGGGGCAGGAATCCCGCAAGGTGCCGTGGATCGGGGCTATCGCGCTCTTTGTGCTCATCGCCATTCCGTGGTATGTCTCGACGTATTTCGTGCTCGGCCAGGCGGAACGCGGCGAAGGCTTCGCCTTCCTCAAGCGCTTCTTCATGACGGAGAACCTGGAGCGCTTCGCCGGATCGATGGAAGGCCATGGCGCGGGCAACCGCTTCCTGAGCCTGTTTTATTACCTGCCCGCCGCGTGGTTGTTCCTCTTCCCGGCCAGTCCGTTCATCGTGCGCGAGTTGATTCAGCCGTTCGCGAAGAACAGCTCCGTCGCGCAGCAGCCGGTCTACGCGCGCCTGCGCCGCTACGCGCTGTGCTGGTTCGGCGCCACGCTGGTGCTCTTTTCGCTGGCGGGCACGAAGCTGCCATCGTATATTCAGCCGCTCTCGGCCGCGGCGGCGATCCTTTTTGCCATCC
Source organism: uncultured bacterium (assembly GCA_964590255.1). Classification (GTDB taxonomy): domain Bacteria; phylum Armatimonadota; class Hebobacteria; order CAIYQO01; family CAIYQO01; genus JAKIYB01. The sequence goes on from CAZPYA010000020.1 coordinate 22,050, forward strand.
ACCTCATCAGCCGGTTAGCGCCAGGGACGTCCATTGACCAGCCGAAAGGCAGCCCGCTGGTGGTGCGCGTCACGGAGTTCCTGCTGCTGTGCATCCCGGCGGTGCTGTGGTCCGGCGGGGTCATCTACCTGCTCACGCGCGGTTCCGCCGACGGTCCGTTCGACAGCTTCCCCTTCCCCCACCCGCTCACCGAGATCGTGATGGGGTGCATCGCCGTGGCCGGCGTGACGCTCATTGGGATGATCGTCACCTGGAGCATCAAACAGCGACCGGGCCGGCTCATCGCGTGGTCGATGGGCAGTTGGGCGGCGCTGCTGGCGGTGCTGTTGTTGGGCGTCGCGCCGATCTTCCTGCGGAGCCAGTACGGCCCGGCGGTGGCGCTGGGCGAGTCGCTGCGCAACGAGCCGCGCGAGCACCCGGTATATATCTACAAGGGTCATTCATCGCAACGCGGTGAAACGCTGGTGTATTACGCGCAGCGGAAGGTGCTGATGGAACAGTTGATGCTCGGCGACGCCCAGGCAGTCGAGCAGATGATGACGATGCTGCAGGAGCACAAGACCTTCTACCTGGTGACGAATACCGAAGGGTACAACACGGTGCGCTCGCTGGGCAAGGCGTCGATTCTCAAGGAAGTGAATGATTTCAAAGTGGTGAAGCTCGAACCGCTCATCGCCACGGAAGCCTCACCATGAGCGTAATACGACGCATCGCCAATCGACACTGGCTGGTTATCTTTCTGGCCGCCATGCTTGTGACACTGGGTGTGCTCATCGTGTTGCAGTACCTGCACCTGCAGCGCACGGGCGAGGCACTGGTGAAGGTGTCCCAGGCGCCGCCAGTCGAGGGGTGGAAGGCCATTGAACGCGATATCCCATTGAACGTGGAGCTATTCCGAGCGATCAACGGGACGCGGCATCCGTGGCTGGACTGGTTGACGGCGGGCATGACCTTCGCCGGCGACATCGGGGTGTTGCTCCCCTTCGCGGCGTTCATGGTGTGGCGGTTCCGGCGGTGGAAGCTGCGGCCGTTGCTGCTTGCGCTGTTCATCCAGTTCATAGTGGTACATGCCATCAAACAGCTCAATCTCCCCCGCCCTATCACGCTGCTGGACGACGTCCATTACATTCGCGGCCTCGTCTGGGGATCGTTCCCCTCGGCGGACAGCGCTACGGCGGCGGTGCTGGCGGCGGTGCTGTATTTACGCGAACCGCGCTACCTGCAAGTGCTCTTCTGGTTGATCATTCCGCTATTCGCCTGGGAGCGAGTATACATCGGCGTGCATTTCCCGCTGGACTGCCTGGTGGGCATCAGCATCGGGTTGCTGAGTGCCTTCCTGGGATACCGGTGGGATGCGTATTTCACCCGGCGGCGGGTGGAAGCGGAAAACGCCTCAACCCCCACCACCGCCGGGTAGCGCGCTACAGCAATCCGCGCAGCACCGGATCCAATTCCTTCGCCATGCGCCAGAAACCGAGGTCGGTGGGGTGAACGCCATCGACGGTGCATTCTTCCCAGTCCTCGCCAAGCAGTGTCGAGCCGTCGTGGAAGTGAATGTGCGGGTCACCCTGGGCGCGAAGGGCGGCGACGGTGTCCCGCTGGAAGACGAGACAGTCTTCGCGCGATTGCCGCGAGTCGGCGTGAATCAACTCATACGAGAAGCGGATGCGCGTGAGCACGAGGATGGGCACGGTGGGATGTGATTCCCGAAGGATGCCGATGAAGGGCGCCAGCGTGTCTTTCAATACCTCCAGGTTGGCGTTGGCCTCATAGTCGAGCACATAGAGGGCGGGATTGGCGATGTCGGCCAGGCAGTGCGCCACCGCCGGCTCACCTTTGCCGCTGCCGGAGAAGCCCAGGTTGATCATCTCGCGGTCGAGCCAGCGGCTGAGCAGGTTCGTGTAGGCCATCCCCGGCCGAGCGGCGCAGCCGCCGTGGGTGATCGAGGTGCCGTAGAACACCACCGGCCGCGGATCGGCGAAGGGCGTCGGCGGCAGAAGCTGCGCGCCCTCGTTCACCGCTACCTCCACGGATTCCACCCCCTGATACAGCGGGAAGTTCAGCGTCACCGCGCGCATTTCAGCGTCGGGCAGTGAGAACTGGGTGCAATACTCCACGTCGGCCGGGGCGAAAGCCGTCGTGCGGTAGTAGCGCGGCGGCGTGCCCAGGTAGCAGTCGAAGCCGCTCTGCCCGGTGGCGGGCATATGGTACATCCCCGACGGCCCCAGCAGCTTCACGCGGATGGCCAGCGTCTTCGCATCGGTGCGGAAGCGGATTTGCCCGCCGGCGGTGTGGTTCGCCAGGCCGTCGACGGCCTCGGGCAGCGGCAGCGCCGGCGATTTCGGCAGGCGGCGATAGATGCCCTCTTTGGCGAACCAGGGAAAGCCGCAGAGTTGGAACGGCTTCTCTGCCGGTTGGTGCCAGACGAGTATGGGCTCGGTGGTCGTTTCGGTCATGATACACTCCTTGGGGTTGAATGATTGAATTGGGGCAGGTAATCGGCCTGCAGCGCGAGCAGCTCATCCAAGCAGGCTTCGGCGGCGGCCATGTCGGTGACCACCGGGTCGAGGAGGAGGGCCTGAAGGGCGGTATCGCGGCAACCGGCTACGGCGGCCTCCACCACCAGCGACTGAATGGCGATCTGTGTGCGGCAGAGCGCGGCGATGAGCTCGGGCAGGCTGCCCATGCACAGCCCGTGGATGCCGTCGGCGTCGACCAGCGCGGGCACCTCCACCACGGCGTCGGCAGGCAGGTTCGTAATGCAGCCGCGGTTGGGGATATTCACCGCCGGGGCGCGGAACGGTTCGCCGGTGAGCATGGCGGCGACCATGTCGAAAGCGCTTTCGCCGGAGGTGCGCTGCGCGTATTCGTCAATGGGCGCCTCGCCGGCGACCATGCGCTCGATGTGCGCCCACGCCTCGCGGTTGTGGCGGTCGGCGGCATCGAAGTCGTAGCCGTGATGCAGGCAGGCAGGCCAGGCGAAGCCAAGATACTCGCCCACATGGTCGTCGCTGGGAAACGGGAATAGACCGAAACGCTTACACAGGCTCACGGATAGTGGTAGGTAATCGGCGGGCAGCGTCGCCAGCCGCTGCCGCACCAGAGGATACAGGTCCTCGCCGGTGCTTCTCCGGTGGGCGGCGGTCATCCAGAGGAAGTGGTTGAGGCCGGCCGCCTGTACGTCAAGGTCGGCGATGGGCACGCCGGTAATGTGGCTGATGGTGCCCATGCCCATGAAGATGCCATGGCAGAGGCCGACGGCGGTGATGCGAGTATAGCGGCTGACAACCAGGCAGATGCGGCTTTCAGGATTGGTGTAATTGAGCAGCAGCGCCCGCGGGCACAGCGCCTCCATGTCGCGGGCGATGGCCAGCATCAACGGTACATTGCGCAGGGTGTGGAAGAGGCCGCCGGGCCCGCCATTTTCGCCAAGCACCTGTTTGAAGCCATGTTTGAGCGGAATCTCGTAGTCCTGCCGCCATAGCTCGTTACGCTTCACGGCGATGGCGGTAATGACGAACTCCGCCCCGGGCAGCGCGGCACAGCGATCGGTGGTGCTCTCGATGACCAGCCCGGCGCCGGTTTCCGCGTTGATGCGCCGAGCCAGCGCAGTCATCGTCGCCAGTTTGGCGGCGTCAAGGTCGACGAGCACCAGCGTACTGCCGCGCAAGGCGGCGCAATGCACGGCGTCGAGCAATATGCCCGGGCCGAAGGAGGCGCTACCGGCGCCGATGACGACGATTTTCGTATTGCGCATAGTCATACTCCCCCCCTCTCCTCGGGGAGAGGGGGCCAGGGGGTGAGGGGACGTCAATATCGTCCGTATCGCTGAATCGCGGCCATAATGAGGCGCATGCCGGTAAGGCGGGAGCCGTTGTTGATGGAGCCGGCGGTCGAGAAGACGAGACCGCGAGAGGCGCGGGTCATCTCGAAGTCGCGGAGGAATTCGGCGACGATGCCGGCTTCGTCATTGCGGCTGAAGGTGAACGGCGCCAGTTCGCCATAAATGATGGCGTTCGGCAGGTGGGCGCGAATCTCGTCGGCCATCACCGTGGGGCCGAAGTTGGTGCTGGTGAGTCCGGCGCGAGCGAGCAGCGGCAGCAGATGGCCCATTGCCGAATCGGAATGCTGGTGGCGGCCGTCGCCGGGATTCGGCGAGTAGCGACCGAACATGCCTTCGAGGATCGGCAAGGCGAAGAGCTCATACATCTCCGGCGTCAGCAGGTAGCAGTTGTCGTCGGCGAAACCGAACCCATGCGGCGCGTCGTCCGGCGTGTAGCCGGCTTCCTCGTCCAGGATGCGTCCGAGCTCCAGCATGGCGGCGAGGACGGTATCGCGGAAGCGGATCGCCAGCGGCTCGTTGTCCATGAGCAAGTAGATAAGGTTTTCGATGCCGAAGATGGAGGTGGCGAAGGTGACAGGACCGCGCTGCCCGCGATAGAGCGGCGGCTTCACCCCCAGCGCCGTCAGCCGCGCCTTCTCCGCTGCCCAGTTCTCCGGCAGAACAAAGGCGCGCAGGTTTTCCAGTCGTTGCTCGACGCGGCCAAGCAGCGCAGTCAGCTCTTCTTCACTGTTCGCCGACTGCTCCAGCCACCAGGAGCCGTTCGACCAGACGTTGTGCGCCTCGAAGATGTCGGCCAGTCCCTTCACCGCCGGGTAGTTCAACGTGGGGTCATGCCATTGCTCGGAAAGCAGGCGCCGGCCGACGATGCGCTCTGAGAGTTCGTTATACGCCGTGTGCAACTCCAGCCGCCACTCCTGATCCTGGCCATATCGCCAGAAATCCTCGGGGATGCCCAGCTCGTCGTAGACGCATTCGCCGCTCATCATGATGCCGAGAGGACACTGCGGAATATCTGTACCGAACGGGCTCGCGATCGCCACGGCCTGATCGGCCCAGAATTGCTCGATATCCACCGGCGCCAGCCCGCCGTTTGCGCGAGTCTCCGCGAGAAGCTCGTCCACCATGCGCTGGTGGCTCGTTGACAGGGGGGTCATATCGGTGTCCTTTCACGTTTTACGGGATATGCGGCCGGGTGGGACGACGGCGGTAAAGCGCAAAATGGAAGGGTCGCCGTCTCCGTGATAGGTAATGCGCTTCGGCACGCCGGGCAGCAGGTCGAAGTAGTTATCGGAGAGCGCGCCGCGCCCGTCGTCCTCGGCATGCACCGCGTGACAGTAGACGGGACTGACCAGCTCGATCTCCAGGCCGGTGATAGTCGCGTAAATCGTCGGCGACGGAAGCACCAGCTTGCGCGGGGGCAACAGCGGGTAGACGGCGGTATCCGGCTCGAAGCGGTCACCGTCGTGCAGAAACGCCGTGTAGAGCCACCGGCGCGAATCGAGCGTGCGCTGCGCGGGGATCGTCTCCGTGGCCACTTCAATAGTGCTGTTCGTGGGGATAAACACCGGTACGTCCTGCACGCGGGCGTCGGTGCCGTCCAGACGCATCCAGCCCAGGCGCACTTCGCCGCGGTAGGCATGACGGGTGTCGTTGACGATGCGGGTAACAAGCTGCCGACCGCGCCGGCGCACGATGACTTTCACCGGCTGGCAGGCGTGTTTGAGCCAGTAATACGACGCCTTACGGCGCAGGTAGTAGTCGATGGGCGTCCAGCCCATCTCGCCCCAGCAGTCGTCATACATCCAGATCAGCGCGCCCTGGCAGTCGTCGGCAGGATCGTAGCGGCGGAAACGGAACGCCTCCACCGATCCGCCGTAGAAATGCGCCTGCGCGAGCTGCCCGTACAGGATGAAGTCGTCGATCGACAGGCCGTCGACATCTGCATAATACTGCGCGATGGCGCGCTCGACCGGAGCGGCGCCACTGGTGTTCGTGTGAATTTGAAAAGCGCGACTGTCACGCCGACGCTCTTCCGGCGCGAGGAAGGTCGCCATGGACTCGGCATGCACCGGGGCGATCATGCCGTATTCGCTGACGAAGCGGGCGCGGCAGGTATCGAAGACTTCATGGATGAGCGGGAACTCACCCTGGCGTTGGCCGTAGGTCCACCAGTGGCAGTCGCCGGCAGTTTCGCAGTTCGGCATCTCGCCGCCGGCGGGACTGCTGGGCCAGTAGGCGCGTTCGGGATCGAGCAGGCGGCAGACTTCCGGCAGGATGCGGTTGTAGATGACGCTGCCGGCGTAGTTGTCCGGCTGCGTCGTCCACCATTCGGCGAAGGCCCAGATATTTTCGTTGTTGCCGCACCAGAGCGCGATGCAGGGATGATGGCGCAGCGCGCGTACCACCGCCACCGCCTCCTGGTGCACGGCGGCGCGGAAGGCGGCGTCATGATCGGGGTAGAGCTTGCAGGCGAACATGAAGTCCTGCCAGACGAGAATGCCGGCGCGGTCACAGGCGTCGTAAAAGGCGGGGTCCTCGTAAATGCCCCCACCCCATACGCGCAGCATGTTGAAGTTGGCGTCTTTCGCGGCGGCGACCAGCGCCTCATACTTTTTGCGGTCGACGCGCGCGAGGATGGCGTCGGCCGGCACCCAGTTGCCTCCCTTGCAAAAGACGTCGTGGCCATTCACGCGGATACAGAAGCGGCTGCCTTCATCGAGGCGGCTGCGGTCAATCTCGACGACGCGCAGGCCGATGGCGAACTCGCGGCGGTCGCATTCCTGACGGCCGTTCCGCAGGGTAGCCACCACCAGATACAGCGGTTGTTCGCCCATGCCGTTCGGCCACCAGAGCTGTGGGTCGGGAATGGAGATCCAGTCCTGCAATGGCGCCTGGCCGGGCTGCAGGTCGAGTTCGTAGCTGCGGGTGATGATCTCGCCATCCGGCGGAGAGATTGTCAGATCCAGGGTGGCGGTGCGTTCGCTATACGGGTGCAGGTTCTCCAGCATGGCGTCCACCGACACCAGCACCTCGTGCCCCTGAATGACGGTATCCAGGCGCAGGTCGTGGATGGCGGCGTGAGAATGTGCCTCCAGGCGCACGCCGCGCCAGATACCGATATTCGGCAGCGCCTCCGCCCAATCCCAGCCGTAGCTGAACTGCGGCTTGCGCAGCCAGCGGCGCTGGTGGTAATCGCGATGGCCATACATGCCTTCCGCCGGCGCGTGGCCGTCAGGAAATGGCTTATCGGCCGTGAGTTCGGTACCGACGGTGAGGCGCACCACCAGCACGTTCTCGCCTTCGCGCAGGCGGCCTTTCACGTCGAAGACGGCAGGGATGAACGCATTGCACGCGGCGCCAAGCTCTTCGCCGTTGAGGAAGACGCGGGCGTGAAGATCGAGGCCGTCAAAAATAAGCTGCTGGCGCTCCTGGCGCAGGAAAGGCGGCGGCACGGTGAGCGTGGTGGTGAACCACCAGGACTTCTCCTCCGGCCAGCGGCACTGCGGCGCATTCGTGCTGACAAGTGGCTCGTCCATCTGGCCAGCGCGCATCAGATCGAGGTGGATCTCGCCCGGCACGCGCGCGTCGATCCAGCCATTCGGCTGCCCCATGACATAGGCTAGCCCGTCAAGGCCGTCGCAATCCAGCCCTTCAGGCCGGACGCGCCAGATTCCGTCCAGTGATACTTGCTGCATGTATACCTCGGATAATTACTATTGAATGCCGAATGGGTGCGTACCGGCGGGGGTGATCTCCAGCAGCATCGTTCCGATGACTGTACCCAGAAATCGTCGCATGATGACTCCTCAGTCGGGGCGTTGAGCGGTTTTGTTACTTTTGTTGCTTTCACTGTCGAATGGCAAAATCCTTCCGACGTTGCGACTGCTAACGCATGAAATGGCCTGTAAAAAAACCGGTCGCTCTCGATTCAGGCGGCGCGGCGCTGTTCTTCACTGTCGAGATGGCGTTTTTCGTCGATGCCGGAGATCATATGGTCGAAAGCATCGTTGGACTGCTGCACGCCGTCGCGAGTGAGTTCACTGGCGAGATAATCCATTTCGATGCCCAGGTCGTTCAACCGATCAATACGCTGCTGGGCATCATCAAGGCTCTGGGTGAGCGTCGGCGCAATGCGGCCATGGGCAAGGAAGGCATCCAGCAACGTCAGCGACATGGTCATCACCGTGCGCGGTCCGATCAACTCCTCCACATACACGGTGTCCGGGCGTGCGGGATTTTTCGTGCTGGTGCTGGCCCACAGCAGGCGTTGGGCACGGGCGCCGCGCATGGCCAACTGCTCCCAACGCGGCCCCTGGAAGGCGCGGGTGAACTGGGCATACGCAAGTTTCGCGCAAGCAATAGCGATGGCGCCACGCGGCTCGGAAACGGCGCGCTGCTCGATGAGTGTCTCGAAATGCGTGTCGATGCGGCTGACAACGAATGACGCGACGGAGGCCACCCGCGAGACGTCGCCACCACGCGCCTGGTAGACTTCCAGGCCGCGGTAGAACGCCTCAATCACCTGGCGATACTGCGTCGGCCCGAAGATGAGAGTGGCATTGATGCTGATGCCATCGCTGAGCAGTTCCTCGATGGCGAAGATGCCCTGCGTTGTCGCCGGCACATGGATCATCACGTTCGGTCGGTTCAGTGCCCTGGCGAAAGCGCGCGCGTGGTCGATGGTGCCGGCGGTATCGTAGGCCAGCGACGGGTCCACCTCCAGGCTGACATAGCCGTCGGCGCGGCAGCTTTCCTCATACAGCGGGTGGAACAGGTCGGCGGTCTGGCTGATATCCTGGATAGCCAGTGCCTCGAAGATGTCTATTGCCGAACATCCGTCCAGCGCCAGGCGGCGAATCTGCTCATCGTAGTCGTCGCTGCCGGTGATGGCCTGGTCGAACATCGACGGATTGGCAGTGACGCCGCGCACGCCGATGTCGATGAGCCGCTGCATGGTGCCGTCGAGCAGCATGGCGCGACTGAAGGTATCGATCCAGAGCGATTGCCCTTCCTGGGTCAGCTCCTGTACGGTAGGCATCCTGCTTCCCTCCCTTGCATCTTACCTTCACAATACCGGTTCTGACCGGTTACCGGGAGCGTTTCTCTCGACAAGGAAGGCCTTCTGCGTGAAAGACGCATAATTAATGCTATCACATCAGTAGCGGAACACGAGGCACTGGTCGCCGCCCGTGCGCGGCGGCAAGCGAGAGGAGGAAGAGGGGGAGGCGCAGGCGTGTGAGGGGTGACTGCCGTGCCATATCGTTCACCTGAACAGCGAGCGAACGCCACTCCGCGTTGCTGCGTGGCTGACGAACCCGACCAGGCAGTGACGTTCTCGATCATCGGGAGATGCGCGTGCGCCCCACCCGGTAGACCGGATGGGGCGCATTGATTCAGTTGTTGAGCTTACCAGCCGCGGGAGCGACCGCCGCCACCGCCGCCGCGGCTTCCGCCGCCGCCGCCGTAGCCGCCACCGCCACCGCCGCCATAGCCGCCGCCACCGCCGAAGCCGCCGCCACCACCGCCGCGGCCACCGCCGCCGCCCCCGCCAAAGCCGCGCTCTTCGCGCGGGCGGGCTTCATTCACGGTGAGCGGACGTCCGCCGACTTCTTTGCCATTCAACGCCGTCGCTGCCGCCGTGGCTTCCGTGTCGGACGCCATCTCCACGAAGCCGAAGCCTTTGCTCCGACCGGTGGCACGGTCCATAATCACCTCAGCGCTGGTGACCGCGCCAAACTGTGAGAAGAGCTGCTCCAGATCGCCACTGTCGGTGGAGTAGCTCAGATTTCCCACATACAACTTCTTGCCCATCGTCTCACTTCTCCTTTACTGACCGCCGGCGCGGACGGCGTTGCGGCTCGCCACACCGGTCTCTTGCGGCAGGACGGCGGAATTCCACGGATGATGTGCATCCTCCCTGCTCCCGGCAATCCAACCGACTACACTGTATCACCATTCTCGTTCACGCGCAAGCCATCCCCGTCGCACATCAGATATTCCGGAACTACGCATGTTGTTCCCCACCCACCGCATGATCTGCACGCGGCGCTTGACAGCGGGGCATGAGTTGTGACAATTCGCGGACATCGTCACCGTCGCATGCGCAAATCGGCCCAGTGGACGGTTCGATATGGCGGCGCGCCGCCCGCGGCGGTGAGCAATTCAAGGCGGAGCGTCTTCACCCCGGCGATATCGAGGTCGAGGGCGTACGGCGCTGTCGCCGCCGTGAATGGCGCGGATTTGCACAACTCTTCACCGTCGCCTTTCACCACACAGATGAGGCCGACATTCGCACGGGGTACGGCTGCGCGATCGCCGACCACGGCAAGCACACCGGTGAGACGCGTCCAACCTGCGTCACCGAGATCATATTCCACCCACGCCGGCTGCTTCGGCAGCCAGTAGGCGGGCACGGTGAGGCCGCGAGCATACCGCCGGCCGGCGAGACGCACCGGCACATCGCGGAGCAGATCGAGAAACGCGCCGGAAGCGCGGGTTTCCAGCAACGCGCTGAGCGGCAGTTCGGTGCCCGGTTGCGCGGCGGTGACGAACATGGGCAGCTTCCACGCCGGCTTCCTGACCTTCGCCGGACCGCGCTCGATATGCTCCTCCGTCAGCTTCCAGGCGTTGTTGAAATAGCCGGCGGCACGCACGGGACCGCCGTTGCGCCCGGTGACGGTGTCAAAAAATTTTCCCAGGCGCGCGGGATCGGCATTGCGGGCATCGACGATGCTGAAATCGGTGTCGTTGAGCACGTAGTCGGCGAAGAACATGCCCGCCGGCGAGGTGGCGGCGCGGACGACGACATAGCGGTCGGGATTCACCGGATTGGGATAGACCATCTGCACCGCGGCATCGCGAACGCGGAAGGATTTCCCATCAATGGTAATCGCATATGGCGTGATCTTCAGCGGCAAGCGAGCGGCCAGCGTCTCGGTGACAGCGTTTTCGCCGGGTCCGCCGAAGAGGATGAGCGAGCGGCCATCGACCTGATCGGGGGTGATCTCGGTATCCAGCACGGCAGGGATGGCGCAATGATGACGTTCGTCCCACCAGGCCTGGAAGCGGTCTGCGGCGCGCGCCACCAGCGCGCGCATTAGCGGGTCGGCCGCGGTGGTGCCGATCACCAGCAACACCGGGGTGTTAAACACGTCATTGACTGGACCTTCCAGCTCCGGGCGCTTACATAGTTCGGCGGGGGTATAGCCCTTCGCGCGCAGGGTGATACGGCCGTCGGCGCCGGGGATGACGGTGCGGATATCTGTCCCGTTCCAGACGACGGTGACGGGTTTGGCGGGATCAATAAGCGGCGGCGCGGGGGTCAGCGTCACCTGCAGCGTATTGATGGTCTCCAGGCGAAGGTAGTTCGGCGCGGCGACCTCCGCGTCGGCCTGCACCATGGCGTAGGGGTCTTTGCGCTGCTCGATACGCAGCCAGTGGGCCGACGCGGAGCGCAACTCGGCGGCGCGCAGGCGCACGCGACGCGGATTATGCTCCAGACGCTGTTCCAGCAGCCAGGTCATCACCTCGTGGTCATTCAACCCGCCATGCCCTTTGCCCGGCGCCTCCCAGTAGCGCACAGGATAGCCCCAGCGTTCGAGCATGCGCACGGTGAAGCGCGAGTAATCCACCGGCACGATGCCGTCCAGATCGCCGTGGCTGGCGAAAACGGGGGTGGTATAGAGCGATTCGAGTTGCGCGATATAACTGAGACGCTCGCGGCGAAACTGCTCCTTTGGCGTGAGGCGCTCCAGCGTGTTGTCGTCGAGTTGGAAGCGGAAATCGTACCCGCCGAAAAATGGCGCCAGCGCGGCGAAGATATCCGGATGGCGGGTGCCGACATACCAGGTACCCGCGCCGCCCATCGAGTAGCCTTTGAGGTAGACGCGGTCGTTATCGACAGAGAACTGTGCCTTCACCAGCGCCACGCAGCGCATCACGTCGCGGTCGCCCATGCCGCGATACCAGGCGTTGCCACGCCCATGCGGGTAGACCGAAATGACGCCGTAGTTATCGGCCATGCCGTCGTGGCGGGCGTCGTTGCCGCCCCAGCGGACATATGGCGGGAAATCGTCCGCGCGGCCGTGCAGCGTAACGACGATCGGGTATTGTTTCGCGGGATCGTAACCGGGCGGCAAATAGACGCGGCAGAATTGCGGCGAGTCGTCCAGCTCATCGCGCCAGGCCAGGCGCACAAAACCGTTCGGCCGCGCGGCGACCGGGCCATACCCATCCAATTCGGCGGCTTCCATGAGCATGGGGTAGAGCATCTCATCAGTGAGCGTTTTGGCCGCGTCGCCGGTGGTGCGGTCCTTCACCATCTCGGCAAGCATGGCGAGAATCATGCCGGCGGGGGTGTGGTCAGCGGCCGGCGGGGCATTTTCCACCAGTTCTTTGGCAGCGGCTTTCACATCGCCTTTGTACCACAATCGGTAGGCATAGACAGGTCGCCCGGCGGGGGTGGTCATTCGACAGCGAATTTCATACGGGCCGTCAGGCCAGTCAGCCGTGGCGAAGCGCGCCTTCTCGCCGCGGGGCACGACGGCGTTCGTGATGGGCTTGCCGCCGGCCGCCAGCACGTCGACGGCCACCGGCGGATGCTCGGGGAGGAAATCGCGGCGGCGGTCGTCGGTGGTCACCTCAATGGCGCCATCGGTGACGGTCAGCGTCGGATTCAGGCGGGTGTTCACCATCTCCGCGGCCTGGGCCTGGGCGTATTCCAGCACGCGCACGGTAAGGCTGCCGGGGACGGTGCGCTGCAACACTTTCAGCAGCACCGCGTTCTCGCCGGCGTTCAACTCGACGGCGAAGAGATCATCGACGCCGCCGTCACGCGGGGTGAAGTGCGCGTGGACAAGGATGCCGTTCACCCACACCTTCACCGGGCCGTTGGCGGAGAGCGCCAGCGCTGCGTTGCCGGCCTTCACGCGCGACACGGTGGTGTAGGCGTACCAGACGACATGCTCGAACGGCTGACCGGGAAAGGCGTTGCCGTAGGACAGCGTCTCGCCGGCGGGGGTTACCAGGCGCCAGGCGACAGGCGTGCCGTTGCCACGCTTGTGCGTCATGCCGGCGTCGGGGCGAATGCCCGCCTCCCCACCCCGCGCCTGCAGGTAATCGTTGTGGAAGCCGAGAACGGGCTGCGGAAGCTCCTTTTCGGCATCCGGCGCCGGCGGCACGGCAAATTCACCGCACACCAGCCAACTGCCCGGCAATTCGGCGACGGCGGGCGGCCAGGCCAGGCGCATGCGGGATTTCAGCTCGGTGGCCTGCTCGCCGGCCACGGCGCATCCCGCCAGCAGCAAGAGGCACCCAAGCAGCATCATGCGGACAGGTTTCATGGTTACGACTCCGAGGACTGGGCGCGCGCCTTCGCACGGGCATTCGTCGCTGCCTGATCGATGTTGAGATTGACGCGGAGCACCGTGCCTTGCTTCGTGCCCGGAGGCAACTGGTGTATCGGGATGGAGATGGCCACGTCTTCGTCTCCGACGAGGACGCGGGCGCTCTCGCCCTGCATGTAATCGACATATGCGCGGAGCATGGGAACCTGCTTTCGGAATATGGCTGTCGTATTCTACCAGAATTACGGGCTGTTATCCTGCTTTGCGCTGTTTGACACCACAAGGAACCATTTTGTTGATGGCGAATGCATTGGCAGCATGGATATATCCTATTGAGGGATGACGGCATGATTCGATTAGCAGTGGTAGGCGGACAGCGCGGGGGAAGTTTCACCGCGGCGCTGGGTCTGCTGGCGGAGCGGGCGCGGTTGACGGCGATCTGCGATCTGGACGCCGAGGTGCGCGCGCGATGGGCGACGGAGTATCCGGGCATCCGTACCTTCGACGATTTCGACGCGCTGCTGGCCAGCGACGCCTGCGACGCGGTGATCATCGCCACGCCGATGCCGCTGCACGCCGGGCAATCCATCGGCGCGCTGCGCGCCGGAAAGCACGTCCTGAGCGAGGTGGCGGCGCTGATGACGCTGGAGGAGGCGCTGGCGCTCATCGCCGCGGTGGAAGAAACCGGCCTGGTCTACATGATGGCGGAGAACTGCTGTTACATGCGCGACCTGGCGATGGTGACGGAGATGGCGCGGCAGGGGGCATTCGGCGCGATTACCGCGGCGGAGTGCGGCTATATCCACGACTGCCGCAGCCTGATGTTCACCGCGAACGGCGAACTGACCTGGCGCGGGCGGCTGGTGCGCGACCACAACGGCTGCCTCTACCCCACCCACTCCATCGGCCCGGTGGCGCAGTGGCTGCGGGCGGTGAATCCGGCGGAGCGCTTTACCGAGTTGACTACCTTCGCCGGGCCGGCGCGGGCAATGCAGGAATTCGCCGCGCACCATCTCGGCGTTGACCACCCGGCGGCGCAGCCGGGCTACTTCCGCTGCGGCGACAGCACGCTGACAGTGCTGCGCACGGCGACAGGCATTCTGGTGACGCTGCGGTTGGACATGGTCTCCCCGCGCCCGTGGAACAATGTCGCGTTTGTCTTGCAAGGCACAAAAGGCGCGTTCCACCGCGGTCGGCACCCCAACGACGAGTCGACGGCCTGGTTTGAAGACGCGAAGCCGTCGATGGAGAACCGCTTCCACATCGACCACTGGCGGAACCTGTGGGAGTTCGCCGACGCCTACGAGCACCCGCTATGGCGGGAATGGGGCGAAGCGGTAACGCAAACCGGCCACGGCGGCAGCGACTTCTTCTCGCTGCTGGAATTCAGCAATGCCGTGCTCGACGGCGCACGCCCGGCCATCGACGTCTATGACGCCGCGGAATGGAGCAGCATCATCCCGCTGTCGGAACAATCGCTGGCGCAGGGGAGCGCGACGGTGGCGATGCCGGATTTTCAGGGGATGCGGATAAACCTGGCGCGATAACCTGCATTTCTTAACATACGGCTATTTCGCGATGCGGAAGGTGTGCGCTCCCTCCGGCGCGGTGAAATTCAACGTGCTCAACGCGTCGTCGAATTGCACCTTCACCGGCGTTTTGCCGTCCAATAATACTCGACCGGCTTTCTTCAGCGCGGCATACTGGTCGTCGGGCAGGCGGAGCGCGACCGATCCGGCTCCGGCGGTCTCACCGATAATGCCCCCCTCGCGGACATCGACGGCGGCGGGCACGGCCGCGGTGAGGGTAACGCCGCCGGCCTGGGCGGCGCCTTGCCCCTGCAACACGGCCAGGCGGATGGCGCCATTGGTATATTTCCGCACGAAGGCGATTTCGCCGGACAGATTCACGTCGCCCTCACCGGCGTCCGTCGCCTTGCCGGGTGAGAGGATAATGGTATCCGTGCCCTCCATGTGGCGCACCTGCAGTGTCACCGGGGAGAGTTGGCGCACCAGCGCCGGCCCCTGCCCCGCGGCGCGGGGGTAAATAACGGTGAGGAAGTCTTCCTTCGAGCCGCTCTTGCCGACGCGGATGCCGAGTTGGTCTTCCTTGAACGGTCCCCATACGTAGATATGCTGATTGAAGCCCCACTGATCCTTCTCAAAGGTCGGGGCGGCGGGCGAGAGGATGTGCAGGTCGAGGTCGACGCCGTGCTGTCCGGTGAAATGCACATCCTTGCCATTCACCTGCACATCCGTGGCCAACGCCCAGAGGTTGTAGTAGAACGGTTGGTTCGGCTGGCCGTCTCTGGTGATATCGCGGATGACCAGGTAGTTGGCACCGAGCATATCATCGGATTTCACCAGCAGCAGGTGGCGGGTGTTGCGCTGACCGCCGCCGGCGTAGTTCTCGCCGCTGGAGTAGTCGATGACGTGCGGTAGGCTGGTGAACGCCTTCCAGGCGCCCGCGTTACCCCACTTTTTTGGGGAGTCCGGCTTGTCGAAGGACACCGTGCTGTGGTAGTACGGCTCGGCGCGCTGCACGGGCGCATAACAGTTGCCGAAGTCGGTGCACAGCGGCGCGCCTTTGGCATTGAACACGATTTCATTGTATTCGGCGTGGTAATGATGGTTGAAATGTCCGGTGCGGTGCGCCACATAAGTGGCCAGTGGATCAGTCCAGGAGTTGCGCAGCACGTTGCCGAAGCCGGGGAATTTCGCGGCCAGCACCGTCGGCGGTGTCTCGGGCAGACTGGTGTCGGTGAGCGCCAGCGAGAAGCCGTTGGCGCGACCGGCCATGCCCAGGTAACTATTCTGTTTCTTCCAGTAAAACTGCTGCACCTGGCTGTAGGCGGGATCGGAATCGGCGCTGCCTTTCGCCATCCAGCCGTTGTAGAGCGTCATGTAGCCGGAGAACATGTCGCCGATGCTCGGCAGCACCATAGGCGCGGGCAGCTTATTCGGGTTATTCGGTGGGAAACGCTTGTCCGGCGGGGTGAGCAGGAAGCCGTAGTAGTTCATCGTCTCTTTGAATTTCTTATCCGCGAAATAGTTCACGCCGCGCACGTTTTTCATAGCAGTGGCCAGCAGGAAAATGCCGTCCAGCGAGGCGGACTGATAGCCGGGATCCTCGATCCACGCGCCGCCATCGGCGATCCAGTTCGCCAGCTCGTTTTTCAACTCGTCCTCAGCGTGCTTCACCCAGCCGTCCGCCCGTGGGTGGCCGTCCAGGTACAGGCCGACCATGCCGCGCGGCAGGTAGATAGAGGAGGTCATATTCGGGTTGGCGCTGCACAGCCCAACGTCAGTGTTCCAATAGTCGGGATGCGCCAGAAAGTGGGCGGACAGCACGATGTAGCTGCGGATGCGACGCTCTTCCGCAGGCGTGAGCACGCCGGTGCCGGCAATAAGATCGTAGTTGAGCAGCAGCGTCATCGGCTGGGCGCTGAACCAGGGGCCGTGCGATCCGATGGCCGGGCGCGAGGGATTCTCCAGCAGCAGGTCGGCCATATCGCGGGTCATGCCCTTCACCGCGGCAGTGAGCAGCTTGCCTAGATTCGGGTCGTCCTTGCCGATGTAGCACTCCGGCAACTTCTCCTGCTGGCCGTTGCCAATGAAATTCTGGCGATAATATTCCTCCGGGCCTTTTTCAGTGTAGGTACGCATCGACCAGCAGGCATTCATAATATATTTATAGTCGCCATCGACCTGCGCCTTGAGCATGGGATTGTTCTCCAGGCTTTCGCGCACGCGCTCGATCTCTTTGCGCGTGGTGATTAGATACGGATGGTCCTGGGGGATCTTTGGCGATGGCGTATATTCGAAGCCGAAATCCTTCACCGCGTTTAGCGGGAACTCGCTGTATTTAATGAGCTGGCGGCGCAACAACGGGGTGTTCTCCGCTGGCTTGTGCTCCGCCGTTTTCCCTACAGTCAACGCCCACTCGCGATGCAACGGGAGGAGTGTGCCGGTCTCTTTCCCAGCGTCATCTTTTGCTTTGAAGGTTAATAGCGGCATTGTTGCCATCAGTCTATCGCCGAGCTTGCTGATGGGGCACTGCGTTTTATCAAAACCGTCCCATCCGATGGGAGTCCAGCGGGAGGGATGCGTCGCCATGATGCCCAGGAGATAACCGTCGTCGCGGTACGCGCCCGCCCACATGGTCAGGTCACCGATCCACCAGAAACTCCACGGACGCAGGTTGCAGATGACGCCGTCAGCCCGTGGGCCAAGCTCGGTGATGGTCTTCGACCAACTTTTCGCGTTGCTCGTCTCTTTCCACTGGTTGTGCCAGAGCAGTTTCTGTGGTTGCTGGCCGGCGCCAAGGTCGAAGACGAAGCTGCACGTCGCCGCGCTGTTGTAATCCTCGGTCACCAGCGCGGCATCTTGCTTCTCGCCTAACTGCACGGTGACGGTGTAGGATGTGCCGTCGGTGAAGGTATATTCAATAGCGCTTTTGAGAATGATCTGTCCCTGGGCATAAATATTGGTGCCAGCCTTACAGACCATCAGGTCATCAGCTCTGCTCCAACTCCCCTTCCCCAGCCACGGGCTGCCGGCGCCTTTCAAACCGAGGATCGGCGCCGGGAGAGACGATAGCGCAACAGGATGCGCCAGCTTGCCGGGGAGTTTTGGTATGGCGATGGACAGACGGTCATTCGCCAGCGTGATCACGTTCTTCTCGGTCGTTAACTGCAGCGACGACTCCGGCTTTGTTCCGGCAACAGGGCACAAATAGCGCATGACCGCACCGTCGGGTGGCAGCGTCACCACGGTGGCGACGGTGCCGGTAAGGCGGCCGGCCTTCTTCGCCGATGCGATGAATTGCGCGGGCACTGGCACGCCGTTTTCGTCTGCCAGCATGTAGCTGCCCGCCTTCACGTCACAGTCGAAGGTGACGATTTCGTCCGTCCAGGCGTGACCCAGGTATTCCTTGATGGTGAACACCTGCACCGCGCCTTTGGGGGCAGCGATGGCGAGGAGGCACAGCGAGAGCAGCGACAGCGTGACCAATACACGGAACATGGCAACCTCCGAAACCCCGGCAAAGCGCTATTACACCAGACACCGCACGGCGCGAAGGGTTGCCGCGTAGTCATCATCCCCCAGCACGCCTTGCAACATGGCCAGCACGTTGGCGACGGGCGTGCCGAACTGTATGGCGTGAGACGGCGCGGCGATATAGCCGCCGCCGGCGCCGAAAATGCGCACCAGGCGTTCCGTCTCCGCGCGTACGTAATCGGCGTCGCCGCGCGGGAGGAGCTGCTGGACGCTGATACCGCCGTGAAAAGACAGGGCGTCGCCATACGCGGATTTCAGGCGCTCGGGATCCATGCCGGCAGCATCGGTTTGCACCGCCTCGAAGACGGTGAAGCCGGCGTCGATAAGATCGGGGAGGATGTCGAAGACCGCGCCGTCGCTGTGTATCATACGAGCGGCATGGGGCGCCAGTTCGGCGGCGCAAGCGGTGAGGAGGCGGTGGTAGGGTTGCAGCATCTCGCGGTACATCGCGCGAGAGATAAGCAAGCCAGTCTGCGAGCCCAGATCATCGGCGAAAAAGACGAGATCGACCACCGCACCGCACTCGCGCAGCGTGCGCGCCAGCATCGTCTCGGAAAAGCCGGTAATGCGCGCCAGCGCGGCATGGACAATCTCCGGCGCGTCGAGCAGGTTGACGATCGCTTCCTCCAACCCGGTCATCCAGCAGTAGATTTCAAAAGGATTACCGCCGGTGATGAGCATTGCCTTCCGACGGTGGGGATTCATGGCGAGGTAGCGATCACACAGGCCTTCGCGGTCAAAGGCGTCGGGATCGGGCCAGGGATACCGCGCGATCTCCTCGACGGTGCTGACGCCGGCGAGGGGATATTGCGCAATTTCGCCGTAGGTGCCGCCATCGTAGGCGGTGAGGGCGCGACGGATGCCCCAGATGTCGGTATGCTCCGGCAAGGCATGCCGGAACGAGGGACCGGGGCAGCGCACGATATCGTTCACCGCGTCGCGCAGCGCCGTCCAGGGGATGCCGTCGACAGCCAGCTCGCGCTCCAGTATCGCGGTCATCTCCTCGGTGGGACCGAAACCCCACGAGAAGGGAACGCGGTCGGGTTGGCGATGGGATAATGCCGCGAGCACGCGGTCGCGCGGGGTCATGCGGTCAGTCATGGCGGGTGCCTTTCCGGAATGTTTCCGTAAGATTCGGCACCCGCCGGATGGATTCCTGTCAGCCGCGCTTCACCGAATCCAACGCTTCTTTGTATGAAGCGGAGGAGAGGTAGGCGAGGCCGCGATGCGGGCGGGCATTGCCGGCGCCGCGGTTGCCGCCGCGCGTCGAAGTTTGCGCGTCGGCGCTAACCTGCTGCTGGTAATCGAAGCCGGGCAGCACCTGCGTGGGCAGGCGTTCGCCCAGGCTGCGCTCGATGGCACGGATGAGATCGTAGTCTTCCTGGGTGACCAGCGTACAGGCTTCGCCGGAGCGCAGGGCGCGGCCGGTGCGGCCGATGCGGTGGATGTAGGTATCGGCGGTATCCGGAATATCATAGTTGATGACGTGCGAGATCGTCGACACGTCGATGCCGCGGGCGGCGATGTCGGTCGCGACGAGATACGGCACCTTGCCGTCGCGGAAGGCATCCATGGCGTGCTGGCGCTCTTTCTGCGTGCGGTCGGCGTGCAATACACCGGTGGAGAAACCGGCGCGCTTGAGCGCGGAGGCCACCTTGTCCGCGCGGTGTTTCGTATGCGTGAAGATGAGCACGGAGTCCGCGCTGAAACGGCGCAGCATGGCGATGAGCAGCGCCGTTTTCAATGGCGCCGGCACCGGATAGATGGCGTGTGAAACGGTTTCCGCCGGCGCGGTCAGGCCAATGGCGACGCGCTCGGGATCGCGGAGGATTTGCGCGGCGAAGCGCTCCACCTCGGGCGCGAAGGTCGCGGCGAAGAGCATCGTCTGCCGTTCTTGCGGCAGCAGGGCGATGACGCGCTTCATGTCGGGCAAGAAGCCCATATCCAGCATGCGGTCGGCTTCATCCAGCACCAGGCATTCGATCTTGCGGAAATCGACGGCGCCGCGCGACGCGTGGTCGAGCAGGCGGCCCGGGCAAGCGACGATGATCTCAGTGCCGTTGCGCAGCGCTTTGTCCTGCGCGCCCATGCCGACACCGCCATAGACGGTGGCGACGCGCAGCGGCGTATGGCGGGCAAATTCGACGATAGTGGCCTGCACCTGCTCGGCTAGCTCGCGCGTGGGGGCAAGGATCAACGCGCGGGTGGCGCGCTCAGTCCGTGGCGTATCGAGCAGGCGCTGCAACAGCGGCAGCACATAGGCCGCGGTTTTACCGGTGCCGGTTTGCGCGGTGCCGAGGAGATCGCGGCCGGTGAGCGCCACGGGGATGGCGGCCTGCTGGATGGGCGTGGGGTGCTGATAGCCGGCGTCGACAATGGCGCGTCGCAGGCTGTCATGCAAAGTCAGTTCGGTAAAGGTCATGGAATCCTGTTAAGGCCCGCCGGCAGTGTCTCAACACCGGTATCCGGTTTGGCGGGCGGTCGGCTTCACGCGATGGCATCGCGCGCCGGAAAAAACATACAGGTCAGCTCCCGCGCCCAGGCGAGATATTCGCGGGCGGCAGGTCGCGGTCAGGGTATCGGAAACATCGCCAGGCGGCAACGGCGTCGGCATCTGGAGGACACGTGTGAGGCGTGGCGTATGAGCGCACGCACCACTGAAACGAGGCCATATCAGGCGGAACCTTGTCGGTCTGTTGAAAACAAATATTCCCAATATAAGATAGTATACCCGAATTTTATCGACCGCGCAATGTTTCGCCAGGCGGCCGCTGACTTGTCCCGCCGGCGTTGATCATTATTTGATACAGACGCGTCTGACTTGCGCGATATCAGTGTGGCCGGCGAGGGTTTTCAATATGCCATCCTGCAGCAACGTGGTCATCCCCTGCTGCATGGAGATGGTGCGTAGGGTCTCGACCGTGTCATGCTTCTGGATGAGCGCGCGAATTTCCGCGGTGTTGACGATCAACTCATGCAGGGCCATGCGGCCGCGATAGCCAGTGTTTTCGCAGTCAGGGCAGCCGGTGGGCCGGTATAGCGTCAGCTCATCCGTATACGGAATGACGTGGCGCTGCCACCACGGTTCACCGAACATGGCGACCAGTTCCTCGTATTCCGTTTGCTCGGGATGGTAGGCTTCTTTGCAATGGCCGCATAGGGTGCGCACGAGACGCTGGGCGAGAATGCCGAGAAGGGAATCCGCGAAGTTGAAAGGGTCAATGCCGATGTCGAGTAGGCGCACGATGGTCTCCGGCGCGCTATTGGTGTGCAGCGTGCTGAAGACGAGGTGGCCGGTGAGCGACGCTTCCACGCCGGTGCGGGCCGTCTCCAGGTCGCGCATCTCGCCGACCATGATCACGTCGGGGTTGGCGCGCAGGAAGGCGCGCATCGCCTCCGCGAAGCCGAAGCCGATCTTCGGCTGCACCTGCACCTGGCGCAGACCATACTGGGTGATCTCCACCGGGTCTTCCGCCGTCCAGATCTTGCGCTGTGGCGTGTTGATGTGTCCGAGCACGCCGTGCAGGGTGGTGGTTTTCCCCGAGCCGGTGGGGCCGACCACCAGAATCATGCCATAGGGTTTTTCGGCGATGGCTAGCAACCGCTGGAAATTCTCCTCGCGCAGGCCCATGGCGTTGAGCGGCAGCGTGCCGCCCTTCACCAGGATGCGCATCACCACGTCCTCCACGCCGCCCACCGTGGGAATGGTGGCCACACGCAACTCGATGCTGTCGCCGGCGGTGCGGGTGAAGAGGATTTTGCCGTCCTGCGGCTTGCGGCGTTCGGTGATATCCATGTTCGCCATAATTTTGATGCGCGAGACGATGGCGTTGCGGTAGCCGTAGGGGATGGTTTGATAAATGAGGCATTCGCCGTCGATGCGATAGCGGATATCGATATTCTTCTTGCTGACATTCGGCTCAACATGGATGTCCGACACCCGGCGCACCACCGCGTCGTTGATGAGGCGGTTCACCAATTGCACGATCTCGTTATCGGTCTCGTCGTAGGCATCAGCGTCCTCCATCGCGTCAAAGTCATCGTCAGTATCCAGGCTCTCGATGATCTGGTCGATGGAGGTGGCCTCCGCTTTGTTGAAGAAGCGGGCGATATATTTGTGAATATCCTCGGGCAGCGCCACGTCGCAGCGGATGCGGCGGGTTTTATGCTGCGCGGTGATGGCGTCGTATTTGAGCACGTTGTCGGGGTCGTCCATGGCCACGCGGATGACGCCATCCAGATTTTCCAGCGGCACCCAGCATTCGCGACGCAGGTATTCGGGATTCATCTTCTGTAGCAGCTCGTGCGGCACGGACAGGCGATCATCGTACTGGATGAATTTGCAGCCGTGAAAGAGTTCGAGCGATTTGCCGATCTCTTCCTTCGGAATAGTGTATTTACGCATCAGGTAAGTCTCGATGCTGACCTTCTCCTGCTGCGCCATCTCGCGCGCGTCCTGCAATTCGCCCTCGGTCACAAGGCGGCGACTGATGAGATAATCGAAGCGAGTATTGAGCCGGCGGGTGCCGCGTTCGCGATTATAAAACGCGACGCCGAGGACGATGGCCACCTCGGTGAGGAACTGCTGCTCGTCTTCGCCGAAACGTCCCCCACCCTTATGATTGATGATCTGGATGACGCCCATCAACTCGCGGTTGTAGAGAATGGGCACGGCAAGGATCTGCCGGGTGCGCAGGCTGGTCTTTTTGTCCCACTGCTTGTCAAAGGTGAGCGCGGGATCGATGGCGGCGAGTTCCTCGTGGTCATACGCATCGGCGATATTGAGGATGCATTGGTGCTGCGCCACATAGCCGGCGATGCTGCCATCGCCGACCGGCACGCGAATCTCTCGAATTTCCGTGCCGGCAAGGAACATCGAGTATATACTGTTCGTCAGCCGGTCCACCGCGTAGATGGTGATGGCCTGCGCGTCGAAGAGGGTGAGGATATTCTCCTTGACGTCAAGGAGAATCTGCCGGATGCTCTGCGCGGAATGAATGCGGTTGATCGTTTCGAGGAACCGATTGCGCAGATTCAACTGTTCTTCCAAGCTGGAGAGTTGTGAGCGTTCGAGCGCCATGTCGTGTGATCACCTGTCGTAGGAGTCGTATGTCATTATAAAGCTTGCCGAGGGAGATGTATACGGACATCCCCCTTTTCGCGAGAGAGGGAGATGGAATCGACTAAGTTATTGCCTAATCTGGAGAACCACGGACGTGCCGGCCGGGACGGTGACGCGCTGATGGAGCGCGGCCAGCGGGGAGAATTTCGCGGCGCCGCGGATGGTGTCGGTGATTTCCCGGTCGGTGGGGTTATGCACTTCGACTGCCCAGTTGGCGCCGGCGCTCGTGGCGGTGAGAATAAGATCGGGATGGCCGCAGCGGACGATATTGCCGACGAACACCTCGCTCTTCTTTGCGGCGATGTCCCAGGTGGCATAGGCTTTGCGCTCGGTCTCAATGACGCCGATCGGCAGGAAGCTGCCATCGGCGACGTCGGCGATGACCGCCGTCCACTTTGGATTCACCGGTGATACGCAGATGGGCAGGCGCACCGGCAGCGTGACCTTCTCCAGCGTGCAGGCGAAGCCGTAGTCGACCGTTTCGCCGTCCAGCACGTAGGCGGTGCCGGTGATGCGCCCCTGGGTGGCGACCGGCGCGTAAGACGGCGGGCCGGAAATTCCCATCTTTTTGCAGAAGTTGCGCCATTCAATATCAGTGGTATCGTCATCGAGCACGCCGCGACCAACGAGCAGGCGGTAGCGTATCGTCTGGTCTTTCTTTACTTCCCATCCGCCCATGTCCATGCCGAAGGCCGGGCTGATGGAAGGACGCGTCATGCCGCCGTTGACGATCCAGCCGTCCTCCAGCATCATCACCGCGCCTGATCCCCACGGCGAGGGATAAATGGCGAGGAAGCCGCCCTTCTCAATAGGGCCTTGCACGAAAGGCACCGGCCAGTCTTTCTTCGTCAGTCCGGCGAAATGCCCGCCGTTCACCAGGCCGTCTACCGAGAACGCCGGCGTCACCAGATCGTTGCTGCTGTTCGTCATGCGGTGCAGCAGCGGATTCATGAAGCGCTTCTCCAGCACGCCGTCACGCTTGAAGGTGATGGCGCCTTCGATCATCGTTAGCCCCGGGTCGTGGTAGCGCTTGGCGAAGTCGAACCAGCGGATGCTGGCTGTGTAATCGCGCGGCTCTGTCACCGGTTCGGCGGGTGCCCAGGCGTGGGCGTTGCGGTTTACAAACCACCCGACGAGATCGCTCTGCTGAATGATGACATCGCGGCTGGACATCGGATGCACCATGCGGCTGGCGAAGATGCCATCTCGCGGTTTCTCTCCGGCAAAGGCGATATCCGGTTCGCTTTGTTGCGCCACCGGTCGCAGGCCGCCGTCAACATACGGCGCGCCGTATTTATACGGCAAGTCGCAGTACCCCGGCGCAAAGCCGAAGAGCGTGGACTTGCGCTGATACGGGGCGATGGGGCCATTGATGAAGACGCGGCCAGTCTCGGTGCGCAGCACGGAGAAGTCGATGGTATTGCCGCGGTCGCCGCACATGCGGCGCACGTTGAGCTGGTCGCATTGCCAGGTGAGCTGACCGGTGATGGTCGTATGGCCATTTACGTCTTCGGCCAACACCATCAGGTGGCGCTGGCGGTCGTGCAACAGGTGCACGGTCTGCGCAAATGTCTTCGCGCCGCCGGCATCGAAACGGCGCAAGACATGCGGGCCATCGATGAGGCTGACCCGGCGGATGCCGACCGGCGAGGAGGCGGCGAAATGCACGGCATACCGTTCGGTGCCGGGAATCGGCCCCCACTTGCCCTGGGTGGCGCGGGTGAGATTGAAGCCGCGCCAGTCGGTGATGCGCGGCCCGCCGCCGGCGGCGAAGAGTTCGCCGGCGTTGCCGTTGCGGTCGATCTGCAGCCGCAGCTCGTTGACGCTGCCCACGAGCAGGTCGGTGGCGTGCGTCGCGGAAGCCGCCACCTGCGCCGGAGACGCGAGCAAATCGACGACAATGGGCGCCAGGATATCTTCAACCTCCTGGCGGTCGAGATAGGCATCCATGGCGTCATCGATGAGCGTACCGCCTTCATATGTCTTCACCGCCATGCCGCTATACATGCTGTAGGTCCAGAACGGCCGCGGATTATGCCCGATGTCGATGGGCGCGCAGAGCGGATTGCCGGGATCGAACCACCAGTTGGGGTCGATGATGCGCGTGCCATCGGCATTCAGGCGCGACTTCGCCGGATAATCGAAGTCGCCGATGCACACCCAGCGGGCGCCGACATTGTCGCGGAAATGGAAACCGGGAATGGCGGTCACGTTCGCGGTGCTGCCGTCGCGGCAAGCCGTGCGCAGCGCGTTCCACTTCGCCGGGGTGAGGGCGGTGAATTCCTCGGTAAAGGCAATATACTGCAGGCCGGCCTTGTCCGCCGCGGCAATATATTCCACCACGGTGCCGCTGCCACCGCCGTCTTTCGTGCGCGCGCCGATAAGGCCGCGATAGACGGTTTTACCGGTTGTTCCCGGGTTAAACTTAGCCCAGTCGATGATCGGAGATGATAAATCGGGATTGATATCATATTTGCGAGGTGTTTCTACGAAGCCGCCTGGAGCGCCGGCCTGCAGCGCCGGCTCGCACGCCCAGCGATAAAGGCGTTCCTGCAGCTTGCCGTAGTCGCTGGCGGAGGTGCCGTCGCCGGCGTCCATGAGCACGTTGCCGTAGCCGAAGTAGCGCGCGCCGAAGACAACCAGTTGCGGGCTAAGGCCGATGACGGCGATACGGCCTTTGCCGTAGTCGCGCGTGGCGATTATGGGCGGCTCGGTTTTATATGTGCCAACTTTGTCGATGAGGAAGTCGGGAATGTGATCGCCTTCCAGGTTGCCTTGCGCCGTGTAGGCGCTGGCCTCACCGCGCACCAGTACCGTCCACTCGGGCGAGAGCTTGAAGGAACAGGTAGTGGGGCCGTGGCAGCCGTCCGCGGGGTAATTGATGCGCTTCAGACCATCGGTGAGCGGGTGTTTGGCCAGGTTATTCGTGTAGCCATAGATATGATTGAAGAGCTTGCTGTAGTGATACAGGCGCTGCGGATCGTAAACTTGCTCATAGAGTGTCTCGACGCCCCACGGCTTCATTGTCTCATTCATCACCGCCATGCCGCGGAGCTGGGTCTGGAAGAAGCACACGCCATACATGACGATGCCGCCGCCGTTTTTCACATAGGCGTCCAGCAGCGGATTGAGCTTCTCCATCACCGCTGCGCGCACGTGCCAACTGCTGTCCGACGGCATTTTATCGTCGATCCACGGGTATTCGGGAAAGACGAGAGTACTGTATTTTGCCATATTCTCCGCGGTGAGCTTGTGAATGCCCATATGATCGACGAGGAAACCGGCTTTACGCAGCTCGGTGATGAGCGGCATGTCTTCCTGCTCGGCGCCGGCCAACTCGCTGACAAAGCAGAGACTCGGCTTGCCTGCCCCACCCTGCGCGCATGCCGGCAACAGCAACGCAAGCAGCACACAGAGCATCAGAACGTAACGCGCCATATGGGTCCTCCAGCATTGGATTGCATATTGCAATTCGCCGCGTGCGCTTATTCCCCTACTGCGCCCTTGTCATTCCAGGCGCCGGCAGGCAGTTGCGCTTGCCGAAAATTCTATCTATGATTACTTATAGCGTTTGCATGCACTGTTGGAAAGGACCCACCCATGTCTCATACGCCTTCATTGTTTACCGTGCTGTTATCCCTGCTGCTGCTGGCTGTGCTGCCGGCAATCGCACAGGAAGCCGTGCAAACCTTCACGCTGAAGGACGATATCGGGCAGGCATGGAGCCATGATCTTGTGTTCTTCACGCTCGATAAATCGCTGACCACGCAAGAGCAAGCCGTGGTGACGTTGCTTGGCCCCGGCGGCGCCACGGTGCCGTGCCAGTTTGTCCGCGACGGTGAGCAGATGACCGTCGCCTTCCTGGCGGACCTGCCCGCATATGGCGCAAGCCGCTACCGACTGGTGCGTCAGGCGCCGACCGCCGCGCCTGCAACGCTGACCGTCGCGCGCACGGCGGCGTCGATCCGTGTGCAAAACGGTATCACCGGCGTCGAAGTGCCCACCGCGGCCGGACGTTATCCGGAAGGACCGATCAACGGTATCCGCTTACGCTCCGGCGCGTGGATCGGCAGCAGCCGCCTCACCGCCAAACGCGCCATCGAGGAATTTGACGCGGTGGTGACGGCGGAAGGTCCGGTCTACGTCGATCTCGAATGCCGCTACCGCTTCGCGGGCGACAAGCGCTGGACAATGAAGCTGCGCGTCATCGCCGGTGAGCCGGTCGTGCTCATCCAGGAGACTTTCAATCTCGACGACGACTCGCGCTGGGAGTTCGTCGTCAGCCGTCATTTCGCCCCGACCCATGTCTTCATGCAGCCATCGGAAGACACCGTCTATTCCGTGACGCCGTTGAAGTCCCAGCCCGGCGCCACCTCGGTGCAACTGTGCCCCTGGGCCGCCTGGTGGGACCGCCGCAACGGAACGTTCTTCGGACTGCTCGCCGGCGGCGCTGCCATCACCCGCGACGGCAAACTCGGCAAGCTGGTGATGAACCCCCTGCCGCAAAAACCGGTCGATGACGACATGCTCATTGCTGCCGCCGGCGACGTAGCCGCCTGGGCGCGCGCCGGGTCGGGGGTTTACGATAACGGACAGAGCAAATTCGTGCCGGTGGTCGCGGGTCCGGACAATGATCTCGCCTTTCGCCTGCAGTTGGCCGCCCCCGGTCGCCGCTGGCTGCTCGGCGCCGGGTCGGTGCAGGAACACCTGGTGGCCGACGCGGATGTCGCGCCGGCACAGAAGCTGATGAACCGCTACTGCGAGACGCCATTGAATACGCTGAAAGACATGCCGCTGCACTGGACGCGCACCACGCCGCACCCGCACCTGGGCATCACCGCGGCGGACGCAAAACGGCTGGTCGCCTCGCCGAATTACGAGGCGATCCTGCAGAAAGGCGGCCAGGGCGCCGAGATCAAGCGCGTGTGCCTGCCGGTGATCGCCGGACAGTCGCAAACAGCGAGTGCCGCGCGCATCGCCGCGATCAAAGAAGATATCAACGCCAAGCTCAACGCGATGGTGCATTACTTCCGCTACGGCAACAACCGCCGCGGCTCCGCGATGTTCGGAGTGATGATCCCGCGCATCGACATCGGCTACGTGCTGCCGCCGCTGGACCTGGCACTGGGCGCCGGTCTCTATACCCCGGACGAGCAGGAGCGCATTTACGCGCAACTGGCGTTCGTGGCGGAGAAGATATACAGCCCGGATTACCAGTCGCCGGGCCGCTCACTGACCGGCAACCCGAACATGGTCACCGCCTGGTGCGGCGGTCTGGTGCTGATGGCCAGCATGATGCCGGACCATCCGCGCGCGAAGGCCTGGTACACCGAGGGGATGGGCCGGCTGGACTACATGCTGGAGCATTGGCAGGGGCCGAATGGCGCGTGGATCGAGGCGCCGCACCACATGATGGCCGCCATCGATCCCATCTTCCTCACCAACGTCGTGGCGGTGACTCCCGGCTCCATGGACGGCAAGCTACATGAACGCCTGATGCGCGCCGTGACCTTCCTGGCGAAAATTAGCACCCCGCCCGACCCGAATTTCGTCAACCGGCGCCATTACCCGCCGCTGGGCAACACGTATTTGTTTGAGACAACAATGATGTTCGGCGCGGTGGCAAAGATGTACCGCACGGCGGAACCGGAACAGGCGGCGGCGCTGCAGTGGATGTGGCGCCAGCAGGGGCAGCCATACATGGCGGGCCTGGGCGGCGCCTTTTCGCTGGATTTCTATAAAGAGCTGTTGCTGGATGACGCGTGGACCCCGCCGGCGCCGAAATGGAGCAGCGAGGCTTTTCCCGGCTTCGGCGCGGTGCTGCGCAGCGGTTTCCCCGGCGATCGCGAAACATACATGGTCTATCACCAGGGGGAGATCGCCACCCAGCATTACGATTACGACCAGGGCGCCTTCGAGCTGTGGGCGAAAGGCCGGCCCATTTCGCTGGACTGGGGATATGCAGGCCGCGCGCCGGCCTGGCACCACAACTGCATGGATATCGGCAACGCGCAGGGGAAGGTGGTGGAATTCGCCACCGCGCCGACCGTCGACTACGTCCACGGGCAGCAAAGCGGCTGGGACCGCCAGGTGCTTTTCCTCAAGGACGCCAATCCGCTGGGGCCAAACTATTTCGTACTGCGCGACTCCACCGACGGCACCGGCACAGCCAACTGGTGGCTGTGGGTGAATACGAAGAAGGATCCGGACACGCTGACCGTCGTCAAAACCGGCGATATGGTGCAGGCCACCGGCGAACACGACGTGGACCTGGATGTCTGGTTCGCGCCGCCGAATCCCGAGCGCCTGGCAAAGCTGGAGGTGAAAGAGCTGACCGTCGCCACCGTGAAGGGCCTGCCCGACGGCAGTTGGACCAGTTGGACGGATGGTAAAACGACACAGCAGGGCTTGCACATTGTCCAGCCGCGCGGCGAAGCGCTGGTGTCGCTGCTCTACCCACGCCTGCGCGACGAGCGTCCCGCGAAGCTGCTCTCGCTGGCGGACGGCAAGGTCATCAAAGTCGTCACCCCCGCCGGAGTGGACTACGCCATGCTCTCCCTGGAGCCGTTCACCTTCGCCGATGGGTCCATCACCTTCACCGGCACCGCCGGCGCCATCCAGGTGCGCGGCAAGCAGGTGCGGTTGACCCTCTGCGCTAATGGAACGATCCAATATGGGAAAGTGAAGCTGACCTCCGCCACGCCGGCGGTAAAAGCATTCAACGGCTATTGATGCAGCTGTGTGGGGTAAGACCGTGACGGATGCGACAATGCCCGAACGATCTCCGTATTGAGATTGTTGAACCTATACTTCCGCATATCAGTATACCGTGACGATCATCATCCCGCGGCCAATGCCCGCATCGCGCTGTATTATCTGCTTTTCGCCATCTGCCATCGTCTTCATCGTTGACAGAAATTGCGCTTTCCCATCATAATGGTTAGCAATGATGGATGCACGTCGGTATCGGCATCTCATACGCCTGTTGGGCTTCCTCGTGCTGGGAGCGTTCCTGCTGGGAACCGCTCCCTGCGTGCTCGCGCATGCCGGCGATCATGAAGACGCCGGATCGACCTGTGTGTGCATCTGTTGCGGGGAGCCGCTCTCCATGGGTGAGCCGGCGGCGACTCGAATGGCTATCCACCCTCCGACCTCGCGCGCCATGTTGCCAGGCGCAGACGAGCACACCCCGCGTGACATTTTCGACGCCATCTTTCAACCTCCGAAAGCCTGACCTCATCACGTCTACCCCCGATCCTCGTCTCATCTGACGCGGCCTATCCGCGCGTCTGCCGTCACTCCACAGGTTTCGTATGGCATGAACGAGGCATCGGGTTCGACACCCCACACTCGACAGCAGGACATCGGTTCTTGTGACCGACTCCTGGACGACGTCGTGGTTTTGCCCAACCGCACGCCCGGTGCCGCGGCTATTGGTGGGCCTGTCTCTGATGAGGTTATCGTTTATGTGTACCAGATCAATACTAATGCTCTGTGCCATCATGCTCGCTATGCTGTCGGCATGGGCACAGGAGCCACTCACGCTGGAAGCCGCCCTGCAGTATGCCCGCGCGCATCATCCCGCCTTGCAGGCGGCGCAGGAAGACGTGGCGGCGGCTACCGCCAACCTGCGTGGCGCGAAGGTGCTGCGCAACCCCGAGATCGTCATCACCCCCGGCGTGCTTGGGCCGGCCGGCTCCGATGAATTCCTGTCCATTACGCAGCCGCTGGAAGTTAATGGCGCGCGTAAGGCCCGCGTGCATGCCGCCGACGGCCAGGTGCAGGCAGCGACCGCCGATCGGCGCGTGACAGCGCGCGAGGTCATACGTGTCGTGCAAACCGCCTACTGGGACCTCGCCCAGGCGCAGGCTATCGCGGCGGCGGATGCGGAGAACGTTCAGCACGCTGTCACACTGCTCGCCGCCGCGAAGAAGCAAGTGGAACTCGGCAATGAGCCAACCTCCCACGCCATGAAAGTGGAGGTTGAGCTGGTGCGTGCCCGCCAGCAGTTGGCCCGTGCCCAGGCGGCCGTAGCCCAGGCCACCGTCGCATTGAATTCGGCGATAGCCCGCGAACCATCCACTCCGCTGGTACTGGCGCAGACGCTCACGGTGCCATCCCTCACCTTCGATGACGCGGCGTTATTCCGCCAGGCCGAAACCACCCGTCCCGAGTTGGCGCGAGCGCAGGCCAACGTGACGGTGGCACAGGCGGATGTGGAAGCGGCGCGCGCCGCCCGTCGTCCAGACCTTACCGTGCAGGCGCGGCAGGAAGAATGGGCCGGCTCCGGGGGGATCGGCCTGGGTGTCTCGCTGCCCCTGGTGGATTGGGGTTCGGGGACGGCGGAACGCCGGCGCGCGGAAGCGGTGGTGCGCGCCCAGGACAAACGCGTGGAGGCCGCCCGTCTTGCGATACGTCAGGATGTCGCCACGGCGCTCATCGCCGTCCGCGGCGCCGAGTCGCAACTGCGCACCCTGCGTGAGCAGGTGCTGCAGCCGGCGGAACAACTGGCAGCCATGGCGCATCTTGGCTACCAGGAAGGCGCGTTGAACTATCTCGAAGTCCTGGAAGCCCGCCGTACTGTGCGGGCGGTGCAGGTCGAATATCTGGCCACCCTTGGTGAGTACCACAAGGCGCTGGCGCAATTGACATGGGCCGTCGGCGTTGACACGCTGCCGATCGCCCAATTGGAGGTTCCCCGATGAAACATCGTCTGTTGATTTTACTCGTCGCAGTGGTGGTGGTAGCCACGACCATTTTCTTCATCACGCGACGCAATGCCACGTCGGCGGCGTCCGAACCGGCGCATGCCGAAGAAGCCGGCCATGAGGGTCATGGGCACGTAGCCGGTGAAGAAGAACACGGGTCCGGCGAAGAAGAAGCCGGTCATGAAGGCGTAAAGATCGCCGGTCTGGAAACCGCGCCGGTCGTCATGGCCCCGGTGACCGCCCAGTTGACGGTCACCGGTGAAGTGCAGGCCAACGAGGACCAGACCGCGAAGGTCGGCTCCCCCGTTTCCGGCCGGCTCACGCAGCTTACCGGGAAAGTCGGGCAGCGCGTGCGGGCTGGTCAGACACTCGCCACCGTCGCCAGTCGCGATGTGGCCGATGTGCAGTCGGCGCTTCTCCGCGCCCGTGCCGAGGAAGGGGCGGCACGCACGCGCCTGGGAACCGTGAAGGAACTCGCCGCCACAGGCGCGCTCACCCAACGTCCGCTCGATGATGCCGATTCCGCGTTTGCGTCCGCACAGGCCGAGGTGAAGCAGGCCGAAGCCGCGCTGGCGCGCGCCCGCAATGCGCGGGAGTTGGCGGCGGATGACCTCGACCGCAAAAAGAAGCTGGCGAAAGCCAATGCCTACCACGGCCCGCAGATTGAAGCCGCCAAAGGGAATGTCGCCGAAGCGCTCGCGGAACTCGAATCCGCGCAGGCGTCGGTGAAGGTGAAGCAGACCGCCTATGACCGCGGCAAGCGGCTCTTTGACGCCGGCATCGCCGCGCGGCGCGAGATGGAAGCCGCCGAAGCCGACCTGGATGATGCCAAAGCGAAGGAGAAGGAAGCCCGCACCCACCTGGAGATCGCGCGGCAAACGCTGGCACGCGAAGAAAGCATTGCCGGGCAGGGGCTGTATACCTCGGCGGAAACGAAAGCCGCGGAATCCGCCGTGCATCAAACCGAGCGGGAGATCGATACCTGTGAAGCGGCGTTGCAACGCGCCAACAGCCAACTGGCCATCGCGCAGTCCGTCCTCGCTCGCGAGAAACACGTCGCCGGGAAGTCGCTGCTCGCCAGGCAGGAAATCCAGGGGGCGGAAGCCGAGTTGGCGCGCGCCCGCGCTGAGGTGCAGGCCGCCCAGAATGCCCTGCGCGCCCTGCGTGCCGCCGGCGCCTCCGGGAATGCCGTGAGCATCCCCATCACCGCGCCGATCAGCGGGGTTATTACCGAGCGGCAGGCCACGCCCGGACAGGCTGTCGACGCCGCCACCGATCTCTTCACCATCGTGAATACTGACCGGGTGTGGGTATGGGCGAACGTGTATGAGAAGGATCTGGCGAAAGTCCGTCCGGGGCAAACCGCCGAGATCACCGTCGCCAGCTTCCCCGGCAAGGTCTTCCGTGGGGTCGTGCGCCATATCGGTATCGGTCTCAACGCCGAGACGCGCACGGCGCGCATCCGATGTGACGTGCCCAACCCGGGCAGCGCCTTAAAAGCCGGCATGTTCGCCACCGTCAACCTGGCGACCGGAAAAGGTGGGCAGGCCCTCCTGATTCCGAAGCAAGCCCTACTGGATGAAGCCGGCAAGAAGATCGTCTTCTCGCCCTGCATGGAGTGCGCGGAAGATAAGGCTGCCGGTTATAACGCCTGCGGCGCATACGATAAATTCGTGGTGACCCTCGGTGCCACGCATGGCGACCGCGTCGAAGTCCTCACCGGCCTGGAAGCAGGTCTGAAAGTCGTCACCACGGGCCAGTATCAACTCAAGACCGCCCTTGGCTCTGGCCAACTCGAAGCCGGCTGCACCGATCATTAAGGAGATGGCATGGATCAGCAACAACACCCACACGGCAGTCTGATCGACAAGGTCATCCATGCCGCGTTCAGTCAACAAGCCATTGTCGTGATGCTCGTTGGGCTGGCGCTGGTTTTCGGCATTGTCGCCTACCAGAATCTGCCGCGCAACGTCTACCCCGACATCACTATCCCGGTCTTCACCGTGGTCACGGAAAACGAATCGATGGCCGCCGAGGAGATCGAAACAGCGATTACCCGTCCGATGGAAGCGGCGATGAACGGCCTCCCCGGCGTGCAGCGCGTGCGCTCCCAAACCACGCAGGGCTTGTCCACCGTGGTCGTCGAGTTTGGCATCGAAACCGAGTTCTGGCGGGCGCGCCAGTTCGTCACCGAGCGCATGGCGCAAGCCACCGGACAATTGCCAGCGGGCACCGAGCCGCCGACGCTCTCCAGCGCCACCACGCGCTTGGCCGAGGTGTATGAGTATGCGGTGGAAGGGGATCTTCCGCCCACGGAACTGCGCGAACTGGCCGAGTGGCAGATTCGCTACAGCCTGCTCAACGTGCCAGGTGTCGCCGAAGTGTTGAATATGGGCGGCAAGCTCCGGCAGTATCGCGTCACCCTTGATCAGCATGCCTTGCGCGCCTATCACGTCGCGCTCGCGGACGTCGAAGCGGCGGTGAAAAGCGGCAACGAGAATGCCTCCGGCGGCTTCATCAGCACCGGCACCGCCGAATATACCGTCCGTGGTCTGGGCCGCTACAATTCGGTGGAAGATATCGAGATGACGGTGGTGGCGGCGCGCAACGGCGTGCCGGTCTACCTGCGTGATGTCGCGCGCGTCGAGGAAAGCACCGCCATTCAACGCGGGGTCGCCAGCAAAGATGGCAAGGAAACCGTCGTCGCGCTGGTCATTAAGCAACCGAATGCCGACACGGTGCAGGTGGTGAAAGGCATCGAGCGCACCATCGCCGAGGTGCAGGAGACGCTGCCGAAAGGCGTGAAGATCGTTCCATACTACGATCAGACGCACCTGATCGAGCACGCGCTCTCCAGCGTGACGAACGCCATCCTCATCGGCGCGGTGCTGGTGATATTGGTGCTGCTGCTCTTCCTGGGGCACTTTCGCAGCACCCTCATTGTGGCGGCGTCGCTGCCGCTTTCGGTAATGATCGCCGGGATACTTATGCGACAGATGGGCGTCGGGCTCAATACAATGTCGCTCGGAGGGCTGGCGATTGCGGTGGGCATCATGGTGGACGCCTCCATCATCATGGTGGAGAACCTGTACCACCGCTTCCACCGCAGCCGGGCGAATCTCCATGAACCCGGCGTGAAACGTGCGGTCGCGCATAAAGCCGCGATTGAGGTGGGCCGGCCCATTGCCTTCGCCACCCTCATCATCATCGCGGTCTTCCTGCCGCTCTTCCTGATGGGCGGCATCGAAGGTTTGCTCTTCCGACCGTTGGCGGTGACGGTGGCGGCGGCCATGTTGGTGGCCCTGGTGCTCTCCCTGACGCTCATCCCCGTGCTGGGCACGCGTTTCCTGCATCCGAAATCGCATGAGGACGGGGAAGGCGAAGTCAAACTCGTCGCCTGGATCAAACGCGGGTATGTGCCCGCGCTGGAATGGACGCTGCGCCACCGCTGGGTCGTGATCGGCATTGCCGTCGTGTTGATCATCCCCTCCGTGCTGGGCCTGCTGGCGGTGGGGCGCGACTTCATGCCCAAACTGGATGAGGGCACCTGGTTTGTCTCCACTGCCACGCCGGCTGAAACGTCGCTGGAGGAAAACAACCGCATCACCCGGCAAATCGAGCAACTGCTGCTTGACGACCCGAATATTGTCGAGGTTGTGCGCCGCAACGGCCGCTCGGAGCGTGCCATCGGTTGTGTGCTGCCCGTGAATTCTGGAGAAATGTTCGTAAACCTCAAACCAAAGCAGCAACTCTCGAAACCGAGCGAGGAGATTCTGGCTGATCTACGCGAGAAGATCGAGCGCATCCCCGGCGTGGCCGTCGCCTTCACCCAGCCGCTGCAGAACAAGATCAACGAAAGCATGGAGGGGACGCCGGCGCCGCTGCAGGTGAAGCTCTTCGGTCCGGACATCCAGGTGCTGGCCGAGAAAGGTATGCAAATCAAGGCGGTCATGGAGCGCACAACCGGGGTGGCCGACATCAATATGGATCAGGTGGCGGGCATTCCGCAGGTGCAGATTCAGATCGACCGCCAGGCGGCGGCGCGGTATGGCGTCACCATCGGTGCAATCTCGGAGATGATCCACTTCGCCGTCGGCGGGGAGGAACTCACCCAGATGTGGAAGGGACAGCGCAGCTACGGCGTCTTCGTGCGCTTCGCCGATAATGTGCGCGGTGACATCGACGCACTGAAGAACCTGCTGGTCGACACCCCCTCCGGGGCGGCGGTGCCGCTCTCGCAGATGGCCGATATCAGCCTTGCCGAAGGTCCGAATGTCATCTGGCGCGAGGCGATGAATCGCCGGTTGAGCATCAACGCCAGCATCCAGGGGCGCGACCTGGGCAGCGTGGTCGCCGACATCAAGGCCGGTATGAAGGACGTCAAGCTGCCGGGTGACTACTACGTGGTCTTCGGCGGACAGTTCCAGAACCAGCAGCGCGCCATGAAATCGCTGGCGCTGGCCACGGCGGTCGCGCTGGTGATCGTCTTTATGCTGCTCTTCGTGGCGCTGAAGTCGGCGTCCCAGGCGATGATCATCCTGGCCACCGTGCCAAGTGCATTCATCGGCGGGGTCGCCTCGTTGCTGCTCACCGGGGAGAGTCTGAACGTCTCGTCCGCGGTGGGCTTCATCGCCCTGTTCGGCATCGCCGTGCAAAATAGCCTGGTGCTGCTGACGCAGACGAATGACTTCGTTGCCGAGGGGCACAGCAAAGAGGAAGCCATTCGCCTGGCGAGTGTCCAACGCTTGCGTCCTAAGCTGATGACGGCCTTGTGCGCCGCCCTCGGCGTGGTGCCGATTCTCTTAAGCAGCGGCGTCGGCGCGGAGATCGAAAAGCCGTTGGCCATCGTCTTGGTGGGCGGGCTGATCACCTCGACGTTGTTCACCCTCTGCGTGCTGCCGGCGGTATATCTCGCCTGGGAGCACGCCAAAAGCCATGCCCAGCGGCATCTGTCCCTTCTGCGCGCGCGGCGCGTGAAAGAAGTGGCCTAGCCCGCTATATTCGCGAAGCGAATATAGCTTCGGCTAGCTGTAGCATTATTCATGTGTTCATGAATAATGCGCGCTAGCAACCAGACGCGTTCCGACCGCTGTCACAGATAGCGGTCGGAACGCTCTGATTCGATACGAATGGAGGTATCCCATGTTCGGATGGCAACGGGAAGCTGGCGCGCGAAAGTGCGGCATGAGAAGCTCCTCGCGTGGATGGGTGTAGCGGCCCCCTCCGGGTAGAAATGAGTAGGTAGCCGGGGGGTGGGAACACAACCAGGTCCGTATATCCGCGAAGCAGTTCTCGGAGTTGCCTATCGTCCCAGCCCGGATCGCAGGGCCAGGGCAACTA
>CAZPYA010000020.1:59477-60116 GCA_964590255.1 uncultured bacterium
AGAACACATGACCTGTCACTGTACTTGCGTTGCAGTTATCAACACGACACAACGGAAACCGGCATCAGCACCACCGCCATCAGGTATGTTGCTGTCGCGACACGCACCGCGATAGTCAACCGGCCCATTGTTGTTCCATGATCCGCCCCGGAGTATACGGTTTTCACCTGTTTTAGGGCCTGTCGGGTTTTTTAATGGCGCAGTTTTATAATAATCTTTACCATACCAATCCGCGCACCATTCGCATATATTTCCCGCCATATCCTGTATGCCATACGGACTGGCGCCTGCCGTATAACTGGCAACCGGCTTCGGGCCGACATAACGACCATGTTCATCGTATGAATTCGACTTGTTTGCACACTTTGCGGCATCCCATTGATCGCCCCATGGATAGATGCGGCCATCAGTTCCCCGCGCAGCCTTCTCCCACTGTGCCTCAGTTGGCAGAGAAGCTCCTGCCCAATCCGCATATGCCTTCGCGTCATGCCAGGAGACATATACGATAGGCTGGTTATCCTGCCACTTCCAGGGCGGCTCTTTTGGCATTGCATGTTTCGTCGCCGTGCAAAATTTGCGATATTGTCAGGACTTTCGCTCACCTGCAAACACATGTCTGAGTTTGGTTTGATTGGTGCG
>CAZPYA010000021.1:0-34427 GCA_964590255.1 uncultured bacterium
GGATCCTGCCAGATGCGCGCTTCGGCCGGAACCTCCGGGCCGAGATAGCGTGCGCGCGGGCCCATGTCGCGATGCGTCAGCTTGAACCACGCCCGGGCGAACGCGTCGGCGAACTGATCCGGATTCTCCATGAAGCGCCGTGAAATCTTCTCGTAAACGGGATCGAACCTCAGCGCAAGGTCGGTGGTCAGCATCGCCGGCGCATGGCGCTTGGATGGATCATGGGCATCCGGCAACGTGCCGGCGCCGAAGCCGCTCTTCGGTATCCACTGATGCGCGCCCGCCGGGCTCTTCGTCAGTTCCCATTCGTAGCCGAACAGGTTCCAGAAGAAATTGCTGCTCCACTTCGTGGGCGTGGTAGTCCAGATGACTTCCAGACCGCTGGTGATCGTATCACCGCCTTTGCCCGTGCCGAAGCTGCTCCTCCAGCCCAGGCCCTGCTCTTCGAGGACGGCTGCTTCGGGCTCGGGGCCGACGTGGGCGGCGGGGCCGGCGCCGTGCGTTTTGCCGAAAGTGTGGCCGCCGGCAATCAGCGCCACCGTTTCCTCGTCGTTCATGGCCATGCGCGCGAAGGTTTCGCGGATATCTTGCGCGGCGGCGACGGGGTCGGGATTGCCGTTCGGGCCTTCCGGGTTCACATAGATGAGACCCATCTGCACGGCCGCGAGGGGATTCTCGAGCTCCCGATCGCCGGAATAGCGTTTGTCGTCCAGCCACTTCCCTTCGGCGCCCCAGTAGATATCCTGCTCCGGCTCCCAGATGTCCTCGCGTCCGCCGCCGAACCCGAACGTTTTGAAGCCCATCGATTCCAAGGCGACGTTGCCGGTGAGGATCATCAAGTCGGCCCAGGAAATCTTCCGGCCATACTTTTGCTTGATCGGCCAGAGCAGCCGGCGCGCCTTGTCGAGGTTGCAGTTGTCCGGCCAACTGTTGAGGGGGGCAAAGCGTTGGCTGCCGCTGCCACCGCCGCCCCGGCCGTCGGCGGTGCGGTAGGTGCCGGCGCTGTGCCACGCCATGCGGACGAATAACGGGCCGTAGTGGCCGAAGTCCGCCGGCCACCAGGCCTGCGATTGCGTCATCAGGGCGCGCAGGTCCTGTTTCACGGCTTCCAGATCGAGACGCATGAATTCTTTGGCGTAATCAAAGTCCTCGCCCATCGGATTGGACTTGGCGGTATGCTGGTGCAGGATGTCTAGTTTTAACTGGTTCGGCCACCAATCGCGGTTTGTCGTGCCGCCACCGGCGGTCAGTGGGGGCACTGCGCCTGTTAGCGGGCACTTGCTGTTTTGTGTCATGCTATAGCCTCCTTCGAGTCATCGAGATGTTACGCGTGCCACTTCTGGCTGACGTCCGCAGGTGTCTTGCGCAACGAAACATGCCGTTACTTCGGTTGGGCTCGGGCAGTGCAGGACCAGTCGTCATGGGCGCAACGCTGGCAGATGCCTCGGACTTCGACCTGCACCTTATGCACCTGCCCGATAGCGTGCACGTCGTCAGGCAGCGACAGTTGGTCAAGCTGGCCACTGTAAAAGTCATGCGTCGCGCCGCATCGCGTACAGACGAAATGATGGTGCTGTGTCATGTTCCCATCAAAGCGCATGGTCTCCTGCGCCGTGCCGAGCTTTTCGATCAAGCCCAGTTCGACGAGCAGCGCGAGCGTGCGATAGACCGTATCCAGCGCGAGCGTCGGGACGCGCGCGCGGACGCCGTTGAAGACCGTCTCTACGTCCGGATGATTCGTCGCCCCGGCGATTTCCCGGCAGATCTCCAGCCGCTGATGCGTAAGCTTGATCCCGGCACGTTTGAGCCCGGCCTTCAGGTGCTGCATGCGTTGCGGCATCTCGTCTGACGTTATGTGCATGCGGACACTTCCTAGTTACGAATGTTTCTTATTCATGAATATGCCCGCAATACCATGACCCGTCAAGGGGGTGGCATGGACAAATGGACATGTGATAACGGTGTGTGAACGTCGCGAGGTTACTCTTCGGGCCGACCGCGGCGAGTGCGTTTGATGTCGCCGCGGTGTTTTTTCTGCTGCAGGCGGTGCTCCTCGACGCGGCGGGGGACGCGGGTGGCTTTGCGGCTTTTCACCGGGCGCAGAGCGTCGTGGAGGAGATCGATGAAGCGGGCGATGGCGTCGGCGCGGTTGCGGTACTGGCTGCGCGTGAGCTCGGAGACGAGATGGAACACGCCGTCGCCGTCGAGCCAGCTTTTCAGCTTCGCGAACAGGCGGGCGCGCTGCTCGTCGGTGAGCGACGGCGAGCCCGCGACGTCGAACAGCAGCTCGACGCGCGTCTCCGTTTTATTCACGTGCTGGCCGCCGGGCCCGCTGCTGCGCGAGGTGCGAAAGGACAACTCGCCGCGCGGGATGACCAGGGACGCCGTGATATGCAGGGTATCCGCATCAATCATCTCACATCTATTGAACCATAAACACGCCGGTCAGGCCAAGGGCCTTCCCGAATTCGCCGAACATGTTATGCTGATGCAGCCCACATGGAGCGACCGCAGTTGTCCACGGGAAGGAAGAGGATGTCCTGGTGATCACCCGTACTATCACCACCACCCTGAGCGCGACATCGCCGCGCGACCTGGTGACGGCTTTGCGGCCGCGTCACTGGGCGAAGAACGGCGTCGCGCTGGCGGCGCTGCTCTTTTCGGCGCAGTTCACCCGCCTGGAGGCGGTGCTCATCACGCTGGTGGCGGTCGTCGTGCTCTGCGCGCTGTCCTCGGCCGGCTACCTTGTCAATGATGTGCTGGACCGCGAGAAGGATCGCGCGCACCCGGTAAAGCGCCACCGGCCTGTCGCCGCCGGCCGGGTGCCGGTGGCGTCTGCGTTATCGATGAGTCTGCTGCTGGCCGTCGGCGGGCTGGCCGCCGCGTGGACGTTGGGGTGGGTCTTTACGGCGGTGGCGGGCGCGTTCCTGGCGCTCACCCTCGTCTACTCGCTGCGCTGGAAGCACCACGTCATCCTCGACCTGCTGGTCATCGCCGCGGCATTCCTGCTGCGCGGGGCGGCCGGAGCGGCGGCGCTGGGGGTAGTCCTTTCCCCGTGGATGTTCCTGTGCCTGTCGCTGCTGGCGCTGCTGTTGGCGCTGGGCAAGCGCCGCCATGAAGTGACGCTGCTGGAGGAAGCCGGCGACGCGCACCGGCCGGTGCTGGCGGAATACAGCCTGCCCTTTCTGGATCAGGCGC
The DNA here is from genome assembly GCA_964590255.1 of uncultured bacterium. Classification (GTDB taxonomy): domain Bacteria; phylum Armatimonadota; class Hebobacteria; order CAIYQO01; family CAIYQO01; genus JAKIYB01. Next base: position 3,199 of record CAZPYA010000021.1, read on the forward strand.
TGTCGATGGCCTCCGGGGCGGCCGTCGTCATGTATGCCATTTTCGTGCTGCTCTCTCCCACCGGCCTCAGTCACCCGTGGCTGGCGCTCTCCATGCCGTCGGTGCTGTACGGCATCCTGCGTTACCAGTACCTGGTGTTCCATTGCGGGCGCGGCGGGCGGCCGGAAGAACTCTTCTACACGGACCGGCCACTGCTGCTGGCTGTGCTCGTCTGGGCCGGCGCCGTCGTCGCGGCCATGCTGCTAGGGAGGTAGCGATGCAACGGCTCTCCCCGCGCGCCCGTGCCGCGGCCTGGCTTGACGCCCCCCGCTTCGTGCTCGTGATCCTGCTGGGCGCGACGGTGCTGCGCCTGGTGTGGATCGCCCTCTTTCGCGCCGAGCCGGACAGCGACTTCGCCTGGTACGTGACCCATGCGGCGACGCTGGCGCGCGGCGGCGACTACGCGGACGGCAGCCAGCCCACCGCGTATTTTCCGCCCGGCTACCCCTATTTCCTCAGCCTGGTCTTCCGGCTGGCGGGCATCGGCCCGTGGCCCATCCTGCTGGCAAACATCGCGCTGCAGGTGCTGGCTATCGGACTCGTCTACCGGCTGGCGCGCGACCTGTTCCAGTCGGAGCGCGTGGGGCGCATCGCCCTGCTCATGTATGCGCTGCTGCCCAACAATATTGCCTACAGCGCGCTGCCGGCCAGTGAAAATCTCTTCGTTCCGCTGATGCTGCTGGGGGCATGGCTGCTGCTGCGCGGCAGCCGGCGCTGGGGATGGCTCATCCCGGCGGGGCTGGTCATCGGCGCGGCGGCACTCGTCCGCCCGCAAGCGGTACTCATTCTCGTCGCCTATTTCCTGGTGACGCTGCCGGGCATGCTGCGCGCCAGGCAGGGATGGCGATGGCTCGCACAGGGCGCGTTGGTGGTCGCGCTGACGGTGGCGGTGGTGCTGCCGTGGTTGGCGCGCAACGCCGCGCGGCTGGGCAAGCCGGTGATGACCACCACCGGCGGACTGAATCTATATATCGGCCACAACCGGCAGGCCAGCGGTACATATATGATGACGGCGTGGCACCGAGACACCCGCGCGCGCCAGGGGGGTGAACTGGCCATCGACGCGGCGTTCCGTCGGCAAGCGCAGGCGGAGATGCGCGAGCAGCCGCTGCGGGCGCTGCTGCTGGTCCCGCTGAGGCTCTTCTGGCTCTTCGCCTTCGACATGGACGGCGCGCAATGGGTGGCGAACAGCCGACCCGTGGGGGCCGGCCGACCATTCCTCATGGGGTGGATGGTGCTGTCGCAGGTGGCGTATATGGCGGTGTGGGCGGGCGCCGTCCTCGCGTGGGGCGCCTGGCGCCCGTTGCCGTGGCTGGGCGTCGCCATCATCGGCGCCTTCACGCTGGTCTACCTGGCGTTGTATGGCATGGCGCGCTACCACCAGCCGATGACGCCATGGCTGATCATGTATGCGGCGGCGTGGGCGGTGGCGCGTAGCGCGACAGCTTCAGCCGGCGCTGCCGCGCCGGCGCATCAGGCGGCTTCCGGCAGATAGGGGATCACCTGGCCCTCGCGTCGGGCGATCTCGATGATCAGATTCACATCGTCCTCTTCCCATTGCCGTTCGCCGCATGGGATGGGCTCGATGCGAGAGTCGACCTGTCTCCGAGCGCGCCAAAGGCGTGTAATCGTGGCATGGTCTGGCAGCGTGTCAAACTCCGGAGCAATGACAATTAAGTCGATATCGCTATCTTCACGCAGTTCACCGCGCGCGTAGGAGCCGAAGACCACCGCGCGGCTGGCATGAATGCCGGCTTGATTCACTGCTGACAGGTAGCCTTCGACAATTTATACTATCGCTTCATCGATCATTTACCGTGTCAATTCATCAAATGTTGGCATTTCGCCGCCGGTGAGGCGGGCGACGCCGTCGGCTATGGCGGCGGCGATGACGGCTTTCGCCACGGACGGACCCACGGCGGGGTTGAAGACCGAGGGGATGATGTAGCCGGGCAGCAGCTCGGCGTCGGTGACGGTGTCGGCGATGGCGCGGGCGGCGGACAGCTTCATATGCTCGGTGATGGCGCTCGCGCGGCAGTCCAGCGCGCCGCGGAAGATGCCGGGGAAGGCGAGCACGTTATTGATCTGGTTGGGATAGTCGGAGCGGCCGGTGGCCATCACCGCCACGTGGGGGCCGGCTTCCTCGGGCATGATCTCGGGCACCGGGTTGGCCATGGCGAAGACGATGGCGCGCGGGGCCATGCGCTGGACGTTCTCCACGCTGAGGGTGCCGGGGCCGGAGAGGCCGAGGAAGAGGTCGGCGCCGGCGATGACCGCGGACAGCCCGCCGCGCAGGCCTTCGGGGTTGGTGTGCGCGGCGTACCAGTCCTTCATGCTGTTCATGTTCTCGGTGCGGCCGCGATAGATGGCGCCGCCGCGGTCGCAGCCGATGATATTGCGCACGCCGGCGTTCATGAGAATCTTCGAGCAGGCCACGCCGGAGGCGCCTACGCCCGACACCACGATCTTCAAGTCCCCGACCTTCTTGTCGACGAGCTTCAACGCGTTGTAGAGGGCGGCGAGCACCACCACCGCGGTGCCGTGCTGGTCGTCGTGGAAGACGGGGATGTCCAGCATCGCCTTCAGCCGGTCCTCGATGTCGAAGCAGCGCGGGGCGGAGATGTCTTCCAGGTTGATGCCGCCGAAGGTGGGGGCCAGCGCCTTCACGATGGCGACGATCTCGTCCGGGTCTTTGGTATCCAGGCAGATGGGGAAGGCGTCCACGCCGCCGAAGGCCTTGAAGAGCTGCGCCTTGCCTTCCATCACCGGCATGGCGGCCTCGGGGCCGATGTCGCCCAGGCCCAGCACGGCGGTGCCGTCGCTGACCACCGCCACGGTGTTGCGCTTGATGGTGAGACTGTGGGCGCGCATCACATCGTCATGCACGGCCATGCACACGCGGGCCACGCCGGGGGTGTAGGCCATGGACAGGTCGTCGCGTGTCTCCAGCGGCAGCTTGCCGCAAACGGCGATTTTGCCGCCGTCGTGCAGGGCAAAGGTGCGGTCGATCACCTCGACCACTGCCACGCCCTCGGCCGCCCGCGCCGTCGCCACCAGCGCCTGCGCGTGGGCCAGGCTGCTGGCCAGCACGATGAGTTGGCGCACCTCCGCGCAGCTTTCCAGGCAGGCGCAGGCATCCTGCACCTCGGCGCCCTGGGCAACGAGCGCGGCGGACAGGCGCCGCACGGCATCGTCGGTGGCGCGCAGGCGCAGGAGAACACTATAACTGGCACTGGGAGCGGTCGCCATGGGTGGCCCTTTCCGTCTGGGGAGATGGCGGTATTGTAGCACAAAACGGGCGGGGGAGGCCAGAGAGACGGGGAGGCCGTCGTTATGATGCTATCTCCTGGTACCGTGTCTCTCCCCTCGGTAAAATATGAAAAAGGCGGGACAAGGTGACGCGGTGACTACCCCCCAATTTGTGCGGTTTTTGCGAAAAAGGGGGTAGTCGTTTCATGCGCATATCCAGCCTTTGGCTCCAGCCGTTGAAACGGTGGGCTCGGTTCAGTCGTCCTTCCAGGACTAGTAGACGACCACAAGGATATTTCAGCGCAGGGTCCTGTGATAGCCGACTCCCTTCTCCCAGGATTGGGAGAAGGGCTGGGGATGAGGGCGCGCGCGGGAGCGCGCAACGATACCCAGAACAATCCCTGTGGTCATCTACTGGCGGGGCTGGGATATGGTTGACGATAGGGCGATACCGGTGTGCATAATCGGACGCCACTCCGCAGCGGCTACGTGGCTTACTACGAACGGGTTCTGGTGGCAACCTGGCTTATAGTTGGGCGGATTACAAATCCGCGCTCCCAGGGATCGGCAGTATAGCAGATTCGGCGGTTTTTGTCAAGCGGATGTTTGCTGTACGTCTGGGCCTTGATGAGAGGGATTTGGGGATTTACTTGATTGGGATGAGCGAAAGGCCGATTTCGCGGCGTCAGGTGATACGGAAAGTGACTTGAATGCATGGAATGAAAGGAAGGTATAGGCCGGGGTAGAATAGATACGTACCTATGTCCGGGGGGCGGTCTTATGCGAATCAGCGCCGTGATGCTTATACTGGTTGCGATGTGGCTGGGCGCGCTGTCGTCGTCCCGCGGGCAGGCGCGCCCGGAGTTGACGGTGGCGCTGGGGCATCCGGAGGGGTGCGCGGTGTCGGCGTTTTCGCCGGACGGCACGTTGCTGGCGACGGTGGTAGACGGGGTGGAGGCGCGGGTGTGGCAGACGGCCAGCGGGCTGCTGTACCGGGCGATAGTGCTGCCGGTGGGCTACACGCTGGCGCAGGCGCAGCCGAACCCGATGATGGCGATGCCGCAGGGGCAGGCGACGGCGACGCGGATGGCCTTTTCGCTGGATAACCGCTACCTGGCGGCGGCGATGACGGGGCCGAACGGGCCGCGGCTGGTAGGGTGGGACCTGCGCACGGGCAAGATCGCCATCAACTTCGTGCCGACGGCGGACGACGCGGCGAATCCGAATCCGATGCCGATGGACATCTACCGCCTGGCCTTCCTGCCCGACGGCGCCACGCTGGTGGCGCAGACGATGAACGCGCTGCAGTATTACACTTTCGCCTCGGGCAAGCTGCTCTCTACCTTCGGCCCGAAGGAAAACATGATGGTGCAGAGCCTGGTGGTGTCGCCGAACGGCAGCCTGCTGGCGGCGCAGTTCCAGGGCGCCGACCCGGCCAACCCGCAGATCGCCCAGGGGTGCAAAATCTGGGAGGCGAAGAGCGGGAAGCTGCTGCACACGCTGGACGGCATGCAGTTCTTCCCGGGCACGCTGCATTTCTCGGCTGACGGCGGACAGCTCATCTCGACGAACATGATGAACGCGCAAACCTGCGTGGCGGACACCGCTACCGGGAAGATTTACGCGCCGGTGACGCACGCGGCGCGGCCGACATCCAGCGAGTTGATGACGCCATACCACTCTTTCTTCGGCGTCTGGAGCGCGGAAAAAATCAACTTCTACCAGGCGGACGCGACCGAGCCGTTCATCAATATCACCGACCGCAAGGGCGCCATCCATAGCGCGCTGGTGTCGCCGACCGGCGTCCACCTGGCCTACAGCACGCTCACCGACGCCGGCGAGACCGGCCTGTACCTGGTGACCTTGGAGGACCAGAAGCGGGTCTGGCTGCGGGAGTCGCGCAACCCGATGGTGGCGCGGCTGTTCTTCGCGCCGAACGGCAAGATGCTGGCGGTGGCGGGGCCGTCGACGCACCTGCTGCTGGTCAACCTGGTCTCCGGCAACGTGGCAAAGCGCTACACCGCGCCGGCGTATGATTACTCCGCCTCCGCGTTTTCGCCGGACGGCAAGCTGACCGCCTTCGCCGGCACGGGCTACGATAACCTGTTGTTGATGGACGCCGCCACCGGGAACGAAAAGTACAAGGTGCCCATTGGCAAGAACGTCTCGCTGCGGCTGCAGTTCACCAATGACGCCAAAATGCTACTGGCCGGCACGGGGGCACGCGGGCCTAACGGCACGCGGCTGACCACGCGGGGCATCGCCACGAAGGACGGCACGGTGGCGTGGCAGCAGGATGGCTGGCTGCTGGACGCCTCGCCCGACGGGCTGGCGGTGGCGGTGATGCAACCGCGGCAGGGCGGCATCCGCCTGCTGGACGCCGCGACCGGCGCGGTGCTGGGGCAACTCGCCACCAACACCATCTGCGAGCGGGCGGCATTCTCGTCCTTCGAGCCGCTGGTGGCTGCCGCCGGCAGCCGCTTTTACCTTTTCTGGCAACTGCCGAACACGAAACCGGCGGCCAGTGGGCGCATGAATACGGCGATCACCGCGCTGGCGCTGTCGCCGAAGGCGGGGCAGGCGGCGATCGGCTGCGACGACGGCAGCATCACGCTGGTATCTACTGACCCGAAGAGCGATACCCCCAACCGCACGCTGCCCGGCGGCGGCGTGGGCATCAGCACGCTGGCTTACTCACCGAAGGGTGATCTGCTGGCCGCCGGCGACATCGACGGCCGGTTGTTGCTGTGGGACGTGGCCGCGGGCACGAAGCTGGCGGAATGGCAGTTTTTCCCGGTGGCGAAGGACGGCCTGACGGAGCTGAATTGGCTGGTGACCACCCCGGACGGCTACCTGCACTGCGCGGAGAGCACGAAGCCGCTGCTGGGCTGGCGCGCGGGCGACACGGTGAAGCCGTTCAGCGAGCATGAGAAGACATATCTGGATCCGGAGAAGGTGAAAGAGGCGTTGAAGCGACCGTAATCCAGTAGGCAGTAGACATGATATAGGACGTGAGATGCGTGATTTCATGACCCCGCGCGCGCGGTGGCTGGCGGCGATGCGTTTGGAGGCGGTGGACCGGCTGCCGTTCTGGCCGAAGGTGTTTGGCGACTACCTGGCCGTGCACCCGGAGGCGGGGTCGGTGGCGGCGTTGCACGCGGCTATCGGCTCGGACCGGCACGAGTGGGTGGATAGCTGCCTGGTGGAGACGCGCGCGACCACGGCGGTGGCGCATCGGCAGGAGGGCGACACGCGCATCCAGACTTTCACGTCCCCACGGGGGGCGGTGGTGCTGGAGGAGCGGTGGGACGCCGGGTCACAGTCGTGGCATCCCATGCGCTTCCCCGTCACGACGCGCGACGACATCGCCGTGCTCATCGACGTCTATCGCGACACCCGTTGGTCGCTGGACGAGGGCCGGCTGGCGGAGGCGGCGGCGCGCACGGCGGAGATCGGCGAGGACGCGGTGACGAACACCGGCATCGGCACCTCGGCCTTCATGTGGTGGCTGCAGTACCTGGCCGGGGTGGAGCACGCCCACCTGCTGCTGTATGACGAGCCGGACGCCGTCGCGGAGCTGTTCGACGCCATGCACGGCGAATTGCGGCAGCGGACGGCGCTCATCGCCGCGCGCCACCCCGCCGACCTCATTTACCTCGTCGAGAACACCTCCACCTCGCTGCTGTCGCCGGCGCAGTACCGGGAACACAACCTGCCGCACCTGCGCGAATACGTCGAGATCCTCAACGCGCACGACCGCCGCTCGGTGCTGCACATGTGCGGGTATCTGAAGGGGTTGCTGCCCGACCTGGCAACGCTGCCGGCGCGGGCCTTCGAGGCGTTCACCTCGCCGCCGGTGGGCAATACCACGCTGGCCGACGGCCGCGCCGCCTGCCCGCGCACGGCATTCATCGGCGGCACCAACGCCGCGCTGTGGACGCAGCCGGCCGGGGCCATCATCGCCGAACTGGAATCCCATCTCGACGCCCTGCCGCACACCCGCGGGGTGGTGATCACCTCGTCGGGCGTGATGCCGCCGCGGGCGACGCCGGAGACGATAATCAAGGTGGCGGAGTGGGTGCGGGGGTATGGGGTGCGGAATTAAGCGTATGAATGGTGACGTTCTCAGTAGCGGCGCCGCGCAGCCAGCCGCGTCCGCATATGCTGTCGCCATCGTTCGGTAGAGTCTCAGTAGCGCCGCGAGGCGCGTCCGGTTCACCAGTTACACGGGAGTATGTAGAGCAGCGAGTCTGGAAGCCGATGCGAATCGCGCCTGGTCGCCACTGATACACCCCATACGCAGCTCTCGCCGGCTTCCAGACTCGCTGCCAAAACTACATCCTGCTGCTGGTGAATCGGACGCGCCTTGCGGCGCTACTGAGACAATTTTCTCTTCAACGGACAGCATCACATGTCGCGGCTTGCTGCGCGGCGCCGCTACTAAGAACTTCAACGAACATGGCGGATATCGATGATCGATTGCGATTACGGGTGGAAGGGCCAGGCCATGTCGTAGCGGGCGGGGATGACGAGGGCGCCGGCGGGGTTGATGAAGCCCCATTTGCCGTTGAGGCGGACGCGGGCGCGGGGGCCGGTGAAGTCGTCGGCCCAGTCGAAGGTCGCGTCGATGGCGAGCTGGCCCGACGTATCGAGGTAGCCGAATTTGCCGTTGACCTTCACCACGGCGAAGCCGTGGGCGAAGTCGTTGGCCTGGTCGTAGGTGGGCAGGAACTCCACCGCGCCGTCGCGGTTGAGGAAGCCGAACTTGCCGTTGGCGCGAAAACGCGCCAGGCCGTCGGCGAAGGGCCAGCAGAAGTCGGCGGCGGCTTTGGCGTCGCGGGCGGAGCGTGGCTCGTCTTCCTCGGCGTCGGGCGGCGGCGGGGTGAACAGGTCGATGGCGACGGCGCCGGCGCGGGTGATGAAGCCGACCATTTTTTCGCCCACCGCCGGGGCCAGGCCGTCGGCGAAGACGCCCAGGGCGATGAAGGTGGGCGGCACCACCGGCGCGCCGGCGACGTCGATGTAGCCGAAGCGGCCGGCGGCGTAGCGGTTGCGCAGCACCACGCGGGCGATGCCGTCGCGGAAGGGCAGCGCGTCGTCGTAGATGGGGGCGATAACGAGCTTGCCGGCGGCATCGACGAAGCCGTATTTACCCTTTAGATAGACGCGGCCGCGGCCGTCGGTGAAGGGATCGGCGTCATCGAACTGCGCGGCGATGACCAGTGTGCCGGCGCGGTCCAGATAGCCCCAGCCCTGCTCCGCGCGCACCGGAGCCAGGCCGGCGCGAAAGGCCTTGGCGCCGCGGTAGGTGAGCGGGATGACGACTTTTCCCGCGCCGTCGATGAAGCCCCAGCGGTTGTCCCGGCACACCGCCGCCAGGCCCTCAGACAGGGGACACACCCAGTCATATTTCGGGGTGACGGCGACCGTGCCGGTGGGAGTGACGTAGCCCCACCCCTGCTCCGTGCGGACGGCGGCCAGCCCCTCGGCAAATGGCTGCACGTCCACATAGCGGGCGGGGATCACCTCCGTTCCCGCTTCGTCGATGAAGCCCCACTTGCCGTCGCGCAGCACGGCGGCCAGGCGTTCCGGCGCGGCGATGGCCGGCAGCAGCGACAGCAGCAGCAACAGGCCGCAGGCGAATCGGATCATGCTCACTCCCTCGCCTTCATGTATTGCCGCAGCGGCGCCAGCGCCGCCCCGCTCAGCTCGCGATAGGCGGGCAGCGCCGTCGCCGGCAGGCGGTCGAGGTAGTCCAGCGCCAGCGGCAGCGCTTTCAGGCTGTCCGCCTCGCGCAGCGCCCGGGCCGCGGCGCGGGCGCCGACGTCATCTGTGCCCACCACCTCGGGGAGGAACAGCGCGGGCAGCAGCCGTTCGGCGTAGTCGAGCTGCCAGAGGATGCGGCGCGCGCGCGCCTGCCGCGCCCGGCCGATTTCCAGGTCAATGCCGCGCATGTCGAAGGTGCCTTCATAAATCCAGCGCTGGCGCCAGGCGTAGATCGGCAGTTCCAGTACGGCGCGGCAGAAGGCAAGGCGCGTGGCCTCGTCGCGCTTGCCGCAGCGCACCAGCGCGTAGTAGAGGAAGGGGCGCAGCAGCGGCAGGCGATACTGCTCCTGGCGCTGGTCCTCGCGGATGGCCGCCTCTTTGATCTCGCGCGCGCGCACCTGCGCCAGCAGCGTTTCCAGGTACGGGAGCGCGACGGGGTTGGCGGCCAGGCCGATGCACCACAGCCGCACCTGGGTATCCAGGCCTTTCCAGCGCAGGAAGGTGTCCGCCGTCAGGTCGGGCAGCATCCGCGCCGCCAGTGCGGCGGCCAGCAGGTCGCTGCCTTTGACGCCGTCCGGGCCCAGCAGCTCGTCCGGCGCCATTTCCGGCTCGTCCATTTCCTCCGCGTCGGGCAGGTAGCGGTATTTCTCGGCCAGCGCGCGCCAGGCGGGGTTGGCGGGGTTAACGCAGGGGAGGATGCGCAGCGCCAGCAGGCAGCCGTCCTGCGCGGAGATGGCCGCGGGATCCTCCAGCAGGCAGCCGGCGGCGTAGAGCGCGTCCGCTTCCTGTGCCGACTCCAGCAGCAGTTGCAGCGCTTGCGTCGCTCCGCCGGCGGGATCGCGGCCGCGCAGCGCCTCGTCGATGCGCGCGCGGAGGACGTCGGTCTCGGTGGCGGGACGGGTCGCCGCCGCGGGCTCGGCCAGGTAGGCGAGGACATCGGCCATGGCAGCCGGCCAGGCGTCGGACTGCCAGTAGGGGTGGGCGGGCGTGCCGGAATGCGAGCCGGCGAAGACCGCCACCCGCCCGGCGCCGTAACTGCCGGTCACCAGGAAGGGCTGGTCGCCCGCCGCCAACAGCACCTGCGCGCCCGGGCGCGGCTGCAGGGCGCACAGCCAGTCCAGTGACGGCCCGGGGCCGAAATTCGGCGGCGCCTTCTTCAGCACGGCGCGGTACGCCGCCGTGGCAGCCAGGCGCTGGCCGGCGCCCTGTCGGCGCAGCAGGTAGTCGGCCTGGCGCACGCGCGCGGGGAGCACCTCTTCCAGGAAAGAGCCTTCCCAGCACCCACGGGACAGGCCGTGCCAGTCGCCCAGCACCAGCAGCGACCCGCCGCCTTTCACGAAGCGCAACACGTCGTGGCGCTGGGCGCGGGTGAAGCCGGCGGCGGGGATGTTGTCGATGACCAGCACATCGAGGCCGGCCAGCTCAAACGGCGTGGGGAAGCCGGTGACGCAGGCGATGTTGTCGGCAGCGAGCTTCTTCTCGCAGGCGACGCGGCCGTTATCCAGCGTCGAGGTGCTGTCCCGGCAGCCTTTCAGCCGCATCAGCGCCTCCCACGGGCGGTTGCGGTCGTCGAAGATGCCGCGGGCATAGTGGATGTCAGCGCGGCCGTTGCGCCGCAGCGCCATGGGCGCGTCCGCGCCGGCGAAATCCGCGCGGTCCAGGCTGCCGGCGTGCGCGGCGAAGTCCGGCGGGGTGGTGAGCCGCGCCATGGTGGGTGCGGTGCTTTGCAGCGGGCCGTCGACGAGTTTCGCCAGCACCGCGGGCGTCACCGGCGTGCCGTTGCGCAGCGGGATGGCGCAGAGATCGGCCAGTGACTCCGGCGGGTTCGTCGCGTCCAACTCGACCACTGCCAGCGTCCACTGGCTCACCCGCGGCACCACCAGCGTATCGCCGGCCAGCAGCGTGTCCTGCGGGGTGAAGTTGACGGTGTCGTCAGTGGCAAAGGCGCGGACGGCGCGGTAACCCTTGGGCAGGCGCAGGCGAAAGCCGACGTATTCGCGCGGCGGGTTGATGCCCACCGGCGGTTTCCACGGCGGGTTTTGCGTAATGCGGAAATCCAGCGCGCTGGTGACGTTGACCAGTTGCAGGATGAGCTGGCGGCGCGTGGGCGAGACGGGGCGCTCGTAAATGAAGGCATCCCAGATGAAGCCGGGGTCGCCCACTGGCTCGATGACCCGCGCCGGCTGGTGCAGCCGCCGCATCGCCGGATCGAGGATGACATCGGCGAAGCGGGTGGCGAATTTGTTGAACATGGTGAAGCCGGCGCCGCCGGGCATGATGCGCGCGCCGGCGGCATACGACAGCGCCACGTTATACAGCCCACCGCCGTCGAAAATCACCAGAAAGTAGCCGCCATTCATGCGAATGGCGTCGCCGGCCGACTGCAAATGGCGGATGTTGGCCAGCGCGTTGTGGTGGTAACCGCGATACGTCTCGGACATGATCAGCCCGCCATTGGTCGCGGCGGCGGCCAGCTCCATGTCGGTCATCGCGTATTCCGGGTCGTCATGGTAATGCCCGAGGTAGTTGTAGCCGATGCCGAAGCCGGGACGCAGCGCCAGCAGGCGGTCGGCGGCGTGCTTCACCAGCCGGGCGGCCTGCACGGGATTGTTGGCGAAGGTGAAGTGGCCGTCATAGCGCACGCCGTCCCACCCGAGCTGTCGCGCCGATCGGTCGATCTCCTCGACGCCGAAATCGGCGGCATCGACATTGCCCATGTAGGTCCAGGAGGAGATCCAGCGCGACCAGAAACCTTCGCCGTGCCCGTAGCGGTTCTCCGCCATGCGGTCCAGCACGTCGACGCTGATATCTTCGTGGCAGAAGCCGGCGGGATTGCTGATATTCATCTGCTCGGGATGCGCGAAGGCGTATTCCACTCCTGGCCGGCCGGCGCCGCAGGACTTGCCGTAGGTGATGGCATGGATGCCGCGCTGGTGGTAGAGCTGGTGCAGCAGGATGATGGCATCGCGGCGGCGGCAATACTGCGACTGCCCGGCGTGGAAAGGCTCGTTATCCGCCAGCGTCATCAGCGCGTAATCGCAGGGGGCCCAGGCGAAAGCCTCGTAGACGTTGCAATAGGCGGCCAGGTTCGCGGAGACCAGCTTTTCGCATTCGCGTCGGGTGGTCTCCGCGTCCCAGTACTGGCTGCCGGACATCGGCAAGCCCAGCCCGTGAATGGCAGTCTGGAAGGGATTGGTGATGACGGTGACGGCGTGGGTGGCCAGCAGGGTGGTTCCGCCGGCGGTGAAACGCGCCTCAATGCCCCGGCCCCATTGCGCCGCGCCGAGGGCGGCGGGGTACGCGCGGGTGAGCGTCTCGCGGGGCGGCACCGTCAGGCGTTCCTCGGCGATGGGGGTGGCGGTGTCGATGCCTGCCACCAGGCGCACCGTCAGCGTGCCGGCGGCGGCCTCGCGGTCGGGGTTCGTCAGCGTGACGGTGATCGTCGCCGTCGCCCCGGGCGGATAGGTCAGACGGTCGCTGGCGACGGACACCGTGACCGCTGCGGCATAAATCGCCGCACACAGACATCCGACCAGCCACGCCACGCGCCAGGGATTGCTCATGCGCCTGTCTCCCGAGGGATAGAGTTCGGGATGGGGCGGGGATGTCCTGCTATGGTAAGCGGATAAGTCGCGGGCGCGTTACGCATGCGCTGGACGGACGAGACGTGGTGTTGCGTATCTGATACCAACGGCTGTCGCGCGGACCCCACCCCCGCTCCTCCCCGTTCCGGAGAGGGGAGCTATCTTGTGAAAGGGCTTGCAAGGATATTCGTCCGCCCGGGTCATGATTATCCTGGCGAGATGAGGTAGGGAATATGCACCGTTTCGATTCCTGCTGGGGGTTACTTCATGCATACTACTGCAGAAACACATCTGCGATGACCATGTGATGGTCAGAGATGGGGGTGGCACAGGTATAGACAGCAGCGGCGCGAAAGTGCCGGCTTAGCCAGAACTGGTCGACGCGGAGGATGGGTAGATCGACAAAGAGGGTGTCAGGCCAGCCGCGATTGCCTTGTTGGCCGGCGTCGTGCAGCTTCGGACGCAGCAAGCGGAAAATGGCGTCGCCGGAAGGCGCGTTGAAGTCGCCACCGACAATGATGGGCACATCGGCCTGCAGACTGCCGGATTTTTGCAAGATATCCGCCAATTGATCACGCTGTTTCTGCCGGGTATGGGCACGCAAGCGCCACAGGTCAGGGTTCCACAGGTCGACGCGGGTGTTAGTGGAAATGAGATGGAGGCAGAGCACCTCCGCCTCACGGCCGCCGGCGAAACGCACGCGCATACGCTTGAAATCGAGTTGGCGAGGCACGATGCCCGGATCGTGCTCAAGGATTTCACCTTTGACGATGATAGCGGTATCCCAGCCGATGGCGAGTTGGTAGCCGGGTCCGAGCCATTTGCGTACCTGCCGGCGCAAGGCATCGACGTCGGGTGTTTCCTGCATCAGAATCAGGTCAGGTTGGTAGGCTGCTAGGTAGCGAATACCCTCGATGTCATCGCCCATGGCGAGGGCGTTGTAGGTGATGAAGCGCAGCGCCGTGCCTTGCGCATGTGCCTGCTGCCAGGCAGCGGTGGGCCAGGGTAGCATGGCGCGCAGAACACTGATGGGTTCATCGGCGAAGATAAGTACCCACATGAACCAAAGGCCGATAACGAGCAGTGCCGGTCGGCTGCGGCGGGGCGCCCAACCCAGGCCCGCCAGTGCCCACCCCGGCAGCAACCAGGCCCACAGCGGGAAGACAGTGACGGCTGCGGCGATGTCCGGCCGCAGCAGGTAACAAACTGCCACCGCCGCGAAGAGCAGCAGCGACAGCGCCAAGAATATCCGGCGCCAAATAGGCAGGCGCGGAGTCGGCGATGCGGTCATATCCGTGATATTCGCGGACGAGATGGGAGACACCTGCCATCGAGCAATCGTCTACCCGCAACACGGTATGGAGATGTGGTAACACGCGCCGCGGGGGGCGCGGACTACCCGGGTGTAATATGATAGCTTCTCCCCGCCATCGTCTCAAACGTCACCTTCCCTTCACCCACTGTTGCTTGCACCGGCATATCCTGTGTCGTCACTGTCGCCGTTGGCCACGGTAGTTGTACCGTGGCCGGGTTGCCGGCGTCGCTGGCGAGGAGGATGGGGCCGATCTGGTGGCCGTCGGTGTGGGCGGACAGGCGGAAGCCGCCGGCGGCGCGGAGGTCGCGGAAGCGGGCGCGTTTTCCCTTTGGCCAGGCGGGGAAGACGCGGATGACGCCGTCGTGCGACTGCAGCAGCAGTTCGGCGATGGGGCGGATGACGCTGCAGGCGCTGGCGTAGGTGCAGTTGTTGTCGTCCTCGGTGGCAGCGCTGCCGAAGTTGGCGTAGGTGTTGCCCGCTACGTCACCGTGGATGGCGGCCAGCGCATCCGCCGTGCGGCCCAGGCGGGCGCAGGCGATGGCGCGGCGGACGCTGTCGCCCCAGGGGTGGCCGTCCAGCGTGTTCTCGGCGGCCTGGCGCCAGCGGCCATACACCTCCGGGTCCTCGCCGGGGAAGAAGGGGGCGAGGGCGAGGGAGTGGTTATACGGGGGCATCTCCGTGGCGCCTTCGACATCGGCGAAGAGGGTTATGCCGTCCACGGTGACGGTCGAATAATCAGGGAAATGTGCGCGGAAAGCCGTCCAGCGCGCGGGCGACGCCTCTCCGAGCAGGCCGGCGGCGTCGATGGCGGCCTGGAGGACGGACTTCACCATCGCCAGGTCTTCCACCATGTTTTTATTCAAGGCGAAGTCGGCGACGAAGCCGCGGTATTCGGTGGGCACGGTGGGCCAGAGGGTGTAGTCGCCCGGCGGGTTCTTCGCAACGAGCGAGGCGTAGAAGTCGGCGCAGGCGGCGAGGATGGGGTAGACGCGGCGCAAATATGCCCGGTCGCCGCTGAAGCGGTAGTGCCACCACAAATTCTGCACGTAGGCGGCGGTGACATAGAGGGTGCGCGACCAGAGGTTATCCATGTACGGCTCGGTCATGCGCTCGAAGGTGATATGGCCGAAGGCGATGCCGTCGCACTCGAAGATGTCGCGGGCGATCTGCCGACCCTGCGGCACCAGGCGCTCGATTGTTTCGGTGTAGCACAGCGCGCGGTCCAGATGGTTGGCCACGTAGCTGCCCCAGAAGACGGAGGCGGCTTCCGGGTAGTTGTTGTGGCGGTCGCCGCGCCAGGGCGGGCAGTCGTAGGGCAGGCTGACGCCGAAGAGGCCGGGCGCGGGCGCGCCACTTCTGGCGTTGGCGGCGAGGAGGTAGTTGGCCCGGTACCACTGCTTCTCCAGCCGGCGGTCGGCCAGCTCCACGGCGGATTCCAGCCAGTAGCCGCGCCAGGCGCGGCGGTGGTCGCGCTCCAGCGCCGCCCAGCCGTCGGCGCGGCAGCCGTCGGCGATGGCGCGGGCCTGCGCGGCGGCCGCGTCGGCGTCGGCATGGGTGGCGGTAGCGGTGTAGAACGTGACCGTCTCCGGCACGTCTCCCAGCGCGCGCAGGCAGCAGAGCGCGGTGTCGTCGCCCTCCATGGCGAAGGGCAGTCCTTCGGCCTGCACCGCGGCCACCGCCAGCCAGTAGGCCTCCGCGCCCGGGCCGCCGGGGAATTCTTGCAACAGCAGGGCAGTCGAGCCATCGACGCTGACGCGCGCCAGCGGCAGCGCGCCGGCGGCGGGATCGCGCCAGCCGCGCACGCCCCACTCGCCGTGGGCCAGGTTGTCGCGGGTGCGGCCGCCCCAGGGGTCGCGGCGCAGCGCGGCGGCGAGGAAGCCGTGGTTGTGGTTGGCGATGCCGCTCACCCGCACCGCCAGCGCGTCGCGGTGGTGCAGCACGCGCGAGGTGACGTGCAGCGGCGCCTTCCCCCACAGGCCCACGCGAGTGGACGTGTGCAGCGTGGCCTCGGACAGCGCCAGCCGTTGCATCAACGGGATGTGGTAGATAGGCGGACTGATGCGCAGCAGGAAATCGGCGCCGGTGCGCGCGCAGGGGTAGGGCACGGTCGCGCCGTCGAAAGGCAGGCGGTCGAAGTCGGGGATGCGCGCCCCCGGCGGCAACTCGCGCGAGCGCTCGTTGCCAATACGCAGCATCTCGCGCAACGTATACAGCGGCACGTCTTCATCAGGCCGTCGAGCATCCATCAGGTCGGTGCGGTTCAGCCGCCAGGTATAGGCGGTGGGGTCGCCGAAGACCACGGCGCCCATGCCGCCGTTTCCCAGCACCAGCCCCTCCCAGGGCGAGGCGGCGGCGTTGCGCCGGCGCAGATCGTGCCGGGCGAGGATGCGACGGAGTTCGGGCCAGGTGAGCATGAGGGGTTGGTTCGCCCCGAGGATGCGGTTTCCTGTTTCGGGGGCGAGGAAATGTTATGTACCGCAGAGGGCACGGAGAGTAGATGAATCTTCTGTGTTCTCCGTGTCTCTGTGGGGTACTTCCGGTTCTTTCGGTTGGACGCGCCGTGCAATGTGCGACAAACATCCTGTTTGCGCAGGGCTACGGCGCGACTATAACATGACCGCAGTGAATTGGTCATCAGTTGCGCGCTCCCGCGCGCGCCCTCACCCCTAGCCCCTCTCCCAATACTGGGAGAGGGGAAGGACAGATTCATGGCGGCGTTATACTACGAACGGCAATCAGCGTGGCGCTGGCCTTACATTGCATCTGCTTCCGGGTAGCTGCCGAAGACGCGGAGGAAGAGGCAGTATTCGCGCATGGCGTCGAGGGCGGTGGTGATGTTGGGATCGTGGACGTGGCCCTGGAAGTCGACGTAGAAGAGGTATTGCCAGGGCATTTCCTTGGTGGGGCGGCTTTCGATGAGGGTGAGGTTGATGTGGTGCTGCTCGAGCACGGAGAGGGCGTGGTTAAGCGAGCCGGCCTGGTGCTTCACCGAGAAGACGATGCTGGTTTTGTCGCGGCCGCTGGGCTGACTCATCGCTTGGCCCACCACGCTGAAGCGCGTGCGGTTGTAGGGCGAGTCCTCGATGCGGTCGGCAAGGAGGGTGAGGCCGTCGCGCTCGGCGGCGAGGGCCTGGCAGATGGCGGCAGTGCGCGGCGTGCCGCCGGCTAGCTCGGCGGCGCGGGCGGTGCTGGAGGTGGGCTGCACCTGCACGCGCGGGAGGTTGCGCGCCAGCCAGTTGCGGCACTGCGCCAGCGCCTGCGGATGCGAGTAGACGGTGGTGACGTCCTCCATCGCGCCCATGCCGTAGAGGCTGTGGCGGATGGGGACGCTGAGTTCGTCGGCGATATTCAGCGACGAGCGGTAGAGGGCGTCGAGCGATTCGCGCACCACGCCTTCGGTGGAATTTTCGATGGGCACCACGCCGTAATGCGCCTTGCCGTGTTCCACCAGGTCGATGACTTCGCCTACCGACTCGGCGGCGGTGAGGATGGCGGTTTCGCCGAAGCGCAGCAGCGCGGCGTGATGGCTGAAGGTGAATTCTGGCCCGAGATACGCCACGGTGACGGGCTGCTCCAGGTTGCGGCAGGCGGCAATCACCTGCAGGAAGATGCCCCGTATCGCCTCGTTGGGCAGCGGGCCGCGGTTGGCCGCCTGGGCATGGGCGATGACGGCACGCTCGCGCGCGGGCACGAAAGCGATGCCGTCGGACCCGCCTTTCAACGCGCCGATGCCGCGCGCCAGCTCGGCGCGGCGGGTGATGAGCGCGACGATCTCTTCGTCGACGGTGTCGATGGCGTCACGCAGCGCGGTGATGCGGGCTTTGACGTCTTCCGGCAGTGATGGCGTGGACATGGCGGCAACCTCTCCCTTATCGCGTGATAATTGTCGCATATGGACGGAATTTGGGCAAGGGCGGCGACGCCCTGGTCTTACTTGCACAATATTGTTGCCGGTTCGCCTACACGCCCCCTCACCCCTGCCCCTCTCCCCGAGGGGAGGGGGTGTGATAGAGCGCTTCCGGGTTGCCGAGTCGGCCGCCCCTCCCCCCTGCCCTTACATGCACAGGGAAGGGAGCGAGCTATAAAAAACTCCCTCCCCCTGTCCGCGAAGAGGACGGGGGGAGGGTTGGGGAGGGGGGCCGACCAGGCACTCCGTAGCCAGCGCTGTGCGGCGCGACGGAGTCACGCCCTCCAGGGGAAGGGTCGAGGAGTTCGAGTACGAGCACGAGCACGAGCACGAGCACGAGTATGACGAGGGGGGTTGTACTGGTGAGGCTAACGGCGCCTTGCGGTTGCTCGGCGGCGCTGGCTGTTGCCATTTTTATGCATATTTGATAGGATGTGCCACTACCGCAGCATCTCGGCCAGCCCCGGCGGGGCGCGGTGGAACACTTGAAACGAGGTTTCCCGGTCATGTCCGACGCTTCACGCCCATCGAAAGGTTGGGGCGCCGCCAGACCCGCGCCCGCGCAGATGGCCGGCATCCCCAAAGGCTTGTGGCAGAAGTGCCCGAAATGCCGCGCCATGCTTTATCTGAAAGAGCTGGAGCGGAACCTGCGGGTGTGCGGAAACTGCCAGTATCATTTCCCCCTGTCCACCGAGGAGCGCATCGCGATTCTCGCGGATGACGGCGCCTTTGTCGAAATCGACGCCAACCTGCTGCCCGGCAACCCGCTGGACTTTCCGGATTATGCCGAGAAGCTGGAGCGGGGGCGCGCGAAGGCGGGGCAGAACGAGGCATTCGTGTATGGCGACGCGACCATTGCCGGCGCCCCGGTGGTGCTGGGCGTGGCCAATTTCGGCTTCATGGGCGGCAGCATGGGCTCGGTGGTGGGCGAAAAGGTGACACGCGCGCTGGAGCGCGGCGTCGAGCTCGGTCGCCCCGTGGTACTGGTGTGCGCCTCGGGAGGCGCGCGTATGCAGGAGGGCATGGTGTCGCTGATGCAGATGGCGAAGACCGCGGCGGCCTGCGAACGGCTGAAGGCGGCAGGCCAACTGTATATCACCATCCTCGCCGACCCGACCACCGGCGGCGTGTGGGCGAGTTTTGCCTCGCTGGGCGAGATTATCATCGCCGAGCCGGCCGCGCTCATCGGTCTCACCGGCCCGCGCGTGCTGGAGCAAAACCTGAAGGTGAAGCTGCCTCCGGGCACGCACACCGCGGAATTCCA
Organism: uncultured bacterium; assembly: GCA_964590255.1. Lineage (GTDB taxonomy): Bacteria > Armatimonadota > Hebobacteria > CAIYQO01 > CAIYQO01 > JAKIYB01. The sequence goes on from CAZPYA010000021.1 coordinate 22,323, forward strand.
ATTGAACCACGGCATGGTCGACATGGTGGTGCCGCGCCGCGAGCTGCAGGGCACCGTGGCGAAATTGGTGGGCCTGCTGGCGCCCGCCCCGGCCCCGGCTGACGACGCCGTAGCGGCCGCGGAGTAAGGAGATGGCGACGATGTTTTCTACCAGCCGCTGGCTGCCATTTGAAAAACCGCTGCAGGACGTGGACGAGCAGATTCGCAAACTGGAAGAGTATACCGCCACCCACGGCATCGACCGCTCCGACAAGATCCGCGAGATGCGCGAGGAGTACCAGGCGCTATGCATACAGATCTTCTCGAACCTGTCCGCGTGGGATAAGACGCTGCTGGCCCGGCACCCGAACCGGCCGTATACACTCGACTACATCCGCATGATCTTCGAGGATTTCATCGAGCTGCACGGAGACCGCCGCTTCGGCGACGACCCGGCGATGATCGCCGGCATCGCCCGCCTGGATACGCAGACGGTGGTGGTAATCGGCCAGCAGAAGGGGCGCGACGTGAAGGAGCGCACCTACCGCAACTTCGGCAGCGCGAAGCCGGAAGGCTATCGCAAGGCCGAGCGGATGATGGACATCGCCGAGCGCCACGGGCTGCCGCTGGTCTCCTTTATTGACACCCCGGCGGCGGAAGGTCGCCTGGAGGCGGAAGAGCGCGGCATCTCCGAGGCCATCGCCGCGAGTATGGCGCACATGTCGCGCCTGCGCATCCCCGTTTACGCCATCGTCACCGGCGAGGGCGGCAGCGGCGGCGCCATCGCCATCGGCGTGGCCAACTACGTGGCGATGCTCGAGCACTCCATCTACTCCATCATGCCCCCGGAAGGCTGCGCGGCGATTCTGGACACCTTCGGGCGCGACGGCAGCCGCGGCTACCAGGCCGCCGAGGCGCTGAAGCTGACCGCGCAGATGAACCAGGAACTGGGCCTCGTTGACGAGGTGATTCCCGAGCCCTTCGGCGGCGCGCACCGCGAACCGCAGGAGATGGCGGCGCGCATCCGCACCGCGATGATCGCGCGGCTGGATATCCTGCGCCAGGAGAGCCCCGAGGCGCTGGTAGAGCAGCGCTACCGGCGGTTCCGGGTGATGGGGCAGTTTACCACCGGGTAGACTGAAGAAGATGCGCGGGCGGGAAATGGGTACAGCAACGAATTTCCTGGCTTTGCGCATGACATGCACCATCCCGGAACTCAGGAAATTCGTTACAGTCCCCATTTCCTGTGCGACTGATGGTGCGGGGTAATCCGGAAGCAGAAGGTCGGCCGGCCATGACGGACGTGAATGTCAACCAGGCGCCGCATTGTTATCGCCACCCGAAGGTGACGACGTATGTGAGCTGCAGCCGGTGCGGCAAGCCGATTTGCCCGGACTGCATGCTGGAGGCGCCGGTGGGGTTCCAGTGCGCTGAATGCTTTTATCCCACCGGGCGCGGCGGCAGCATGCGGGCGCCGGAGTCGATGGCGCGGGCCGTGCCCATCGCCATCGGCATTGCCGCCGTCTGGACGCTGGCGCTGGCGGCGCTGGCGCTCATCCCCGCCGGCGAGCAGCTCACCCTGCAACTCCAGCCGGAGCTGCTCTTCACCGGCAAGAAATTCCTCTTCCCCGGCTCCCCGAACATCCTCCTTGCCGGCATCGCCGGCGGCGTCACCGGCTGGGCGCTGTGGCGCCTCTGCGGCAAAGCGTGGAACGCGCGCTCTGCGCTGTGGGGCCTGGCGCTGGGCCTGGCCATGCCGCTACTGGCGAGCGGCCTCGTGCTCCTCGCCGTGGTTTTCGGCTACGGCGTCATCCCCGGCTCCATCCTCTCCCTCGCTCTGCGCGTGCTCATCGCCATGGGGGTGAGCGGATTGTTCGGGTATCTGCTGGCATCGCCGCCGGAGTGATTTTGGATATGGGATTTTGGAATTTGGATTGCCGGGGGCGGAAGCGTCTCCGGCTTTTATTGTATATGACAGATACACCAGTTGACGGCTTCGCATTCTATCTATATACTATCTGTATATCATAGATAGTATGAAAGGTTATATCGCGTCATGCGGTTTGCGTTTGCATCAGACGAACTCGAATCTATCTATGATACCGGAGCCAGCCAGCGGTTTCATCCGCACCTTGTCCGTGCGTTATTTTCGGTCCTCACCCGTATCGCGGCAGCAAGTGACGAACGTGATCTGCGCGCCAGTTAAGGTTTACGCCTTGAAAAGCTCAAGGGTGACCGTACCGGACAATATTCTGTCAGGCTCAACGACCAGTGGCGACTGATTATCACACTGCAGCGTGATGCCGACGGTCAGTTCGTCGTGCTTGTCGAGATTGTTGATTATCATTGATGAGGTATATGATGCGAATCCATCATGAATTTGCCCCCGCCATTATCATCCACCCCGGCGAAATACTCCAGGACGAGCTGGAGGCGCGGGGGTGGACACAGAAGGGGTTCGCGGGGCAGATCGGGCGACCGCTGCAGCTCATCAACAATATCATCAATGGTCGCTCGGGCATCTCGGCGGAGACCGCGCTGGACTTCGCGGAGGCATTCGGCACATCGGCGCAGTTCTGGATGAACCTGGACAGCAACTACCGGCTGGCGCTGGCGCGAAAGAAGCGGGTGGAGCGGAAAGCAAGCTGAGGCGATGGCGTATGGGGGATGGGGATGTAAGGCCGGGGGTGGAAACGCCCCCGGCTTTTTCAATTACTCCCCCTTGCGCGGCTCGCGCCGGTCCCGATTGCATGCGGGATATTCTACTTCCAAACTTGTGCTCCCCCATTACGTAATCTGCTCGCTCGTCTTTAGCAAAACTTGCCCAAAACACCAAAGGGTGGTTAAATAGGCCGACTTTACCAGAGGTGTCTCATGAGCAAAATGACGATTGCGGAGCAAATTGCGGTGATGCGGCGCGGGGCGATCGACGTGATTTCCCAGCCGGACCTGGAGGCGAAGCTGAAGCTGGGCCGGCCGCTGCGGGTGAAGTTCGGCGCCGACCCGAGCGCGCCGGACCTGCACCTGGGCCACTGCGTACAGTTGCGCGCGCTGCGGAAAATGCAGGAGATGGGGCACCAGGTGGTCTTCATCGTCGGCGATTTCACGGCGATGATCGGCGACCCCAGCGGGCGCTCGGCCACGCGGCCGCAGCTCTCGCGCCAGCAGGTGGAGGAGAACGCCGCCACCTACGTGCAGCAGGCGGACCGCATCCTGGACATCACCAGGTTGGAAATTCGCTTCAACAGCGAGTTCCTGGGCAAGCTGACCTCCGAGGACATGATCCGTATTGCCGGGAAATTCACCGTGGCGCAGATGCTGGAGCGCGAGGACTTTGCCAAGCGTTTCGCCGAGCAGGCGCCCATCGGCATCCACGAGTTGTTCTACCCGCTGATGCAGGGGTATGACTCATACGCGGTGGCGGCGGATATCGAGTTCGGCGGCACCGACCAGACCTTCAACCTGCTGGTGGGGCGCGAGATGCAGCGGCAATACGGCATGCCGGAGCAGGTGGTGATCACCCGCCCGCTGATCCCCGGCACCGACGGCGAGAAGAAGATGTCCAAGAGCCTGGGCAACTACATCGCCGTGCTGGACAGCCCGGAGGAGATGTTCGGCAAGCTGATGTCGCTGCCCGACAAGCTGATCCCCATGTATTTCGAGTACCTCACCGACGTGCCGATGCCGGAGATCGCCGCGCTGGTGACGGCGATGACCGCCGGCGAGTTGAACCCGCGCGACGCGAAGGATCAACTCGCGCAGGCGATCATCACTGAACTGCACAGCGCGGAAGCCGGGCGCGAGGCGTCGGCGAGTTTCCGCCGCACCTTCAGCGGGCGCGGGCAGACACTGGACGATTTCCGCGCGGTGGCCGAGCCGGCGGCGCTGCCGGCGGCGGCGTTCAGCGAGGAGATGCCGCTGGCGAAGCTGATGCACGATATCGGCATGACCACCTCCAGTGGCGAGGCCCGGCGGCTTATCGAAGGCGGCGCCGTCTACATCGACGACGACAAGATCACCAATGCCAAGGCAATGATCACGCCGCGCGAAGGCGCCGTGCTGCGGGCCGGCAAACGGCGCGTGGCGGTGCTGGTGAGGGAAGCATAGGGCGGGTTTGTACAGCTTTCCGACGAGATCAAAATTAGTTGTAAATATCCTGAAAAACCTCTTGACCCTGGCGCAGACTGAGGTATATTGAGAGTAGAGACGCCGAGTAATCAGCGGTAACGACCGGGACGGAAAGCACGGATCACGTGAGGCGGCCCAATCGCCGAAAGGCGGGAACCCGCATCCGGGGGAGACTCTCCCCGCATGTCCCCTGTCCTACCGCCAGCGGGCGAGAGAGCCCGTCTGGACGATGATTACCTGGCATGTAAGGAGAGGCGACGTGCAGGCGTCGCCTCTCCTTTTGCTTGTGGGTATGCCGGGCATGCGCCCAATACGGTTCACAATCGGATGGTCAACCCCGACAACATGTGCCGGGCGCTGACATGCGTCCTGGGGCGGCGCCCCGTCAAAATAGGCAAACCGCGTCCCGGCGTGGTAGGATACGCCTATGGCGAAGACCATTGCTTATGTCTGTTCGGAATGCGGCGTCACCCAGGTGCGCTGGCACGGGCGCTGTCCGGAGTGCGGCGCGTGGGGGGCTATGGTGGAGACGGCGCCACCGCCGGTCACCGCCGGGGTGGCCGCGCCTACCGCCGCGCCAGTGCTCACCGCGTCCGCCGCGGTACCGTTGAGTGATCTGCCGCCGGGCACCGAGCCGCGCCGCGCCAGCGGGGTGGGGGAGTTCGATCGCGTGCTGGGCGGCGGCGCGGTGCCGGGGTCGGTCATTCTCCTCGCCGGCGACCCGGGCATCGGCAAGTCCACGCTGCTGCTGCAGGTGGGCTACGCGCTGGCCTGCGCCGGCCACCGCGCACTGTATGTCAGCGGCGAGGAGTCGCTGCTGCAGGTGCGCATGCGCGCCGAACGGCTGCGCACCATGCACGAGGAGATGCTGGTGCTGGCGGAAACCGAACTGGAGACGGTTATCCAGCACCTGCACCTTCTGCAACCCGCCTTCGCGGTGGTCGATTCTATCCAGACCACCTACGACGCGCGCATCGAATCGGTGCCGGGGTCGGTGAGCCAGGTGCGCAACAGCGCCATGCGCCTCATCCGCACCGCCAAGGAGACGGACACCACCATATTGCTCATCGGCCACGTCACCAAAGAGGGGCAAATCGCCGGCCCGCGCATTCTCGAGCACATGGTCGACGTGGTGCTGGAGTTGGAAGGCGACCGCGATTTCAGCTACCGCATCCTGCGCGCCAATAAAAACCGTTTTGGCCCGACGCATGAGATGGGCGTCTTCACCATGGCCGACCGCGGCATGGAGGAGGTGTCAAACCCCTCGGCCGCCTTCCTGCACGAGCGCCAGGTGAATATCCCCGGCTCGGCGGTGGCGGCGGTGATGGAAGGCACCCGCGCCTTGCTCGTCGAGGTGCAGGCGCTCGTTACCCCCGGCGCGCCCTTCGGTGCCCCGCGCCGCAACGCCACCGGCATCGATCCGCGCCGCCTCGCCCACCTGCTGGCGGTGCTGGAAAAACGCTGCAAGCTGCCGCTGGCCCAGCACGACGTCTTCGTAAACGTGCCCGGCGGACTGAAGCTGAACGAACCGGCGGTGGACCTGGCCGTGGCGCTGGCCGTCGCCTCCTCCATGCGCGACGCGCCGGTGCGCGAGGGCGTGGTCTGTTTTGGGGAAGTGGGGCTTACCGGCGAAGTGCGCACCGTCTCGCACGCCGACCGCCGCATCGCCGAAGCCGCGCGCCAGGGGTTTGCGCTCTGCCTCACCCCGCCCGGCAAAGCGCCGAAAAAACCCGGCCTGCGCTGTGCCGCCGTCGGCAGCCTGGAAGACGCGTTTGGTCAGGCGATGGGGTGAAATATTTACAGTTTTAATCAATTGTTAATAGTTAGCTATTTTGTTATTTTCGAGAAAAACAGCCCGTTTTTCGGTGTTGTGGCCACCTGGCGCCATGCAACTCACCACCCTCTGGCGAGCAGCCGGCGGCATTTGCCACACACCACGTGAGCCAGCTCTACGCCGGTCGGCAGGCGATTTTTCGCGCCGCACCAGCGGCAGTGGGCCAGGCGCGGCCGGCCGGTTCGGGGGCGCGCGTTATACGGGAATTGCGTCAGATTGACGCGCAGCGAGATCCGCCGGCGGGCGATATCGTAGGCCCGGCGCGCTTCGGGGTGGGTCAGCACGGCGTAGGCTTCGTTCAGGCACACCGCGTGGTCATGCCGGCCGCCCAGGTCGGGGTGAGCGCCCAGCACGCCGAGGATGGTGCGGTAGGCGCGCTTGATCACCTCGACGTGGGCGTCGGGGTGTACCTGCAATACGGCGTAATAATCCACCGCGGGGTTGAAGCGCGGCAACGATGCGGCAAGTTCCGAAACCGGCATCGCGGCGACCTCCTCCGAGCACAGAATTGGTCACAGCATACGGCGTCGCGCGGGCGTGGGTGGCGCAATAACCCGACAAGCCCAATCCATGTGCGCGAAACCCGCCAGCGAAGGCCTGTCCGGGAGGGCAGGCGACCACTGACGGGCCAAACGCTCTTCCTTATATATTAGTAAGTGGCCGTCCCTACGCCAGCAGATCCATCACCCCCGCCACCGCGCTGTCGAAGGCCTCCAGCACGCGGGCGATCTGCGCGCGGGTGACGATCAGCGGCGGCTCAAAGCGGATGACGCAGGGGTTATTCAGCGTGTAGGCGGCGAGAATCCGCTGCTGCGCGAAGCCGGCGATGACCAGCGCGGCGATGTCGCGGTCGGTGAATTCCACGCCGATGAGCAGTCCCTTGCCGCGCACCTCGGTGATGGTGCCGGGGTACTTCGCCGCCACCGCGCGCAGGCCGGCGATGAGCTCGTCGCCCAGCACCGCCACCTTTGCCGGGAGGTCCTCGGACAGCAGCACCTCGATGGTGGCCAGGCCGGCGGCGCAGGCCAGTTCGTTGCCGCCGAAGGTGGAGGAATGAAGCAGCGGGTTCGGCTCGAAGGCCTTCCACACCTCCGCGGTGGCGCTGAAGGCGCCGATGGGCATCACGCCACCGCCCAGCGCCTTGGCCATCGTCATGATGTCCGGCGCCACGCCCCAGTGGTTGCAGCCGAAGAGCGCGCCGGTGCGGCCGAAGCCGGTCTGCACCTCGTCGAAGATCAGCAGTACGCCGCGTGCCGTACACAGGTCGCGCAGCGCAGGCAGGTAATCGTCCGGCGGCACGATCACGCCGTTCTCACCCTGCACGGGCTCGACGATGACCGCCGCCGTATGCGCGGTGATCTCCGCCGCCATGGCGTCGACATCGCCGAACGCGGCGTGGGTGAATTCGGGCACCATCGGCGCGAAAGGCGTTTTATACACGTCGCGGCCGGAGGCACTCAGCCCGCCGTAGGTCTTGCCGTGGAAGCCGCCCACCGTGCCGATGACATGCGTTTTACCGGTGGCGAGGCGGGCCAGTTTCAGCGCGCCTTCCACCGCCTCCGTGCCGGAGTTGCAGAAGAACGTGTATTGCAGGTCGCCGGGGGTGATGGCGGCCAGCTTCTCGGCCAGGTCGGCCAGCGGGCGATTGAAGAGCACCCGTGAGGAGAGCGGGATGCGCGCCGCCTGCTCCTGCACCGCGCGCACCACCGCCGGGTGCGCATGGCCCAGGGCGAAGACGCCGTAGCCGCCCAGAAAATCCAGGTATTCCTGGCCGGTGCTGTCGCGCACGCAGGCGCCGGCACCCTCCCACTCCACGGCGTGGAACCCGACGAACTCCATGAGATTCGCCAGGCCGGGATTCACGTATTTGCGGTACTTGTCAATCGTTTCGTCGACGAAAGCGGGGTCGCGATGATCGGTCACAACAGCCTCCTTGGAAGCCGGCGGGCACAACGCGCGCCAGTGGTCAATTCATTCGCGACGTGCCGGGCGCTTTCCTTTTTTCCGGTGTCGTGTTGCGTGACACCGGCACGGATTTTTTCTGCCAAATAAAGGGTATCGACGAAATAAATTGAAACAAATGCGATAAAGATTGAAAAACGGTGATTCCCCGGCGTGAGGGCGCTTGCCAGTAGTGCCATTTACCGCTATACTAAGCTCGGAATCGCCATAAAGCCGAGAAGGCTGGCAGACCAGCGAGAAAAATCTAACCCTACCATGATGCACCCATACCGTGGGGATTACAGTCTGGGGCCGACTCGCTGAACCAATTGTCCAAGGGAGGTACCCATGAAACGTTTTTCGTCTCTATCTCGCCTGCTCACAGGCACGCTCCTGATCTGCCTGGGCTGCTTGGCCTTCATCGGCTGCAACGACGTGACGTCGGTCACCGGTCTCGTGTCGTCGCAGTTGACGGGTGCCATCGCCCGGCCGGTCGCCGCCCCGGTTGGTATCAACGATACCATCACGTGGACGAACCCGGCTGCCGACCCGACTCCGGGTTCCGCGCAGGCCGCGGCCATCTCTGACGGGCTCGTGCTGAGTTCGCCGTCGATGTCGTTCAAAGCGCTGAGCACCGTCGCCGGCCAGGCGCCGGCCATCGTGCTGGACGTCGTGAACAATGCCACCGGCGCCGTCGTCGGCACGTCCGCACCGATCGCGCTGGTGCAGCAGGGCAGTGGCCTGGTCACCGGCCAGATCGTCCTCCCGCAGCTCAACCCGACCCAGAGCTATATCGTCCGCCTGGCAACAGGCACGATCCTCAACACCGAAGCCCTGGCGATGACTCGCACTCTCAATCAAGTGCCGGCGTCCCTGGAAATCGGCCAGTTGCTGGTCGCCTTCTCGCCGGCGCCGTTGAGCGCCGTGCTGAACTCCTTGCCGGAATCGTTCGAGCTGAATCTCACTCGCACCGCCGATAAGAAGTACAAGCTGAACGACTCCACCATGAACGTGAACTGGACCCCGGGCCGCACGATGCCGACCGACATGAAGGGCGGCATGGTGGTGCGCTTGTATAACGGCGTGACCTATCTGGAAACCCATCGCCAGACCAAGCCGATCAACGCCAACGCGACGGGCCACACTGCGGTCTTCACCGGGCTTTCGACCACGCCGTTTAGCCGCTGCGACGTGATGATGGACCTGCGCAACGCGAAGCCGACGCCGACCGACCTGCAGTTCCCGTAACACGGCATGGCATGATACCGGAGACGCCCCGTGGGGCTGTCTGCGGAGACACCTTCCCGGGGCGGTCGCTATCACGGCCGCCCCGTAGGGTTTTGGTAGGAGCATCCGGCGCCGACATCGTCCGTAGAGTCGTCATTCATGGGAAACGGAGCAAGTGAGATCATGCGACATTTCATTCTCTGGAGCTTGTGCACTGTTCTGGCGATTGGGGCGCTGGCCCAATCCATCACGCCGCCGATGCACGCCACGGCCCTGGTGCTGCCGGACGTGCAGGTGTCCGCGAACACGCTCGCGGGCGACGCCACGCTGACCACCATGGAGGCGGACGGACGGCGCGTGGCACTGCAGGAGCTGTCGCTGGCGGTGGGGCTCACTGATCCGCTGGCGGCTGGCGCCACGTATCGCCGGGTACGCTCACACGGGCGCTCGGTGACGAACCGCTACGACGCCCGGGGCTGGGAATTCTGGGGCGCCTGGCGTCTCCGCCCAACCGGGTGGCGCCTGACGGACCCCGGTCTGCTGCTGCTGGGCTCCTTCCTGCATGAAGCGGGCGGCCTGCAGGTGATCACCAGTTCCTCGGTCTCCTTCGCATCGCCGTCGACGGACATCCTCGGCGGGCAGGCGGTGCTGCTGTGGCAACCCGGCGCCGGCAGCGGCCATCTACGCGGCGGCGCGGCCCGGGTGTCGGTGAATCATGACGACCTCGCCACCGTGCTGCTGGCTGGCGGAGGATGGGAACAGACCTTCGGCGCGCGCGTCTCCGCCAGTGCCACCACGACGCTCTTTCACGATGATTACCAGGGCCGGCATACCGATATCGAACTGGCGGGCAGCCTGCGCGTCGCCGCCAGCGCACATGGCGGCCTGACGCTGGGCGCCTACTACTATCCGCGCGGCATTCCCATGGCCGGCGCGGCGTTCTCCCCCGCGGCCTCCGTCGGCGCCGTCTACGGCTCCGCCGCCACCGACCCGCTGCGCAACGATGCGGTAGGGCTGCTGACGCTCACCCTCGACATGCGCTACTGACAGGCCGGTCTCGCGATCGGGTCGCCTGCAGCAGACAGACGCCAGTCTCCCACGCGAGGATGGCGTCTGTCGCGTGAGAGAACACGGCCATTTTTCGCGCGGCCATCGCTGAACGACACGCGAAAATGGCGGCCGGTCGACGAGTTGTGGCAATGGCTGTGCAATCCATGTTTTTCCCGTCGAATAAGTGCCCATTCCACCTCAACGTGAGTTGACAGGGCTAGGTGACGGTGTTACACTTACTTCGACTCGGCAAATAGAGAGCCCGCTTCGCTGGCGTAAGCGAGCACTCGCTACTTGCGGTGCGTAATCGTCGGAGGTCTGTGGCCGGGACGCCGTGGTGTGGCCTTGGAAACTGTAGTGGCAAGGCGGCACCCGTCGGACCGACCGCGCACAACCGATCACACCTATTTTTTTGAAGGAGGAAGTGCATATGCGCATGCAGACAGGGTTGGCCCTCGTGGCCCTCGTCATTGCCCTCGCCCTCCCGTCTTTTGGTCAGCAGCCGTTCGCAGACGTGCCGGCTGATCATTGGGCGGCGAAGGCGGTAGCCGATCTCGCCGCGGTGGGAATCATGGAAGGGCGCCCTGATGGCACCTTCGATGGCCGCCGCGCGATGACGCGCTACGAAGTCGCGGTCTCGCTCGCGCGCCTGTTGGCGCGCGTCGAGAAGATGATCCCGACCACCACCGGCGGCACCACCACCGGTGGCACCACCACCGGCGGCGTGACGCTGGATCAGATCCGGAACATGATCCTGACGAACCCGGACGTGCAGGCCAAACTGCGCGGTCCGCAGGGTGATCGCGGTCCCGCCGGCGCGGCTGGCGCGGCGGCGACTGTCGACCAGCTCCGCACGCTCATTCTCAACGACACCGAAGTGCAGGGCAAGCTGCGCGGCCCGCAGGGCGCGCAGGGCCAGCAGGGCGGCGTCGGCCCGAAGGGTGACAAGGGCGATCCCGGCCTCACCACCGCCCAGGTGACGGCGCTGAACAAGCTGCTCACCGAATTCTCTCCGGAAATCGAAGCGGTGCGCGGTGACATCCGCAAACTCAATGCCCGCGTCGACGCGCTGGAAGCGGCGATCGCGAAGATCAACCCGCTGCGCACCAGCGTCACCGGCGGCATCCGCGGTCTGTTCCAGGGCACCAGCATCGGGCTGGACCAGGATGCGGCCGTAGTCGGCGACAACTTGGCGATCTTCAACTCGCCGTTTGCCGATGCGTCACTGGACAAAGATCTGCTCAAAGGCGCCCGCGTCGCGGTGTCGCTCTTTGATCTGAGCATGGACGCCTCCTTCTCCGAAGGCCTGGCCGGCCATGCGACGCTGCGCGCCATCAGCCCGGTGTCCTTTGACGCCGCGCCGTATGCCGCTGGCGGCGCCGTCGTGCCGTTTGACGCCACACAGAGCTACGCCGCGGTGCCGGGTGGCCCGTTGGCCGGCATGTCCAGCTACGTGGACTCCATCCAGCTCTGGGACTGGTACGTGACGTTCAGCTCCGAAATCCTCGGCAAAGGCCTCGCGGTGACCGCCGGTCGCCAGTCGAACGCCGTCGCCCAGGGCCTGCTCGTCGACACCAGCCGCAACCCGCTCCTCGGTGTCAGTGTTGACACCGGCATCGGCCCGGTGAGCATCGGCGCCAACGTCAGCGCCATCGACCGCATCAGCAATCCGTTGACGATTGACCCGGCGGTGGTGGAAGACTCCTTCGCCTATGTCTACTTCGGCGGCAACATCGCCGATTGGTCGCTCGTCGGCACCTGGCTGCAGTCCGGTTTCGCGGATCAGCGTGGGTGGAGCGTGGCCGCGGATGGCCAGCTCTTCGGCGTGCATCTCTTCGGCGAATACGCGAAGCTCACCCGTGGCGCCACCGGCGGTTCGCCGGCGGGCAACACCGGCTGGGTGGTCGGCGCCGACCTCATCAACAACTGGAACGGCTTCAGCCTCA
>CAZPYA010000021.1:34437-45826 GCA_964590255.1 uncultured bacterium
ACGGGCCGCTACGGGCAGATCGGCGCCGGCTTCACGCCGGGCTTCTCCGTGCTCTATCCGTATGCCTCGGTGAATGCCTATGACATCAACTGGATGGATCGCCCGCTCTTCCTCGACCCGAACAACGTGACCCAGGGGTGGGAAGCGGACATGAAACTGGCGCTGAGCAAGGGCATGACCCTCTCCAGCCGCGTCTACGCTGGCACCGGCAACTCCGATACCGTGTGGACTGTGGGTCTGAAGAAGCAGCTAACCAACAGCGTCGCGACCAGCATCCAGTATGCCCAACGCGAGGTGAACAACCGCGCCACCGGCGCCCCGATCACCTCCGACCTGAAGGTCCTGCGCGTCGCCCTGGAGTTCCTGCTCTAGTCGCGATCCGTATCACCGGATGATCACCGACAGCCCCTCCGGCATCCGGGGGGGCTGTCGCGCGTTTGGAGGCGCGCCATCGGGTGGGCGGTGAACGGGAGTCCGGGGGCTGTCGGATTTCGCGAGATGCGCTATAATGGGGGCAGGCGGAGAAGGAAATCGCACGGCCGGGGCGAATCAACGTGTATTCCCGGTCTCCGCGCAAGCGTGCGTGTTCCGGGAGCGCCCCGGTCTTCGCGGGGCGACCGTCATGCTGTTGTCCCATGCTGCCGTGTGGTCATGCCGGCGACGGCCACCCCGTCCGTGGGCGGGATGCGGAATCTTCGGCGCCGGACAGGTGGTTGCACCCCATATTATGGGTATATGATCTGGGAGATGCACCCCGGCATGTCGCGGCGCGGTTGGGCTGTGTGCGCGAATGGCCCGCGCCGGTTCGCGTACCTGGTGTATACTGAAGGATAACCCGGCGGCGCCGCGACCGCGGAGCCAGTCGCCTGTGGATGAGGTAGCCGATGTCAACATCACGTGGACCAAAAATTCCCATCGGGAAGATCCTGCTCGAGCAAGGCGTCATCAACGCCGATCAATTGAAGCAGGCGCTGGCTGTCCAGAAAACGAAGAATGAAAAGCTGGGGCGCATCCTGGTGGAGTTGGGCTTCGTCTCCGAGCGGCAGGTGCTGGCCGCTTACGCCCAGCAGTTGAACATCCCGCTCTTCGATCCCGCCGCCGCTCCCGATCCCTCCGTGATGAAAGTCATTCCCGACCACCTCGTGCAGCGCTACAACGTCGTCCCGCTGAAGCGCGACGGCAACAAGCTGATGGTGGCAATGCTCGATCCGTCCAACGTCTTCGCGCTGGACGATCTGCGGCTGGTCACTGGCTTCGATATCGAACCGGTGCTGGCGACGCCGGATGACATGGATGCGCTGCGCAGCAACCAGGGCGCCCCGACGGAAGTTGACTCGAGCATGACGACCGCGCTGGCGCGCGCCACCGGCTCGGATGTCGAAGGTGGCGGGGGCGACAACGCCGCCGACTTCAACAGCATGGTGGAGCAGATTCGCCGGCCGGACGCCCCGGGGCAATCAGATGACGAGGCGGGGCTGGAGGTCGCCGAGGACGCGCCGGTCATCCGCATGGTGAACGTGCTCATCCAGAACGCCATCAAGGAAGCCGCCTCGGACATTCACGTGGAGCCGGACCGCAAGCACGTGCGCGTGCGCTACCGCATTGACGGCGTGCTCTACGAGATGATGAGCCTGCCCAAATTCGCCCACGCGCCGCTCACCTCCCGCCTGAAGATTATGGCGGAGATGAACATCGCGGAACGGCGCATCCCGCAGGACGGCCGCATCCATATCCGCTTCGACAAGCGCGACTACGACATGCGCGTGAACGTGCTCCCCACGGTGTTCGGCGAAAAGTGCTGTATGCGCATCCTCGACCAGAGCTCCGTGCTCATCGGGCTCGGCCGCCTGGGCTTCACCCCGGAGATGATGGCCGAGCTGGAAGAGCTGATCGTCAAACCGAACGGCATGGTGCTCGCCACCGGCCCCACCGGCTCGGGAAAAACCACCACGCTGTATTCGATTCTCAACCGTATCAACAGCATCGAAAAGAACATCATCACCTGCGAAGACCCGGTCGAGTATCAGCTCCCGGGCGTCAATCAGGTGTCGGTGAACCGCAAATCCGGCCTCACCTTCCCGGTGGCCATGCGCGCCTTCCTCCGCCAGGACCCGGACATCATCATGGTCGGTGAAATTCGCGACCTGGAAACGGCAGAAATCGCCGTGCAGGCGTCGCTCACCGGTCACCTGGTGCTGTCCACCCTGCACACGAATGACTCGCCGTCCACCATCGTCCGCCTCTCCGACATGGGCATCGAGCCGTTCCTCATCTCCGCCTCCATCATCGGCGTCATCGCCCAGCGCCTGGGCCGCAAGCTCTGCGAACGGTGCAAGGCGCCCTACACGCCGCCGGTCGAGGTGATGCAGCGCTGGGGCATGAAGGAAGCGCAGATGCAGTCGGCCACCTTCTTTAAGCCGGTCGGCTGCGCGGACTGCTCCAATCGCGGGTATCGCGGCCGCGTCGGCATTTACGAGATGCTGACGCTCAACGAGGAATTGGGCGAACTCATCGTCCGCCGCGCGCCGCTGTCGGAAATCACCCAGGCGGCGCTGGCCGGCGGCATGACGTCGCTGCAGATGGATGGCATGATCAAGGCCCAGCGCGGCATCACCACGGTGGAAGAAGTGCTGCGCGTGGTGTCGTCACACTAGTATGTTTGCCCGGCGCGCGCGCGCCGGACTTTGTTTGCGTGGGAGGCCCACATGTCTGGTGGTAGTGTAACCGGCCCAATGCGTCCGCCGTTGGTGTTGAAATCGAACGATCCGACCCAGATGCGCGACCTGGCGGAGGTGCATCTCGACGAGCTCCTCGAATTGGTCGTGGAGACGAAGGGCTGCTCCGACCTGCACCTCGCGGTCGGCCTGGCCCCCACCTTCCGCTCGGACGGCGACCTGGTCTACGGGCTGTATACCAAATTCACCCCGCAAGTCACCCAGCGCATGTGCTACGACATCCTCACCGACGAGCAGATCCAGCGCTTTGAAAACACCATGGAGCTGGACTTTTCCTACCAGTTGGGGAAATCGAGCCGCTTCCGCGTGAACTACTTCCGCGACCGCGGCAACATGGCGGCCGCCTTCCGAACGATTCCATACAAAATTCCCACGCTGGACGACCTGGGCCAGCCGCCGGTGGTGCGCGACCTGACGGTCAGGCAGCGCGGCCTTATCCTCGTCACCGGCCCGACCGGTTCGGGGAAATCGACGACGCTGGCGGCGATGCTGCGCGAGATCAACTACACCCAGCGTCGGCATATCATCACCGTCGAGGATCCCATCGAATACCTGCACAGCCACCAATGCTGCATCATCAACCAGCGCGAGCTCGGGCAGGACACCTTAAGTTTCCCGAACGCCCTGCGCGCCGCTCTCCGCGAAGACCCCGACATCCTGCTGGTGGGTGAGATGCGCGACCTGGACACCATGAGCCTGGCGATCTCCGCGGCGGAAACCGGCCACCTTGTCTTTGCCACGGTGCACACCAACAGCGCCGCGCAGACGGTCGACCGCATCGTCGACGTCTTTCCGGTGGAGCAGCAGGAGCAGATCCGCGTCATGCTGTCCAACAACCTGCTCGCGGTGGTCACCCAGCAACTCGTGCCCAAGCTGGGCGGCGGCCGCGTCTGCGCCCAGGAGATCATGGTGGCCTCGCCGGCTATCCGCAACCTCATTCGCGAGGCGAAAGCGCACCAGATCAACTCGATCATCCAGACGAGCGCCCACCTGGGGATGAAAACGATGGACCAATGTCTGCGCGATGTCTACAATCAGGGGCTAATATCGTACGACATGGCGGTTGAACGGGCGATGAACGTGGAAGAATTACGGAAGATGATGATGTCAGACGGTACGCTGCCTGATCAAGACCCGGCGACGTCCCAGGCCGGGAGCGCATAAGCAACAACCATGCACCGTCGCGGGATGCGGCGGCCATACCATGGTGACCGGAACGTCCCTCGCGGGACGTATCCGATCTGTCAGCATGTGACACTCGGCACGCGGGGTGCCGAACCTGAACAGGAGGCGAGAGCACGATGGCGACCTTCAGTTACGTCGCCCGAGACCAACTCGGGAAAATCCAGCAGGGTACCGCAGACGCCGAAAACGAACAGATTCTCTACCGCAAGCTGCGCGAGCGCGGCCTGTGGGTGCAGAGCATCGAACGTTCTCGTGGCGCGAAAACGCCCGCGAAACAGACCAAAGCGGCGCCCGCCACCAAGGTGGAGGGGAAGAAGAAGCGCATCGGCAAGGTGAAGGCGCGCGACCTGACGATGTTCTGCCGCCAGTTCGCCACCATGATCAACGCCGGCGTTTCGCTGGTGCGCTGCCTGGCGGTGCTGGAAATGCAGGCCGGCTCCCCCAGCCTGAAAGCGGTCATCCGCGAGGTGCAGTACTCGGTGGAAGGCGGCGAAACCCTCACCCGCTCGCTCTCGCGCTTCCCGCGCATCTTCAGCAACCTCTTCATCGGTCTGGTGCGCGCCGGCGAAGTCGGCGGCGTGCTCGACGAAACGCTCGACCGCCTGGCGACGTTCCTTGAAGACGACATGAAGCTGAAGCGCAAGGTGAAGGCGGCGATGACCTATCCGGGCATCGTCATGTCGCTGGCCGTCCTCATCGTGGTCGGGCTGGTGACCTTCATCGTGCCGAAGTTCATTGAACTATTCAAGGACTTCAACCTGGCGATGCCCGCCCCGACGATGTTCCTGATTTCGTGCAGTAAGTTCCTCACGAACCCGGTGAACGTCATCATCCTCATCGGCTCGTTCGTCGTCTTCTCGATCGCCTTGAACCGCTTCAGGGCGACGAAGACGGGGAAATCGATCTATGACAAGCTGATGCTGAAGATGCCGATTATCGGGAAGATGAACCACATGATCGCGCTGGCCCGTTTCTCGCGTACCATGTCGACCCTGCTGGTGTCGGGCGTGCCGATCTTGCAGGCGCTGGAAACGGTGGCCGGCGCCATCGACAACGACGTCATCTCCACCGCCATCCTCGACGCGCGGTCGGCGGTGCGCGAAGGCGAACGGCTGGGCGATCCGCTGGAACGCAGCAAGCTCTTCCCGCCGATGGTCATTCAGATGATCTCCGTCGGTGAAGAAACCGGGTCGCTGGACGCGATGCTGGCGAAAGTCGCCGACTTCTATGAAGCGGAAGTGGACGCCGCGCTGGAAAGTCTCACCTCGGCCCTGGAACCGTTGCTCATCGTGTTCCTCGGCGGCGTGGTGGGCTTCATCGTGGTCGCCATGTTCATGCCGCTGGTGAAACTCATCGAAGGGTTGTCGTCCTGACCACCCGCCCGCCATGCGGAACCGACACCGATGACGCCGGCGTCCCCGGTGCCTCGGTGTCGGTTCTGTTGTAGGCTATCGCGCGAGAAGGAAGGGAATTCCGCCCATGCAGCCAGCCCTGTTCATCATCGGGGCAGTCGTGACCTTCATCTACGGCACCGCGATCGGCAGCTTCCTCAATGTCTGCATCTACCGGTTGCCGCGGGCGGAATCCCTCATCCACCCCCCGTCGCATTGCCCGCGCTGCGACACGCGGCTCCGCATACCCGACTTGATGCCGCTGCTCAGCTACCTGCTGCTGCGCGGCAAGTGCCGCTACTGCCGTGAGCGCATCTCGCCGCGCTACTTCATCATCGAACTCGTCACCGGTCTGCTCTTCGCCGCGTCGTGGGCGTCGCTGGCGCTGCGGCCCGATACCGGCTACTTCCTCGCCTCTGTGCCCGGCCTCATCATGCTGGTGGCGCTGTTGGTATGGGTGGCGTGCATGCTGGTCACCTTCATGATCGACCTGGACACCACCTGGGTCATCGAGCCGGTGACGTGGATCGCCATGGCCATGGGCGTCATCGCCGAGGTGATGCTGAAATACGGCGGCATGGAACAGATCGGGGTGAAGGTGGCCGGCATGTGGCACGCTTACCTGCCCGCCGCCGTGCCGGGCATGATGATCGGCTTCATGGTCTTCGTGGGCATCGATCTCTTCGGCGGCCTCATCTTCCGCAAACCGAGCATGGGGGTGGGGGACGCCTACATCGGCGCGGCCATCGGCGCCATGCTCGGGCCGGGGCTAGCGCTGCTTTCGTTCGGCATGGCGGTGCTGGTGGCGGTGGTGGTCGGGGTCGCGCTGCTGGTGCGCTATAATCTCAGCGCCGCCGCCGCGCGCAAGGCCGCCGCGCCGCAGCTCGAGCCCGAGGAGGCGGAACCGCCGCGCGGGTATCTGCCGCTGAAGGCTTTCGTCGGCGGCACGCTGGCGCTGGGGCTGCTGTGGGTGGTGCAAACCTTTGCCAGCGCCGCATTGGCCCGGCAGTTCGGCAACTGGAATTCACTGGCCAGTTTGCTGGCGCCGTTTACCTTCGGCGTGCTGGTCATCGTCGCCCTCATCCTGCTGGAGCCGCTGTGGCCGAAGCAGACGGTGGAGGGCGAGGACGAAGAAGCCGAGGAGGAGCTACCGGAAGGCAACTACATCCCCTTCGGGCCGTTTCTCACCGCCTGCGCCGTGCTGGTGGCGCTCATGCCCCACCAGGTGCTGCAGACGGCGGTGAATCTGTGGACATGGTATGTGAGTCGGTGGTAGCCGCACGGGGTATGTTGAGGATGAGGAGACGACGCATGAAACGCTTGGCGGGTTTTACGCTGGTGGAAATGCTGGTGGTGGTGGCAATCATCGCCGTGTTGGCGGCGATTCTCATCCCGGTGGTCTTTAACGCGCGGGAAGCCGGCTGGAAGGCGCAATGCATCTCGCAGATGGCCGAAGTCGGCCGCGCGGTGGCGATGTATAAGCAGGATTACGGCGTCTACCCCGACAATGCCGCCCCGATGCAGAAGCTGGTCAACGCGAAGCTGCTGGGCGCGGTGCCCTCCTGCCCGAAAGACCGCGTCGACAAGCATGACTCCTATGGCGAATACTATAATTATTGGGGATATGCCGTCGGGTCGCTGTCGCCTGAGCCGCTGAAAACGCGCGCGGACGCCGAGGCGACCTACTCCACGCTGACCAACCCGAAGACCGGGAAACAAGACTTCTGGAGCGCGGCGGACGCTACGCTGGTGGTGGAGAGCGCCGGCGGCATGGGCACGGACTTCCCCGGCCTCGCCAACGCCCAGGCCGGTGGTACCACCATCATCACCGCCTGCCCGCACCACACCACAAAGTTCAGCGGCAAGTATGTCATCATCCGCCTCAGCGGCACCGCCAGCACCGGACCAGGCACCACCGACTTTTACTGCCCCACCGAACAGGATTTCTGGGTGCTTAGCAAAAAAGTAAAATAACCCTCCCCAGGGGCCGCGGAGTTATTCGCCGCCCGAGTATAGCCCAGGTCACCACAAAAACCCGTTCGTAGTAAGCCACGCAGCAAGGCAGAGTGGCGTCCGACCTGGCACACAGGCGCACCCTATCGCCATTCACGCACTCCGACAACGAAATTCCCCTCCCGCCAGTCTCGTAGAGACGACTGAACCGAGCCAGCCGTTTCAACGGCTGGACACCGTCTCATCTCCGATTTCCCCGTTTTCGTCAATGTCCGAGAGCACGGCAGGTATGCCGGGGCATGCGGCGAACAAAGAGCTTAATTCGATAGGCAAAAAAAGCTGTCGTTTTTCCAGCAAAAGGGCTATACGAACGCGCGTTTTAGTGCTATAATGTGTGCATGCCGGCGAGGAGTATGGCCGGGTGGGAGGACAGATGGCGATCCGCGCCTTCATCGCGGTGGAAGCCGCGGACGAGATGGTGGCCCGGTTGACGGCGGTGCAGGACGCGCTGCGCGGCGCTGAGGCGGATGTCGGCTGGACGGCGCCCGCCGGGCTGCACCTTACCCTGAAGTTTCTCGGTGATGTCGCGGAATCGCGCATCCCCGGATTGACCGAGGCGCTGGCAGCGGTAGCCGGGCGACAGGCCCCCTTCACCATCCGCGTGGCGGGGGTGGGGGTATTCCCGAATCCGCGCCATCCGCGCATCATTTGGGCGGGGGTCACCGACGGAGCGGACGCGCTGCGCGCGCTGGCGTCGGACGTGGAGGCGGCGATGACCGCGGCGGGCGTGCCGCCGGAGGAGCGCCCCTTCCGTGCGCACCTCACCTTGGGCCGGGTGCGCGCGCCACACGGACTGCAGCGGTTGATGCCGCTGCTCGACCGATACGCCGCGGAGGACTTCGGCGCACAGCCGGTGGCATCCGTGACATTCATGCGCAGCGAGTTGAGCCCGCACGGCGCGCGCTACACCGTGTTGGCCCGCCTGCCGCTTCTGTGCGGTGGCTACAGCGGATAATGCGGATAGTAATATCAATACCCCTCTCCCAGTATTGGGAGAGGGGCAAGGGGTGAGGGCGCGCGCGGGAGCGCGCAACGAAAACAAAATCAGTGTTCGATTGATATATCCAAAATCCAAAATCGCAAATCCAAAATCACGCGAAGCGCGGGAGCGCGCAACGAGAACAGAACTAATATGATCACTACTCCGCTTCACCGCGGGGACGGGGCATGAGCCCTGCTATACGACGCTTGCCCGCGCACGCGGGCCAATCTGTGATTAGGGAGTTTTTCAAACATGAGCAAGGCAACGACGACGACAATGACGGACAAAGGGCGCGCGCTGGACCTGGCTGTCGGCCAGATTGATAAGATGTTCGGCAAAGGCTCGGTGATGCGGTTGGGCGAGATGGCCGGGAAGATCCAGACGGAAGTGATCTCCACCGGCTGCCTGCCGCTGGACATCGCGCTGGGCGTGGGCGGCATTCCCCGCGGGCGCATCATTGAAATCTACGGCAACGAATCCTCCGGCAAGACGACGCTGGCCTATCACGTTATCGCCGAGGCGCAGAAAGCCGGCGGCACCTGCGCGTTCATCGACGCCGAGCACGCGTTGGACCCCATCTACGCGCAGAACTGCGGCGTGGATATCGATAACCTGCTGCTGTCCCAGCCGGACTACGGCGAGCAGGCGCTGGACATCGCCGACCTGCTGGTGCGCTCCGGCGCCATTGACATCTTTGTCATCGACTCGGTGGCCGCGCTGGTGCCGAAAGTCGAGCTGGAAGGCGAGATGGGCGACAACCAGGTCGGCATGCAGGCGCGCCTGATGTCGAAGGCACTGCGCAAGCTGGCCGGCTCGCTGAACAAGAGCCGTTGCGCCGGCGTCTTCATCAACCAGATTCGCGAGAAGGTCGGCGTGATGTTCGGCAATCCGGAGACCACCCCGGGCGGCCGCGCGCTGAAGTTCTGGTCCTCCGTCCGCATCGAGATTCGCCGCGTGGAGAATATCAAATCCGGCACCGAGAACATCGGCAGCCGCAGCCGCGCCAAAGTGGTGAAGAACAAAGTCTCTCCGCCGTTCCGCCAGGCCGACTTCGACATCATGTATGGCACCGGCATCAGCCAGAGCAGTTCCATCCTGGACCTGGGCATGGAATATGGAATGATCACGAAAACCGGCGCTTTCTTCAGCTACAAAGAACTGCGCCTCGGACACGGGCGCGACAACGCCCGCGTCTTCCTGGACGAACATCTGGACGTGCGCAACGAGCTGGAAGCGCAGATTCGCGCCGTGGCGATGACCGTGCCGGGGCACATCGTGCATACTGCCGCCGCCGATGACGGCGATGAAGAGTAAATCGCACCCGTCCCGGCCGTCACAGCGGCCGGGACGCCATCAAGCAAGCCGCCGTATGGCGGATGAGGCGTGATTCATTCCCGCCTCATCCGGGTATGGTGGATACGAGAGTGTGTGGCAAGCCCGCTCCATGCGTCAAATGACGCCGGCGGGCTTCCGCGTATGTAGAGTGATGAGGTTCGCGTGATGCGCGGACTGTTCGATAACTGATTTGCGAGGACGCACATGCCCACCCGGGCGCCCATACTGGATGAAGAGCACGCCATGCAATCCGCCCTGCGCCTGCTGGGATTTCGCGCGCGCAGCGAGGCGGAATTGCGCCAGCGTCTGGAGCGCAAAGGTTATCCGCCGCCCGTCACCGACCGTACCCTCGCCACCCTCATGCGCCTGAACCTGCTGGATGATCGCGACTTTGCCCGCGGGTGGGTGGCATCGCGGCCGGGGCGTGGGCCATCGCGGTTGAAGCAGGAGTTGCGGGCGAAAGGTATTGACCGGGCGCTTGCGGAAGAAGTATTGGCGGAAGGATTCGCGGAGGACAGCGAGTATGACGCGGCGCTGGAGGTGGCACGCCGTGCCGCGCGCCTGAGCGCGGCGCCGCTGGAGCGTAACGAACTGCTGCGCGTGCGGCGATTGCTGCAGCGCCGCGGTTTTTCGTATAGCGTGATCGGGCGCGTCTGCGCGCAATTGAACGATCACTTGAATGAAGACGGGGATTGGCTGGACTAGTATCGGGCCATCGTGAATGGTACGGATCCAGTATGCCGTGATGTGCATGCTGCGACTCAGACACATTCTTGTGGCGGAGTATGAACCCCGCCCGCGAATCGCCGCCGCCAGCCCGGCGGACGTTAAGCATAGCGTGAGGAGGATAGTCCAATAATAAGCGAAATGGTTGCCTGGATTCTGGTCACCGTGCTGGTGCTCGCACTCGGCGCGTTTGGCCTCTGGATATACCGTCTCATCCAACAGCAAAAAGATGCGGATCGCCTGCGTTTTGAAGCGGAAAAGGATCGGGACCTGGCGCGCAAAGATCTGGAATCTGAGCGCGGCCAGCTACAGTTGAAGGTCGCGGACGAAGTGCTGCGCATTCGCGGGGAGCTCGAAAATGAGCAGCGCGAAGCGCGCGCCGAAATCACCCGCATGGAACGTCGTCTGGCGCAGAAGGATGAAGCGCTGGATCGCAAAATCGACGTCGCGGAACAGCGCGAACGCGACATCAGCCGCCAGGAGTGCGACGTGCAGCAGCGGCAGGAGGAAGCGAACCGCCTGGTAGAGCAGCGCATGGTCGAGCTGCAGCGCGTGGCCGGCATGACGCTGGAACAGGCCCGCGAAGAGGTGTTGGAGGCGGTGCGCGCGCAGGCCGCCCACGACGCCGCGCGGCTGGCCCGCGCCGTCGAGGAAGAAGCGCTGGAGCATGCCGAAGCCGAAGCGCGCCGCGTGGTCACCATGGCGGTGCAGCGCGTGGCGGTGGAGCAGACCACCGAGAGCACCGTGTCGGTGGTGCCCATCCCCAGTGACGAACTGAAGGGGCGCATCATCGGCCGCGAGGGGCGCAACATCCGCACCTTCGAAACCCTTACCGGTATCGACCTCATCATCGATGACACGCCGGAAGCGGTGGTGATCTCCGGCTTCGACCCCGTGCGCCGCGAAATCGCCCGCCAAGCGCTCACCGCGCTGCTGGAAGATGGCCGCATCCACCCGACGCGCATCGAGGAAGCGGTGGAACGCGCTAAAGCTGAAGTGGAACGCCAGGTGAAGCTCGCCGG
>CAZPYA010000021.1:45836-54626 GCA_964590255.1 uncultured bacterium
CGCGGTGATGACCACCGGCGTCACCGGACTCGCGCCCGACCTGGTGCGCGCGCTGGGCCGCTTGCGCTATCGCACCAGTTATGGGCAGAATGTGCTCGATCACTCCATCGAAGTGTGCCATGTGGCGCGGATGATGGCTGAAGAGCTGGGCGCGAACGTCGAAATCGCCAAGCGCGCCGGCCTGTTGCACGACATTGGCAAGGCCGCCGACAGCGAGAGCGAAGGCGCCCACCATCACCTCTCCGCCGATCTGGCGCGCAACAATCGCGAGAAGAACGAGGTGGTGCATGCCATCGCCGCGCATCACGGCGACCCGCACCCGGAAACGGTGGAAGCGGTGCTGGTGATGGCCGCCGACGCCGTCTCTGCCGCGCGCCCCGGCGCCCGCCGCGAATCGCTGGAAAACTACATCAAACGGCTGCAGAAGCTGGAAGAGATCGCCACCTCGCGCCCGGGCGTGGAACGCTGCTACGCCATCCAGGCCGGCCGCGAAATCCGTATCATGGTGAAGCCCGAGCAGGTGGACGACCAGGGCGCCTACCTCATTGCCCGCGACGTCGCCCACGAGATCGAACAGCATATGCAGTATCCCGGCCAGATCAAGGTCACGGTAATCCGCGAAACCCGCCAGGTGGAATACGCGAAGTAAGCCACCAGCGCGATGACGCACAACGGGCAGGCCGCAAGGCCTGCCCGTTCACGTTGGTGCGATGAACGCGGATTACGTTTCCTGCGCGTTGGCGCGCCACACGGTGTCGGCTTCCTGTCGTTCTTCGCTGGCCTCTTCTTCCACCATGGTGAAGGTGCCCGTGCCGTCGACGGTCACCGTGCTCTCGCGCACTTCCGTCGATTTTTCGTACAGCGTCTCCATCGTCTTCGGGTCCACCAGCCGCTCGCCCTTGCTCACATAGCGGGTGGCGTTGACCACCGGCGCTTTCATGCCGTCGGGGCGCGGCAGGGATTTGAAGGACGCGGTGAGCGCCTTCGACAGCGCCTTCAGGTCGATGCTCTCTTCGTAGGCCAGCCGCACGCAGCGCTTGCCGTTGAAGGTGCGGAACCCCGTGACGGTGGTCACTGTGGTGGTGGCGGCGCTGTGGTTGTCCGGCAGCGGCAGCTTGCCCTTCTGCGTCCAGGTGTCGCCGGCTTTCACGGTGCGTCCGATAAGCGCGCCGTAGCGTTTGGCCCACTCGTCAGTAATCACCTGCGTCATCGCCTTCTCGGTGAAGATCGACTTGTAGAGCGTGTATTCCTCGTCCTCGAAGATCTCCTTCGCGTTCTCGTCCAGCTTCTTCAGGCCACGGACATCCCGCAGCTTGCCGGTCGCATCCGTTTCCACGGTGATGGGCACTTCGAGAAAGACGCGGGTGAAGCTATCCACTTCATCGTCGCCGTCATCCGTGCGCTTAGTCGCGGAGATCATCGTTTCCGTCATCAGGAAACCCGTCTCGGTGCGCTTGGTGACGGCACGGATCTTCTCTTCCTTCACGGCGGATTCCATCTCCCGCCCGTTGATGGTGGTGCGCTCCGTGCTTTTTTCCACCATTAACACGCGCGCCAGTGGTGAAAAGATGAAAGTGGCTGTTTCCGGCTCTGCCTGGGCAAGCACCGCGGGCAGGCGCAACACCAACGCCAGCACGGCGAGAAGCACCCAGAGGGTGAATAGGCGAATCCGTGAAGTCATGCGTTCCTCCTCGTCCAGTCGTATGCTTCATTTCCGCCTCGACGCCGTGTTTTCCTGCAGCGGAACGACGCCGGACGCGCGGTGTCATGGTATAGTAGAGTACCATAGAAACAACGGTTCAGAAAGCCGGTCGCCTCCCCAACCCTCCCCATACCGGTTGCGGGGAGGCGGACGGATGAAAGGTGTGTCCCATGCGATTATTATTGGTGATCTGCGCCATCATGGCGGTGATGTCTGTCGTGGCCCAGGAACTCCCCGCCGGCCTGCTGCTGCGCGTGCGCGCGGATGCCGGGGTGGTGAAAGACGACCAGGGGCGCGTCGCCGCGTGGAAAGACCAATCCGGCAAGGGAAACGATTGGCTGCAGGCCGACCCGGCGCTGCAGCCAACGCTGGTGATGTCCGATAACGGGCTGCCGGCCATCCGCTTCGATGGGGTGGATGACGCGCTATCGCTGGCGACCAGCATCCCCGTGGCGGGTAAATCCGTCTTCGCCGTGGTGAAGTGGAGCAAGGTAAAGGGTTACAGCTTTCCGCTCGGTCTCGACGCCGGCACCGACGGTTACCTGCGCATGAGTAACGCCACCGAGCTGCTCACCGGCGGGCGCTACCCGATGCTGTACCAGAACAGCCTCCCCTCGCCCAAAGTGGGCTACGCGCCCAACGACGGCCGCTTCATCTTTCACAAAAGCCTGCGCAATCTGCTGCAGTGGAATGTCTTCGCCATCACCGACAACCCACCGAGCGCCGAGAAGCTGAAGCACCTGGGCAAAAACGAGCTGAACAACGTGCCGGAGAACCGCTTTGAAGGCGAAATCGCCGAAGTGCTGGTGTTTGACCGGGCGCTGACGGCGGCAGAGCGGCTGCAGGTGGAGGATTATCTGGAACAAAGATACTTGGGGTGGCCGGCGATGGATCGGATTCCCGTGACAATACTGCCATACATCACCGGGTTGAACGGCAGTGCCGCACTTCCGGCCATTAAACCGGTGAAATCCGTCGAAGTGCCGCTTGAGCGCATGAATGCGGTGATCGGACAAGGGAGCAGTGCACAGCCGCTGATTCAGGGACGCTATCGCCTGTCATTCCGTATCCAACAACCGGCGAATGAACTGGAGCCCATCGCGCTGGTCGGGCAAACGGTGTATCGTCCGGTCGCCGTGCGTCCGACAGGATATTATGAAGTAAATTTTGTGCAGGCGGAACACGCGCCAGTGCTGGTTCGTCTCGCGTGGGAAAAGAACGCGAATATCGTCGCGCCAGTCGGCGTGCAAGCCTCGGAAATACGTCTGCTCCAGCTTTCCCCACTATTCATCAAGGACGTCGCCGTCGACAAAATCCTCTACAGCCCCAACGGGAACGCCACCGCCACCGCCGTCCTCCACAACTACGCGGCGGAGGCGATGAAGGCGGAGGTGCGCTTCACCGAGGTGACCGGATTGGACGACCGCCGCGTGCTGGGCGCGCAGCCGGTGGAGGTGGCGGCGGGGGGCGAGGCGACGGTGACGCTGCCGTATAACGTCGGCGCGGTGCAGTATGGGCGCGACCTGCTGGTGGAGATCGTGCGCGATGGCAAGGTGGTGGAAGCGAAGAGCGACGCCTACAGCGTGTCCGATCACCTGTGGAAGGTGGCCATCGGCGCCGGGCAAATATCGCAGACTGGCGCGACCAGCGCCGAGACGATCGTGAAGGAGATGCAGCGGCTGCGCGCGGGATACTGCAACTGGGTGGAGAAGGATTTCTGGGCGCCGGACGACTGGGGGCTGATGGTCACCGCGCCGGGCGCCACCTGGTTCAGCGGCCAGGCGCGGCGGCACGAGAATACCGAGCGGCTGCAACTGCAGGTGAAGGCCGCGCACGACCTGGGCATCAAGGCCATCACCTACGGTAAATGCATGGCCGGCGGCATGCCGGGGTGGGAGTTGGCGCGGAAGAAACCGCGATGGTTCACCGTCGATGCTGTTGGCCGCACCATCGGCCGCCCGGCGGATGTGTGGGACATGGAGAACTGGCAGAATGCCGACAAGTATAAATACAGCGATTACAAATACGCCTGGACCTACCGCTGGGTCGACTTGCGGCAGATGGCGCCGCTGGACTACGGCATCGACCAGCTCATCGCCAGCGCGAAGCAGTTCGGCTGGGACGGCGTGCGCTATGATTCCGGAGGCTTCCGCGCGCATTTCGTGGCGAAGGACGGCGCCGTCCATTTCGACGGCGTGGACAGCTACAACGCCCGCAACATGCGCTACACCAAGGAGCGCGTCTGGAAGGAGCTGCCGGGCTTCCTTTTCGGGGTAAACACGAATGACCCGGTGTCAGGCGGCAACGTGTGCCCGCTGACGCCGGCGGAGAAATGCGGCCACGAGTTTCGCGAGATGCTGGCGGGCGGCGGGCTGTGGATGTTCGAAGGCATGCGTGACAAGCCCGATTTCTGGGGGCGGCGCACCTATAAGACCTGGAGCGATTACGCGCAGGACATGGCCACGACCATGCGTACCGTGCGCCACTACGGCGGGCATGCCTGCTTCTCGTATGGCGATACCGAGCTGTATAAATTCATGATCGGCACAATGATCGGCGCGCATGACTACATGGGCGAGCACCTGCGGGCGACGGGCTCGGAGAACTGGGGCCGCTTCCTCACCCGCTGGTCGCGGTTCATCTGGGATCCGCGCCTGCGCGCGCTGCCGGAGCAGGCGTATGCCGTGCGCGGTGAACAGCCGGTGTGGCACAAAGGCTTTGCGAATGAACTGGTGGCGAGCCCGACGAAGCGCTACGCCATCATCCACCTGCTGAACCCGCCGGTGACCGACGTCATCGCGAAGACGAAGGACGAGGTGCCGGCGCCGGTGACCGGCATCAGCCTGTCGCTGGTGGCGGGCAAAGAGAAGCTGAAGCGCGTGCTGTTCATCGCGCCGGGTACGCCTAACCGCGTTGAGGCGTTGACGTGGCGGAATGGCGAGGCCGGCGTCGCGTCGATCAGCGTACCGCGGCTCGACGTGTGGGGCATGGTGGTGGCGGAGTATGACGGCATCTATACCGTGCCGAAGGACGCGCCGGCCTTCACCGAGCCGTTGAGCAAAGATGAGTTGGCCGAGATGGAACAGTGCGCGCCGGTGGCGCCGGTGCCGATGGCGGACAACCTGCTGAATCCGACCGCGCCCGTCGAGCTGCGCTCCCCGGTGAAGGCGCCAAATTTCGGGGCTCCCACGGTGACACCGCCGGCGGGTCTCGCGGTTGGCGGCGAACCTGGCCTGGATGTGCTGCTGGTCAAAGGCTTCTACCATGATTCCTGGCGCCTGCCACAAGCGCTGCAGGCGCTGGCGAACGCGCGAGTGTCCCAGTGCAGCGCGCGTAACCTGCCCAAGGACTACCCCGACCTGTACCGGTATGACGTGATCGCGCTCGTTGACATGGGCGCGGAGTATTGGGACGCCAACGGCCTGCAGCGGCTGGCCGATTTCGTGCGCGCCGGTGGGCGGCTGGTGATCTTTGGCGGCCCGTTCACGCTCGGCCAGGGGTTCTTCAGCGGCACGCCGCTGGAGGCGGCTCTGCCGGTGACGGTGCGCGCGGCGCGCGACATCTTCCAGGCGCCGAAGCCGCTGGCGCTGCGCGCGGCCGGCAAGCCGCTGCCGGGCAATCCGCTGCTCTATTACTACCACGCCGTGACGCCGAAGGCGGGCGCGACCGTCGGCATCTCCGCCGGCGAGGTGCCCATCTTCATCCAATGGACATGTGGCAAAGGCACCGCCGCCGTTTTCTCCGGCACCACCATGGGCGAGGCGGCGAAGGACGAGACACCCTTCTGGACGTGGGACCAGTGGCCGGCACTGGCGGTGTGGATGCTGCAGAAGTAATCATGGCGGGCGAGACTCCCCATACCATGCAAATAAGTCTGCAGCGTGTGGCGAACCAGCTTCCAATGCCGCCATTTTTCCTCATCACTCTCCCCTCCCCACGTAGGGGAGGGGGCTGGGGGAGAGGTGGCGCGGCGTGGTCGAGAGCCCGTATGTGAATGGTCTTGGGCGAGACTCCATCGAGCCGCGTAGAGCCGGCGCCGGTGTGCCTGATCGCCCCCTCACCCCTGCCCCTTCCCCCGAGGAGAGGGGTAACGATGGCATGGCTACCCCATGGGATTCGACGCAACAATCACTCCCCTCTCCTCGGGGGAAGGGGTCGGGGGGTGCGGGGCCGATTAGGCAATAACTTGGCGCGTATGAGGCTCGTCGTCTACATCACACAAAGTAAAAAACAATGCCCAAAATGATGTAGACCGCGACAAGTTGCAGGCCCTCGAACCAGTTGGACTCGCCATCGAGGGTGATGACGGAGAGCACGAGGGTGGAGAGGGCGATGGCGGCGACTTCGTAGGCGTTGAAAATGAGCGACATCGGCCGGCCGAAGGCATAGGAAGCAAAGACCAGCACCGGGGCGACGAAGAGGGCGATCTGCGTGCTGGAGGCCGTGCTGATGGTGACGGACAGGTCCATTTTGTCCTTGCGCGCCATTACCACCGCGGAGAAGTGCTCGGCGGCGTTGCCGATGACGGCGACCACGATGACGCCGACGAAGAACTCGGACATGTGCAGCGCCTGGGTGGCGGCATGAATGCTGCCGACCAGGAATTCGGCCATGAAGGCGGTGACGACGGTGGCGACCAGCAGCAGGCCCATTGCGGCGCCGCGTCCCAGCCGGGCCAGTCGCGCCTCGCCGTGATCGGTGGCGAGCAGCGAGCGGTGCGTCTTCAGCGAGAAAAGCAGGCTGGCGGCGTAGATGAGGATGAGCACGATGCTCACCAGCAGGCTGAGGTGCTGCACCGGGCCCGGCGCGGCGGCGCCGTCCTCCACCTTGCCATAGCGCACCAGCTCGAAAATCGCCGGCATCACCAGCGCGATGACCGCCAGCAACAGCATGGAGGCGCTGGCGCCGGCGTTGGTGCGGTTGAAGCGCTGCTTATCGCGCCCCCAGCCACCCGCCAGCATGCTGAGGCCCAGCACCAGCAGGATGTTGCCGATGATACTGCCGCTGATGGAGGCCTTCACCACCTCGTGCAGGCCTTGCTGCAGCGCCAGTAAGGCGATGATTAACTCGGTGGCGTTGCCGAAAGTGGCGTTGAGCAGCCCGCCCACCGCCGGCCCCACGTATGACGCCAGCTCCTCCGTCGCCTCGCCGATAAGACCCGCCAACGGGATGATGGCCAGCGCGGCGGTGATGAAGAGCCAAAACTCCAGCTCTTTACGGTGCATCAGCTCCAGCACGATGCTCACCGGCACGAAGAGCAGCAGCCAGTTCAGGCGGTTCACGGTCAGCAGTTGCAGGATGCCCTGCGGGCGCTGCATCGGTTCGGCGTCGGTCATATCGCTATCCCTCGTGCGCCATGATACACGATTGAGCAGGGCATGGACAAGGTTGCATTCCCCTCCCTTGCGCAGCGCGGCGGAGCGGGGGAGGGGTGAGGGGCATGTGCGCGAAGCGCAGTTATCGATCCCGTCCGATGTAGACACATCCTCGTCTGCACCCGATGCGACCGGTCGTCATTGCTGATCCTCGTCTTCCCCTCGCCCAGGATTGGGAGAGGGGGCTGGGGGGTGAGGGCGCGCGCGGGAGCGCGCAACGCCTATCCGCAAGACGGCACTGGCCCAGTAGTATGCACCCGAATATACAGATGTCTGCTTGGTACGCGTAACGCATATGGGGATTAGCGGTGAACGCCGATACCCAGAGGAGTGCATGCCATGACGCATACGGGTTCTCAGGGAGGGCAATCCCACCGGACAGCGAAAATCACTCTGTATAGCGCAGGAATATTGAGAGGGTGAAATGATGCCGCATGCCATCACCGACCTGTCCGACAACACCCGCGAGTCTTTCCGCGATGCCGTGACCGGTCGTACCGTCCACCGCCTGGTCAGTGGCGGCATCAATATCAGTCCCTACTTCAACAACCACGCCTTCACCGCTGACGGCGAGTGGTGCTTTTACCTGGCGCATGACGGCGCGACATCCACGGTGATGGCGTGCGAGGTGGCGACGGGCCGGCGGCGACGGATGGCCGGGCCATTTACGCCGTCGACGCCGAACCAGGGCTGGGCGACGCTGAATGCCATCGCCGGGACACGCGCGGTCACCTTCGCGATGGAGAATGCCGTGTGGCGGGCGGATATTGACGGCACGGAGGCGGAACGACTCACCGGGTCGTTGCCGGTGGAGGAAGCGGGCATCGGCGACACCGACGTCACTGCCGACGGCCGCTGGCACGTGCTCGGGCTCATCCGCGCGTCGGCGGAGGCGCGCGAGGCGGGCAAGTCCGTTGGCTGGCCGCCCGACGACTACTACCGCCAATACGGCATCTCCACCCTCCTCGTCCGCGTCGATCTGCACACCGGCGCGATTGAGGAGCTGTGGGAGGAGCCGGCGCCGGCGTGCGTCGACCACATCTCGGTCAATCCGCGCGAGAACGACCTCATCCTCTACTGCCACGAAGGCGCCATCCCCTACCAGTACGGCCGCATGTTCCTGCGCAGGGTGGGGGAGGCGGAATCCCGCCCCATTCGCGACCAGCGCAGTGGCCGGGTGAAGGTCACGCACGAGCGCTGGTTCGCCGACGGCCGGCGCATCGCTTACCACGGCATGTATCTGGGCGAGACGACGCGGCATTACGTGGGCATCTTCGACCTTGATCGCGACCTGCCGTTGGAATACCCGCTGGACGACCCCGCGCTCGCCGCCTGGCACAGCACGCCGTCGCCCGACGGCGCGCGGCTGGCGATGGACCAGCAGGCCGGCCACACCGGCATCCGCCTGCTGACGCTGGAGGAGGACGTGTGGCGCACGGAACTCGTCACCAGCGTCTGCTCGGACAACGCCCCGCCCGTCTACTGGCAATTCGCCGAGCAGGACCCCATCTGGAGCCCCGACGGCCGTGCCATCCTCTTCCGCGCCGCCGAAGCCGGCGGGGTGAGCGTCTACCTGGTGGAGGTGTGACTAATCCAACTGATCCAGCTTCGACATGGCCAGAAAGAAGATCAACAGTCCAGGCACTACGTGAAAGCACCCCCCTCTCCCAGTATTGGGAGAGGGGCAGGGGTGAGGGCGCGCGCGGGAGCGCG
>CAZPYA010000022.1:0-53967 GCA_964590255.1 uncultured bacterium
CATACATTGTTAACCTGCCAATATAGATACATCCTTATTGTGGCACTTACACCGTAATCGTACGCAATACACCAAGTAAAGTCAATAGAATACTCCGCCTTTTCGCAGTGATACTCCACAGCTATACGGCCAATCGTGCACGTTATTCAGGGATTGTCATCCGACAGTCTGCTGGTGCGATATTGCGTAGGCCACATACCAGATAATTGTTGCTCTACTGGTGCTCTATATATGCCGTTCATTAACAGCAGTGCCAATTCCCTGGCTGCCGTCGATGAACAGATGACGTTTCCGATATTACCATACGCATTCATCTCGTTGGTTTCGGAAACTTCTCCCGCAAACGTTTCGCATACGACTTGACATCGACGACCAGGCGCACCTCCAGCGCCGATGCAAATGTGTGGGCTAGCGAAATGCCTACCGTGGTGTTGCCGGTGACGGTGATGTAGCGCTCGACGCCGGTCACGGTGAGGGTATAGAGTTCCTCCAGCAGTTGCGGGTTGCTGGCGGTGAGCATGCCGCGCTTCAGGCCCAGGGAGATGACCATGGGCGCTTCGCGGATGGCTTCGTTATCGGCGAAGACATCGCGGATGGCCTTGGCAATCGGCGCAAACTGCGTCATGTCGATAGTGCGGACCGGCGGCGGGGGTTGGTTGCGGTCCTTCACGGGCGGCATGGGGTCGAGGCAAGAGACGGCCAGGTCGATTTGCTCGCCCAGCCGGCGCATCTGTGATTTGATCTCGACCGGATCTTCCAGCGCGACGATCTTCGCCGCCAGGTCGGTAATGAGCTGGGTATTCAGCGGCGTGGTGGCGGGGGGCGCGGCCGGCGGGTCCGCTTTGGCAGCGCGCGCCTGGTAGCGTGCCAGGCCTTCCATCACCGCGGTCATCACGCGTTCGGCTTCCCCGCGGGCGGGGCTGGTGAAGGTGCGCGGTTTGTCGGTGTCCGGCTCTTTCGGCCCGCCGAAGGTCGGCCAACCGCCGGGGGGCGGGGGCAGTGTGTAGGTGAGGGGTTGGGTGATGACCGTCTTCGCCTTGTCGGGTTGGCCGGCCAGCGCGTAGATGAGGCCCGCGCCATACCGGAAGGTGTCCTGGGGGGCATACTGGTCCGGTTGCAGCAGCGTGGCAGAGTCTATCGCCAGCATGCGGTCGACGGTGCTGGCCAACGTGGCGGCCCAGTCCGGCACCTCGCGCACTGGACGGTACTGCATGCGGGTGGCCATGCGGAAGGAATTGGGCGCGGGGGGCACTTCGCGCTCGGTGATGCGGGCGAGTTGCCAGCCCAGCCAGCGCAGCTCTTCGGCGCGCGCGGCGGGGGCGTGTTTCTCGATGGCGTCCAGCAGGCCGTTGAGCTGTGGCAAAGCCGCAGCGGGATCGCTGTCCAGCAGGCCGTTGAGCGCAGAGAGGCGGCGGCCGAAGGGGGCGGCGGCATCCTGCAGCAGCGGCAGGAATTTCGCCGCGGCCTCCGGGTATTTTCCGCCGACCAGAAACGCGTCACCGGCCAGCAGGGGATCGGCATCTTGCTGCGCGGCGGCCAGCGTGGACGGGGTGTAGTCTTTCGGCTTCAGGCGTGCGAGGGTGGCCAGGTATTCCAGGTAATCCAGGCGAATCTCCCGCGTGAACGGTTCGCGGATGGCCTTCATCCCCGCCTGGTACGCTTCGGTGGTCGCCGGCAGGTCGTTGGCGCGGAAGAAAAAGTTCGCCAGTAGCCGGTGCGCGCCATACGCCATATCGTTGTCCGTCACCATGGCGCGGGCCATCTTGAAGGCACCATCGCGCTTGCCGACCGCGAGGATCTCCTGCGCGCTGGCGAACGACACCTCCAGCGAGCCTTTGCCGAACCAGAGCATAAAATCGAGATAGGCCTCGGGATTCACCCCGGCGTCCTTGGGCGGGTGCTTATAGAGTTCCAATGCTGTCTGCAGAAACATCTTCGTATTCGGCGTATTCGGCGGGTAGCGCGTGCGCATCAAGGCGTCGACCGTTTTGCGTGCCTCCGCCGGCAAGCGCTGCCAGGCCGCGATCCGTTTGCCAAACTCATCGGGACACAGGGTGTTCAACGCGTCGGCGGCCACGGGATACCCATGCGCGCGGAGGAGCGTGATGCTTTTCATCACTTCGGAATATTCGGGATCAAAGGGTTTGGCGCGATACAGGTCTTCAAGGCCTGTATAATCGCCGTTGATGATCTTGCGCAGATCCACCATCATGCGCAGGTTCTCCGGCGCGTTTTTCAGCAGGGTCTGCAATTTCTGTGCCGAATCCGACTTCCAACCGTTCGTTTTCTCCAGCGACACTGTCAACGCGGTCAGCGTATCGAACGTAAGCGGCGGTGATACTTTCGCTGCCTGCAGATCGGTGATGATGGCTTGCAGATATGCTTGATAGTCATTCTTATCGAATAGTGGCAGGTTGGCGGAAGATTGCGGTTCAGCAGCGAATGCAAAGAATGCAATACCGATAAGACACATTATTATATGTAGTCGAATACTTGGCATATCTGCTCCTTTCCAACATCAATTAACATGCATGTATCTAAAAATTTAAATGCTGCGTTAGAAAAATAATCCGTTATTCACGACGGTACGATTGAAGGAGTTTCTTCATCTGTATAGATCTGGCATAATCGATCGGTATTTTTCCGTCGTTATCTTTTGCATTATAGTCTGCGTGAAATCTAAATAACAATTTCACGCACTCTACAGAATTACACATGACAGCAATATGCAACGGAGTCAAACCGTTTGCATTTCTCACATTAGTATTCGCACCAGCTTCAATAATCATTTTCGCAATAGCAAACCCGTCTGTTTCAATCGCCATGTGTAATGGTGTATTATAAGGGTAGCGCTCTGCTTGAACATTCATATTCGCTTTGAATTTTACTAAACTTCGTACGACACCGGCATTTCCTTGATTTACAGCGATATGAATTGCGCATAGACCAGTGTATTTATCAGCTTTATCAGGATCGGCTCCATACTTTAATAAAATGCTGACACAAGCTATGTTCCGCATATTCGTCGCAAGCACTAATGGAACCGTACCTTCGCTTGTATAATTATTTACGATATATGTATCATGCTTCACCATAAATTCAACTAGCTCAACATTATTATCGATTATAGCTTTTGTTAGTAATGAACTTTTTGCATTCCTGCTATCTAATAAAAATAGATATCTAGGGTTATTCTTCACATTCATGATTACATAGAAAACGGCAGAAATAATCACTATCGCCAACACAGCGGAAAGTCGTCGAATCTTAATCATGAATTTAACCTTTCAGTTTACAACCCAAGATATTCGCTTCCCAACACCGACATACCTTTCTAAGAAATCCGACACTGCCATCTGTCCTATGTCAGCATTATATAAATCAGTATAGAAAACATCATCATGCCTTTTAGCATATAATTTTGCTGTAACAAAGCCATCGATCTCTCCTGCTGCTGCATACGTAATTCCTACATCTTCCCCCCTAGGCCGATCGTATAATATTTTTTCAATACCCAATACCGCGTCTTTATTATCCCACACATTGTTAAAGCCATACCCAACAAGAAACCTTGTTGTATTATTCCATTCAATGGCATCGCCATACAGAAACCTTCTCAAATTGTTTTTCCCCGCAAACGCATGCAATAATTCATGCAATACCGTACGTCGCATATTGTAAATAGGAGAAGTTGTTCCAATCCCAAATATTACTACATATTCATTATTATTATCAAATTCTGTAAGACCTCCGCTCTGCCGATCATTCACCAGAAATTGCGTAACCATTCTTCTTGAGTCAGGATTAGCAGCTTTTAATGATTCATACGCATTCTTAGCTGCATTTTCTATGAAATATTTTGGAAGATTGTATCTGATTGGCAATACATCGATCGCATCTCCAGAGGAGCTATCCCCGCATTCTAAATACTGAATACTTCTTGGATTCTTTGAATTAGTCTCTTTTGCAGACAGAGTGACACCCATCAATTCATGTGTCAATATTAGCTCAAATAGTAGCCCCTTCAACTCTTCATCTGACGTCACTCTACCAGATTTATACTGAGTGTTTGCGGCTAACATTTTAGATGAGCAATGATCACGACGGTAGGTCACCCAACAATTATCCACACCTATCACGATGATCCTCCAACGATCATAATATGATGGGAATTCAGGCTTCCATTCAGTCATTCTAATTCCGAGGTGATCTATTCCATCATGCAATTTTATTTCATTAGGTTCCGGATCTTGAGCAGATGGCAAAATGGCTTGTAATTTATCATCCACTAACAGAATTTGAACGCCACTTGGTTTCGACGAATTTAGATAAGTGCTATTATTTTTATTATGCTCAATATTGCTATAATCTATTAACTCATAATCAGCTGTGAGTGAGCTGTTTTTATCAAAACAAACATATTTCTCATTGTACATTAAATGATGCGAACCGACAGTAAGGCAATACGGCCATTTGTACGCAAAGTAATCGATCAAATTTCCGTTGCTATCAACCTCATTGATGATCACATCATAAGTATAGGTTCCCCAATCTGCCGTATCTTCGCCGGAAAGCCAATAGGCCGTATTGTCATTGTTCCATATGCAAGTTCTCCCTTTCCAATCGAGTGTCTTTGACACTGGCGTCGCCGTATCATGCACATACGCATATGCATACCCGTAGATATTGCCCAGGTCGAGGAACTCCTTCCCGCTTGAGCGTGTTGGCTGAATCATCGCCCAACACTTATACGTCCGCAAACCGGGATTACTCTCCCCTTTGTCCTCGAAGGTGAATGAGACGGACGGTCGATGATATGTTGATCCAGCTACCGGATCATACTTCAGATAGTCGACCGTCCCATTCGATGAACTCACGCTGGTAATGACCAGGTTCTGCACCTCCGCCCTCTTCGGGTCGGGGCCAGCCGTGTATGCCTCCTGCCAGCCTCCTTGCTGGGCATCGTGATGCTGGAAGGCGATCCCATCCGTCGTCTCGACGTTATTGAGTTTTGCCAGGCGCACAGTATGCCAGCCATTATGCCCCATCGGTGGATTGAAATCGCTTGTCATGCCCGGATAGCGCACGCTGGGATACTTCCGGGTGTTCCAGTCATCATTCAGCCAGTTGAAGTAGACGCGCGTTGCCGCCTGCGTGCCATCACACGCGGATGGCGCATCCGAGAGTTGCCACACCTCGTTGTCGGTGCCCGGATTCAGCAATTCCTGCCACCCCACCCCGGTGAGCGAGAAGGTCTGCTCGATCTGCGCGCTGACGCCCTCCTTGTAATATTCCCAGGCATCCTTCACACGAATCGTGCCCGTGGAAGCGACCGGGTTGCCCTGGGCATCCTGCGCCAGCCGGTCGCCGGCCCCGACCTGCATGCGCACGCCCAGCGCCACCGTACCACCAATGGGTGAATATTTCTCCTGATTGAGCGTTTTCACCCCGGTCTGTGGATCGGTGGTATAGGTAAAGACGACCACCTGCGCGCCGGACTGTCCATCGCGCGCCTGCACCGTCTTCCGCGCCGTGCCGACGACATCGAGCGCGCCCCAGGTGAAGGTCGCCGTGATCTCCTGGTCATCCGCGTTATCGCTTAAGGCCTGCCCTTCGATCCACGCCTCGGTCGGCGCATCGACATCGGTGAGCAGCCAGGACATCGGCAACACGGCATCTTTGCTGGCGGTGGTGAAGAAGCCGATCCGGCTATCATCCGTCGTGCGGTTCGGCGCCTCGGTGAGCACCGTGAGGCTGGAGAGGGCCATCTAGCCCACCGGCACATCGCGCGGCTCGACGGTGACGGTGAGCTGCCGCAGGTCATCTTCCTTCCCATTCGTGATTTCCATCTTATCAAGGTCCGTATCGCCGGCTGTGACGGTATTGGCATTCCAGTCGCAGTCGGTATTGATCGGCACCATGTCCGCCAGGATGGACGCCGTCACCTTGATGACCCACAACGTGGCGCGGGCATCCGACGCACCGCAGAGCACCTGTACCGGCGTGCGTCCCGACTCGGTGCGCGGGAAGGCGCAGTGCGTGGCATCGTTGGCATCCACCGTGCCCGAGCCGTACCAGACGAGGAGTTGATTCAGCACATCACTGACATCATTCTCCCCATTCATCTCCGGATCGAGCACCGCGCCGCAGGTGGTCGTCGCTCCCTGCGTGTCCGACCAGGCGGTCATCAGTTGCGTTTCGCCGTTGAGGGTATCGCTGTGCAGATCTGCGGAGACCGGCGTAATGCCCGTCACCCTTACCACCACAATTCGTGCCTGTTTCTCAGCGGATTGTGTGTTGCCGGTCGCCGTCACCTTCACCGGGGTACCAACTGCGGTATGTCGTGAGACGGTATTCACAGTTTTATCCGTGGCGTCCGGCGTCCCGTTTTGCCAGGTGAGCGGTACTTCGGTGACATCCATGCCGGCGGGGGCCAGTTCAGCCTGAAGAGACACTACGTCGCCGTCATTCCCAAAGCGGGCTGCATACCGTGCGGGCGTGTTCCCTTCATCCAACACCGCGCCGCTGACCGTCAGGTCTGTCAACTCGAAACAATACATCTCTTTGCTGACGGAGTCCGTTCCCCCCACAACCGCAGCGGTAACGGTGACTTTGGCCGGAAATTCCGATGCAGTGAAGGTGGACGTGGCCGAACCGCCATTCGTGGTGACCGTCGTTGGATTGAGCGTACCCGCGGTGGCCGCGAGGGTGATTTGCGTGGCCGGTGCCGGATTGCCTTGGCCATCACCCAGGGTGACGGTCACCGTCGTCGTGTCGACACCGCCGGCGAGAATATACTTGTGTGCGACCGTAAGCGTGAGGTTCGTGACAAGCACCCCAACGGACGCACATTCGACCGCTCCATTGCGAATCGTTGCGATCGCGCGCGTGCGTCCGGTGCCATTACCTTTATGCACCGTGAGCGTCGGCGCCGTGCCGGAGAGCGTTGCGGCATTCGGGTTTGGATTACGCGTTTCATCATAGGTTGGATCGATGTCAAAATCCACCAGCGAGGCGGCGGTTTCGGGGTAGACATGTGCGGTGAGCGTAGCATCGTCACCGTTCGTCACGACCACAGGATCAGGGGAGAGCGCGACATCGACCACCAGCAAGGTGGCCACAGACGATTCCCCGATCACATGCGGGCTATGCTGGTCCGGATCGTTGGGATCGGTATGGACGCTATAGATCGCTTTATAGGAATACTCACCGGGCACCTCCGGAATGGGTACCGTGATCGGGTCATCGGTTATGGTACCCGACCATCCGAGAGCGGTGTAGGGACCACCGACACAGACAATCGAGACGTCACCGGCTCCATTGGTCTCAAGGTCTCCGTTTAACGATAACACGGCGGTTGCCGTTTCTTCCCTGACCGAATAAACCGGCTCGGTGAATTCCAGGCCTATGGAAGTATCCAAGGTGAATCCTTGGCGTACGGGCTGCGTGTGCGCAACCGGTCGCGCTTGCGCAACCTCGGATGGCTGTAAGGCGCGGGCATTAGACCCGCTGCCGCGATACGGATGCAGCAGGCAGCACAAGCCGAGGATGAGAGCTGTCAGGCTAGACACGAGGACACGGCGCATAAGACTACTCCTTGTATATTGTACCGTATACGTAGTATACCGCTTGCTTTAGTAACCAAGCAAGAGCAATTCCCCTTTGGACCGCTTGATCGGTTGTGGACGGGACGGTTGCTGGGCAAAATAGGCATCACGACGGGTTTTTCGTGCCGCTAACGTGGCGGCGACCGATGCGCGGTGCTGGATGCCATCGGGACTGGTATGCCATGCCGCGAGTCTTGTGAGCAGTACCGAGCCAACCTGCATGACTTGCTGCATTGATAACCGCCGACTCGGCAAACGATCATTGATCTCATACGCCAGCGGCAGCGTCCCGAACTGCCGGCCGACCCAGCCGAATAAGCGAATCTGGGCATAGCCGGTATCCCAGGGTTGATCCGGGGCACCACAGAGAAAGCCTGCGGTTTTCATGGCCTCAAATACCGACCGATTGATGGTGATCGCTGTCGTTTTCTGTGTCACCTCAATGAACGGGCAGAACACATGAGGCGTTTCATTCGCTTCAACATTGTGCAATGTCACCGCTACATGAATCGGCCGGCCCGCATTCACATAATCCGTCAGATACTGCGCGTAACTGAAGACTTCCGATGGGGTTGCCGGATCGTTCGCTTTACAGAAGGCATCCGCCAATCGATCGAAGTTGGCGTTCGCACTACCATCGGGATCTTCAATGGGCACAAACAACCAAGTACTATTTTGACGTAACGCCTGCCCGTCTGGTGACAGCAGTGTCGAGAGCATCCCGTGCAAGACCCAACTTGAGGTGTGCTCTGTGGCGTGCTCTCGCGCGATCACTAGCACAGTCGGTCGGTCTTCGGCCTTGATTGAGCTTTTCGAATCATCTATACGGATGAATTGGAGCTTCCGTTTCCCCGGGGTGGCCTGACATTCGTCAATGCTGATACCCGGCAGCTTTGCCGCGCGCAGTTTTTCGATGAACGCTTGCAGATAGGTATAGGTATACGGCACCCGCATGGCGACCGTTGCTGACGGCAAGGCAAAGCGCTGGGTGATGCGAAAAACATTCACGCCGGGGACGGCTTCCGCTTTATCCACTTCTCGCCAGGCCGACCAATACGTGCCATCGGCCGACAGGAACTGCTCGGCGACCTCTTGCGGGAGCGCCGTTTGTGCGGGTACTTTTCCGGTGCCAGCCAACTTCGCTTCACCTTGCTTCAAGGGATCACCGCTCCCCCACCGCCCCTGGGCGTCCTTGACAAACCACTCGTACGTCTCGTATTTTGCGGGGTCGGCGTAGGTCATGACCGGCACCAGGCCTTGCCATTTTTTGACGTCCGCGGCGTTGCCTTTGGTGTCGTTGCCGGCCATGGAGAGCCCGATGGTAACCTCTTTGTCGGTTGGAAGATTCGTGAAGGTTCCGGCGAACCAATTGTGCGCCGGTGAGGCCAGTTGCACGATGACGTAGTAGGGATTGAGTTGGTCGACGACGGCGAGGTTAAAGCCGTCCTGCGCGATAATGGCGATCGGCGGCGGCTCCGGCTGACGCGTTGGAAGACCCTCCTGTGCACTGGCGCATCCCGCCAGCAACAGGAGCAGGCCGATCCATCCACACTGCCA
The DNA here is from genome assembly GCA_964590255.1 of uncultured bacterium. Classification (GTDB taxonomy): domain Bacteria; phylum Armatimonadota; class Hebobacteria; order CAIYQO01; family CAIYQO01; genus JAKIYB01. The sequence goes on from CAZPYA010000022.1 coordinate 9,165, forward strand.
TGACTTCCGCGTCATGTGCCATCCTTCAGTACAACGGTATCAGTCAACGATTCCGTGATGAGCAATCCACTCCACTGTACCAAAGCGAGCATGCGCTTGTAAACCGAACCATGCAATTTTATTGGCCTTGTTGCATTTTCATAAAGAGCCAGCGCGCCTTGATGGCTTTCGGATCTTCCGGCGCCATTTTGTTAAGGTTGTTTAGCCATTTTCGCGCAAGCTCGATATCTTCGGCCGCAATGGTCCATTTGAACATGGCGTAGATATTGTGGGTCGCGCCTTTGAGAGAGCTGGTAGCACAACAGCCTCGAATCGGTCACTTACACCGTGCTGACGTTGCCATACATGACCGCCAATTCATGATGCAATCCCATGGAAGATAAAGGGCCGTTGCGAGAGCTGCGTGAGCTTGCTTGGATTCACCACCAGCACCCGTCCAGCCAGCAGCGATACGACATCCCACACACTGCTTACGCTCAGCGAGCGCATCAGGATGCTGGCTTCAGAGGCATAACACAGCAGCCTCATTCGCGATTTCGCTCATGTCGTCGAACGGGAGAAGGCAGCCTCTTGTTTCTTTATCAGCCTGGAGACCCCATCGAAAGGCATGTATCAGGAGGCCGAGGAGTTGGGGTTCTACACCGCCCCCAGCGGCAGGAAGATCCCGCGCCTGCAAATGCTGACCATTCACGAGTTGCTGCATGAGGATAAAGTATTCGATTTTCCGGTGGGCTATTCGCTAGAAGGGTGATGCTGGCAAACGGCTGCCGCGGCAATCCCCAGCGGCAGAACCAGGCATCGACGCCTTTTAGATGACCGTTATGGCACGTCAGGGTGTGAACCGGCGTGCAATATTGACCCACTTGCGGGGCTAATCGGCATCCAGCCGTGACCCACCCCAATGTGGCAATTCGCCAGTGATTCTATAGCCATCAAGTTCGATTTGAGGTCAGCTAGAATTCTGCTGGTACGCAACGGTGGGTCAATCTCTGATGCCGATTCACATGCCAGCTTCGAACCACCACGCTGAGACGCTCTACCTAGACGAGGAGGGGCTGCTGAAGGGGTACGCCCACGGCTTCGCCTGGGCGGGGGCGCACCAGCCATACTTCGCCGGCAGCGGGCTGGTGAGCGCCTACGACCCGAGCACCGGCGAGACGCGAGCCTCGCGGATGGCGGTGGAGGATGTGCGCGCGCGGGTGACGTTCGTGCAACTGGTGCCGCGCGGGACGTAAGGCAGGGTGGTGCCGGGGCAAAGCCGGGTCGGGCGGGGTCGGCGTTGCGGCCGCCCCGCCCAGGGCCTCGGTGGTGGACGGGATGGGGTGGCGTGTGCCCCGGCCCGACCCGCCTGCTCGCTTTCTTTTTCTTACGGGACAACGGGGAGGATGCGGGGATGGCGCAACAACCGCAGTTGCTCTTCTCGCCCGCGGCCGGTATGATAGGCGCTGGCAGGCGCCACCGACCGGGAACCTGCCAGGAGGCCTACCGTGCCCAGCATCGACACCATGACCCTCGATGATATTTCTGCCGAGATGGCGCAGCTGCGCGCCCGCCGCAAGGCGCTGAAGTCGTCGACCACCGCGGCCCAGCGGAAGATCGCCACCCTGGCGCGGCGCCGCGAGCGGCTGCTGCAGCAGGTGAGCGCGCTCGACGAGCAGATCGCCGGGCTACGCGGCGGCCCGCAGGCCCCGCCCTCCCCCGCGCCGGCGGTGAAGCGCGGGCGCCGGAGCCAGGCGCAGGTCGCCGCCAGCCTGGAGGCGATATTGGCCTGCGTGGTGCGCCACGCCGTCGCCCAGCGCGCGACCATCGTCGGGGAGTGCCACCTGTCGCCCGCCAACGCGTCGGCCTATCTGCGCCAGCTCTGCGCGGAGGGCAAACTGCTCCGCCGCGGGGAAAAGCGCGCGACGATGTATCGGCTGGCGTAGCGCGGCACACCAACACGGCGCAACGCAGAAACGAGTCCATCATGCTGGAGCAGACGTTTTGCCATATCCCCGGCATCGGGCCGAAGACGGAGCAGGGATTATGGGCGGCGGGGATTGGGAGCTGGCAGGCGGTGGCGGGCCACCCGGGGCTCCCGCCGCGCCGTGCCGCCCTACTCACACAGCAGGCCGCGGCATCCCGCGACCGGCTGCAGGCGCGGGATGCCGCCTACTTCGCCGCGCGGCTGCCCGCCAACCAGCACTGGCGCCTCTTTCCGCACTTTCGCGACCGCCTGGCTTACCTCGACATCGAGACAACCGGCCTGGGCGCGCCCGGCGACCACATCACGACGATCGCGCTCTACGATGGGACGGCAGTCCAACACTACGTGCACGGCGACAACCTCCCCGCCTTCAAGGATGACATCCGCGACTACGATGTGCTGGTGACGTTCAACGGCAAAGGCTTCGACGTGCCCTTCATCGAGTCGTATTTCAACATGCGGCTGTCCACCTTGCACATCGACCTGCGCTACGTGCTGGCCAGCCTGGGGTACCGGGGCGGGTTGAAGCAGGTGGAGCGCACGCTGGGCTTGGATCGCGGCGAACTGGCCGATGTGGATGGCGCCTTCGCGGTCGTCCTCTGGCACGACTACGTGCGCAAGCAGAACCGCGCCGCGCTGGAGACCCTCCTGGCCTACAACATGGTCGACACGGTGAACCTGGAGGCGCTGATGGTGCTGGCCTACAACCGCCATGTCGCCAACACGCCGTTTGGCGAGGCGCTGCGCCTGCCGGCCCCGACCGCGCCGTCGATTCCCTTCGTGCCCGACGGGCCGACGCTGACCCGCCTGCGCCGGCAGTATGCCGGCGGGTGGTAGGCTGCGGCGCATTCCTTAATCAACCATGGTTTGAACTGGTCAGCGGGCGGCATAGTATCAGTAACGGAGCCTGGTCGCACCGTGAAGCCGACCCAACCAAGGGGACCACGAACGAGCCATGCGCGGGTGACATGAGGAGCGGCGCAGAACTACGCGGTATACGCTGAAGACAGGCACGGAGAAGAGGCAACGCCATCGAATCGACAGTCATCAACCCTGACATCCTGCTGCGATACCGGCCCGAATCCGAATGGTTTACAACCGGCGGGTGAACGGCACTTCACAGGGGGATACGCGAGGTGGGGAGGTTTCTCCCCAGGTGTTCAACGCCACATCGCCAGGGGCAGATACCCTGGTTGGAGGTGGAAAGTCAGGTGTTACACGAAGAGGCGGGACGATGGACCGGCGATGACGCCGGACGCTCCCCGCCTCTTCGCCGTTTGGGCGGTGGCATGCACCCAGCTTGGACCGATGCCGAAACCTTTGAAATCGCCTGGAAACGTATACGGATATAGGATTACCATGGTAAAATATAGTGACAGGCATGACGCCAATATGCTGATGGTGGCGGGCGTGGGTCATGGTTGTCAGCAGCAAAATATCAAGCGGCAAAGGCAGGAGGCACTGATTGACAGCCTTGATGGTAGCCACGGATTTGATGCCGGTCACGACTCAGCATGACCCACAATCGTTTATGACCGGATTCGCGGCCAAACTGGCCACTCGCTCGCGCCATGTGTGCCTCTTCCTCGGCGCCGGCGTGGCGCGGGCGTGCGGCTTGCCGGACATGGGGGACTTGCAAACCAAAGTGCTGACGGCACTTTCCGCTGACGATCAGGTCGCATTCAACCGGCAACTCACCGGGCACAACCTCGAACAGGTCCTGGGGCGTCTGCGCCGTATTGCGGGCCTGCTCACCGGCAGTGAGACGGTTGACGGCCTGACGGCGGCACGGGCGCGAGAGCTGGATGCTGCCGTCTGCCAGGCTATTGTCCGGGCCCTAGACATCAAGGATGCAGACCTGACCCCCGTCGACCGCCTGGCCGCCTGGGCCGCGCGCGCGCACTACCGGCTCCCCGTGGAGCTCTTCACGGTGAACTACGACCTGTTATTGGAAACCGCGCTGGAGAAACTCGGAGTGCCATACTTCGATGGGTTCGTCGGCAACCTGCGAGCCCGGTTCCGCACGGAGCTCGTCGAGGCTGAACCGGGGTCGGACGGCGGCTACATCCCGTCGCTCTTCACCCGCCTCTGGAAGCTGCACGGCTCGGTGAACTGGGCGCGGATCGATGAACAGATCGTGCGCATCGGCCAGCCGGTCTCCGCTGGCGGTGCCGCGGTGATCTACCCATCCGACACGAAATACGAGGAGTCGCGCCGCGTGCCATTCATCGTGCTGCAGGACCGCCTGCGGCGGGCACTGTACCAGCCGGAGACGATGGCACTGGTCGCCGGCTACTCGTTCGGGGACGCCCATCTGAACGAGATGGTCTTCGACGCCGCGACCCGGTGCGAGCGGTCGGAGTTTGTTATCTTCTGTTACGCGGATATTCCACCGGAAGTCGCCGAACGCGCGGTGGTCACGCCGAACATGCAGGTAGTCGGTTCCCGTGAGGCGATCCTCGGCGGTCTACGGGGATCGTGGAAGCCCACGTCCGACGTGCCGCCGGTTCTCTGGGAAAACGAGCAGTTCACCATGGGTGACTTCGCCCACTTGGCGGCTTATTTGGCCCGGAGCACGACCAGGGAGCAGGACGCGACGTGCTAGCCTGGCGGTAAGGACATCGCGCGACGCGGCGATTGCGAGGTGGATGGGAATGAGGAGCGTAGAGCGGGATCCGACTTGCATCGGGAAGGTCCGTCACATCCTTGGGGCGACGGTGACGGTCGCGCTCGACCCTGATTTGGCCGGCGTGGCGCCGATCTACCGCGGCCGCCTGCAGCCCGTTGGTCAGATCGGCTCCCTGGTGCGCATCCCCCAAGGGCTCGTTGACCTCGTGGCCACCGTGACCCTCATCGGCATCGCCGAGCTGGCCGGGCGCCTTGCGCCTTCGGAAGCCGTACAATGCGGTGAGCGCTGGTTGCAGGTCCAGTTACTCGGTGAGATCGATCGGGGTACTGGCCGCTTCCAGCGCGGTGTGGGCTCCTACCCCGGCCTGGATGACCCAGTGCATTTTGCCACCGCCGACCAGCTCCGGTCGGTGTTTCCCGCCCCCGACGCTGAGCACGTTTGCCTGGGACGCCTGGCGGCGGCCGACGAAGTGCCGGTCTCCCTTGACGCAGCGCGCTTGGTCGTCCGCCACGCGGCCGTCGTCGGGTCGACCGGCTCAGGGAAGACGAGCGCCGTCGCATCGATTCTGCAGAGCTTCGTCAGGGGTGGGTGGCGCGCGGCCAATATCGTCGTTGTCGACCCGCACGGGGAATACGCGCATGCGCTGCGCGACCACGCCTCGGTCAGGAGCGTGCTCGCGGGCGGAGACCAGCAACTGCGGGTCCCGTATTGGGCACTGCCCGCAGCGGATATCGTGCGCGTATTCGCCGGAGGGCCCGGCGGCGCCACCTTTGCCAATCGGTTTGCAGAACTGGTGACACAGGCGCGAAGGGAGTTCGCCGCCACCGCGGACTGGCTCACGCTCGATCCCACCGCCATCACCGCAGATACGCCGATCCCGTTCGATATCCGTCCGATTTGGCTTCAACTCGACACTGAGAACCGCGAGACACGCAGAACAGTGGCTGATCCCACCACCGCTTGCCTGGTAACTCCGGGTGACGCCCAGGCGTTGCACTCTGCTGAGTATACACCGTATGGGCCTGGCGGTCAGCCGCCACACAAAAATCCGCTGTATGGGGCATACGGGACGACCCCGGACTTGCTACGCCTCGGTCTGCTCGATCCGCAGCGGCGCTTCTTCCAGCAACCGGTAGACGACCCAGCCGGGGGCGACCCGCTTGTGCACATGATGCAGGAATGGCTCGGTGGCCGTTTGCCCATCTCCGTCCTCGACTTCAGCGGCGTGCCGGCGGAGGCTGCCGACGCGGCCATCGGTGTCGTGCTAACCCTCATCCTCGAAGTGGCGCTGCGGAGCCAGGCAGACGGGCCGGGCATCGGTCGCCCGAGCCCCGTGCTCATCGTGCTGGAGGAAGCGCACCGCTATCTCGGCGAGCACGCGAGTGCGATGACGCGCAGCGCGGCCAACCGTATTGCGCGCGAAGGGCGCAAATACGGGGTTGGCCTGCTCCTGGTCACACAGCGCCCGACCGAACTCCCAAAGACCGCGCTGGCGCAGTGCGGTACCATGATCGCGTTACGGCTATCAAATGCCGAAGACCAGGGGGCGATTAAGGCAGCGCTGCCGGACGCGGTGGCTGGCCTTGCGGAAGTGCTGCCGTCCCTGCGAACCCATGAGGCGATCATCAGCGGTGAGGCGGTGATCTTGCCGTCGCGCGCTATCCTTGACAAACCCGACCCGTGGCCGAAGGCAGAGGACCCATCTCTGCAACCGTGGCGCGAGAATCCCACCGTGCCGGACGTCGGACCAGCCTTGGCCGCCTGGCGCGGAACGTATGAGTGAGGAACAGCAATGATAGAGTGGTTACCGGTCAGTGGCTCGACGCGCATTGTCGCCGAAGCGTATGATCCCGAAACCGAGCGGATCTATGTGCGGTTTCCGGATGGCGTCGAGTGGTGGTACGCGGCTTGCCCTCCCCAGACCTGGGAGGAGTTCACCAGACCTGGACAGTCCCGCGGTCAGTATATCAGCAGAGTTCTGGATCATAAGCCAATGGGCCGCGCCACCTAAAAGATAGATCGAAGCCAAATGGACGCGTGCCGGATGCAGTAGCTGGCTGGGAATCTCAAAACGTTCCACCATTCACTGCGGCAATAAGGAACGGTGCCGTATGCGTATACCTACCGGGGCAAATCGACGTCAATGGGTGATCGCACCCGCCAACATCGGTGAGCGCATACTATCCCCGGTAACGGCAATGCATGCGCCGTGCAGATGCGCGTCGAAGAGGTGTGTAGGCGGGTGGCGTTCGACCGCCTGCAGCCGGCTGATGGTTGGGGAAGACGGCAGATTGCCGTCTTCCCCAACCTCTTCCCCAACTATTCAATGCTGAGAAGCGTTATCCAACAACGGATTTTGCTGATGCTCCCCGTTTTCCCCGACGGCGGGTGAGGAGTATTAGCGGCAATGATGCCAGACGATCATTCAATTTTTCTTCCTATATATTTGTGGGGGAAATCGGGGAAGGGAACCAACGAAGCCTTTTCCGATATGCGTTTTCGCGCTCCCCGGTGGCCGTCTATCTGCGGGGAATCGGGGGAAACGACCAGTCCTGGTGAACGGATATGATCCCCCGGACGGACGGCATCCGCGCCCGTGCCATCCCGATGCGGGCGTTTTGTTTTTCGGAGGGGATCATGGTAATTGACGCATCAACAACCACCACAGTTCCAGTTACCGGTCACTCCCTGTTCCGCGAATGCCGCAGCGCTTCCCGAAAGAAACACCGTGGTGACGTCCACGAGGCAACATATCTTCTGTTCGTGGCTAACCATGCCGCCGAGTGCACCGCGGAAGCGTGTTTCCTGCGCGACGACGCACCCCATAAGATCAAAGAAGCCTGCCGCGACATTCTGCCCATTATACCAAGAATAGGCTCGTTCGACATCGCTGGGGGCGCAGTGCTTCTCAGAAACTGTATTGAAAGTCATGCTCGGGCCAATCGTTTGAGCATGGTGTGGCTCATGGCCAGATAAATCAGCGTTTCACTCGTCTCGGGATGGAGCTCATGATCCTTATCCACCCGGCGCGCATGGCCCAACCAGGCCAACGTCCACTCCACAATCCAGCGATGCGGTAAAACGGTGAAGCCGTTCGCGTCGGCCACCGTATCCTCCGGGAGCAGCGGGAGGGGGTAGTTCCAGTTCAACAACCGCTGGATATGAAATTGCTCTCGTGTGCTGTTGTAGGGTATTTCTTCATTCAGCACCGCACGCCCAAAGAGGCGCTGTAGTTCTCGGATGTGTTCCAAATCCCCATCGGTGGCGATGGCTAATGTGCCTTCGTCATGATCGTAGATAAAGATGATCTCAAAGGCAAGTTCCATGGCCTCGCAGTGGAGCTGGTGCTGTCCGTCATAGACCAACACCTCTTTCGCATAATCCTGGACATGGGCAAACCAATACGTTCGGGAATCACGCGGGAAGACGGAGACATTACAGCCATGGCCGCGTCCCTGGCATTCCGGGTAATAGGCGTGCAGGTCTCCCTTCATCAGACTCGAATCTGCATTCAGTTGGTTAACAATGTCAGCAAATTCAAATTCCCTCTATGCCGTGTCGGCAAGAAAATCAAACACATATTATGACTATGAAGGCATCCTGGCTGCATCAAAGTTTCCTGCTAGCGCCATTAGTCAGGATGCGGCACAATATTGACCGAAAGGAGAAATTCATGCCAGAAGGGACAGCAGTGCTAACAACCACTGAAGCACGCAGTCTGCTGCGGATGGGACGGAACGCGTTTTATACGGCTCTCCGAGAGGGGCGATTGCCGTCGTTTCGGGTGGGACGGTTGTATCGGTTCCGGCGGGAAGTGCTGGAGGAGTGGATTCGGGAGCAGGAACTCGGATCGCAGTGGCGGGTGCCGGCGTAGAGTAATACCGTCAGAAGTGTTTGCACAAAGGCGCGGAGTGATCCGCGCCTTTGCGCTTTGGTTGAGGAGGTGATTGGAATGAGCGGATATATCCAACCTCGGGGGAAGGATGCAGATGGTAGAGGGATCTACCGTGTCTTTGTCCATGGTGGTTATAATGAGAAGACGGGGAAGCGCATTAGAAAATCAGTCGTGGTGCACGGCTCGATGCGTGATGCGGAACAGGCAAAGAAACGGATTGAGCGTGATCTAGAGGATCAAGGGCCTGCACCTTCGTCTCGATTTTCGGAATGGGTGGAACAATGGCTCAAGGATGCCGATAAAACGCGTGCGCCTAGGACAATGGCGGAATATCGGCGCATGTTGTCCACGCGGATTCTGCCTGCACTTGGCCATATTCGTCTCGATCAGTTACGACCGAGGCATATCTTCGAGTTCATGGCGAAGTTGGCCAGTGTGAAGCATGCCCGGTATGCAGATATATCGATCACCAAGCATAGTCAGCGGAAGTACTATTGCTTGTTGTCAGTCATCTTTCAGGATGCGATCTATTCTGGATTGCTCAAGGAAAATCCAGTACGTCAGGTTAAAGCACCGCGGATTGAGGCTCACCGGGCGCGTTTCTACGAACCGCAGGACGTTGAACGATTATGGTATGCGTTACAGACAGAACCGCTGATGTGGCAGGCGATTATCGCGGCAGGATTGATGCTGGGGATACGTCGCGGGGAGTTGATGGGATTGCGTTGGGGGGATAACCGACAGATTTTTTTGTCTTTCTGTGTGCCCAAAATGTGCCCAACGGGGTGGCACACGGTGGTTTTTGGTGGTATCAGGCGATGTAAAACGCCCTGTCGCCAGGGCGTTTTACGATCAAAAGTGGTGCACCCGCAGGGACTCGAACCCTGGACCTACGGATTAAAAGTCCGTTGCTCTACCAACTGAGCTACAGGTGCGCGCGATGGACGGGCTTTTGAGCCCGGTTATAATAGCAACTTCGTTCTCTGCTGTCAACGACGGAGCGGCGGTTGGGTATCGTCTTCCATTTCCCGCAGGTATTGCATGACGTTTGCGGCAGGGCGGCCGGCGCGGATTTCCACGGCCATGGCGCGCAGCAGCGGGGCGCTGTGATTGAAGAAGCGCTGGTAGGCGGCACAGAGGTAGCTGATGGGCTGGCCGCCGGCGACGGAATGGACGCGGTGCTTGGGGCAATCGCCGCCGCAAAACTGGCGCACCTGGCAACGGCGGCATTCGCCTGGCTGACGCGCCTTCGCCTGGCCAAAGTCGCGCTGATCGGCGCCATCCACCAGGGTCGCAAGGTTGTCCTCCGTGATGGCGCCGCGGAAGTAATCGGGATAGACATAATGGTCGCAGGCATACAGGTCGCCGTTGTGCTCCACCGCCAGCCCGAGGCCGCACGTCGGCGCGAAGACGCAGATGGAGGGCGGCCCACCGAGCCAGACGTTTAATGCCGACTCGAAGAGTTGCACAAAAATGCGGCCGACATCGTGGCGCACCCAGTCATCGAATACCGCGCAGAGAAAGCTGCCATACGGCTCGGGGCGCACAGTGAACGGCGTGACCTTCGTCTTGCACGGCGCCTCGCGTTCAACGATGGGAATGAACTGCACATGCTCAAATCCCGCGCCGGTAAGAAAGCGATAGACGCGTCCCGGGTGTCCGGCGCTGACACGGTTGACAGTGGCCAGCGCGTTCACCTCCACCCCGTGGCGCAGCAAGCATTCCAGGCCATGCATCACCCGCGCATGGCAGGGTTTGCCGCCGAAGTCGCGGCGGTAGGCGTCGTGGATATCTTCCGGGCCGTCGAGGCTGATGCCGATGAGGAAATGCTCGTCGGCGAAGAAGCGCGCCCAGTCATCATCGAGGAGGATGCCGTTGGTCTGAAAAGCGTTGACGACGGTTTGGCCGGGCCGGACATGCTTCTGCTGCAGGGCGACGGCCTGGCGGAAGAAGTCGACGCCCATGAGCGTGGGTTCCCCACCCTGCCAGCCGAAGGTGACCTCGCCGCTGGGATGCGCGCCGAGGTAGGCGGCAATGACGCGCTCCAGCGTCTCCGGCGTCATGCGGAAATGCGCCGCGGGGTACAGCGCCTCCTTCTCCCGGTAGAAGCAGTATTCGCAGGCCAGGTTGCATGCCGGGCCGGCGGGTTTGATCATCAGATGAAAAGGTCGTGTCGTTCGCATACTTACACCACTAACCTGATTAGCACCATGAGCGCAACCAGCGCAGTCAACACGGCGAAGATGCGATGCAGGTGGACGACCTTCAGCCGATGGCTGTGCCACGCGCCGATTTGCACGCCGAACATCGAGCCGACCAGCAGCGCGACGACAAGGTACAGGTTCACATACCCATCCAGCGCATATTGTACCGTCACGGCGATGGCGGAAACCATAATGAGCAGGCTGCTGGTGCCGATGGCCGCGCGCAGGGGCACGCCATACGCGAATACGAGCAACGGGATGATGATGACGCCGCCGCCGATGCCCATCAGGCCGGACATGCAGCCGATGACTACGCCGCAGAGCACGAGGGAGACGGCGGACACGCGTGAGATGCCACTGACGGGGAGGCTCATCGGCAGCGGGCCATCTTCCCAGCGGAAAAGGCCATCACCATAGGGCGTGCCGTCCTCACGCCAACTGCGCACGGCTATCCACCCCAGCAGGACGGCAAAGCAGCCGGTGAGCACCACCACCGCGATGGGTCGCGTGTTGTTGAGCAACGTTATCGACCCGAGGCGCAGTAGGTATTCCAGCAGCAGCTTGCCGAAGAAGGAACCGACCAAGATGCCGGGCGCCATGAGCAAGGCCAGCCGAACATCGACCATGCGCGCGGCGGCGTGCCGCCAGGCCGCCCCCACCCCGACCGCGATCATCTGCGCCATGCCGCTGCCCACGGCCGTCCGCGGGTCGAGGCCAAAGACGGTGATGAGCAGCGGGGTGAGCATGAAGCAGCCGCCGACGCCGAGTAAACCGGAGAAGTAGCCGATAAACAGACCGAGGAGTGCCAGGCTGCCGTAACTGGTGATGATGTGCGCAATAGACGGCAGTGAGAACATGGCGCCTGTATGATACCCCCGTCAAGCACTCACTGTCCAGCCGGCAAGATCGCGGGCACGGCTTCCCCGGCGGCGGCCATGCGTCGCTTCAGCACCGCGGCCAGCTCGGTGCGCACGCGGCATAGGCCGGCTCGGCGACGAGGTTTGCACGTTCGTATGGGTCGGCATGCAGATCGTAAAGGCACTCCTCGGTAACAGCCCATGGTGTCCCAGCGCTGCTGGTCGGAGAAGATGAAGAGGATGTTGGGTTGCGACATCAAGGACCTTTCAGGGCAATTGCCAGCGGGACCAGAGGAGCGAGCAGCGGTGATCGCCGGGCACTTTTTGATAACAGAGCGTAAACAGCGAGCCGTCGGCGAGTTCGACGGTGGAGGGATAGCCCAGGTCGCCGTCGGGACCGTCGTCGCGGATAATCCAATCGTGAGTCCAGGTGGCGCCGTCGTCGGTGCTGATAGCGGCGCGCTGGCCATACGGGGCAGTACGATAGCCGTAGGTGAGCACAAGGACGCCAGTGGAATGGCGGAGCAGGTGCGGCGGGGAGCCGTGGAAACCGAGGGGTCGGGCCGGCGTCCAAGTGTTACCGCCATCATCGGATTCGGTCTGCATGATGCTGAAGGTAGGGATACCGGCGTCCTTGAGGTCGACGCCGCCGTGGTTTTCAATGCGAATGGCGCCGATGAGGCGACCGGACGGCAACTCGACGACGTGCGGCTCGTGGTAGTTGTCTGGGACGGTATTGGGGGCGACGGGCACGGCGCCGAGTTCGCACCAAGTGCGTCCGCCGTCGTCGCTGCGCGCGGCGACAATGAAGCCATTATTCATTTCATCCCAGCCGGTGACATAACGCTTGCCAAGATAGAGCAGGCCGCCGTCGCGCAGCACGATTGGCCCATGCGGCGTGGACACGGGCACACGGATTGGATCGCTCCAGGTAGCGCCGCCGTCGGCGGTTACTTTCGCCCAGGAACCGAGAGCGGCGGCGACCGTTTCGTCAGTCCAGTCCGCCATCTTTTCCGCCCAGGAAGCCAGTTCCGCTTCGCCCAGCCACTTGGTCACCCACGCTTCCGTCGTGTATTGCCGCGTATCTGAGGTGAACCAGCTCACCAGCGCATTGCCGTTACCGAGATTTGTCACGCCGGCGTCACGGTCATCAATGAGGCCGTCATTGATGACACGGGGCGGCGACCAGGTGCGGCCGTCGTCGGAGCTGACGTTGAGCACAGTTTTGCCGAAGGGGCAGATATGTTCGGAACGGAGACCGGAGGAGACGGCCAGCAACGTGCCGTCATCCATCCGTGCCACTGTCGGCCAGCCGAAATAGCCCAGCCGCTCTTCGGGGAGGCGGCAGACGATGCCGTGTTCGGCGGTGAAACGTTTTTCCATGATGTCTCCCATCAGAGATACAGTGCATACAGCCGGGGATCGAGACTCCCTAGGCGGGTAAAAGTGACGCGAAAGCGAATGGTTTTTCCAGCGAGCTGTGCGAGCGATGCGCCATTCCAACAGACCGGGACATCGAGGCCATCCTCGGACACTGTGCCGGCGAAACCAGGTAACGGCGAAAAGCGTGCATCGGCGATTTCCACCGCCACTCCGGCGACACCGTCAACGTTGGCACGGAGCACGGCATCGGCGGGAAGGGTGATCGGCGCGGTCCAGAGCGAGCCACTCTCGGCATCGGGGAACAGGCCTTGCGCGCCCCAGCGATCGCGGGGCAGCGTGGCGAGTGCCACCTCGGCGTGATAATTGCGGATATCCACGGCATTCACCCACCGGCCATGGTAAATTCGCGTCTCGTTGCCGACATTGAGGATGCCGTTGCCCTGGCAGAGGATGCGGGCATGGGGCACTCCGAAGGACATCATGGCGGGCGACTCGTCGCGGTGGAGCCAAATGTGACGTTTCACTGGTTCGCGGAAGTGCAGGCCGTCGTTAGAAACAAGCAAGCCAAAATCGCCGGAGGTGGTTCCGTGGCCAAACCAGTCATCTGGATTCGGCGCATTATGCCAGAGGCAATACAGGCCAACTGCAACATTGCCGAAGCTTGCTGCCCCTACCCCGATATGTACTTGATCATACGGTTTCCACGGGCCGCGCAGCGACGGATCCTGCGGTTCGGGCAGGAAGAAGGATTCGCCGCATTCTGGCAGCCAATTGTCGAAATCAGGCGAGACGATGGCCAGGCCTTGCCGGCACATCGGATGCCCACCTTCGCTGCGCAGCATCATCTGCCCACTGACGTAATACATGCCACCAAATTCGTAGAGCGACGCTTGCTCGATGAAGCTGTCAAAGGGTAGCGGCGCGCCGTCTGTCCAGTGCAGACCGTCGGCGCTGACGGCGGTGCGAATCGTCCAGAAGTCGCGGTCGGGCGGCCGGTAATTGTATACCATCTTATAGCGACGGGTCGGATCGGGATCGCCATCGTCGCGAATGACATGCACGCCTTCGCTATGCGGATCGGCAAGACAAATGATGTTATTCGCCATGCTACCGCGCCACTCCACCTGGCCGAGTTGTGGCTTCGTCCAGTGGATACCGTCCTCGCTTTCGGCGTAGCAGGTCGGGCCTTCTCGCAGATACTGCAGGGGATCGTCGGTGGTAGTCGGATCGCCAGTCCAATGGCAGGCGTAATACCACATGCGGTATGTGCGCCCGTCGTGCACCACACCACCGTAGAAATGTGTCGCGGCGTTATCTGGGGCGTCGGGATTGCCGTGCTCGGGTGCGAGCACGGGTTCGGGACGCACAGCCGGCTTCGTCAGATACAGGCAGAGATTGTGACTAAGCGGAAACGCCTTGTTATCGATGGCTAACAACAGCGCTGGGATAGTCAATGCATTCATGACACTTCTCCTGTAGAAAGCAACTTCGCGCATTACAGCGTATCTCCTGCATTATTCAGCGCGATCAGCACGCGCACAGTTATGACGGCGCGAGATTGAAGCATCAGGACAAGACGATTGGCATGGACTGGCATGGGATCGCCATCCTCTTCCGTAAGGGAGGTAATGACGGCACCGGTCAGGGTAACAGACGGGCACGTGATACTGAGTGGCTGCGCCGTCTCCGTGGGGTTCCACAGGCGAAGGATGAGGCCATGATGGTCTTCCGCCTGTTTGAACGCCACGAGTTGAACCGCGGGGTTGTCAAGGATCAAGAAGCCGCTCACCGGGGGCAGGTGACGCGGGCGGTCGTGTTCGGTGAAATTCGTGGTGAAGGGGGTATGGCAAGCACGCCCAATAGACGCGGCGTCAGCATCTGATAGGGTGCCGGTTCGCGAAGTCATGCTGAACTGAAAGCGCAACAGGCCGCTCTGGGAGACGGCAAAGTTGGTGCCAAAGTTGTTGGCGGTGAGCAAGGCATAAATGGCGCCGCCGCGAATGTCGGGGTGTGGATGCTCGATATCCCGGCGCAGAACGGCCGAGTGCGCGGGAGAGACGCGACCAGGCCAGAGGCAACCGAGACTTACCACCGGGGCGTCGAGACTGCTCCAGTGCACCGTGGCGTCGCCATCGGTGGCACACACCCAGTTCTGCACGGTGAGGCGGTCGGCGAACGCGCCGGGGAGAAGGTCGGTGGTCGGATCGGTCACGCACAACGGGCCTTCGCAGCGGAAGGCGCCACCGGGCAGGTGGAATGGAAAGGCGAGATAGGTTTCCAGTAACGGCGTCGGGTCTTTGAGCAACTTCACCGACACATCGAGACGCGGTTCATCGGCATAGAGCATGTAGGTGATTTCGGCGCGCGGGCACCCATGGCAAGCGGCGAGGACGGTGAGCGATGCCGAAACCGGCCCGGATGCCTCCAACCGGATGTATTCACACGTCATCGGCCACCATTCGCCGAAGGGGTCGCGGGTGACGAGCATGCCGAAGGGGTGCTCCGCCGATGCGTCGACCAGCTCACGGTCGAGTCGTTTATCGAAAAAGCCGGCGATACAGCCGGTCGCCGAATCGAAGGTCAGGCGATAATACTTGTTCTCCAGCACTAATGCTGATGTCGACACCGTAAAGGGAAAGGCCGGTTGTTCCGTGCGCGGGCGCAAGTGATATGTTCGGTAACCAAGCGCAGGCACATCCGTCGCATGGAAAAGCAGGTCACGGGTGAGGCCGGCGGGTTTTTCAAAGACACCGTAGCGCTTGCCGCCGGCTCCGAGACCCAGCCGCTGTGCGGCATACGCTTCGTAACCAAGCGGAGATTCCAACTCGACGATCTGAAAGGGGAGCGTGTCCCCGGTGGCGACATCAATGAGATCGAAGCAACCGTCGGCGATATCGAGCGGCGGCACCACCTGCCAGCGGTCGGTGAGCAGCACGCCGCGCAGCGCGCCGTCGGGCATCGGGTGCATGGTGCTGCCACAGTTGGTGATCTCGCGAAGGGGCGTGCGCACCAGGCCGCTGCGTGTATGGCCCAGCGCATTAAAGACGACCAGGTGCAGACCGGGTGCATCGACGCGGACGGCGTCAGCCACGCGGGCCATCGCCTTGCTGGCGACGTCATGAGCCAGGGCCGCGGCGCGGTGGGCATGTAGCGCCTTTTCCAACTCAGCCGTAGCGGCAGAGGGGCCAGCGGGAAAATGGTGGCCCCAAGTGTGTTCGTCATGCCAGTGCACGTCCTCCATCGCCTCGGTGAGCGTGGCATGCTGGTAGGTGTAATCCGTGAGCGCCGCGGCTATCGTTGCCAGTGCTTCGGCGGCGGGGAGGTCAGCGTGGTTACGCCGGTTCACGGCGGTAGCGGCGGCAGTTGAGGCGGCGCCGACCGGGTAATCCTGGCCGGGCAGCTCGCCGCGGCGCACCGGAAGGTCGGCGGGGAGTTGCGGGAGCAGGTCGGCATAGAAGCGGGTGTTGGTGCTGCAGACCAGTCGCGGGAAAGCCCAGCAGGCGTTCCAATCGCGGATGCTCTTCGCGTAGCCGTCGATGTAGGGGGAGTTGTCGCGCGCCCCACCCTGCACCGGCCAGCGCAGCACATCGTAGGGGTAGCCTTGCGCGGCAAGCTGCTGCAGGTGCGGCGCGAGGCCCGGTATATCGGCGTGGCAATCGCCGCCGCACCCCTGGTTGTTGCTCCAGAAGAGGACGCGCTTGCCGCCGGGCGCCTGCCACCAGAACGCGCCGGGCATGCCCTCCGCGCCGAAGAGCGCCACTTCATCCCAGAAGGAGGTAGCCTCGGGATGGCCCCAGTTGTAATACTTCGGCAGGCCGGGACAAAAGAGCTGAATGCCGGCTTCGGTGAGCACCTGTGCCAAGCCCCAGGTGAAGCCGGGGACGTCGTTGTGCTCGGCGGAGAGGATGGGAATGCCGAATTCGCGCTTAAGGTGGAAGGCGGGATAGACGCTGCGCGCCAGCGATTCGTGCCCACACAGCTCGGTGGTCAAGTTGCCGAAGAGGGCAGTCAACTCGAAATCGCCGGCGTGCAGCAGAGCGAGCATGGCCGCCATGCGCTCGGGGTGCGCATGGCGCAGGAAGTGATCGATGGACCAGCACTGCTCGATAACCAGGCGAAAGCGTGCGGCATCCGGCCAGTCGCGGGTGGCCGCTGCCATGTCGATGGCCGCGTCGAGCCAGCAGTCATGCTCGCGGAGGACATTGGAAGCGAGGTCGGTATAGCCCACGTCGTGATGTGAAAGCTGGACGACGTGGACGGTCCAGTGTTTCGGCGGCATCCATGCGACGGACTGCCGGGCTGCGACGGTGCCGTTGACGCGCAGTGCGACAATTATTTCACCCGGTGCAGTCAGTTCGGCCAATTCGACAGCATATTCGGCTTCGCCGTTCGTTAGGGTGATCGGCGTAACGAGCCCATTGATATCGATTTCCGCGGGGACAGCCGCACCGTCATGCGTAATGGTGACGCGGGCCTGCTGCCGGAGGACATCACCGTCGCGGCGCAGGAACGGCGTGGGGGTCATGGCGGTAATGGTGGGCATCAACATCCTCCCAGCGTCTGCGCGCGATCAATGAAGCGGCGCACCCGCGCTAGCGGTGTGGCGGGAGTGATGGGACTGCCGGTGCTGATGATGCAGCCGCGGGCGGGGCGGGCGGCATCGACTTGCCGGCTGATTTCGGCATCGAGTTCGGCGTCGGTGCCGTTCTGCAGCACGCCGACGGGATCGATGTTGGTGAAGAGCGTCAAGCGGTCGCCGATACGGCGGGCGATTGCGGCGGTGTCGTTGACGAAGCCTTTCATGCTGGCTTCATACTGCATGGCGTCGGCGCCAGTGGCGGCGATCAGCTCCAGCCGGTCCATTACGTCGCCGAAGTAGATGAGGATGGCGTGGTGGTCCAGCCGGTGGATTTCCGCGACCATCTCGCGCAGATACGGCAGGCAGAAGCGCTCGTACATCGGCACAGAGATCATGTCGGCGGTAGCAGTGGCATCGTCGATGTAGATGGCATCGCCCCCGGCGGCGGCCATGCGGCGGATACTCTGGATATTCTGTGCGAGGATGCATTCAGAGAGACGCTCGATGAGCGCGGGCTGCTCGATAAGCAGTTCAAAGAGATTTGTGAGGCCAACATACCCGTGGCAGGAATAGAGCGTGCCGATGACGCCGCCGGAAATGATATATTCATCTCGACCATAACGAGAAATAAGCGCATCGATGAAGTCGTTTGCGCCGTCGGCCAATTGGCACTCGGCGGGGGTAACGGTCACGCGGGCATCGACATCAGCGGTGTCAAAGACGGTCTGCGTCTCATTGGCGTGATAATCGGTGGCGTGGCCGCTGGCAGTGTCGACATCCAGGCGCTGCCAGCCATCCGTGACCCGGTCGTGTCGAAAAATGCCGCCGTCGCGCTCAACGAATTCCTGCCGTTCTCGCCAGACGCGGGACGGCGCCGAGTGGCAGGTCTGCAGCAGTTCGAAGGTGGCGCCGCGGTGCATACGGTCGTAAATGTCGAGGAACGCCTCAGACGCGGTGGATGCCAGCCAGCGATGGCGCTCCCAGGCAGACAGACCGGTCAACTCGGTGAAGTGATCAAGGTGATACAGATCGTGATACAACGAGGTGACCGGGCAGCGGTCGACGGGCTGGCCAGCCATAACGGCATATACTCGTGTTTTATTGTTCATCATTTACCTTTCGATACGCGTCGGCGACGGCGCGATACGCCAGTTTCGTCCGGCGGCGGTAATCCACCAGGCCTTTCAGGTTCTGCTCGTTCCAGTAGGCGTTGACGATTTTGCTCGGATCGCGGTAGTCGGAGAAGCAGAAGGGAAAAGTGCCGACGATTTGTGGGTAATCGTGCACCAATGTGAATATCTCGCGCAGCAGGTCGGCGTGATAATTTTCGGACCACAACTCGCGGCTGGCAGAAAAGTATCCCGGCGCGGAATCGGCGCCGAACTCGGTGAGGAGCAACGCGAGATTTTCTTTGCCAGCGAGCACGGTATCTAGCATTGCCCGCATCGGCGCGAGATCGATGGAACGCTTGCCATCGCTTTCCGCATCCCGGCGCGCGTCGCTGCCATCCTGCCAGATCTGGTCATACCAGCCGTAATAGGAATTGATGCCGAGTATATCCACGATGTCGGCGAGGGACCCGACGGTGCCGTAGAGCGCGGCGTAGGATAGCAGGCGGGTGGCGTCGGTCTCACGGATGGTTGAGGCGAGTTGACGGAAGAAGGCTTCCGCCTCCGGGTTGGCGGTGTTGCACTCGTTGCCGATGCTATAGATAGCCACCGAAGGGTGGTTGCGCGCCACAGCGATCATCTCCCGCGCCATCCCCTGCGCCAGCGCCAGCCAGTCGGGATCGGCGAAGCGCGTGCCGGCGTCGTCGTCGCCCGGGTGGTAGCAATAGACCGGCGGCTCGATCCATACCAGCAGGCCCAGCCGGTCACAGGCGGCATAAAACGCCGCGTCCATCGGGTAGTGGCAGCGCACGGCATTGCAGCCCACCTCTTTCATCAGCCGCAGGTCGGTGTCGATCTGTTCCGGCGTCATCACCAGGCCGGCGACGGGTGAATCATACACATAGCAGACACCCTTGAGTGGATATGGGTGGCCATTCAGATGCACGCACCCGTCGTGCATGACGAGGGTGCGAAAGCCAAACTGATAATCCAGACGATCTACGACAACACGATCTGCATCGAGCAGCTCGACGGCGATGGGCTCCAGGTGCGGATTCTCCGGCGACCAGGCGGGAACCTCAAAGAACGGCATACGGATATGCAGCGTGCCGTCGTCAGCGATGACATCCTCCCAGGAGAGCCCTTCACCGTTGCTGACGCAGGCCAAGCAGCCCGGCCGCATGCCGTGTATGCGGCCACGCACGACCAACGTCCATACGTCGTCTGCCAGTATGGCTTCCAGCGCGATGTCTTCCAGCGACGGATCGTCGATGATCTCCAGGCTGACGCCGCGATGAATGCCGCCATAGTTAAAGTAACCGAGGACCGGCGGCCATTTGGTGATCAGCGCGCGGTTGTCGACCTGCACGGCGAGGTGATTGACGCCGAGGACAAGGTGTTCTGACACATCGAGGACGAACTCAGTGTAACCGCCTTCATGGCTACCGACGTGATGGCCGTTTAGATAGACGTTGGCAAGGTAATTCACCCCGCCGAAGCGCAGTTGGGCGCGACTGCCTTCTGCGAGATCATCGACGGCAAACTCGCGGGCGAACCAGCAGACGCCTTCGTAGATATCATACCGTTCGCCGTATTTCTGCCAGACGCCGGGCACCGGCACGGATTGCCAATGGCGACGGTTCGCTTCCGGTTTCTGAAAGCCGCCGTATATTCCGTGGTATTTCGGGTCAAGGTCAGGGACAAAATCCCAGACGCCGTTCAAAGAGCTGTTGGTTCGCATGATGATACTCCATTCCAGAACTGCATCCCCGGACAGCGCGCGAATTGCCAGGGAATTGTCGCCAGCGGATGCTCCGGCAGCGCTGTGCCGATGAGGGCCAGTGACAGCAGGCGGAACCAGGTCGGAAAGAGCGCGCCCTCCCCCACCCCGCTCCCAAGCTCATGGTGGCCATACTCAAAGGGTTGATGTCGAATGAAGACGAAGCCGCCGTCGGACATTTGATTCGACAGTACCCACTCGGCTGCCTTCGCCAGCACCGCCATGATGTCATCCCGGCGATAATCGGTCATATGCATCATGCGACACAGTGGGTCGATGGAGTCGATATCTTCACAGGCGCTGGAAACGAACGGGTCGGCGGCATTATGCACGCCCCACCCGAAACCCCCGGTGGGGTTCTGCGTGGCCAGCACGGTGTCGATGGCGCGTTCCAGGTGCGGTATCGGCGCGCCATCGTAGAAAAACAGCGGCCACCAGTGATATGCCGCCTGCACCGCCTGACTGCGCCAATACGGATCGGCGACATCGACGGCGCCCCAGACACCGGTGTTGGGATTGACATGGTGGGTCGCCAGCCACTCCAACAGCACCGCCACCGCTCGGCCAGCGCGGTGGTCGTTCTGGTAATCGCGGGCATACTGCAGCAACGTCCCGACGTTCATGATCTCGTTGCCGATCCAGGCCACGCGCGAAGCCCAGTCGCGCGAACCCAGCCAACGTACCAGGCCGTCCACATCGCGCCACGGTTCCAGCCAGCGCAGTGGTTTCTCCGCACATCCGCCCAGGCAGGCCAGCGCGGTGATGACGTGGCAGGTGAGGTGCGCGCGCCCGCACCAGAGGGGATCGCCGGCATACCAGCCCTGGTCGAAGATGACAGGATCGCGGTAGAGGCCGTCGTTGTCCTGATGCGCATTGAGGTAGGCCGCCCTGTCCGCACGCGCATCGACTGCCAGCGTGCCGAGGTCGCGCAGCAGATGCCGGGCCATGACGGCGTAGCAGGAACTGTAGAGCGTCGCCTGTCGGCAGGTGGCGCTGTAACGATAACGCCAACCGTCCAGTGCTTGCGCGTCAATGTATCGTAACAGCTTTTCGGCGAGAGCGCGCATTACCGCATTACCTCCTCGTCAGACAGGCTGTGCAATGGGTAACGTCCTTCTTCGGCGAACGTCGCGAAGACCGCCTCGACGTTTTCTCGGGGCTGGTCGGGCGCCACTTCGCTGCAGGCGATGACGCCGCCGTCGAAGGTGCCGAGATATGACATGATCTCCCGCGCGTGGCGACGCACGGCGTCAGGCGTGCCGTGGTTGATGAGGAACTGCACATCGGTGAGCGCCTGAAAGCAGACTTTGCCACCCAATACACGCCGCAACTCGGGCAGCGGGTTGAGGGTGAGGTCGGCCCAGAACACGTTAACGCCGGCCTCGACCAGGTCGGGGAGGATGGGCAGCGTGACGCCGTCGGTGTGGAAAAAGACGTGCCGACCCACCTCGCGCACAGGTGCGAATTGCCGTTGGTAGACCGGCAGGAACAACTCGCGCCACTGCGATGGGGCGATCATCAGCGCCTGCTGGGTGCCCCAGTCGTCGGCGAAGAAGACGCCGTCGGGCTGGTATTGCAGCAGGACGCGAGTCAGTGCGATGTTGTGCTCGACGATACGATCGCGGAGCAGGAGCAGGCGGTCATCACCCGCCGCCAAGCCTTCCAGCAGCGCCTCGAATCCACACAGGTTCACCATGCGCTCGAAGAGCGTCATCCAACCGAGGCAGCGGTAGCGGTCGCCGGCAATCGAAGACCAGTCGGCGATGCCGGGGCACTCTTCCTCGACCGTGGGCACATGATAATCATCCAGTGCCGCAAGATCCGCAAGGGGATGCCCGGTCACCTGCCCGATGATGCCGTCCTGCACCATCGTCCACTCGCAGCCCCAGGCGTCGGTGTAGCGGCCTCTGCGGTAAGTGACGGGCAGCTCACGCGGCGGCTCTGCGCCTTCCCCGGCGAAGTCGCTGGGGAAACGGCGCAGCAGGTCGGGCAACCAGGGATGCGCGGCGAAAGCTGACGGCAGACAGGCGTGACGCATCGGTACCCGGTCGGGACCGCGGAACTCTATGGCGGCGATGACTCGATCGCGTGACGTCACACTGCCTCCCTCACCGGTAGAGAATCAACACGCGGACATCGAGCGGCGCCACCATAAGCGTCACCCTGTCCCCGTATCGCTCAACCTGCTCGCTAAGCAGATCTTCGACCCTCGTAAAGCCGGCGATCTCCAGTGTTTCGGTCACCGGGTCGCCTGTGGGATTTATCAGAAGCCAGGCTTCCTTCGCGGGGGTGACGCGCTTGCGGATGACGAGTGGGCCAGGCAGATCGGGCGTGACGCCACATTCGGCCAACAAGGCAGCAATGGCGTCAGTGAAGGCGGGATCGCGGTAGGCAGTGCCGCTGTGGCCGACATAGGTACCGAGGAGCCAGGCGCTCCCCTGCCCCACCCGGCGGCGGACGCCGGCAATCGCGTCACCGGCGGTGAGCACCGCCTCGCTGTTAGTGGCGAAGGTCTGCAGGTAGACGTTGGCGCGAAGACGGTGCCTAGCCAACGGACCAGCGCCATCGAGGAGGGTCGCGTCGCGGTATTCCCCCCAGGTGCGCTCGGGTGGTGACCAGCGCGCGCCGCCCTCCGGTTCGCGCACCATGGTGAAGCCGGTCTGCGCCACGCCGAAGAGCGCGGCCAGCGTTGGCGACATCTCGCCACGAATGCAAAAGGCGTGTTCGTCGATGCGTCCGGGAGCGGCTTCACTGATCAGGTGCCCACCCGCGTCAACGTAGGCCGCCAGCTTCGCAGCGAGCGCTTCTGCCAGCGACAGCGGGAAGGGCAGGATGAGCGCCGCATAGTCGCCGGCGCGGTCGAGATCGTGTTCGGCGTCGACGAAGTCGAAGGGGATATTCAGCTCCCAGAGCAGGCGATGCCAGCCGCGCAGGCTGTAGGTCACGTGTCCCCCGCCTTGCGCCAACGTCATGCAGAGCTGGTAATTCGCCTCGTTCACCAGGATGCCGACTTTCGCGGGCTGCTGGGTGGGCTGCGCGAAGAGGTCGGAGTGTGCATTCAACGCGCGGCCGATGCGCCCGGCTTCCGCGAGGCGCTCGGTGGTGTCACCGGCGCTGTCGAGCAGGCTGAAGCCGTTCGTTTCAGAAGCCATGATCTCGGCGCGGGTGACCCAGAAGGAGACGGCGGTGACGCCGGAAGCGACGGCGGTGAGCATCCAGCGGCGCATGTCGGCGGCGGTGGGCACGCGGCCTTTATGGAAACCGGTGCTAATCGGACCACCCTGGAATTCGGCGGCCCAGACAGGCTTGCCAGGCGGGTTGCATGAGCGAATGTAATCGTATTTCAGCGCCACGTTGTCCCAGGCTTCGGTGAGGAGAGCGTATTCGCGCGGGAAGGGGCGTGATTGTCCGTCATCCCAGCCGTGGCCGCAGCCCCAAGCGGGATAACACGAAGAGCCGAGGAAATCCTGTGTGCGCGCGTAAGTCCAATCCGTACCCGAGCCGATCTGCGGTCCGCCCTTGTGGGCGAAAACAGGGCGCTTCAACGGATCCGCGGCGCGGATGGCCGCTGCGCGGGCACGCAGCACACCGGCGATCTGCACGTTCTCCATGAAATAGTGCCACCAGAGATCGACGGCCTGCACCACGCGGGCGCCGATGGCACGGCTGGGCAGAACAGCTTCCCAGTCGGCATATCGGACGTTCCAGGCACGGTTAAGGCCGTCGAGATCGCCGTAACGCGCTTCCAACCAGCGATGGAAGGCCGCCAGGGTATGCGGACAGAAGCAGACGCTGTTGCTGACGAGACCGTCCGACCAGTAGCCAATCTCCTGCCAGGTATTCCAGACGACGAGATTGTCAAAGCGGCCCAACGTCGTCACCAGTGCGGTGATGAAGCGCGCTTGGTCGGCCAGCGAGCCGGGGTGGTCGTAGCACGGGCCGGGCTTGCCGTCGGCGGGCAATGTAGAAGGCGATTCGTAGACAATGACACGACCATCGCGCCCGACCATGCGGCTATCCGGATATTTTTCGTAGAGCCAGTGCGGCGCTTGCTCGCAGGTAAGGCCGAGGTAGACGCCCATGTCGTGTTGTGCGGCATGGGCGATCAACTCCTCGTAGCGAGAGAAGTCGTATTGTCCCTCCGCCGGTTCGTCGATCATCCAGTGCTCCTGCAGCTTAATAAGGTTGAAGCCCTGCGCCTTGAGCAGTGCCATGTCGCGCTTCATCTCGGACATGGGCGGCATCGGCTCGCGGCACAAGTGAGAGCCGATCGGAAAAAGCATGGCAAATTGTTGATTATTCATCATCGTTCCTTTATCGAGCGGTGGTCCAGGCATCAATGAGCGTCTCGATGCCCTCCCACGGCGTGTCGGGGAAGACGGCATCGACGGGATGGAGGATGAAACGGTTCGTCGGCCCGAGGATGTCGATGGCGAATTGCACTTCATCAGCAATGCGGCAGCGGTCGCCGGACACGAGGGAGAGGGCATTGGTGCCGCCGACTAGCGTCATGCGATCGCCCAACAATTCGCGCGCCCGCTCCAGCGGGATGCGGTCCTGCACGGGATCAACGAAATAGAGCACGTCTACCCCGGCGTCGGCCAGGCGCGGGCCGAGAATCTCCACGCCGGTGGTCATCACGTAAGCGAAGGGCTTGCCGTGGCGATGCGCGAGGTCGGCAAGGGTTCTGATGTGGTCGAAGAGGAAGGTATCAAAGAGACGCGGCGACCAGAAATCGGTGGACGAATACCAGCCGCGTTCAACGATGAGATCGACGCCGGGGTCGGACGCCGCCAGTTCGGTGCGGGCGTAATCGGTCTCGGTGATGATCGCCATGAGCGCGGCGAAGGCGTCAGGCTCGTCCAGCGCGAGCATGATGGCGCCTTCCGTGCCAGTGAGCCAGACCAGGCCGTCCATGCCGAAAGCCGACCAGGCCTGCACTGGCACGCCGTGTGAATCGGCGAAGGCGCGCACCCGCGCCATGCGCTTGGTGAACCACGCGCAGGCAGCAGCGTCCGGCGCGGTGAAGAGGTGGCGAATGGCGGAGATGTCGGCGGGACTGCTCACCGCGTGCTCCACCGCCCGCGGGATGTTGAAGTCCTCGATGAGCGGCAGATCGTCCGGCTGCACCACCCACCCAGGTGCCTGCGCCTCGCCGGTGATCGCGACCGCGTGACGCAATAGGCCGGCAGGCGTCCGGTAGCAGCGCTCCAGTACGGGGTATTCTCCACCCGGTTGTACCGCCTCCGTCCAGGTGACGTCCGGATCGACGCTCCACGGCACGGAAACATCAAGCAGATCATCCACCCCCAGCTTCTGCCAGGCGAGGACGCGGCTGAAGTCATCTTCCAGCGTCCACCCGCCGGGGATAGTGTGCAGATGCTCCATGCGCAGCGAGTACCAGAATTCGACCTCGCGGCCGTCGCGCTGCCAGCGCAGTTCGGGAGGCGGCCGCAGGCCGAAGCACCAGGTGGTAAGCGGCACGTGATCGTGCGATTCGCCGCGTATGGCGGCGAGGATGCGTTCTCTGGAGGTCATCACTCCCCTCGCTTTCCAGGGTAATGCACGGGCACGCCCAGCAGGCGCCCGAATTCACTCAACGCGGCAGCGTGGTCGCCTTCGGCAATCATCCAGTGGTGCCCGAGGCCGGCATCGGCAATATCGTCCAGCACGGCGGCGACCAGAACATCCAGCCGCACCTTCACGGGGTTGCCGGGAAAGACTACCTCGGTGGGTACGGCGATGCCGGTGAGAACGCCCAGACGGTAGGTGCCGGCGCGGCCGACGAGATTGAGCAGTGTCACCCGCCCGGGACGACCGGGAAAATGCGGGGTGACGCCGACATCCATGAGCCGGCAACTGTTGAGGGCTATCGCTGCACGGCACTCCGCAAGGCAGAGAGCGCCGGAGCCGCAGTGAGCAAAGACGATCGTGTTCAGGTCCGGGTCATCGGCAAGCAAATCGGTGTTATGCACCGGCGTGCCGCTGAGGTCGGCGAGGATGCGCATGGCGACAGCGGCGTTCACGTCGCCTTCGCAGGCGCCGACAACCCCCTCTTCCGCTAGCAACGAGAATGGCAGGCAGACGCGACCCATGAGCGCGGGATAGCATTCCACAGTGAGGGCGCACACCGCTTCCTCATGGATGAAGCTTTGCAGCGCAAGGTAATAGCGCATGGCGGCGATGCCTTCGGCGTCAGGGACATTCACCTGTCCGGCACGGGCACAGACGGATTGCCAGCAGCGGGCAGCTTCATCGGCATCGGCATGGTCGGCAGCTTCTGCCAGCCATCCCAGGCCGCGCTCCACCAGCCTTAGACCGAAGAGGCGGCGCAATTCCATCTCGTCCACCGCCACCTCGGCCATGCCCGCCATGCGACCGCCGATGCGACCGACGCGGCCGCCTTTCAGCGCGCGGATGGCGGCTGAGGCGACGACGACGGCGCGAACACGGGCAATCACCGCCGGATTGTCGACCTCGCCGTAGACAAAGCGATAGGCGTACCCCAGCTCCTTCAGCACGCAGCAGAGCTGTTGCGTGCCACACAGAGAGCCGGTGTGCAGACCGGGCAGGCCCCAGGCAATCACCGGCACGGGCGCGGGCAACGCGGCCAGCAGGTCCTGCACCAGGTAATCTTCTGTCCAGGTGGCGGCAATGACGCAGATGGCGTCGACAGGTGGCAGCGACACGGCACATTCGCGCGCGGCCTGCGCGGTATCGACAATCCCAGCATACGCCACATGCAAGCCACATTCGGCCAGCGATGCCCGCGCGCGCTCCAGGATGACCGGCGCTTGGTCGGCGCCGACTTCCAGCGGGCTGAGGGTCACGATCAGCGCGATAGTCGGTTGCATAGTTGTCCTTTCTACCGGTTACTGCAGCCTATTCGGATATTCATGGCAGAGGTAGTGCGTCCGCGGTTCATCCTCGATGATAGTCGGGAAGCGGACGCCGTAGTCGACGAGGAAGGCGTTGTCGTTCCAGTCATTGCAGACGCTGGAGACTTCGCTGCTGATAGTGAGGCCAGTGCCTTCCTCACCCCAGAACTGATGAACTGTGCGCGGCGGGATGCACACGCTCTGTCCGGGGTGCAGGCGGATGATCTCGCCGGCGGCGATGGCGCGGGTGATGCCGTCCACCTGCACCGCCAACGGATCAAAAGCCGGCTGGTCGTCCGGCCCGGCGACATGCAGTTGTATGAGGATATTGCCGCCGGCCAGGCAGCAGATGTCTTCGCGCTTCGACCGGTGGAAATGAGCAGGCGCGCGCTGGTTCTCCGGATCGAATAGATACTTTTGGGCGTAGGTTTTCGGGTAGTCCGGCACGCGGGTCGTGCCGTTGCGCACAGTAAAGAGCGTCCTTCCGATATTGTGGAAGTCGCCGCTGCCGAAATCAGTGACGTCCCAGCCGAGCATGCAATCGCGAATCTCGTCGCATTTGCGGCCTTTCCCAGCCCATTCCTCGGGCGTCCAGTACGCCCACGGCGGCAGCGCGAGGCCGAACCGTGTGAAAGCGGCCATCGCATCGGTGATGCTCTGGTTGATTAGTGATCGAGTGAAGGGGGTTGCGCTCACGTTGTCTCCCAGGCTGCCGTGACCATGGCGCGAAAATTCTCCGGCGGGATGGGCGGATTGATCTCGCTGGATGACGCGACAAATATGCCGCCGGTCGCCAGGGTCTGCGTCTCGCGGATATGCCGTGCCACCTCGGCCGCAACCTCGGCAGGCGTGCCGCGTTCCAGCAGATCGACCCCGTCGACGCCGCCGGCCCAGACCATCTCCGGCCAAGTTCTTTTCAGATCGACGATATCCATGCCGCAATTCGGCTCCAGGCAGTAGAAGCCATCCACATCGCAGGCGATGAGATCAGGGATGGCTTTGCGGTAATTACCGTCGCTGTGGTAGATGACGGTGATGCCGTGCTCGTGCCATGCCTCGGTGAGCCGGCGCACAAACGGGTAGTGATACATTGCCAGGAACGCGGGTGAAAATAACGGTCCCTGCTTCGTCGCGAAATCCTCGGGCAGCAGGATGACCGGCGATAGCGCCGGGTCGGCAACGGCATGCACGCGCGCCACTTCACGCGCCGTCGACAGCGTCATGAAGTCGGCCATCACCTCCGGGGCATCTTCCATGAAATAGGTGAATAGCTCCAGCCCCATGGCGTCGAAGACGCCGCAGAAGCCGGTACCGCTGTAATTGAGGATGACTGTCTCGCCGATCTTCGCCTGCAGCGCGCGCATGGCACCGGTATACTCAGTATTCACGCGGAGTGGATCGAACGATGACTCACGCAGCGCCGTGCAGCGGGCGCGCAGCCAGGCGCCGGCGCCGTCCGCGTCGGTAAACGGCCGGCTGACATGCCAGGATGTCCAGTTATCGTGCTGGATGACGAAGCCGTCGTCGGTGGTTTCACGGGCGGCGCCCCGGGGAGCAACCGGGGGCATCGCCAGGTCGCAGGTCTGGCGGATAACCGCGCAGATGTCGTCCAGTGTGTAGTCGAATCCGGTGACGCGTCTTCCCGTCCAGTCAGCGATGACTCGTGGATTGTAACTGAGCTGTTCCAGCACCGGCGCGCGATCCAGCGGTGCATGCCGCAACGCCGCTTCGACACGTTCCCGCTTCGTCATCACCGTCATCGCGCCTCCAGTTTCCGCCGAAAATCCGGCAGGCGATGGAAGGTGATGCGGTTGGAATCGTGAAAATTGTGCGCGCCGTCGTAGGCCGTGCGCACGAGTGCGATAAGGTCGTCTCCGTCAAAATGCCAATCTGCATATTGGAAACCGGTCAACCGCAGAGATTCTTCCAGCGTGAGCGGCGAGTTGTCTTCCAGCATGGTGTGGACAATCCGCCAGTCGCGCAGGTTCTGCGAAGCGCAGAGCGCGAGCACGTTGCGCTGGTAGACAATGCCGGGCGCGGTGGTCGGGTTCGACAGGGTCAGGTAGAGGCCAGAGACGGGGTCGCGACGGATGGTGAATTTCGTCATGCCGCCGGGAAAGTCGATAAAGCCAGTCGCTGGATCGAAGGCGAGTCGGCGGCCGCCGTCATGCACGGTGATAATGGCAGCGCGATTGACATCCGGCTCGGAATTGACGCGAAGGATATTGACGATGCCGCCGTCCGGCGCCTCCAGCATATTGCCTTCCAGCCAGCCGGGGTTGATCCACGGTGCCGGCGACCACACGGGGTTAAAAGCGAGGGTTTCACTCATCGTCCAGTGCGCGGCGTCAAGCAGATCTGCGTCGATAGATGCGGAGATGACACCGGCGCGAAAGCCGCGTCCCCACTCGCAGGGGGTGCAATCCTCGAAGGCGCGGTAAAGGCGGTCGTCCTTGATGAGCATCGGCATCGGCGCGCAATGGTAATTCGGCGGATGTTGATAAGTGCCGCCGCGGAAGAGCAGTCCGGAGCAGGTGTCCCGCGGGTGGGTCCAGGTATTGCCGCCATCCACACTACGCCGGATGACGATGGAACCGTATTGTTGCGAACATCCGAGCAGATAGACGTCGCCGTGCAGTAGGAAGAGCGTGCTCCAGAAAGCATTGGCGATGTGGGTGATGTTCTCCCAGCTTGCGCCGTCGTCGCGCGAGCGATAGACGCTGGTGAGGTGTTCTTCGTCCTCGTGGTTGCGCGGGCAACCTGGACCGAAATAATCATGAGTGGCCAGTAGGTCGCCACCGGGTAGGCGCAGCAGGCTGGGACTGCCGAGATAGGTCCGGGTGGCGGATTGCTGGTATTTCACAACGGTCAAGTGCACGGTCGTTCCTCGGTCGAGATGACGATACGCGTGCTTTCTTCCTTCGCCGTGTCGGGTGAGACTCCCCCTGGTCAACGATGATTTATTGTGCTGATATCGCGTTTATTATGGCGATGTGATTGGAATGGCGGATAATGCCTCCCGGCGCATGATATCCGTATGCAGCAATGCATCGACCGCCTGCAGCAGCTCCAGCCGCTCGAAGGGTTTTTGGATAAAGCAACCCGGCTGCAGGCAGGCCAGCTCATCTTCATCCTGCCCTGGACTGCGCACCGTAAAGACGACAACGGGCACCGGCGAGTCCGTTATGTTCGTGTCAAGTTCCCGGGCGATATCCCACCCGCGCATATCGGGCAGCATGATGTCGAGTATCAACAGGTCGATGTGCTGGCTGGCCAGGATGCCCAATGCTTCGGCGCCAGTCCTGGCTTCCAGTACGGTGAAACCGGCATCCTCGAGGATGTAGACGACCAATTCACGAATGTCGACTTCATCATCGACGACCAGAATGGTGTGATCCATGTGCATCCTCCCCGTGTAGCAATCAATCATCCAGCAAGGCTATCCGCAGCGTGAAGACGCTGCCGCAATCGATGCCGTCACTGACGGCCGTCACCGTGCCGCCATGCAGTTCCATGATGCCGCGGACGATGGCCAGTCCCAGGCCCAATCCGCCGGCCGCCTCATCACGATCCACCTGGCGGAACGGCAGAAACAGCTCCTGCAGCGCCTTCGCGGGGATGCCCCGCCCGGTATCCGCCACGTCTAGTACCGCATCGTTCCCGTCGCGGCGACAGCGCACGGTGACCGTGCCCCCGCCGGGAGTGTATTTGATGCCGTTGCCGATGAGTTGCTCGATGCAATGCGCCAACCGGGCCGGATCGGCCAGCACCGGCAGCGCCGTCTCGCCCGGTTGCAGCACCAGGGTGACGCCGGCCTGATCGGCAATGGGCGCCATCGTCGCGACGACTCCCGCCGCGAGGATCTCCAGGCGGTCGCGCATCAGTTCCACTTCCAGCCGACCGTGCAGCAGTTTCGACATATCCAGTAATTCGGAGATCAGTCGCTGCTGGCGGCGGGCGTTGCGGTGGACAATAGGCATCGCGCGCCGGTATAACTCCGGCGTATCGGTAGCCAGCGCAATTTCCGACCAACCGAGCATGCTGGTGAGTGGGGTCTGCAGTTCATGCGAAAGGACGGCGAGAAACTCATCCTTCGCCTGGTCGAGTTCGTTCAACTCAGTGACGTCGTTAAATAATCCGATCACCCCGAGAACCTGGTTGCTGCCATCGCGCAGCAGTGTCGGCGACACCATCACCCACAGCGGCGCGCCATCCGTTCGCCGAAAGCGGAACTTGTGCATGCGCGCCACGGTCATGCTTTCGGCGAACACCGCGTGCGCGGCTTCCCAGTCTTCCGGATAGATGAATGCGCTGACATTGCACGCGAGCAGTGCCTGCACATCACAGCGGAGCATCGCCGCCATCTGCCTGTTCGCATAGGTGGTGCGTCCCTGCGTATCAAGAATCCAGATTCCCTCGTGCATCGTCTCGACGATATTGCGGTAACGGGCTTCGCTTTCCTGCAGCGCAACCTTCGCTTGTATGCGCTCGGTAATATTCGTGAGGCAAATCGTGACGCCATCGGCCGAGGGAAACATCCGCACTTCTACCCAGCAGGTGAAGCGTTCAATATATCCGGTGAAGGAGACGGGCTGTTGAGATGTGATGGTCTGCTGGTACTGGGTATCGAAGATCGTCTCCTCAAATTCGGGAAATACGTCCTCGAGTAGCTGGCCGCGCAAGCTCTCGGCCGAACAGCCGATTACTTCAGCGACAACGGAATTCACATAGACGATGCGGTCATGCGCGTCGGCGACGAGAATGCCGTCAGCGATGCGATCGAACGCGTGGCGCAGTTGCGTAAGCAGCAGTGTCCCGTGTTGTGACGGAGAGTTGGATGAGTGAATATCGAACATGACGACCCTGGCTGAAATGCGACAGCCACGGCGGGACGCTCGTTAGCTACGGTGCCCGCGCCACCAGTATACGGGACAACGCCGTTTTGAATGTCGGATAGAACGCACAATCAGCAATATATTATGTAACTTGTTCAGCTAAGCGCTTGACAAATATACATTGTAGATAATCATTACGGTATTTTTATGCCATTATCATATCCCACTCACAAACAGGTCTGCTCTATCATGCGTTGACTCACGCAAGCGGGATATCTTCCCGCGAACATCGCGCCACCGACGTGTGTGATGAGCTTGAGCCGATGGAACGAGGCTGGTATACTGCTGGGCGTGATACCTGATGCTGAAGCACAACCCTCCTCGTCCGAGCCGCTGGCGCTGTTGCTGGCGATTACGTCCAACCGCGTGCTGCTGGACGTGATCAAACGCGACCGGCGCCTGGCGTCGGTCATCTTTCTCGGTTTCGCCGCGCGCGTGCAGTCGCTGGCGCTGCCGGCCGTGCGCGCGCGGCTGGAGCGCGAGTTGCCCAAATACCCCGAAGTGCTGGACGCGCTCTTTTCGCTCTGGCAAAAGGCCGCCACACCGCTGCTGAACGCGCTAAACGCGGATACGTTCTCCCCGACCTCGGAGGCGCTGGCGCCACTGCTGGCCGACTACGGCGAGGAGCCGCTGCGATATGCGCTGCTACATGCCGAACGCGAAGACGTGCGCGCATGGGCTGATCTGCTGGAGAACGTGCCCGTGATGGACGTAACACCTGCGACAACGGCGCCGGCATCGCCGCAACCGGCGGGACAATCGCCGGAGATGGCCGCAATGACTGTCCGCATCCGCGAACTGCAGGGATCCGTGCGCGAGGCGGAACAGGGGCATGATACCGCGCGCCGGGAGATCGCCGCGCGCGAACGGCAACTGGTCGCTGCCGCTGAAGTCGAGGCTCTGCTGCGCAAGCAGGTGGACGCGCTAGAAGCTCAAGTGGACCGCGAACGCCGGCGAGCGAAACGCGCCGAGGACGAGGTCGACGCGCTACGCAAGCAATTGCGCGAGCGCGAACCTGCGCCGACATCCGCGAAACCCGCCGACCCCACCGCGACCATCGCCGAAGCGGTCGCGCTACTGCAGCAGGGGCTGCAGAGTTTACAGGGGAGCATACCCCCGACGCCAAGTTCCGCGCCTGCGCCGAAGCCGAAACCAGCGCCTGCGCGCAAGCCCACGCCGCCGGAAGCGTCGGTGATCCTACCCGGCGTCCGCGGTACGCACACCTATCCACTCGCCGCCATACTCGGCGCGCTGCAACGGAACGATGTGAAGAC
Organism: uncultured bacterium; assembly: GCA_964590255.1. Taxonomy (GTDB): domain Bacteria; phylum Armatimonadota; class Hebobacteria; order CAIYQO01; family CAIYQO01; genus JAKIYB01. The sequence continues at coordinate 42,614 of CAZPYA010000022.1, forward strand.
GGTAGAGAAGGTACGCGACGGCATTGCCCGACTGGCCGACCAACCGGCGAAAGAGCGCGAGGCGCTGCAGCGGCTGGCGAAAGTGGGCATTCCGACCGCGGTGCTGGCCGGCCCGTTGCGCCCGGCGGTGGTGGACGGCAGTAACGTGGCGAACATGAGCCACCAGGCGCGCGGCAAGCTGGAGTATCTGGAGCAGATCCGCCGCTCGGCGTGGGCGGAGGGGTATTTCCCGGTAGTCGTCTTCGTCGACGCCAGCCTGCGCTACCAGATCGACCAGCCCGACCAGTTGATGCGCATGGTGGAAGATGGCCGCATCACCATGACTGAGCCCGGCACCCCCGCCGATCCGGTCCTCATCCGCGAGGCGCTGGCGCGTGACGCCGTGCTCATCACCAACGACCGCATGGAAGATTGGCCGGAAGCGAAATCGGTGACGCGGCGCAAGGCATCAATGGCGCACGGCGCGGTACGAATTGGCTCGTTTCATGGGACGGGATCGTCGTGGTTCGGACGATAACCGGCAGGACATGGACACTGTAACGTATTTCCTGCGTATAGCCAGGGTTCTCATCTCTTCACACACCAGGAAATACGTTGCTGTACCCATTCCGTTGCGAGGAGAGCTGTCATGCAGGAATTTCGGATCAACACGACGCCGGTAACGGCTGATGATAGCGTGTTCATCGCTCCGAATGCGGCGGTGATCGGCGATGTGTGGTTGGGTGCGGACGCCAGCGTCTGGTACGGGGCGTCGGTACGGGCGGATATCGCGCCGATCATCATCGGCGAGGCGTCCAACGTGCAGGACAACGCCTCGCTGCATGTGGATTTCGACGTGCCGGTGATTATCGGCGCGCGAGTGACCATCGGGCATAACGCGGTGATACACGGTGCAACCATCGAGGATGAGTGCCTCATTGGCATGGGCGCGGTGGTGCTGAACCGGGCCGTCGTGGGGAAAGGCAGCCTGGTGGCCGCCGGCGCGGTGGTGACGGAAGGCATGATTGTCCCGCCGGGCAGCCTCGTCGCCGGGGTGCCGGCGAAAGTGCTCCGCCCGCTATCACCGGAACAGCAGGAAGGCATCCGTAAAAACGCCGGGATATATGTGGCGTGCGGGAAGGCGTTTCGCGAGGCGCAATAACGTCCCGTTATCCCGCAAACAACTGCTGGGCCTCATCAATCAACGCCAGGCAGTTCTCCAACGATACATCATCCTGAATTGCTTGCGCGGGGGCGAGGATGTAGCCGCCGCCGGCGCCGAGGATGGACGTCACTTCGCGGACTTCGCGACGGACATCGGCGGGGGTGCCGAGGGGGAGGGTTTGCTGGGTGCTGATGCCGCCCCAGAAAGTCAGGTCCTTCCCGAAACGCTGCTTCACCTCGCGGATATCCATACATTCCGGCTGGACGGGATTGAGCACCTGCACGCCCATCTCCACCACGTCGGGCAGCACGGCGATGATGTTGCCGCAGGAGTGCAGGAAGGCATATTTGCCGGCCTCGCGGATGCGCTGGAACATGCGGGCGTGGCGTGGGCCGATGTAGCGGCGCCAGTTGTCCGGTCCCATCATCAGCGCCTGCTGACTGCCCCAGTCGCAGCCGAGGAGCACGCCGTCGACATCGGCGGAGAGCATCATCTCCAGCATCATCAGGTCCGCTTCCATGATGCGGTCGAAGAGCGCCGTGCAATATTCCTCGTTCACCGCCATGTCCACCAGCAGGTTCTCCATGCCGCGAGCGAACCAGGCCTTCTCGAACAGCGAGGCATAGAAGAAGGTCAGGAGGAAGGCATCGCCGTTTTCGCGCTGATAGGTGATGCCATTATAGAAATCGGTGTAGCTCCCCACCCCCATTACGTCAGGCAGGCGCGACGGCGGATCGGCCTCGTACTGGTCGGTGGGGAAATTCGTGAAAGTCCACCATGGCGCGCCAGCACCACGAATGCAGTTGCCGATGGCGCTATCGAGATCGTCAGTGCCGTAATGCGCCGAGAGCTTGGCGGCGGCATCGCCGGTGAACATCAGCGAATACGGGATGCGCCCGGTGTCTTCATGGGCGATGGCGCGGCAGACGAGTTCGCGGCGAGACAGGGACATGGTTCGCTCCTTTCCCACTGTTTTCTGGAGTGGTGCCGTGTTTCCTGTCGCGGCACACAATTTTTTGCCGGAGTCTTCCCCTTCCGCCCCTTGCACGGTGTATAATAGGCGTGATTATGCTCACCGAGTTGTACATCGAGAATTTCGCGCTCATCGATCGGCTGTCCGTGACGTTTTCGCCAGGATTGAATATCCTCACCGGCGAGACGGGCGCGGGGAAGTCCATCGTCATCGATGCCATCAACGTGCTGCTGGGCGAGCGCGCGGGCACCGAACTGGTGCGCACCGGCACGCAGAAGGCTATCGTGCAGGCAACCTTCGAGACACGGGAGTGCGCGCACCTGCTACCGGCGCTGGCCGAAGTGGGCGTGGAACCGGAAGACGATCAGATCATCTTCACCCGCGAAGTCGCCCGCGAGGGACGCAATGTGGCGCGTATCAACGGCCGCCCCTGCCCGGTGAGCGTCATCCGCCAGGTGGGCGACCTGCTGGTGGACCTGCACGGGCAGCATGAGCATCAGTCGCTGCTGCGCGAAGAGCATCATTTAAGTTTTCTCGACGCGCTGGGCGATGAGGCATTTCACGCGCTGCGCGCGCAGGTGGCGGACTTGAACCGCCAGCGCAATGCGCTGCTGCGCGAATTGCACGCGTTGCAGAGCGACGAACGCGAGCGGTTGCGCGCCATCGATCTCCTCGCTTTCCAGGTCGCCGAAATCGAGAAGGCAAATCCGCAGCCGGGCGAGGAAACGGCGCTGCAGAGCGAACGTGTGCGGCTGGCCAATGCCGAGCGCCTGCATGCCGTCGCCAGCGCCGTGTATGCTCTCCTCTACGAAGGCAGCGAAGGCCGCTCAGTACTCGACGCGTTGAGCGAAGGCGAAGTGCAGCTTTCCGGCCTGGCACGCATCGATGCCGACCTGGAACCGCTGGCCAATACACTGGACGCGGCGACGGTGCAGATAACCGACGTGTGCCACGAACTGGCCGATTACCGCGACCGTGTGCAGTTCGATCCCGAGCGGCTGGCGGAAGTAGAGGAGCGGCTGGAACTGCTCGGTTCGCTGAAGCGCAAATACGGCGAGACCATTGAGGCGGTGCTGGCCTACGGCGAGGCGAAGGCGGCCGAGCTGCATCAGTTAACGCACCATGCCGAGCGCGTTGACGAAGCGACCTTCGAACTCAACCAGATCGAGGCGAAGCTCGCCGGCCAGGCGCTGGAGCTGTCGACCCGCCGTGCGACGCTAGCCGAATCGCTGGCGACGAACGTGCAGGCGGAATTGGCATACCTGGGCATGCCGCGCGCTATTTTCCGCATCGAGCTTGGCCGCACTCCGCGGGAGGACGGTATAGACATCGACGGCCGGCGCATCGGCGTGACGGCGGACGGCATCGACGCGGTCGCCTTCCACCTGTCGCCGAACGTGGGCGAGCCGCCGAAACCGCTGGCGAAGATCGCCTCGGGCGGTGAGTTGTCCCGCGTGATGCTGGCCTTGAAGGCGGTGTCCGCACGAGGCGCGGGTGTCCCCACCCTCATCTTCGACGAAATCGACACCGGCATTGGCGGGCGCACGGCGGAAACAGTGGGTGAAAAGCTGGCGCAGGTGACGCGAACGGCGCAGGTAATTTGCGTGACCCACCTGGCGCAGTTGGCTTTCTTCGCCGACCGCCACTTTCTGCTGGAAAAGCTGACCGACGGCGAACGCACGGTGAGTCAAATGCGCGCCTTGACACGCGAGGAATGCATCGAGGAGTTGGGCCGCCTGCAGGCGGGCGGGCGCGTGACGGACGCCGTCCGCGCGCACGTCGCCGGCGTGCTGGACGAGGTACAGGCGCAGAAATCCGGGTCGCTCTTTTAATACCGTCGCTTCAGCAACACCTGCGCCGGCTTCAGCACGGTTTTGCGCTCCAACACCAGCGTGCGGTACAACAATGCCGCCACTCCAGCCACGACCGCGATCAATACCATGATTTCCAGCAGCGTCCCTGTGTGCATCCGTTATCCTTCCATCCGTTTGCGAATCGTATCGTATTCCTCCGGCGAGATCTCGCCGGAGGCGAATCGCTCATCCAGGCACTGGCGGGTCATGTTCGGTCCTAACGGCGTCGGCTGTAGCCGGTGTGGCTGGTCGATTACCCGCGCCAGCAGGTAGACGCCGCCAATGATGAGCGCCACCAGCAGCAGCAACGACAGCAACATCATGGCCATAGCCCACCCTCCTACGTAAGGATGATGATACATCTCTCCTCCTTCAAGCGCCGGGGGCTACGGTTGCCTCGTGGCGTACCACCGGCAGGCCGGCTTCGATCCAGTCTTTCAGCCCGCCTCGATATTCATACACCGCGAGGAAGTCCAGCTTGCCGAGTATTTTTCCCGCGGTAGCGCTGGCGGTGCATTCCAGGTCGGCACAGTAGACGACGAGGGTATCACCATGGCCGAACAGCAACGGCGCCAGATCACGCAGCAGCGACAGCGGCACGTTAATCGCGCCGGGCAGATGCAGGTGGGTGAAATGCTCGTGCGCGAGCACGTCGATGAGGATGAATGCCTCACCACGCGCCCGCATCGCGAGTAGCGTCTCCCGGGTCAGAATGCGATCAGCCTGCATTTCCGTCATCGTTCTACTCCTTCATCGACTACAGCGGTATTATTCCCCGGTTTTCCGGCTCGATGCGCAATACATCCATGCTCTTTTCTGCTGTTTTGTGGGAATAGCGTGCGGCATTGCTCGATATCGGACACCACCGACGGCCTGCGCAGGTCAATCTATAAATGTCACCCGGATATCCTGCATGTAACTGGGTGTGCCGCGAGGGGGACGGGCATGGCGGGAGGCCGACGGTGGCAGAATATCATGGTAGGGATCAGCAGTATGGCGTGGGCCATGGCCGCCGCGCTGGCGATGACTGCCCTGGTGCCGGTAGATGAGGATCTGTGCCTGGATGAACTGGATGAGGCGGGGACGCAGGTGCTGGAACTCGATGGGCAGCGCGTGGCCTATACCGACACCGGCAGCGGCGATCCGCCGATCATCCTCATCCACGGGTTTGCCGGTTGCCATTATACCTGGCGCTTCCTGCAAACCATGCTGGCGTTGCGCCACCGGGTCGTCAGCTTCGACCTGTGGGGGTTCGGCGCCTCCGCCCGGCTGGCGCACCTGGTGCCCGCGCTGTGGACCACACAGGTGCTGAATCTGATGGATGCGCTGGCGATCTCGGCGGCCACGCTGGTTGGCCACTCTATTGGCGGACGGGTGGCGATCAACTGCGCGGCTACCGCGCCGGAGCGGGTGCGCGGCCTGGCCCTGCTCGCCAGCGACGGCGCGCAGTTCCTCACTCGCTATCCGTTTCTGTGGGCCATGGCGCGCACGCCGCTGCTGCGCGTGATGATCTACCGGCTGGCGCACTCGCGTGAGGAGGTCGCGCGACTGCTGCGGGCCAGCTACGCCGACGGCCAGAGCATCACCGACGAGATGGTAAACCGCTACCAGCGCCCACTGCGCGTGCAAGGCACATACGCCACCCTGATGCACTTGCGCGGCGCCTATCCGGGCGGCGACCTGACCGCCATGTTGCGGCGCGTAGAGTGCCCGACCACGATCCTGTGGGGTAATAAGGACCGCGTGGCACCGGTGCATTCGGCGTTTGAAATGTTGGCGGCGCTGCCCGCCACTGAACTACTCATCATCCCCAATATCGGCCATCTGCCGCAGGAGGAATGTCCCGAGCGCGTGGCGGAGCACCTGGAGCGGTTTCTGGAGCGGTTGGGATAAAGGAATCCGCCAGGTACGGGTCGAACGATATTTGACGGAGGTAACGCACCCGTGACTGAACAGACGACGACCCCGGAACCGACGATTGTGCCGCTGAGCCCGATCCGCAAGGCGATTGCCGACCGCATGGTGCTGAGCAAAACCACCGCGCCGCACGCATATGTGGTGATGGATGTGCCGATGGACGCCGCGTTGCGCTTCCGCGAGGCGTTCAATGCCGGCGAGCATGGCAACAGCGCCGGCGCGCGCATCTCAGTTAATGACCTGGTGGTGAAGGCTGCCGCGCAAGCACTGCGCGCCGTGCCCGCGGTGAACGCCACCTTTGAGGATGGCGCGGTGCTGATGCATCCGTCAGTGAACGTCGGCGTGGTGGTGGCTATCGAAGGCGATGAAGGCATCCTGGTGCCGGTGATCCCCAATACCGATACGAAACCGATCGGCGAGATGAGCGCCGAGATCCGTGCAAAAGCAGAGCTGGCTCGCAAGAAGCGCCTGCGCGCCAACGACAGCCGCGGCGGCACCTTCACCATCTCCAACGTCGGCATGTTCGGCGTCACTTACCTGGTGGCGGTGGTGCAGCCGCCGCAGGTGGGCATCCTCGGCGTGGGCGCCGTGGTGCGCGCCCCGCAGGCGGAGGGCGACCAGGTGGTCATCAAGCCGGTAATGGGCGTGGCGCTGTCTTTCGATCATCGCGCGGTGGATGGCGCGGTTGCGGCAAAGTATCTGGCGGCATTCGCGGCAGCGATGCAGGCGCCGAATACGCTGCTGTAAGGCATCCCGGCCAAACTCAGCGTTTACCTCCTGGCACCGGCGGAAAGGCCAGCATCAGGGGGTTTTTCTGTATGGCGAGACGACGGCGGCAGTGGCTGTGGTGGACATTCGGCATCCTCGGCGGATTGCTGATCCTGGGCATGGTGCTGGCGGTAGTGTCGGCGCGCAGTTATCGCGGGCCGCACAGCCTGGAAGCGGTGCAAGTGGTGATGCCCGGTGTGCCGTTGTTTCCTTTCGCCGAGCTGACGGCGAATAACACCTCACAGCAAACGGCGATGGCCATTCCGCTGTGGCTGCTGCGGCGGCAGGGGGCAGCGCATGCCGAGACCGCATTTCTGCAGGTGCCGGCAGACCCTGACTTCATCGAAGAGTGGCATCGACGCGCGCTGGCGAAACGCGGCTGGACGCTGTCCGTGCGCGAACCCGCTGGGGAGCATCGCCGCCTGCTGTTTGTGAAAGGCGATGCCGCCGTGCAGGTGCTCATCGGACGCCAGCAGGACCTGACCACCGCCTATCAACTGGTCTACCTGGCCGGCCTGCCGCCACGTAAACTGACGGATCTGCGGTAGATGTGCACCGTAGATTGCGCTAGAATCCCGCCGGAGAGTTTCTCCGCATGATTACCAGCCGCGAATCGTGCGCAGCATGATGGGCGACCGCGGACAATCCTGCTCACCGGCAACCGCGCACTCATCGACCACACCTCGGGCGCTTCAATGGCGGCTTCGTGGCCGGCGTATACAGCGCAGAGGAGGCCATCAACATCGTTTCGCGGCGGGCCTCTCATGATACATGGCGGACGGCCAGCGTGATCCCTGCACACCGGCCGCCGCTGCGCTCCACCGTTCTCCGCAGTTTTATGTGTTGGTGCCGGGTTTGTAACTGCTGGTGATATCCCGGCCGGTGCCGCGGCTAATATAGTCGCGGCGCAGGCTGATGGCGCCGGTCAAATATTCCGGATAAGTGACATAAATGGCGATCACCTGCCGTTCGTCACTGTTCTGCGACACCGGGGCCAGATCGAAGGAAATGCCCAGCTTCACATAATACAACTCGCGCAATACGAATCCTTGCATCGGCACGGCGAAGACGAAGTCAGGCTGCCTGTAGGCTTTCACCACTTCCTCCTCGGTCATGAAGCAGGTGATGCCTTTATTGGTCTTCAACCCTTCAAAACCGATGGCCATCACCAGGTCGATCCGGTTGCTGCCCTGCGCGGTTTCCACCGCCAGGTCCGGCACCGAGTAATCGGGATTCTCCACCATGAACCAGCCGTATGTCTCGCTCTCAGCGGTCCCGCCGTACAGCTCTAGCATGCCGCCGGTGACCGTCAGGTCGGGTTTCCCCATCTTCGCGGTCATTTTATCCACGGTAAGCGTGCCTGGGCGCAGGCCGTTCAGGCTCTCCGGCGGCGTGGTGCGCGTCGGCGCGGCCTGCAAGTTGCCCAGCCCCATGCTCATGACCATGATGGTGACGAAAAATCGTTGCAATAATGACATACGTCCTCCTTTGCTGCCAGAGGCGGGGCGGCCGATCCCACGGAATGGCATACCGCGCCCATGTTGTCGATTCGCCCGGCAACTGAAACCGTGCCTGGATTATCCCCCTGCGATGGCATGCCGCGCCCAGGTGCGGTATTGACCGGTGATCTCCTCCACTCGATCGTGGCGTGCCGCCAGATCGAAGCGCACGGAGACGGCATTACTCAAGAAAGCCGGATAAGCCAACAGCATCTTGATGATCGTCCAGTTCGGCCGTCCCGGCACCTGCCCCAGCACTAGGTGCAGGCCTTCGTCGATGTAGAACAACTCGCGGTAAAGGTTGCTGCCGAACCGCCACTCGAAGACGTAATCCGGCAATCCATATAGCTCCACCGCCCGCTCATCGCCCACCAGCGTGGTGAGTCCTTTCGCCGTGCCCAGGCCGGGATAGCTATCGATCATGATCACCGAAATGCGCGTGCCGCCCACGGCTGTTTCCACGGTAATGCCCCGCGATGGCGCGACGGTGCCCGGCGACCAGCGATACGCTGTCGATGCCCGGTCGCCGCCGGCGTAGAACGACGCCGACCCCGGCTGCGAAAGATCATAGCGTCCCAGTACGCGCACGGCATCGGTGACGGTGTGTCGTCCCGGCGTTAGCCCGATTAGCGACTCGGACGGTGGCGCTGCCACCGTCTCGGCCCGCAGGGACGCGGTTCCCATCATCGCCAGCCATCCGTACAGCATAAGCGGCAACATCCGTGCAATGGCTTTCATCATGATGCCTCCATAACACCCGTTTCCATCGCGATGGCACCCGACACCGGCGGTATGATACGCTCCCTGCGTTTTGCGCACCTTTGACGACAACGCCCCCGCTCTCTGTTATAATGTTGCAGGGAATCTGTCGGTCACAACGCCATCCGGCCGCCCCACGGCACGTGCCATTGTAAGGAGTTTCATCCATGCACGAAACCGCGCCCGGTCACCTGATGATCAGTGAAATCCGCGAGCAGCCGCTGGCAATCAGCCGCCTCATCGACGCAGAGCTCGGTCGCGTCTGGGAGCTGGCGGAACGCTGGCATACGACACCCCCGAAGATGGTCTTCATCGCCGCCCGCGGTACGTCGGACCACGCGGCGCTCTACGCGAAATACCTCTTCGAAACGATGAACGGCATCCCGGTGGGCCTGGCCTCGCCTTCCGTCTCCAGCGTCTACCACGCGCATGTCAACTACGAAAACGCGCTCATCATCGGCATCTCGCAGTCGGGCGAGGCAGCGGACGTCATCAGCGTGCTGGAGCAGGCGGCGCGCGACGGCGCCGACACGCTGGCGATCACCAATGTTGGCGACTCCCCCATCATGGAAGCCGCGCAGCATACGCTGACGCTACACGCCAACCCGGAAGTCTCAGTGGCGGCGACGAAAACCTTCACCAGCACGCTGGCGGCACTGCTGCTGCTCTCTGCCGCCATCGGCCGCGACACCATCCTGCGCGACCAACTGCTGGGCATCCCGCAATTACTGCAGGAAGTTCTTGGGCGCGAAGGCGAAATCCGCGGAAAAGTGGAGCGATTCCGCTACTTGGAGGAGTGCGTAGTGCTGGGCCGCGGCTACAATCTGGCCACCGCCTATGAACTGGCGCTGAAGCTGCGTGAAACGAGTTATACCCGCGCGCAGCCCTTCGCCTCGCCCGACTTCGTGCATGGCCCCATCGCCATCATCGAGGCGGGGTACCCGGTCATCGCCTTCGCCAACCAGGGGCCGACACTGCCCTCGGTAATGTCGGTGATCGAACAGACGCAGGCACGCGGCGCGGAAGCGGTGGTCATCGGCAACGCCCCGGATGCGTTGCGCGCCGCCAATGTGTCCTTCTCGACCGAGGCCGAGCGTGAAGTGCCGGAGGTAATCAGTCCCTTCCCGTCGATTCTGGCGGGGCAGATTATTGCCCAGGCGCTGTCGGTGCTGAAAGGCAACGACCCGGATACGCCCCGAGGCTTGCGCAAGGTAACCATTACGCGCTAGAATAGGCAGCATTGGGTTTTCCTGCCGCGTCCGGTTTCCCCGCTCTCCAGACTGACGGGTGAACCGCGCCGCATAGCTGCCCGAACTACCCCGTGTGGTTTCCACACGGGGTTCACACTGTCAAAACGAATCTGAGGAGGTTCTCTCGCAATGCAGGTCAGTTTTTACGGCCACGTCCGCCAGTACCACAACCTGAAGGCCGAGATCGACGCCGCTATTTTGCAGGTGCTCGAATCCGGCGCGTATGTCATGGGTCCGAGCCTCACCCGCTTCGAGGGTGAGTTGGCCCAGTATGCCGGCACCAAGCACGCCATCGGCGTGGGCAACGGCACCGACGCCATCTGGCTATGCCTCATGGCGCTGGGCGTCGGCCCCGGCGATGAAGTCATCACCATGCCGAACACCTTCTTCGCCACCGCCGAAGCCATCTGGGTGGCCGGCGCGAAGGCCGTCTTCGTGGACTGCGATCCCAAGACGAAGAACATCGATCCCGCGCTGATCGAAGCCGCCATCACCCCGCGCACCAAGGCCATCATCCCCGTGCACCTGTACGGGCAGTGCGCTGAGATGGACAAAATCGCCGCCATCGCCAAGAAGCACAACCTCTTCGTGATCGAGGACAACGCCCAGGCCATCGACGCCGCCGGCGACACCTTCAAGGTCGGCGAACTGTCCGACGCCGTGTGCACCAGCTTCATCATTCAGAAGAACCTGGGCACCTTCGGCGACGGCGGCGCGGTGATGACCAACCGCGACGACATCCTCACCGCGGTGAAGCGCCTGCGCAACCACGGTTCCACCAAGCGTTCCGTGCACTCCTACGGTTTCAACAGCCGCCTGGACGACCTGCACGCCGCGGTGCTCAGTGTGAAGCTGCAGCACATCACCAAATGGTCGGACCGCCGCCGCGAAATCGCCGCGATGTATGACAAAGCACTCGCCGGCACCAACCTGGTGCTGCCGTATGCGAAGCCGGGTTATCGCCATGTCTATCACCTCTATGTGGTCGAGACAGCGCCCGAACAGCGCGATCCGATGACCTCGTGGCTGGAAGGCCAGGGCATCGACGCGAAACAGCACTACCCCATCGCCATCCATCAGCAGCCCGGGTATCCGTGGGGTAAAGACGCCCAGATCGTCGGCAGCGTGGCCAACGCCGAAGCGAATGCCGCAAGCTGCGTCTCCCTGCCGATGTTCCCCGAGCTGACTCAG
>CAZPYA010000023.1:0-53182 GCA_964590255.1 uncultured bacterium
GCCCGCACACCTGCTGGCCGGCGAGCAGCGGCACGGCGACATCGGCGTTCCAGCTTTTGAGATGCGTGCCGTAGGCGTGCGCCGGCGCCGGCTGGCGCAACAGCTCGTCGGCGACGAGCACTTCGTCGGTGGCGAGGAGATGGATGACCAGACGGTCTTCCGTGGACAGCAGCTTCGGCGCGTTGGGCCAATCACCGGCGTGGCAGACCTGCGTGAGTCGGTTGTTATATCCCGGGATATAAATGGCGATGGCTCGCGGGGTATACATCTCAGTGAGCGTGACGGCGAAATCCTGCGCGATGCGCTCGCGGTTCGGCGCGTTGTTGGTGAGCAGCGTGCAGGCGTCCTGCAGCGCCAGGCGTGGATCCGGTTCCGTGTTGGTGAACAACCGGGCATCCAGCGCTTGCCGCACCCGCTGCAGCATCGGCTCATACAGCAGAGCCAGCAGGAACGCCACCACGAAACTGCTGGCGCCGCGATGGATGTCGAAGAACAGGTGCAGCAGGGCATCGAGCAGCGGCACGCCAACCGCGTAGAGCAGCGCCAACACGCCGATGGTGAAGCCAAAGGCGAGGCCCGCGCGGATGACCAGCCGGATATCCATGAGCCGGTAGCGGATGATGACATAGGTGGTAGCGGTGGAAACGCAGAGCGCGGTGAGCGGCGCATACGACGCATAGGCGGACGAGCCGGCGAAAACGGGCAGGAAGAGCGTCGGAATGCTGCCGCAGACGATCATGGCGATGGTGCCGAGCAGGATGTAGCGAATTTGCAGGCGCTCGACGTTGCTCACCCGCTTCATCATGCGGACGAGGTGGATGATGCTGACGGGCATCGCGAGGAAGATCCAGATGAAATAGGGGACGAAGAGCGGGCCGATGACGACGTTCAACATCCCGGTCGAGTGTTCAAGACCAGGCACAATGAGACCAGTCCACGGGATGAAAAACCACGGCAACGACAGCACGGTGATGACCGCGGCGATGCGCCGGAAGCTGACGGACGGGCGGGGGAACTCCGCGCAGAACCAGACCCAACTGATGAGGATGCCGGTAACGCAGGAGAATGTCGCGTGGATGCAGGCGAGATTCCATGTGTCCGCATAGTGCGGCTGTATGCCGGTGACGATAAGCAGCCAGGCGGCGATGGCGAAGAGATACCAGGCGAACGGTCGCCCCGCCCGGTAGGTGTGAGTGTGCACGAGCACCAGCACCGCCAGGGCAATGTTGTAGACCGCGGCCATCATTAGCACAATTTGCAATATGGTCATGAGAGCGTGACCGGCCGGCAGCTTCGCCGCCTAACCGTTGATTCTTTCCACATTCCTGGATCACCTTCGCAGGAATCGTTATAAAAAAGCGCCCGGAACCGTATCGGTTCCGGGCGCTCGCTTCGCGGCGGTGGCCGCGTTTATTTCACCACGATATTCACCAGCTTGCCGGGCACGATGATCACCTTCACGATGGTCGCGTCGCCGATGTGGCGTAGCACCGACTCGGAGGCGCGCGCCAGCGCTTCCAGCGCCGCGGTGTCGGTGCCCACCGGAACCACCAGCTTGTCGCGCATCTTCCCGTTCACCTGTACCGGAATCTCCAGCGAATCCTCGGCGGCGACGGCGGCGTCGGCGGCCGGCCAGCTATCGCACGGCAACAGGCTGTCGTAGCCCAGCGTCTCCCACAGCTCGCAGGCGAGGTGCGGCGCGAAGGGGGAGAGCAGGCGCGTCATCGTTTCGACCGCCTCGCTCCACGCGGCGTCGGCAGCAGCAATACCGCTTCCGGCGTACCCATACATCTCGTTCAGCAGTTCCATCATCGCGGAGATGGCGGTGTTGAACTGGAAGCGCTCGATGTCCGCTGTCACGCGCTGGATGGTCTGGTGCGTCTTGCGGCGCAGGTTGCGCGCCGGCGGCGTCAGCTCGTCCAAGTTCCGATCCAGGGTGAACGCCGTGCCATTGGCATGGATGTGCCGCCACAGCCGGTTCAGGAAGCGGTCGATGCCTTCGATGCCCGGCGGCACGGAATACGGTTTGCCGGTTTCCGGATCCACGCCCCACTCGGCGCGCTCGCCGGCGGGGGCCATGAAGAGGATGAACAGGCGCGCGGCGTCGGCGCCGTATTTGTGCACCACGTCGTTCGGTGGCACCGCGCCGGAGCGCTTGGACATCTTTTTGCCGCCGGCAGTGACGATGCCCTGGTTGAACAGGCGCAGGAACGGCTCATCGAAGTCGATCAGCCCCAGGTCGTGCAGCGCCATGGTGAAGAAGCGCGCGTAGATCAGGTGCATGGTGGCGTGCTCGCGGCCGCCGATGTAGTGATCCACCGGCATCCAGTAGCGCACGTCCGCGGGGTCGAACGCCGCGGCCTGCTCGTGCGGCGAGCAGTAGCGCAGGAAATACCAGGAGGAGTCCATGAAGGTATCCATGGTATCGGCATCGCGCCGCGCGGGGCCACCGCAGCATGGGCAGGTGGTGTTTATAAAGCTCGCGCTCGTGGTCAGCGGCGACTCGCCGGCGCCGGTAAACTTCACGTCGTCCGGCAGCAGCACGGGCAGTTGCTCCTCCGGCACCGGCTGGATGCCGCAGGTTTCGCAATAGATCATGGGGATGGGGGTGCCCCAGTAGCGCTGGCGGCTGATGCACCAGTCGCGCAGGCGGTAGTTGATGGTGCGCGTGCCGATGCCGCGCGCTTCCATCTCCTCGGCGATCTTCGTCCAGCCGTCGTCGCTGGGCAGGCCGGTGAAGGCGCCGGAGTTCACCATCGCGCCTTCGGCCTCGAATGCCTCGGTCATCGCGTCGGGATCCAGATTGGTGCCTTCCGGGGCGATGACGATGCGGATGGGCAGGTCATACTTGCGGGCGAACTCGAAATCGCGCTGGTCGTGCGCGGGCACTGCCATGATGGCGCCGGTGCCGTATTCCATCATCACGTAATTGGCGATGTAGATGGGCACGCGCTCGCCGTTCATCGGGTTGATGGCGTAGGCGCCGGTGAAGGCGCCCAGCTTTTCCTGCTCGGTGGAGGCGCGGTCGATCTCGCTCATCCCCGCCACCGCGGCGCGCACGGCATCTACGTCCGCGCGCTGCGCGGGGGTGGTCAGCACGTCCACCAGCGGATGCTCGGGCGCCAGCACCATGTAGGTGACGCCGAAGACGGTGTCCGGACGGGTGGTGAAGACACGCAGCGAGTCGCTGTGGCCATCGATCTGCCAGGAGAACTCTACCCCCTGGCTGCGGCCGATCCAGTTGCGCTGCATCAGCACCACGTCTTCCGGCCATTCGATTTTCGCGTGGCCGTCCAGCAGGCGGTCGGCATATTTGGTGATGTGGAAGTACCACTGCTCCATCATCCGCTTCACCACCGGCGTGCTGCAGCGCTCGCAGGCGCCGTTGGCCACTTGCTCGTTGGCCAGCGCCGTCTGGCACTCCGGGCACCAGTTCACGGCGGATTTCTTTTTATACGCCAGGCCGGCTTTGAAGAACTGGATGAAGAACCACTGGTTCCAGTGGTAATAGTCGGGATCGCAGGTGATGATCGCGCGCGACCAGTCGTAGGAGTAGCCCATGGCGCGGAATTGGCTCTCCATGTTGGCGATGTTCTTATACGTCCAGTCGCGCGGATGCACGCCGCGCTTGATCGCCGCGTTTTCGGCGGGCAAGCCGAACGCGTCGAAGCCGGTGGGATGCATCACGTTGAAACCCTGGTGCAGCTTGAAACGCGACACCACGTCGCCGATGGTGTAGTTGCGCAGGTGGCCCCAGTGCAGGTCGCCGGACGGATAGGCGAACATATCGAGGAAGTAGAACTTTGGGCGGTCAAGCTGCGTCTGCGCCTCGTGCACTTTCGCCTCGCTCCAGCGGCTCTGCCACTTCGGTTCAATCTCCCCGGGTTGGTATCGTTCGCTCATCTCGCGCATGGTCGTTCCTCATCTCATAAAATCATAATCGCGAACGGGATTTCCGTTCGCGAATACCGGTAAAGTATAGGTTTCCGCTCCGGTACTGTCAAATTTGACGGGCGAAGCAGGCGAACCCTCGCGCGCGCCGAAACAGTAGATAGACGCATAGAGTTTTGGAGGTGTCTGATGACCCGTGACGAGATCCTCGCATTCATCAATGCGAACCCCATTTGCTACCTGGCGACGGTGGACGGCGGCAAGCCGCGCGTACGCGGGATGATGATGTATAAAGCGGACAACAAAGGCCTGTGGTTCCATTCCGGCGGCATGAAGGCGATGATCCGCCAGATGCAGGCCACCTCGTATGTAGAAGTGTGCTTCTTCAACCCACAGGAGCAGATCCAGGTGCGCATCAGCGGCACCGTCGAGTTCATCGACGACCTGGCCGTGAAGCAGGCGATGGTGGCCGAGCGCCCCTTCCTGCAGCCCATCATCGACAAAGTGGGCTTCGACCAGTTCATCGTCTTCGTCATCGAGCATTGCGACGCCGCGGTGTGGACGATGGCGGAGAGTATGCAGCCGACGAAGTGGGTGCGGCTGTAAAATCGGGAAATGGGTACAGCAACGAATTTCCTGCAATCCGATATTTATGTCCTGTGTGCGGGAATAGGAAATTCGTTACAGTCCCCATTACCTGCTGAGCTGTTGAAGTGAACGGGGAGTGCGATGAGCGCTCCCCGTTGGCATTACCAGGATACCGGCGATTTGCGCTGGTTGAGCAGTGCGCGCATATTCCCGCCGAGGATGGCGGGGAAGGCGTCTGCGGGGAAGGGTTGCGACAGCAGCCGGCCGAGTTCCCAGTTGATGTCGTGGGCGATGGCGTCGGTGCCGAAGACGATTTGGCTGGGGCTGACCTGCGCAAGGGCATCTTCCCACGGTTCGGGGGTGGTGAAGCTGCCGCACCATTCCAGGTAGACGTTTGGATTGGCCTGCGCCAGGGCGATGGCTGGTTTGCGGATGCCGCCGCCAGAATGACCGAGCAGGAAGGCGGCATCGGGGTAGGCGGGGGCGATGTCGCGCAGCATCTCCGGCGCGTCGCACGATCCTTCCCAGGTGTGCAGCAGGATGGGCAGGCGGTGGGCGTGGGCATATTCCCACACCGGGGTGAAGCGCCCATCGGTGACGGGCACGCGCCAGTAGTCGCACAACAGTTTGAAGCCGATGAAGAACGGGCGGCTGAAGAAGTCGTCGAAAGCGGCCGCGAGACTGTCGCCATAAAACGGGTTGAAACTCAGGTAGCCGAGGAAACGACCGCCATACGGCGCCAGCGCGTCCTCCAGCGCGCGGTTACCCTCCAGCGGGTCAGTGAAGAGCGCCTCCATGCCGGAGATAATCATCGTTTCCACGCCGATGCGATCCATCATGCCCAGCATCTGCGCCGCCTGCGCCGGGGTGTCATCGCCATAGGTCACCCAGCCGGCGGTGGGGCCAAAGTGGCCGTGGGCGTCGATGCACGGCACGCCTAGGGGTTCATTGGCGAGGAGGCGGGACCAATAGGAATTGATCTCATGCGGATGGGACACCCGCGTTCCAGCAGTGCCCAGCAGGCGGTCGAGATTGCCGTAGGCGATGGCGGCGCGGGTGTCGTCATCGAGATCGGCGTTTTGCAACGAGGCGATGGCCGCGCCATGGTGCGCCTTGAAGCCAGTGCCGAAGAGCACGCGATGCGCGCCGAAGGCGCGGGTCAGCAAGTCCAGCGTTTCGTGGGTGTGCAGCCAGGACGTTTCCACGTAGATGTTATCGCAGCGGCGCATCAGGTCGAACAGCGGCACGTAATGCGGCCACATGGCCTGGGTGACGATCACCGGCACCCGCGGATATGACTGCGCGAAGTCAAGGATGTCACCCTTCTGGAGGGGATCGCGCTGATCGATCACCAGCACTGGCTGCTGCGGCAGCACCGCGTCGATGACCGGCGCGAGGTCGCTCAACGCCCAGTTGCCGCGGTTCATGGCGAAGCGCACCGCGCGGATGCCGTGGGCGTCCATCGTGTCGCGCAGCCAGTCGAGGCTGCCGCGTTCGTGGAGGAGAGTGGGGGTGACGCCCAGCGATGGGATGATGCGCCCCGCGGCGCCGGGGGTGGCGGCGATCTCCTCCAGCAGGCGGGTATTGCCCCAGCGCGGGTGCAAATCGCGGGCGGCGACATGCCAGGCCAGCGCGCGGTCAATGCCCAGCCGATCCATGAATGTGAGCAAGTCGGCGCAGGTCGCGAAATCCGGCGTTTCGGCCGAGCTGTAGCCGATGCGGGTGTTGGCGCTGAAGAGTGACAGGGTGGCGGACATGTGTGCATCCTCCGATACGCAGTATCTTCGCGTTTTCTCCGCCTCTCCCTGCTCGAACGGCAGGTAAATATGCCATTGCTCCGAATTGAAGATAGCGAAAGCATACTGAAGGGGAAAGCCATGAAGCTGTGTGTGTGTCTGGAAACCGTATTTACTACGCTGCCGGCCGAGGAGCGTATCGCGAAGATCGCCGAAGCGGGCTATCCATCCATCGAGTTCTGGATGATGGAATCGACCTGTTACGCGCCGGGAAGCAGCGGACCGATGCGCAAGGACGCCGCGGCGATTAACCAGGCCTGCGCGCAGCATGGCGTGACGGTGAACGATCTGGTGGTGAATGGGCCCGGCGACAGCGCGGTGGACGGCGTCTCGACGAACCGCTACCTGGAGCGCGTGGAGGAAGTCATCGCCTTTGCGAACAGCATCGGTTGCCGCATGGGCATCACCTGCACCGGCAACGTGGTGCCCGGCATGACCCGCGCACAGATGCGGGCCAACCTGGAACAGACGCTGGGGGCGGCGGCGGCGATAGCCGAACGGCACGATTTCGTGCTGGTGCTGGAAGCGCTGAACACGCACGTTGACCACGCCGGCTATTACCTCGACTCGTCGCTGGAGGGGACAGAGATCGTGCGCGCCATCAACAGCCCGTCGCTCAAGCTGCTCTACGACGTCTACCACATGCAGATCATGGAGGGCAACCTCATCCAAAACATCACCGCGAACCTGGATGTCATCGGCCACTTCCACGCGGCGGGCGTACCCGGGCGGCACGAGCTGTTCGGCACCGAGATTAATTTCCCGGCAGTGCTGGCTGCCATCAACGCGGGTGGCTACGACGGCTGCTTCGGCTTGGAATACATGCCGGCGATGGAGGACCACATGGCGTCGTTGCAGGCGAACCGAGCGTATCTGCTGGAAGGAGCGTGCTGCTGATGAAAGCCGCGGTATTTCTGGCTGCCAGGCAGCCATTAGCGATTCATGACTATCCGCTGTTGCCGGTCGAGGCGGGAATGACACGGCTGTCACTGCTCACCTCCGGCATCTGCGGCACTGACGTCCATATTTGGGAGGGCGCGCTGGGCATCCCCGGGCCGGTGATCCTCGGACACGAGTACCTGGGACAGGTGGAGGAGATCGGCGCGGGTGACGCCGTTGACTGCCTGGGGCAGCCACTAACGCCCGGCGACCGCGCGGCGGTGAACGTCATCGAGTCCTGCGGGTGTTGCCGGCTGTGCGCCAGCGGCGGCGATGCTTCGTGCCTGCACCTGATGGAGACGCTGACCTATACGCAGTCGCCGGAGATTCCACCGCATTTCCATGGTGGCTACGCCGAAGCCAATTATTCGCCGACGCGCTATCTGCACCGGCTGCCGGACGCGGTGCCGACCGAGGTGGCGGCGGCGTTTCTGTGCGCGGGACCGACGGTAGAGCGCGGGTTACGCTACGCCGGCGGCGCGCAGCCGGGTGACCATGTGGTGGTGCAGGGGGCAGGGCCGGTGGGCCTGTATGCGGCGCTGCGCGCGAAGGCGGCCGGGGCGGCGACGGTGACGATGATCGGTTCCGGATCCAACCCGCTGCGGCTGGAGCTGGCGGCGCGTTTCGGCGCCGATCTGACGCTGGATATCCGCGCCACCACCATGGAGGAGCGCCGCGCGCGGGTGCTGGCGCACACGGACGGCATCGGCGCCGACCTCATCATCGAAGGCACTGGCAATCCGGAGGCGATCCCCGAGGGGCTGGCGTTGCTGCGCGCTTGCGGCCGCTACATCTGGGCGGGGCAGTATTCCGACCGCGGCAGCATCCCGCTGCCGACGCACTTGATCACCTTCAACGCGCTGCAGATATTCGGCAGCGCGCAATTCAGCATCGATGATCGCGCGCGGTACTTCGCCTTCCTTGAAACGGCGCCCGAACAGTGGGATAATATCCGTGCGGCGATCACCGATCGCTATACCGTCGCGGAGGCGAATATGGCGCTGGAGCGCGCGCGCAGCGGCGCGGCGGTGAAAGCACTGCTGGTGGGGGAGTGATGATGCAGCCATATCGGCCAGCGCACGAGGTGTGCGCGCACGTGCTTGCCGAGCAGGGGGCGCGCGGCTACCATGCTGCCGCGCTGTGGCGGGCGGAGTCGTTTCGCCTCACCGACGGCCAGCCGATGACCATCCGCCGGGCGCTGGCGCTGAACGCGGTGCTGGAACGCTGTGACCTGCCCATCTGTCCTGGCGAGCTGCTGCTGGGCTCCGGCATCGGACGCCTGCAGGCGGATGGCGACCCCGAGGCGCTGCGCGAGGCGCAGGCCATGCTGCAGTCGATTGGCAGCCGCGGCTTCACCACAACGTCCGATCACGCGGCGCCTGATTACCCTACGCTGCTGCGCATTGGCCTGCGCGGCTTGAAGACGCGGGTGGCGGAGGCGTTGGCACAGCCACGCCCCTCGGCGCAGGAGGTGTTCCTGCACTCGGTGGATATCGCGCTGGACGGCGTCACGCGGTACCTGCTCCGCTGGGCGGACGTGGCGCAGGCGCAGGCGACTGAGTCGCTTGAGTGGGCGGGGCTACTGACGGAACAGGCTGACCGGCTGCGGCGGCTTGCCAGCGAGCCGGCAGAGAGTTTTTCCGACGCGGTACAGCTCACCTACCTCGCCCATACCTTGATGCAATTGGACGAGCGCTACGCGATGGCGCTGGGACGGCTGGACCAGTACCTATATCCCTTCTACCAGGCCGATTGCATGGCTGAACGTCTCACTCCGGAAGACGCGCAAGCGATTATGGACCACCTCTTTGCCAAGCTGGCGCACCGGGGCGACATCCAGAATATCGCCCTCGGCGGCGTGGATGCCGAGGGCAATGACGCCGTCAACGACGTGACATATATTTGCCTGGAGGCGTGCAAGCGCATCGGGCAGCCAGGCGGCAATGTCACCGCGCGCGTGAGTGCCACCGCGCCACCGGCCTACCTGGAGAAATGCGCGGAAGTGATTCGCACCGGCGTCGGCTTCCCGGCGATGTTTAACGACGCGGTGGAAATCCCCGCGCTGCTGGCGTGCGGCTACCCGCTGGCGGACGCGCGTAACTACTGCTTCGTCGGCTGCATTGAGGTGTATATCCCCGGTCGCCACGCGCCCTGGTCGGATAGCCGCTTCAACCTGCCGCGCTGCGTGAACCTGGCGCTGTGGGATGGCTTCGATCCAATCTCGCAGCAGCAGGTCGGGCCGCATACCGGCGAACCGGACACCTGGGAGGCGTTTGTCGAGGCCGTACTGGCGCAGATGCGCGCCGGCCTGCGCGAGCACGTCGCCTATCTTAACGGCATCAAGCAGGAGGCGGAAGATCGTGCCGACGACCTTACCAGTCCGTTGATGAGCGCGCTGTTTGACCACTGCATCGCTCGCGGGCTGGATGTCGCCGCTGGCGGTGCCTGCTACCCGGCCAACCACGGCGTGGCGTGCATGGGCATCGGCAGCACCGCTGACGCGATGATGGCGGTGAAACGCTTCGTCTTCGAGCAACAGCGTTTCACGCTGGCGGAACTGCGCGCCATGCTGCGGGCGAATTTTGAAGGCTACGTCGCCGAGCGTCGCCTGCTGATGACCGCGGCGCCGAAGTATGGCAACGACGACGCTGAGGTGGATGCCATCGCCGCCGAGATCGCCGATGCGTTTGGTCGCGAGTGCCTGACCTATTCGACGCCGCGCGGGGGCCAGTATTGGAGCCTGATGGCGGCGAACGTGTCGAATATCTACGCCGGCAAGGAAGTGGGAGCGACCGCGGATGGCCGGCTGGCCTTCGAACCGCTTAGCGACGCCGCGTCGCCGACCTTCGGGCGCGACCGCAACGGCCCCACCGCGGTGGCGCGGTCGGTGGCGAAGCTGGATTACCGGCTGCATCCCGGCGGCAATGTCATCAACATGAAGCTACATCCCTCGGCGCTGGACGGCGAGGCGGGCCTGCGCGCGCTGGCGGCGCTCATCCGCACCTGTTTCGACCTGGGCGGCATCCAGTTGCAGTTCAACACCACTAGCCGCGATGAGTTGATCGAGGCGATGGCACACCCCGAGGCGCACGAAAACCTGGTGGTGCGCGTCTCCGGATTTTCCGCCTATTTCACCCGGCTGGGACGCGAGGTGCAGGAGGATATCCTCACCCGCACCGAGCATCTGCTGGCGTAGAAACTGTACAAACAGTTTCTTGTACCAATTGCGGATAATCACTCCGGTTCATTACGTTCACTGCACGCCGCAGGGGCGCAGACTACCGGGCTTTCATTAAGACAACTGGCCATAGGAGACGGAATGACGGAGCGAAAGCGGATACTGGTGATCGGAGGCGGAGCCTCCGGACTGATGGCGGCGGGCGTGGCTGCTGGGCGCGGGCATACGGTGACGGTGCTGGAACGCAATCCGGAGGTGGGGCGCAAGCTGCACATCTCCGGCAAGGGCCGCTGCAACATCACCAATGACACGGATATCCGTGGTCTATTGAAAAATATTCCCGGCCACGGCAATTTCCTGCGCACCGCCTTCTACCGCTTCACCCCGCAGGACGCCATGGCCTTTTTCGGCGAACACGGCGTGCCGGTGAAGACCGAACGCGGCGGGCGCGTCTTCCCCGAATCCGACGACGCCGAGGACGTGGTGCGCGCGCTGTCGCGCTTCTGCGAGGAGGCGGAGGCGCGCATCGCCACCGAGGTTACCATCAGCAGCCTACTGGTGGAAGACGGCCGCGTCATCGGCGTGCTGGCCGGCGACGGCCGGCGCTTCGAGGCGGACGCGGTGATCCTGGCGACCGGCGGCGCTTCGTATCCCGGTACCGGCTCAAAAGGCGATGGCTACCGCATGGCGGCGGCGGTGGGGCACGCCGTTGAGCGGATTTACCCGTCGCTGGTGCCCATCGAGACCGAGGAGCTGTGGCCGCGCGAGGCACAGGGGCTATCGCTGCGCAACGTGAAGCTCACGGCCGTGTCACCGGAGGGGAAACAGCTCTATTCCGAGATCGGCGAGATGCTCTTTACCCATTACGGCGTCTCCGGCCCGCTGGTGCTCACCGCCAGCCGCCATGTGGCCGAGCGGCCGGGCAGCAAATTGGTAATCGACTTGAAGCCCGGGCTGGACGACGCGACGCTGGATGTCCGTGTGCAACGCGATTTCACCCCGCAGTCGCGCAAGCAGTTTGGCAACGCGCTCGATAACCTGCTGCCGAAGACGCTCATTCCCATCATCGGGCAGCTCTCCGGCATTCCCGCGGCGACTCCGGTCCACCAGGTGACGCGCGAGCAGCGCCACCGGCTGGTGCAGTTGCTGAAACGCCTCACCGTTACCGTGAAACGCACGCGCGCCATCGCCGAAGCGATCATTACCGCCGGTGGAGTGAGCACGCGGGAGATCGACTCGCACACCATGCAGTCGAAGCTGGTGCCCGGCCTCTACTTCACCGGCGAGGTGATCGATGTCGATGGCTACACCGGCGGCTTTAACCTGCAGATCGCCTGGTCCACCGGGCATCTAGCCGGCGAAAGCGTGTAAATTTAACTCCCACGGGCTTGACAGGCGCGGCAACCGGTGTAATATATATGCACTATGACGCATATAACAATTACCGAAGCCGTCGAGATACATCAGGCGTTGAGCGACCCGCTGCGCGTGCTCATCCTGCGTCTGCTGATGGAGCGAGAGTTATGCGTGTGCGAACTGGTGCGCGCGCTGGACGAGCCGCAGTATAAAGTGTCGCGCCACCTGGGCGTGCTGAAGGCTGCCGGGTTGCTGCGCGATTGGCGCGAAGGCACCTGGATGCATTATGAGGTACATCCGAACCTGCCCGAGGCCTGGCAGGCGGCGCTGCGCGCGCTGGCGGTTGCCTGGGATGCCAGTACCGAGGTGCAGGCGGCGCTGTGGCGCCTGCAGCAGCGCGCCGACCGCAAGCCGGGGCAGGCGGTGACCTGCTGTAAAAATTAGTTTTTCGGTCAATGCATGCAGTAATGTGCATAAATACATAAGCGAGGTGACAGATGCAGGCAAGCGTTATCAAACAACTATGCTGGTTAGATCGGTTTTTGCCGGTGTGGATCTTTCTGGCCATGGCCATCGGCGTGCTGCTCGGGCGCGTGTATCCGGGCATCGGGCCGGCGCTGGACCGGCTGACGGTCGCCGGCGTGTCGTTGCCCATCGCCATCGGCCTCATCTGGATGATGTATCCGGTGCTGGCGAAGGTGCGCTACGAGGCGATGGGGGATTTGCGCGGGCATGGGCGCCTTTTCGGCATGTCGCTGCTCTTTAACTGGGTCATTGGACCGATCCTCATGTTCGTTTTGGCCTGGTTGATGCTGCCGGACAAGCCAGAGTATCGTAATGGTCTCATCCTCGTCGGCCTGGCGCGCTGCATCGCCATGGTGCTGGTGTGGAACATGCTGGCGCGTGGCAGCAACGAAATCGCCGCTATCCTCGTCGCGCTGAACTCTGTCTTCCAAATTTTCATGTATTCCGTGCTCGGGTTCCTCTTCCTGGAGGTGGTTCCTCGCTGGCTCGGCATGCCCGGCACGGCGGTGTCGATCTCGATGTGGATGATCGCGAAGAGTGTATTGATCTTCCTGGGCATTCCGCTAGCGGCCGGGTTTATTACACGGACGCTGCTGGTGCGGCGGCGCGGGGCCGACTGGTATGACCACGTCTTCATGGCGAGGCTCGGACCCACCGCGCTCATCGGCCTGCTCTATACCATTGTGCTCATGTTCTCCATGCAGGGTGAGAAGATTGTCGCGCTGCCGTATGACGTGCTGCGCATCGCCTTGCCGTTGCTGGTCTATTTTGTGCTGATGTGGGGGTTGGCGTTCATCATCACGCGCGCCATGGGCTTCCGGTATCACGATGTCGCCGCGGTCGCCTTCACCGCCGCCGGCAACAATTTTGAATTGGCCATCGCGGTGGCGGTCGGCCTGTATACCATCAAATCCGGCGAGGCGCTGGCCGCGGTGGTGGGGCCGCTTATCGAGGTTCCGGCGCTGATTGGGCTCGTCTATGTGGCGCTGTGGGCGCAGCGGCGCTTCTTCCCGGCCGACCAGCAGGGAGACGCGACGCCGTTGCCCACCTGCGCGTTGCCCGGCACGCCTACCGATCCAGATACCTCGGACTGTATGCCGAAGAAAGAGTAAACGATGATTGCACCAGGTGAAATGGTCCTGATTGTGTGTGACGGCAACTCCGCTCGTAGTCAGATGGCTGAGGGATGGCTGCGCCAGATGGCTAAAGGGCGATTTAAAGTCGCCAGCGCCGGGGCGCACCCGCGTGAGGCCGTGCATCCGCTGGCCGTGACAGTGATGCGTGAAGTCGGCATCGATATCAGTTCCGGCTATCCCAAACCGTTGCATATCTTTCGTCATGACCGGGTGAAAGTGCTCATTACGGTTTGTGCGTCAGCTAAAGAAGCGTGCGTGACATTTCCCGGTGCATCGATGCAGATACACTGGCCGATGGAGGACCCAACGGCCGCGACGGGAGAACGAGAAGCGCAGCTTGTGATATTCCGTACCATTCGAGATGAATTGCGGCAGCGCCTGACTGATTGGCTACAAGAGCAAGGCCTGTCTGTGTAATACGAAAGGGGAACGTTCATGCAAGTGATGTTCGTTTGTGTGCATAACGCCGGCCGCAGCCAGATGGCGGAGGCCTTGTTTAACGCGCTCGCGCCGACGGGGATGCAGGCCATCTCGTCCGGCACTGAACCCACCGAGCGGGTGAATCCCGCCGCGGTGGCGGCGATGGAGGAGTTGGGCATCAGCATGGCCGGCCACGCGCCGAAGCTGGCTACGTCGGAACTGGTGGAAGAGAGCGACCGCATCATCACCATGGGCTGTGGCGTGCAGGAGAGCTGTCCGCTGTACCTGGGCATGCAGATCGATGAGGACTGGGGCCTGGATGACCCCGCCGGGCAACCGGTGGAGACGGTGCGCCGGATACGCGACGAGATTCGCGCGAAGGTGGCGGATCTCATCGTTCGGTTGCGCGAGGAGGCATAACATGACTACACAACCATTTGAGCGCGTCCGCGAGAGTGTGCGCCAGAATTATGCGCGCGTGGCCACCGGCCGACAGAGCGGGTGCTGTGCGTCAAAAGGTTGCTGTAGCGACCAGCAGATCGCCGCGGTGGATTCTTCGCGCCTGGGCTACAGCACGGATGAGTTGACTGCGGTGCCCGACGGCGCGGACCTGGGACTGGGCTGCGGCAATCCCGGCGCCATCGCCGCGTTGCAGCCGGGTGAGGTGGTGCTTGACCTGGGCAGCGGCGCCGGCTTCGACTGTTTTCTTGCCGCCGCGCGTGTCGGGCTCACCGGGCGGGTGATCGGCGTTGACATGACCCCGGAGATGCTGGTCAAAGCGCGCGCGAACGCAGGGGACGGCGGGTATGCGAACGTTGAGTTCCGCCTGGGTGAGATCGAAGCGCTGCCTGTCGCAGATAATAGCGTGAACGTCATTATCTCGAATTGCGTCATTAATCTCTCACCGGAGAAAAGCCGCGTCTTCCGCGAAGCCTATCGCGTGTTGAAACCTGGTGGACGGCTGGCGATCTCCGACGTGGTGGCCATCGCGCCGATACCGGACACCGTGCGCGCCGATTTGGCGCTGCATTCGAGCTGCATCGCCGGCGCCGCTCCTGTCGACGAGTTGGAAGCGTTACTGCGCGCGGCGGGATTCGGCACAGTGACCATCAACGTCAACGAAGCCAGTCACGAGGTGATTACAGATTGGGCGCCCGGCAGCGGCTTGGAAGCGTTGGTCGCCTCTGCCACCATTGAAGCGGTCAAGATATAAGGAGCGCGTCATGTCCGAGCAATCGCCCTGTTTTGGCGGCATGTTTCCGAATTTGGTTGACTTGCAGCGGGTCGGAGAGGCGCGCGGGGCAGTATTCACTGTGCGCATCGGTAACCAGGGATTGTGGGGCACGTCACAGGCGATCATCGTCGATGAGGTGGCCTGGCAGCGATGTCAGCAGTGTTCCGCCTACCGCGCCTGTTATGACCTGTCGCTGGCGAGTCTGCACCTTGCGCTGGCGGTGAAGCAACTCATCTGAATGGAAGGCCATGAGCGAAAACACAGATATCGCGTGCGCATGTGAGGCGACCACGGTCTCGTCCCCGCTTCCGCGTCGGTTGCCGGTGTTGCTCGTGCTGGGCTTGCTGGCGTGGACGCTCGTTTACTGGCAACTGGGTCCACTGGCGGCATGGTTGGCATACGGCGTGTTGCGACTGCCGGCGGAATCGCACCTCGGCGCGTCAGTGGCGTTTTTTTTGTATGAAGCGCCAAAGGTGCTGCTGCTATTGGCGCTGGTTGTCTTCGGCATGGGTCTCGTCCGCTCATTCTTCACCGCCGAGCGCACGCGGGGCATGCTTACGGGCCGGCGCGAATTCGTCGGCAACATCCTCGCCGCACTGCTGGGCACGGTCACGCCGTTCTGCTCCTGCTCGGCGGTGCCGTTGTTCATCGGCTTCGTCACCAGCGGTGTGCCGCTGGGCGTCACCTTCTCCTTCCTCATCGCCGCGCCGATGGTCAACGAAGTGGCGCTGGTACTGCTCTTCGGCTTGTTTGGCTGGAAGGTGACGGCGCTGTACCTTAGCACCGGGCTACTCATCGCCATTGGCGCCGGGTGGATCATCGGCAGGCTGCGCTTGGAACGGCACGTGGAGGAGTGGGTCTACGCCGTGCCGTTCGGTGACGACGGGGTGCGGGAAAATCGACTGGACTGGGCAGGCCGCTTCCATTACGCGCGCGACGCCGTTGTCGACATCCTGCGCAAGGTGTGGCTCTTCGTGCTGGTGGGCATTGCCGTCGGGGCGGGCATTCACGGCTATGTGCCAGCGGGAGCCATGGCGGCGATCATGGGCCGCGACGCCTGGTGGTCGGTGCCGCTCTCCGTGCTCATCGGCGTGCCGATGTATGCCAGCGCCGCCGGTATCATTCCCGTGGTGCAGGCGCTGCTGGGGAAAGGCGCGGCGCTGGGCACGGTGCTGGCGTTCATGATGTCTGTCATCGCCCTGTCGCTACCGGAGATCGTCATCCTGCGCAAGGTGCTGAAGCCGCGGCTGATCGCCGTCTTCGTCGCGGTGGTGGCGACGGGCATACTGCTCATTGGTTACCTCTTCAACCTGCTTGATCTCGCCCGTTTCATGGTATAGTAGATTACCGAAAGAATCAAAAAGGAGCGGGCATGCGGAAAATCGGTCAGCGCATCCTCATCGTGGTTCTACTGATCGGCGCCATCGGTGGGGTGATAGTTGCGAAACAGCAGCGCGAAGCGCAGATGCGGCGCGAATATACGGCGTCACACCAGGCGCTGCCGCGTTTCCTCGACCTGGGCTCCACCACCTGCGTGCCGTGTAAGGCGATGCTGAAGGTGATGGAGGAAATGAAGGTGGAGTATGCCGGCAAGCTACGCGTTGAATTCATCGATGTGACCGAGGACAAAACAGCGGCGAACACCTACGGCATCGACAGCATCCCCACGCAAATCATTTATGACGCCAACGGGAAAGAGCTGTTCCGCCATGTCGGTTTCTTCCCGAAGGTTGACGTGGATGCGAAACTGAAAGCGCTCGGGGTGCTGTAGCCGATGGAGACGATCTTTGCCGCGTTTGAGCATGCCATTGCGGGCGTCCCGGCTGTCGCGCTGAGCGCCGCCTTCGTCTGGGGTATCCTCAGTGTGCTGCTCAGTCCCTGCCACCTCGCCGGTATTCCGCTCATCGTCAACTTCATCGCCGGTCAGCCGGATATTACCCCCCGCCGCGCCTACGCGCTCTCCGGCAGTTTTTCCCTGGGCATGCTCCTCTGCATCGCCGTCATCGGGGTCATCACCGCGCTGCTCGGGCGCATCCTCGGCGATGTCGGATGGATGAATTACATCATCATCGGCCTTTTCTTCCTGGTCGGCCTCGTGCTGCTCGACGTCATCCCCGTACCTTTCTCCGGGCCGGCGGTGCATCGCTTCCGCCTGCGCGGCGTCGTTGGGGCGTTTGTGCTCGGACTGGTCTTCGGCATCGCGCTGGGGCCGTGCTCCTTCGCCTTCATGGGCCCGGTGCTGGGGGTGACATACAAGAGCGGCGCCACCATGCCCTGGTACGCGGCCGGCCTGCTGGTCAGCTACGGCGTCGGGCACTGCGGCATTCTCGCCGTGGCCGGCGCGTCCATCGACACGGTGCAGCGCTACCTGCACTGGAACGAATCGGCAAAAGCCCCGGGTATCGTGAAGAAAGTCTGCGGCATCCTCATCTTGCTCGGCGGGCTGTACCTGTTGTGGAAACTGTAACGGGAACCCATAACAAGGTGCAGAATAACAACAAGTCCCGAAGGGGCGACAGACTGTTCTGCCGTCCCTTCGGGGCTTGTTGTTATTTATGACTAGCGCTCCACGGGTTTCGCTGTCGCTTCACCCGTGGCAATTGGCTCTCATCCCTTCGGGATGATCCTGGGGACGGCCTCCACACTTACGACAGCTTCGCCAACCGCTTGTTCACATCCCCGGCGAAACGCTCGATATACGCCTGCGTGAAGGCGGCGATATCCAGCGACGGGTCTTGCGCCAGCGGAGTCAGGTCGATGGCGAAGTTCATCTGCGTGGAGGTGTCGGTATCGTGCGAGGCGGCGTAAGTGGCGTTGGCGCGGCGCCGGCCGATGGTGGCCAGGTCGTAGCGCTTGCCGCCGCAGATTTGGCTGTCGAAGACGCCCAGCAGCGCCATCGCCACGTTCTCGTGCGCCGACAGGTCGAGCAGCACTTTCTCCTCGTCATTCACCCAGTCCAGCGCGCGCCAGACCTCACAGCCCAGCACCTGCGCGGGGCGCAGTTCGGCGGGCATACGGCGGATGGCCGCCAGCGTGCGCAGCGTCACGCCTACGTGGGTGTCGTGCTTGTCCGCCGGATTGTGCGTATAGACCACCCGCGGGCGCGTGGCCATGAGGATCGCGTATATGTCGTCCACTACGGACGGGTTGCCGCCGTCCTTCACCTGGCCGCTGGTAAAGTCGAGGAAGAGCTGCGCGCCGTATTCGCCGACCATCGCGGCCTTTTGCTGCTCCAGTCGGCGCACGGCCATCATCTGCGCGTCGGTATAATTGGCATACAGGTCGTCGCGCGGGCTGCCGCTGCCGTTTGTCACCACTACGCCGCTGAACCAGACATCGGCTTTGCCGAAGCAGGCCAGCGCGCCGTGGGCCGCCATGATTTCGATGTCGTCATGGTGCGCGGCGATGCACAGGTGCGTGGTGCGCGCCAGCGCCTCGGTTTCCGCCATGCCGTCCGGCACGAAGATGCCCGCCGTGGGAATCGTGTAGTTCATACGGTCTCCTTTACCCGCGCGGGCAGGCTGGCGGCGGCGATGGCCTGGCCAACGCGGCGCCGCTCCTCGTCCAGCGTGAAGAGGGTGATAGTGAGTTCGGGGAATTCCTCCGCGAGCACCCGCTGCGCGAAGTCGATGATGATGTCGCCGCCATCGCCGGAAGTGACGCGCCCCAGCACCAGCGCGTGGCGATACTGGTAGAAGTCGGCGTAGTAGGCCAGCGCGTAGCCGAGGTAGATGCCCACCGTCTGGTACAGCGGCACGCAGCGCGCGTCGCCGGCTTTCATCAGCGCCTGTACGGCTTTCAACCGCTCGGGCAGGGCCAGGCTCATGTCGACAGGCAGGCCCGAAGCGGGCACCAGGCGCCCGACGCACTGCTGCGACAGGTATAGCGCGCCGCAGCCGATATCGCCGGACCACTCGTCCGCGGGCGCGTCCGGGTTGGCGTCGATAGGCGCGAAGGCCAATTCGTTCAGCCAATTCGTCAACGTGCCGTCCGGCGTCACATGGCCGGCTGCCTCGCTGGAGCCCATCGCCACGCCCAGCACGGCGGTGTCGTTCAACTGCATGGCGCCGGCCAGCGCGGTTACCTCGCCGTCGTTCACCACTTCCAGCGGGATGCCGCCCATCGCCTGCTGAATCTCGAAGAAGAGCCGCTTAATGCGCGACTCGAACTGCTCGTCGGAGACGCCGCGGAAGAGGGAGGCGACGCGTACCAGGTTGTTCACGTAGACGCCCGCCGAGCTGATGCCGATGGCGTCGATGTGCGGCAGGTGCGCGGCGGCGGTGCGGATGCCGGTCATGATCTCATCGAAGTGGAACTGCGGATCGGTCTGCGGCTTCGGATCCCAGACGACCTCTTCGCTGTAGACGTCCTTGCCGTCGATGACGGCGGCCGCTTTGCGGTCGCTGGCGCCCAGGTCGATGCCGATGCGGCAGCCGTCCAGGTGGCCGCCCAGCGCGACGGCGGTTTCCTGCGCCGGGGGCACCGCCGCGGCATCGCACACCTCCACCGTGAAGATGCGCTCGTAGATGCGGCCCATGATCTGCGCGTCGAAGGCGCGCGCGCCGTCAGGGGCGTAGGCCTGCCGGATCGCATCGCCGATCTCGCGCGGGCCGCCCACGGTGACTTTCCTGCCGCCGTAGGCCCACAGCAGCGTCTTCACCAGACGCTCGGCATAGGCGATATTGCGCGGGAAGTCCGGCGAACCGGCGGGAAACGCAACCGTCTCATAGCGGGAGCGGGTGCCATCGCTGCGCTCAAGGCCGATGACGAGCGGCACGGCGCCAGCGGCGGCCGCATCGGCGCGGAACGCCCGATTCTGCAGCACCAGGGGGCGAAACCCCGGATCCAGCGGGGGGAGAAAACGCGGAACCTGCAACTCTGCGGACATCTGTCTTACCTCACACACAGCGGGGCCTGACGATCCTGCGACCGCCAGGCACCCGGATTTATACACGGTTATGCCGATTGGCGCTATTTTGCGACTACGCCAATGCCGAGCAGTCCGCTCAGCACGTAGGTGATGGTGCGGTTTTTCTTCGTCTGTTTGGCATTCTCCTGGTCGGCGGCGATGCGCTCGGCCCGTTCTTTCTCCAGCGCGTCGCGCAGCGCGGTGAGCTGATCGGTCGTCGTCTTCGACAGTACGCTTAGCGCGCCGTTGGTGTCGTCGATGCGCTTGCCCAGCGCGGCGTCGGCATCCTGCGACGCTTTCTGGAAGGCCGCCTGTGCCGCCGCCAGGTCGCTTAGTTGTTTCGCGATGAGGGTGACTTTTTCCTCCAGGGCTTTGCGCGCGGCGATTTCCGTATTTAGATTCTCGCCCAACGCCTTGCGCGCGGCGATCTCTTCATCCAGCGCGGTCTGGGTCTTTTTCAGCGCGCTCTTCAGCGTATCGATCTGCGACATAGCACGGCCCAGGTCTTCCTGTGCCACCAGGTTCGCTTTCTCCAGCTCTTTCACCCGGCGCTCCAACGCTTCCGCGGGCTGGGCGGCCAGTGCCAATCCGCCCAGGAAGAGGGCGACGAGCATGATCACGAGTATGCGCATCTGCGTTTCTCCTTCGATGTAGACTTCGATTCTCGCTTATGGATTCACAACGACAGTGGCGCCGGCGACGTCCAGCGGCGTCTCCGTGCCCTTCTCATCGATGAGCACGGCTTTCTCCAGCGTGATAGCGGTTTTGCCGGCGGCCTCCGTGCGGAACTTGATGACTGCCAGGTTCACCTCTGCCTGGGTCAGCTTCGGCGCGTTGGTGCGCATTCCGGTGATGACCAGCTTGCCGTTGTCGATTTCGGTGTCGTCCACATCCCATCCGGTGAGCAGACGGCCGTCCTCGACGAACGCCCGGCCGCGGGAGACATCGAAGGCATGGATGACGGTGGGGTCGAATTTCACCACCACGCGCATGCCGGTGAAGTCATCCACTGGTGAGAGGTTGAGCTGAATCGGGATGATCGTCTGCTTGCGATTCGTCACCAGCGGCACCTGCTGATTGCCGGGCAGCCCCCGCAGCTTCATGGTGGGCACGTTGACCTGGATGTTGTTCTGCACCGAGCTGGCTTCGATGTTGGCGCTGTCCACGGTGAGCTTGAAGCTGCCCACGCCGTTAAATTTGCCGTCGGCCTTCAGCGTCCAGCTCTGCTGGATCATCGCGCCGGACTTCAATCCCTCATACGTCTCCTTCAGCTTGTTGCCGCCCACGAGTTCCAGCCCCTTCGGCAGGGCGAGGGTGACGATGACGTCGCGGCCGTCGAAGTTGCCGGTGTTCTTCACGAAGCCGGTGACGGTGAAGAGCTGGGTGCGCTCGTGCTCGAAGGTTGTTTCGGCCGGGTTATCGAGGAATGGCTTCAGCACGCCTTGACCGCCGGTGAGATACCCAAGGCCGTAGTAGGTGGTGATGGTGCGCGTCTGCCCGGCGTCCAGCGGTTTCGCATCCCAGTACATCGCCGCGGCGGTGTCGGGATCCACCTCGCCGGTGCGAATGAAGCCTTTTTCCGGATCCGGCGACAGCGACCAGGGGATGTCGGCTTGCGAACCCCAGTCAGTATAGATGACGCGGTCCGGGGCGGTCGTGTCGCCGCCGTGCAGCGTGCCCATGGAGATGACGGTGGGCTTCACCAGGTCGTCGAAGGCGAACCAGCGGTCTACCAGGTCCTCACCGGCGGCTTCCAGCGGCTTGGTGATCTCTTTCGCGCCCAGGCGGATCGGCGCGCCGTCATTGGTGCCGCACATGGTGTCCAGCGTCACGCGCACGCCCACCGGTTTCGTCTCTGTTCCCTTGTTAGTGATGCGGTAGGTGATGCCGGCGGTGTCCAGCATGCGGCTGACGGTGCTGCGCGCCAGGCGCAGTTCCTGCGCGACTTCGATATCGCCGTACTGGCACACGGTGACGATGGCGCCGTTTTTCACTTCCGGCTTGCCGGTGACGGTGCCGAACTTCGCATGCAGGCCGGCACGCCGCTTAGTGGGACCGCCGAAGGCGTAGCTGTCCTCGCCGATGCGTATGGTGGTGTAACTGGTCCAGGGCACGTTGTCGCCGAAGACCAGGTGCTGGTTGCGGCTGGCCGGATTGGCTGGGTCGCCGCCGGTGGTGCGCACGGCGAAGCGTCCAGTTTCCTCATCGGTGGCGTTCACCACGATGGCGATGAATTCGTTGTCCAGCGTGACGGTCTGCCCCGCTTGCGCAAACGCGCCGATGCCGAGGCAAAACAGGGCGATGATGGTAGCGACAAAGTTTGCACGCATGTCAATTCTCCGTCCAATGAGATAACGTCCGTCTATTGCAGTCCGTCGATTAAATAGCGTCCGCCTTCAAAGATCACCCGCACATCGATCTCGCCGGCGCCGGTGAATTTCTCTGGATGCGCGTTGAGGTAATACCGGGCGCCAGCTTCCAGCTTGGCGATCGCCGCGTCATTCACGTCGTCGGCGCCATAGCTGTTGAGAATCCGCACGCGCTCGATGGCGCCGGTATCGGTGATCGTCACCGTCGCTTTCACCACAAAGCGCCGGACGTTGAGATCGCTCAGCTCTTTCTTCAGCGGGCCGCCATACGGCGAGCCGAGGGCGGCGCGGCCGCGGCTGGGGCCGTCTTCGTTGCCGAGGTCGGTGCCACCGGTGCCGGAGCCGTAATCGCTGGTATGCTGGTTCACCGTCCACTTATCCCCGGTATGGCTGGTGAGAATGCGCGGGGCGGGCGTGCGGCCCACGCCGTTGCCCGGCGTGGTGCTTTTGCCGCCCGGTCCGGGCTTCAGCACAACGCCGTCCGCCGGATCATGCCCGTCGCGCGTTTGTGGGTTCGGCACGCCGCGGCGCACGGTGATGGGCGAGGGGGCGGCGTCTTCCACCGGTGTCGGCAGCGTGACCGGCTCGGTGATGATATCGTTGATCTCACGACCGAGCGTGTAGTCGTCGGTGTTCGGATCCTCGAACGCCTGCAACGGCGGCAACTTCACCAGCCCGAGCAGGAAAAGCAGGGCGATATGCACGACGATGGAGATGGGCAGCCAGATGCGATAAAATGTCTGTTGCATGGCGGCACCTCTTAGGGCGACAACTGCTGGATCGTGGCCAGGTTCACTTTGGCCACGCCGGCTTTGCGGGCGACATCCACCGTCTTGATGATCAGGCGGTAGGGTACGTTCTCATCGGCGCGTACCACCAATATGTCGGCGCCAGTGCGGGCGTGGGTATCGGCGATCGCCGTGGCCAGCTCCGCAAAACTCGACTTCCGCTGATTCACATAGACCTGTTGGTCGGTGGTGATATCCACGGTGACGGTGGCCGGCTGGGCGGTGTCCGCCGTGGTGGAACGCGGCATGTTCATACGGAACTGGTGTTCCTTCACCATCGCCGGCGCGGTCACCATGAAGATGATCAGCAGTACCAGACACACGTCGGTGAACGGCGTGATGTTGATTTCGCTGATGAAGTGGCTGCGGCGGGAGCTTTTCGATCGAATCATACTACCGGCTCCTCAAGCTGCACGTCGGCTTTCTGGCCTTCCTGCAGCAGGTACGACCACTCGGTGCTGAAGCGCTCCAGGGAGAGGCGGTAGCCGTCCACCCATGCGCGGCACCAGTTGTTGGCGATGGAGGCGACGATGGCGACACCCAGGCCGGCCGCGGTGGCGATGAGCGCTTCCGCGATGCCGCCGGTGACGCCACCGAGCTGTGCCTGGGCGTTGGCATAATCGTGGAAGGCGCGCATGATGCCCAGCACCGTGCCGAACAACCCGATGAATGGGGCGATGTTGGCGATGGTGCCGAGGATGGGCAACGGGCGCTCGGCGACGGCCAGTTCCGCATCCACCGCCAGCGTCATGATGTCTTCCAACTCCTGCGGGTTGCTGGTGTGGCGCAGCAGGCCGGACTTGGCGATGCGGGCGAACGGGTTGCGGGTTTCATCGAGGACGCGGATCGCCTGGTCGCGCTTGTCGGAGGCCAGGAAATTCTCGACGCGCCGCATCAGATCCTGGGGAATTTTCCCCAGGCGGGTGAACGTCGCGATGCGTTCCAGCACCACCGCAATGATGAGGACCGAACAGAGGCCCAGCGGATACAGGGCAACTCCACCCTGGGCAAGGAGATCGAGCAGCGACATGGACATAAACTCCTTTACAGACGCGGTCATTGATGGCGTATTCGGATGACGGACATGCCATGACAACCCGTCAAGTGCATGGCACGGTCAGTGACCGCGTCCCGAGATGTCGTCTCGATGTCCGCCTCTGTCATATCCGGTTATGATCGTCTCCCGCCAGGGCACGCGGGAAACAATGCGGCAAGAAACATTCTACCCAGAAGCAAGCGAGCCTAGACATAGTGTCTGCGCGTCCGGCAAGTCATGTATCTAGGGTGTGGCCCTTTACGGAATTTGACACCCATTTCCGCTGTAAAGTTTCAAGGGAATGATACTCGATTGAGTGGTATTCCTAAAATATTTCGAAAAAATGCCCGCATGCGGCGTGAATGGCATGCGGGCGTCTCGGTTCCTGTCTGTCTGTCTGTCTGTCGACGGCTAGGCGGTGGGCGCCTCCGTGAGCTGGCCTGCTTCCTGGAGGCCATGCGCCACGATGGAGAAAAACGTCGCCAGCTCG
The DNA here is from genome assembly GCA_964590255.1 of uncultured bacterium. Lineage (GTDB taxonomy): Bacteria > Armatimonadota > Hebobacteria > CAIYQO01 > CAIYQO01 > JAKIYB01. The sequence goes on from CAZPYA010000023.1 coordinate 24,656, forward strand.
TTGCGGTCGAAGCGCTCGCACTGCGAGGCGGAATACGTTGCGATCTGGATGATGTAGGAGGCCAGCAGATAGCGTGAAATGGCCGGCGTCGCATTCGGCAGCACCCGGTCGAGGAAAGCGGTCACCGGAGCGATAAGCTGGCGGTCCCACGCCTCCTGAATCTCGTCGCGCAATTCGGCGGGCAGGTGGATGATTTCGCCCATCGCCTGACCGGTGCGGAAGTGGCTCGCTTCGCACACGTCGATGCCGTCCTGCACCAGATGCCCGATGAACTCCGGCAGCGTGTTAGACTGCGATGCGCAGTGTTCGGTGACGGCGCGGCGGCTTTCGAACTCCGATAGCAGGCATTCCTTGAACAGGTCGGCTTTGCTCGGGTAGAAGTAGTAGAGCGCGGGCGACGTCATGTTGCATGCCTGCGCCAACTGTTTCAACGTGAAGCCCAGGTATCCCAGCGAACCGAACAGCCGCTTGGCTTCGGAGAGGATGCGATCTTTCTTGTTCATGGACGCCTCCGCAGGTCAAAATCCTTCCGATGCTACCTATTTACTGGTTATTCTGTCAACAGCTTAACGGCGTTAGATAGCATTTATTTATAAAATATTGCGAAATAATTCACGAAACGACCCGCGGCGCTTCGCGACAATCGGCTCGGTTAGCGGCGGAATGGGATGGGAAGAAGAACGAAGCGGGGGGGACGGCCTGGCCTGGAGCAGGATGTCGCGTAAGGATGGCGGGGACGATGACGAATGCCGGGGAGCACCACGAAATGGGGGAGGTAGAGCTGGAAGTCGCGCGTGAACGGCTGCACCGGATTATCGACGATTACATCCGGATAGAAGCTGAGGTGCGCGCGCTGGAGCAAGGGCCGTTTCGCGTGGTGATCTTCGGTTCCGCGCGCATCCAGCCGCAGGATACCATCTACCAGCAGGTGTATCACATCGCCCGCGCCCTCGCCGAACGCGGCATCGATATCATCACCGGCGGCGGTCCGGGACTGATGGACGCCGCCAACAGCGCCGTGCAGGACCTGGTTGGCCGCGAAAGCCGCTCCTATGGTCTGCCCATTGACATCCCCACGCTGCGGGAGCCGGCGAACACGCACCTCGACGTAAAAAGCCCGCACCAGCGCTTTTCTTCGCGACTCGACGAATTTATGCGCCTGTCGAATGCCATCATCGTTGCCCCCGGGGGCATCGGCACGTTGCTCGAATTGGTATACGTCTGGCAATTGCTGCAGGTCGGGCTGGCAAATGACCGTCCGGTCATCCTCATCAACCGCGACGTGTGGAATGGCCTGCTTATTTGGATGCATGAAGCGATGCTCTTGCACGGTTATGTCAGCCCACGCGATTTCCGTTGGATTACGCTGGTGGATGACGCGCAGGATGTCATCGAACTCGTCAGTCTGGCGCACGACCGGTATATGCGGGCGCAGATGGAGCACGCCACCCCTGGCGCCGATGTTGACCGCGCGGTGACTCGCCGGGTGCTGACCGCTTCGCCGCCGCCGCCGGTGGAGCACCCGGAACAGGACGTCGCGTGAAGGCAGGGGAGGGGGGCCGATCTCGCACACCGGCCCGCCATACCGCCTACTTCGGCTTCTTCTTGCTCACGCCCTTGCCGCCGCCCGATTTTGTGTCCTTGCGGGCGCCCGCCGAATGGCTGGCCGATGCTTCAGCGCCGCCCATCCCTTTATCCGCATGTGCCATAGTCGTGCCTCCCGGGTCCATTCTTCCCGGAATGGCCGGGAGGATGCGACACGAAGGGCGCGAATTAAGAGACAGGAGCATCGCGAAGGAAGACCCATGGCACATTTTGAACTCGAAGACCATCCGCATCGTCGCTGGAACCCCCTCACCGGGGAATGGCTACTTGTGTCGCCGCACCGGGGCAAGCGCCCATGGCAGGGGCAGCGCGAGACGAAACCTGAACTTGATCGTCCGGCATACGACGTGAAATGCTACCTGTGCCCGGGCAATGTGCGCGCGAACGGCGAACTGAATCCTTCATATGAAACAACCTACGTGTTCGACAACGATTTCGCGGCGCTGCTGCCCGATTCACCGGCGGGCGATTGGTCGGCGGGAGAATTGCTGCAGGCGCGCGCCGAGCGAGGCCGCTGCAAGGTGATCTGCTTCTCACCACGCCATGACCGTTCGTTGGCGGAGATGTCCGCCGCGGAAATCCGCCCGGTGGTGGATGTGTGGGCGGATATCTTCGGCGAGTTGGCAGCGCTGCCGGAGATCGGCTACGTGCAGATATTCGAAAACAAAGGCGCGATGATGGGCTGCAGCAATCCGCACCCCCACGGGCAGGTGTGGGCCACGGAGCATATACCTGATGAGCCTGCAAAAGAATTACGCCAACAGAAAGCCTACCTCCATCAGACTGATCGTTGTTTGCTCTGTGACTACCTGGCGATTGAATTGCAACTGAACGAGCGCATCATCTGCGCCAACGAGCATTTCGTGGCGCTGGTGCCCTTCTGGGCAATGTGGCCATTCGAGACAATGGTGCTACCGCGTCAGCATTTTTTAGGCACATTGTCAGCTCTAGTTGATAAAGAGCGTGACTCTTTGGCTGACATCTTCCGCCGTGTCACCGTGCGCTATGACAATCTGTTTGAAACGTCGTTTCCCTACTCGATGGGCTGGCATCAGGCGCCCACCGATGGCGGCGCGCATGATGAGTGGCATCTACACGCACATTTCTACCCGCCGCTGCTGCGCGATGCCGAGGTGAAGAAGTTCATGGTCGGGTTTGAAATGCTCGGCACGCCGCAGCGCGATATCACCGCGGAAACCGCCGCGGAGCGCCTGCGCGCGCTGACGGAGATACACTACCGCCAGACGCGGTAACACCGCGGGGAGGATGCGGATGCCCGAACGACCGGAGATGGACGATGAGTCGATGATCCCCAATGATGGGGCAGGCACGGGCGAAGAGGCGTATATCCACAGCCGGCGCACCCGCCCGCGCCGGAAAGGCTGCGCATGCTGCCTGGGCTGCGGCCTTCGCCTGCTCACCGCCGTCTGCGTGCTGGCCATCTTCGGCGCCATCGCCATCTGGGTCGCCCTCTTCGTCTTCCCGCCCTTCGGCGACGCCCGCGTCGCGCAGGTGCTGCTCGTTGGCCTGGATGAGCAGGATCCCAACCATCCGGAGTATCCGCGGCGCGCCGATACCATCATTCTCACCGCGGTGAAACTCAACGGCTCCGGCGTCACCATGCTTTCCGTGCCGCGCGACTCTCGCGTCGGCATTCCCGGCGTGCGCGGCAAGCGCAAGATCAACTCTGCCTACGCCATTGGCAAATACCCGCTGCTGAAGAACACGCTGGCTCAGCCCGACGTGATGGACACCGCAATGCCGTATTACGTGATCTTCAGCTCCACTACGTTGAAGAAGATGGTGGACGCCGCCGGCGGCGTCACCGTGGACGTGCCTTTCCGCATGAAATATGACGACAACTACCAGAACCTGCACATCGACCTGCAGCCCGGCGAGCAAATGCTCAACGGCGAGCAGGCGGTGGGCTTCGTGCGCTGGCGGAAAAACAGTGGCGGCGAACACCGCGCCGGCACCGATATGGACCGCGCCGAACGGCAGCAGTTGGTAGTAAAGGCGCTCGCGAAGCAATTGCTGACAATGAACGGTCTGAAACGCATCCCGAATATTTATCAGGCGTTTAGCGTCAATGCGCCCACGAATATGAATCTGCGCCAGTTGATCGTCCTCGGTTTGAACTTTAAACACGTCAACGCGCAGGTCGTGCCCGGCGACATGGTGAACCGCCGCGGCGTGAGTTATGTCGAGAGCCACTGGTCGGTGGGCCGGGCGCTCTGGCAGAAAGCGACACAGTGATGCAGCGACGCCCCTTCGGCAGTACCGGCGAATCGGTCTCCCTCCTCGGCATGGGCGGGTTTCATCTGCTGGAAATTGGCCAGAGCGAGGTGACGGCGCTGCTCAACCGTTACCTTGACGCGGGTGGCAACTATTTCGAAACGGCTGCCTCCTACGGCGACGGCGCCTCCGAGCGCAAGGTGGCGACAGCGGTGGGGCACCGGCGCGGCGAATATCTGCTGGCGACGAAGACGGCACTGCGCGGCAAAGACGACGCGATGGCGCAGTTGGAGCGCAGCCTGCGCAACCTGGATACCGACCACGTAGACGTGTGGTTTTTGCACAATATCGCCGATGTTGCCACCGCCGAGGGAGTCCTTGGCCCCGGCGGCGCCATCGAAGCGGTAGAACAGGCGAAGCGTGACGGCAAGGTGCGCTTCGCGGGCATCACCGGCCACGGCCAACCGGTCGGATTGCTGCACGCGCTGACGCAATACTCCTTCGACGCGGTAATGACGCAGGTGAATTACTACGACGACGCCAGCTTTCCCGACGTGCGCCGCCGGCTCATTCCGCTGGCGCAGAGGCGCGGGGCGGCGATGCTGGCGATGAAGCCTGTCGGCGACGGCTACCTGTGGCGCTCGCCCGCCGCCGCGCTGCGCTACACCTGGAGCCAGCCCGTCACGCTGGCGGTGGCGGGGGTGAACTCACCGACGATGCTGGACGCTGATCTCGCGGCCGCGGAAGCCTTCACCCCAATGACCGCCGACGACTATGCTGCCCTCTACCGCGCTGCGCCGGAGTTCCGTGGTTACGTCTGTCGGCAGTGCGAGCAATGCACCGTCACCACTGCCTTGCCGTTGCGACGCATATTCGAGCTGGAAGGCTGGGTTGACCGGCAGATGTGGGATTATCGCATCCAGGATTCCGACTCCGCCGATAACGCGCTGCGCATGCGCCTCGCCGGCTGGTTCGGCAACGCTCCGCTCGCCCGCGAAACTTTTGCCAGCGCAGGCATCGCCATCGATCCCGACGCCGATTACTCAGCCCTCAACACCTGCCGCTACGGCATTGACATTGCCCGCAAGCTAAAAATCGCATATGCGAAATTGGCCGGCACGGAACCACGCATTTAGCGGTTCATCTCGATGATGAGCTGCAGATTCACCGCGGCCGTCCACGAATACCCCGGCGCGCGCAGGCCTTTGCCGGTGAGCGCGTCGAAATTCTCGTAGTTGCCGCCGGCGATGTGCTGGATCATGTCGCAGAAGCGCCGGGCGATGTCGTCCGCCAACTCCGCGTTCCCGCCGCGGCGCAGGCCGTCGATGAGCAGGTAGGTGCTCGGCGCCCAGATCGGACCCGCCCAGTAGCCGTCCGGCTCGTAGAGCGGGCCGGCGTAGGCCTCGGTGGCGGGGCCGTGGGCGGTCAGATAGCGCGTCTGCAACTGCTCCAGCAGTTTGCTGTATATATCCCGATCGAGCAGATCGCCAAGCACTAGCGGCATCACGCTCAGCATCGACGTTGGTTCCTGGGCGATGATCGCGCCGCCGCTGCGCCGCGACGTGAAATACTCACCTGTCCACAGCACATCGACCATCCGCTTGAGCAACGCATTCGCTTGCGCTTCCCACTGCGCGGCCGCGGTTTCGTCATCCAGCTTGCGGGCGATGCGCGCCAGCGCGTGCATCTGCAGCACCAGGAAGCTGGCCAGGTCAGCGGATTCCAGGAAGAAGCCGTGTTCCAGCAGCGACGAGTTGTCCCACCCGCTGTCCAGCGCGATGGGATAGTCGGGCAGGCCGTTGCCGTCCAGATCGCGGTAGGTGAACCACCAGTCCGTCCAGCGATCAAGGTGGTTATAGACCGCGCGCAACGTGTCGGCATCCCAGTCGTGGATGTCCATCATCTTGCTGAAGCACCAGCCGTGTATGGGTGGCTTGGTGCCGCCGAAGGGCAGCGCGCCGTCGCGGCCGAAGCAATCCGGCACCTGGCCGGAGGGCGCCTGAAAGGCGAAGGGCAGCAGGAACTGCTCCAGTCCCGCCCGCGGGTGCACGTAGGTGAGCGCCATGGCGTTGAAACAGTGATCCCACGCCCACACCGCGCACATGAATTTCTTCGCCATCAGCACCGCGTCGTAGGCATAGTTGCCGCCATGGCGCGCGGTGGCCGACCACAGCGTGTAAAGCGCCAGCTCCGCGCCGTCCTCGCGCCCGGCGGGGATAGCGGGCATTGGCGCGCGATAGGCTTCCCATTCCGCGCGGATGGCGGCGATTTCGGCATCAGGATCGGGGGCGATTACAGGACGCCCCGGATGTGGCTCCATCGGATCGATCTCCAGCACTATTTGCGCGCGGCCGTTCTCGGCGCACAGGTGCAGCGTGCAGTCGCGGCTGCGCACGATGGGCCCGGGACGCTCTTCCATCGGTCCATACAGATGCGCCTGCCCTATCGGCACGTCGATGCCGACATACAGCCCCACGCTGCTCGCTAGCATGCGGAAGCGCCGCGAGGTTTGCTGCCCACCGAAACCGAACGACGTGATTAACTCCAGCGTGCAGTCGAATCCCTCGCTATCCAGCACCAGCTTGTTATCGTCGCGCAGGTAGATCGTCGCCGATCCTCCCTCCGCGGTAACGGTGAGGCACCACGGCGTGGCGGCGAGGGTGGGGGTCACGATTTCCCCGTTTCGCGTGAAGGTTAGCGCGAAGATCTTATCGTTGAACAGCTTCAGCACGTTGTGAATCGTTAGCGCCGGCTGGCCTTCGACGGCGTTCACAGCCAGGTATGCGCCGTATTTGCTGAACGGGGTTTTGGTGATATCGACGGTGAGCATGGCATCCTCCGATGATGGTATCTGTTGGCGGAAGTCAATTATTCCTGCTGGTGGGCGAGTTTCTGTCGAGTCGCGCGCACATGCAAAGGTATATGCACGATCGCTCAGGGCACTTTCACTCGGCCCCCCTCCCGTCCTCTCCTCACGTTACGCGGACAGGGGGAGGGGGGCCGATTAGGCACTACGGCGTCGTTCGGCATTACTCGTCGTATTTACATCCCCAACAGATGCCGGTTTACCAGGCGGTCGAGCTGCTGGGCGCGCGGGGCGAGGGTGGCGGCCACGGCGTCGGCGTTCAGGTTCTCGGCGGCGAGGGCGGCTTTGAAGCCGTCGGGATCAGTCGCCGGGTCGCCGGGGATGCCGAAGCCGCGGGCGTCCGTCTCCGCCATCAATTCCTGCGCCTCGGGCAGTGCAAGGAAGCTCTTCGCCTTCGCCACCATCATGCCCAGCGCTTCCAAATTGCTCATCACGAACTCGGCGCGGGCGTCGTCGCCGGCTTCAGTGCGGAAGGGGTGGCAGTCGAATTCGCACACCGTATGCGGCGCGTGACGCAACATGCCGAGGATGATGTAGAAGCTTTGCTTCAGGTCGCTGTTGCCGCCCAGGAAGGGGTGGTCCTGGTCGTAGCGCAACGGCGTCTGCCCACCCAGGTGCAGGAAAGCGAGCTTGCCGGCGGCGGCGAGCAGACCCACGGCGTGGTAGCCATTCAGTCCGGCCATCGCCTCGTGCTGCAGCAACTCCGGATTGACGCCGACGAGGGCGCGGTCGGCTTCCGATAGCAGGTTAATGATGCCCAGCGCGTGGCCGACGGTGGCAACGTAAATGTCGCCGCGCGGCTCGTTTGGCTTCGGCTCCAGGCTGATGCGCACCGTGTAGCCCTTGCCGCGAATGTAGGCTGTCGCCATGGCCACGGCGTCAGCGATGCGCTCGTAGGCGGCCTTTGCGTCGATGAGCGCGTCCACCTCGGAGCCGTCGCGGCCCAGCCAGAAGGTGAGCCAACTCGCGCCCAGCTCTTCCGCCACGTCCAACGCAAAAATCATTTTTTGCAGCGACAGGCGGCGCACACGCGCGTCATTGGCGGTCACCGAACCGGCGCGCACCAGCGGGTGGTGAAAGAGGCACGGCGTATACATCCATACCTTCACGCCGTTGTGCGTCAGCGCGGCCTTGATCTCGCCCATGCGCGCGTCCAGCGCCTTCGGGTCAGGCGTCACCCAGGGGTCCAACCCCACGTCCAGGTCGTGCAGCGACACGTAGGGCACTCCCAGGCTGCCAAGCAGGCCGATGCCGTCTTCCGCGGTGATGGCTGCGCGGGTGGGGGCGCCGAAGGGGTCAGATCCCTTGTTCAGGAGATCCCAGATGCCAAAGGACGTTTGCCCGATAATCGGGTCGATCAGGTCCGTGCGGTAGGCGCTCATCTCGATGATCCTTTCATGGGGTTGGTATAGACAGCAGATTCGCCGGGTGCAAAAAAATGCCTGCCGACTCTGTGCGAGGCGGCAGGCATTTGTGTAGCATATTTGCTTACTCGGCGGGGACGAAATCTTCCTTCCCAACGCCACAGTCCGGGCACACCCAGTCATCCGGGAGCGCATCGAAAGGGGTTCCGACGGGCACGCCGTTGCCGGGATCACCGACTTCGGGGTCGTAGATATACCCGCACAGGCTGCATTCATACTTCATCATCTCAGGACTCCTTCTGCTGGGTGAGTTGTTCGGCAACCATGGCGCCGAGGGCATAGCACTGCGACAGCGCGTCAGCGTCCGGGACGTATTTCACTCGTACCCCGTCGCCTAGCACTTCAATCTTCATGGCGGTCAACGCCTCGCGCACCTGCGCCGTCGCTTCGCCGCTCCACCCATACGAGCCGAAGACGGCGCCGACCAGGTGCTGCGGCTTCAATCCGCGCAAGTAGCTGAGCACGTCAGCCACCGTGGGAAACAGGTTTTGGTTGAGGGTGGGGGAGCCGACGATCAGCGCGCGGGCATCCAGCAGCTCGGTGACGACGTCGCTGCGATGCGTGCCGGACAGCGGCATTAGCTTCACCGCGACGCCGGCGTTGACCAGGCCTTCCACCACTGCCTCGGCCATTTTGCCGGTGCTCTCCCACATCGTGTCGTAGATCACCACCGCCTTCGTCTTCTCCGCGGCCGCCTCGCCGGTGGCCCAACGCCGGTACAACTCAATGATTTTACGGGGATCGCCACGCCACACCGGGCCGTGATCAGGCGCAATCATCCGCAACGGCAAGTCGAGTGCGAGCAGCTTCTGGTACAGCTTCTGGATCAGGCTGGTGTAGGGATGGAGGATGTTGGCAAAATATTTTGCCGCCTCGTGCTCCAGCACCCATTCCGGCAGCTGATCGTCGAAACGCTCGGAGGATGCCAGGTGCATGCCGAACGCGTCGTTCGAGAAGAGCACGCCGTCGTCTTCCAGGAAAGTGAACATGCTGTCCGGCCAGTGCAGCAGTCGGGTCTCCAGGAAGGAGAAGTGCAGGCCGCCCAACTCCAGCTTCGTGCCGTCCGGCATCGGCGTGACCGGATATGTCAGGTGGAAATGATCGTCCAGCGCCTTCACGCCCATGGGCGAGGCGAAGACCTGCTCCGGCTGGATGAGTTGGATGAGCTCGGGAATGCAGCCGGTATGGTCCATCTCCGCGTGATTGGAGATGATGTAGTCAATCTTCAATGGGTCGATGACTGAGGCGATGCGCGCCAGCAGTTCGTGACGGAACGGCGCCTTCACCCCGTCGATGAGGGTGATCTTCTCCCCCATGACGAGATACGCGTTATACGTGGTGCCGCGCTGGGTGGCGTAGCCGTGAAACTCACGGAGCTTCCAGTCGATGGCGCCCACCCAGTAGACATGCTCGCTGATGCGCACCGCGCCAAAAGGCGCATGCACATGCGTGGACAGGTTAGATTCAGCCATACAAAATACTCCCGGCCTGACGCCGGACAGGCAGGATGTCAGGCCGGAGCGATTGTAACGGGAATCGCGAAATTCGGCAACTACGGATCAGTAGTACTTTCCTTCGGGATTCACCTTGCCACTGAAGAATTTATAGACCCAGGCCGTGTAAATCGCCACGATCGGCAGACCGACCGCCGCCATGCCCAGCATCAGCCCCAGCGTGGTCGGGGTGGAGGAGCTGTTCATGATGGTCAGCGTGTAGGCCGGGTTGATGGTCGACGGCACCATCGCCGGGAAGAGCCCGCTCACCGCAGTGAGCAGGATCAGCGCGATGGACGCGGAGGAACTGATAAACGCCGCCAGGTCTTTTTGTGCCAGCGAGTTGACGATAGCGAGCACGATGGCGACGAGGGTGAGGAGCGGCAGCACCCACAGCACCGGCACGGCCAGGTAATTCGCCAGCAGGTGCTTCTGGGTGAGGGCAGTGATGACGATCACCGCCAGCGCCAGCGGCAGGTAGGCGCCGAACGCCATCTGCGCCCACTTGCGGCCCAGCACGGCCAGCTCGCTTTCGGTCTTTAGCGCGAACCAGGCGGCGCCTTGCCCGGCGATCATCACCAGGTTCAGCACGCCGATGAGCAGCGCATATGGATTGAGCAGCGCGACGAAGCCGCCGATATACTCACCCGAGACATCCACCGCGATGCCGTGCAATATGTTGCCGATGGCCACGCCGTAGAGCAGCGACGGCAGCAGGCTGCCGAGGGCGAAGGCGATGCCCCAACCGGTCTTGCCTCTGTTGTCCCCCGTGTGGCTCCAGAACTCGATGGAGACGGCGCGGAAGATGAGCGCGAAGAGCACCAGCATCAGCGCCATATAAAAGCCACTGAAGACGGTGGCGTAGACAGGCGGGAAGGCGGCGAAGATCGAGGCGCCGGCGGTGAGCAGCCACACCTCGTTGCCGTCCCAGAACGGCCCGATGGCGGCGAACATGGCATTCCGGACTTTTTCGTTTTTCGTGAACAGGTACCAGATGCCGATGCCCAAGTCGAAGCCGTCGAGGATGGTGTATACCACCACCATCACGCCGATCAACAGAAACCAGCTTACCTGCAGAAGTTCCGTGCTCATGCCGACACCTCCGGCTCGGGGGAAGCGTTCGGAGCTTCCGGTTCGCGGCGCAGTTCGCGCCGAATGAAGGCGATCCACGCGGCCAACAGCACGCCATAGATCAGCGCGAAGATGCAGAGCGACGCAGCTACCTGGCCGGGTGGCACGATGGCCGACACCCCGGCAGGCACGAGCGCCGAGCCGCCGTCCTTCAGCGTGAAGTCAAAGGCCTCCGACGTCTTCTGGATGCCATAGACGATCCACGGCTGGCGTCCCACTTCCGCCGCCATCCACCCCAGCTCATTGACAAGCAGCGGCAACGGCAGGCAGGCGACCGACAGGCCGAGGAAGAAGCGGTTGCCGTCCAGTTGCTTGCGCCACCACAGAAAGAGACCGAGCAGCGGCATCGCAATCATAAAGAGCCCGGCGAGGAACATCAGGTGGAACGAGGCGAAGGTGAGCATCACGGGGGGCGTGTTGCCCTCGAATGACGGGTCATTCAGGCCTTTCACTTCACCCTGGGGAGAGCCCGTGGCCAGCCAGCTCAACAGGCCGGGTATGCGGATGCCGCTTTTCTCCGCGGGGTCCGGCAGGCCGATCACGACGAGCGGCGCGTTGGTCTGCGTGGTATACAGCCCCTCGAACGCGGCCAGCTTTGCCGGCTGCGTCTGTGCGACCTGCACGGCGTGATAATGGCCGGTGCCGAGTTGCAAGACGGCGGCGACGAACGCCACCACCAACGCCAGCTTGAAGGACATTCGCGCCAGCTCGACCTGACGGTTTTTCAGCAGCAGGATGGCGCTGATGCCCATCATGAAGAACGCGCCGGTCATCAGCGCGGCGTCCATCACATGGAAGAAGCGCGGCAGGGTAGAGGGGTTGAAGACGGCGGCGAAGAAGTCCGTCAGCTCCGCGCGGTGGGTGGTCAGCGTCTCGCCGGTGGGCAGCAGCCGGGTGACCGTCGCTACTTTATAGCCGGCCGGCGTCTGCATCCACGAGTTCGCCACGAGGATCCAGAAGGCGGACATGGTGGCACCGAGGGCGACCAGCAGCGCGGAGAGGAAGTGTGCCCCGCGGGAGAGCCGGCCCCAGCCCAGTACCAGCACGGCGAGGAAGGTCGACTCGAGGAAGAAGGTGAAGATCACCTCCGCCGCCAGCGGCGCCCCGAAGATATCGCCCACAAAGCGCGAATAACCGGCCCAGTTCGTGCCGAACTGGAACTCCAGCGCCATGCCGGTAGCCACGCCGACGGCGAACGTCAACGCGAAGAGGCGAATCCAGAATTGCGCAGCCTTCTTCGTCAGTTCATCGTCGGTGCGCCAATAGCGGTACATCAGGGCGGTGATAATCCACCCCATGCCGATGGTCAGCGGGGGAAAGAGAAAATGGAACGCGGTGGTCAGCGCGAACTGAATACGCGCCAGCATCACCGCATCTGCGAGTTGTTCCGGGCTCATGCTGCCCCCTTGTCTGGAGCAAATTTGATTTAGAGATAACAGTCAGGGGCAGAAACCGGTGTCGCTGCCCCTGATGGTGTGCGCCTGGGCGCTGCGTTACGCCGCGCCGGGCGCTGGCGGGGTGAATACGCGGGTCGCCAGCTCGCGGTCAAGCATGAACAGCGCGCTGCGGTCGTCCTCGATGTGGCGGAGCTGCTTCACAATGGCCAGCGCCGACGACTCTTCCTCCACCTGCTCGCGCACGAACCAGTCGAGGAAAGTGACGGTGGCATGGTCGCGTTCTTCCAGCGCCAGCGTCACGAGGTTGTTGATGCGCCGGGTGACTTCCGTCTCGTGCTCATACGCCTGCTGGAATGGCCCCAGGGGCGAATCCCACGTAGTCGGCGGGCCGGCGATGGGCTGCAGCAGCGCGCGGCCGTTGCGCTCGTGCAGGAAGTCGAAGAACATGGTGCCGTGCACGCCTTCCTCCAGCGTCTGCACGCGCATCCAGTTGGCAAAGCCGGGCAGGTCGATGTCCTGGTAATACGCGGCCATGGACAGATACAGATACGACGAGTAAAGCTCGGCATTGATCTGTTCATTTACGGCGGCTTGCATTTTGTCACTGATCATCGGTTAGGCTCCTTTCCACAGCCCGTGGAGGTTGCAGAACTCGCGCGCGTCGACGGCGGTGGCGGTCACCGGGAAGAAGGCTTCCGGCGCGTCGCCGGGCTGCAGGTACTTACGATACACCTGCCCGTCGGCCAGCAGCTCGATCCACTCGATATAGTGCTTCTCCTCCATCGGATGGCTGATACTGCCCACTTTCACCAGCACGCCGCCGTCCACCTGTTCGATGAGCGGCACATGTTTCTCTTTGGCGGCATCAACGGTGTTCTCGACGAGTTGCGCCATCGCTTCGCCGCAGCACATCAGGGTACCGGGGCCGTCATGGAGCACTTCAACGATAATGCCGCAGTGCGCGCATTTGTATACCTGCAAACGGGCCGTTGTGGTCACGGACATGATATGTCTCCTTTGTCTCGTCGGTTATACCGGTGAAATTGTTCCACCAGCGCTTGCTTCGCGTAAAAACGGGGGCGGCATTGGCCGCCCCCCTGGGTATCACCAGTTTTCGGCAATCACTTCGAAGTGCGCCTGCGGATGGGCGCAGGCCGGGCAGGCTTTCGGCGCGTCGGTGTCCTCGTGGACATAGCCGCAGTTACGGCAGCGCCACACCACCGGGGCGGCTTTGCTGAAGACGGTGCCGTTCTCGATGTTGGCGAGCACGCCGCGATACCGGCGTTCGTGCTGTTTCTCGGCCACCGCCAGCGCTTCAAACAGCTTCGCGATGGCGCCAAAGCCTTCCGCACGCGCGGTTTCGGCGAAGGAGGGGTACATGTGGCCCCACTCTTCAAGCTCGCCGCCGGCGGACGCCAGCAGGTTGGCGGCGGTGGTGCCGATGATGCCGGCCGGGAAGGTGCCGGTGATCTCCACCTCACCGCCTTCCAGCAGCTTGAAGAGACGTTTGGCGTGCTCTTTCTCCTGGTTGGCCGTTTCCTCAAAGATATCAGCGATTTGCACGTAGCCCTCTTCACGGGCTTTCGAGGCAAAGAAGGTGTAGCGGTTGCGCGCCTGCGACTCGCCGGCGAACGCTGTCAGGATATTGCGCTCGGTTTGCGAGCCGCGGAGGGTGCTGGGTTTCACTTCCATTTTATTCTCCTCTGTGAATGTGTGGGTTGCGATGGCATCCACCGGACGGTGTTCCGAGCCGGCAATGCGTGAAAATGGTTGGCGTACCGGCGTCAATCGACGGTCGACGCGGAGCTTCTCTGGCATTGCGCGCATTCGCCGTAGAGCGAGATATCGACGCGCGCGGCGCGAAACCCGCCCAGGGTGCGTTCATCAACAGTGAACGCGGCGGGCAGGACGATGTCGGTAACGGAGCCACAATTGGTGCAGAAGGCATGTGCGTGCGGCATGGTTTCCGGATCGCAGCGCAAGCCGTCTTTACTGCCGCGCAGCTCCAGCACCAGGTTGTGGCGGGCCAGCAGGTCCACAGTGTGGTAGACCGTGGCCAGCGACAGGGTGGGGTATTGCTTGCGCGCGGTGGCGTAAATCTGCTCGATCGTCGGATGGGACGTATTGCCCACCAATACGTCGACGATCATCAGGCGCTGCGGAGTCAGGCGTACCCCGGAGCGCTGCAGGGCTTTCTGGGCAGCATCGGCTGTTAGCATGTGGCGATCCTTATCTCTAATTGGATTGCGGTGATAATCAGTACAATCTGAAAATTAGTATAGAATTTGAAATCGTCGGCGTCAAGGGGCAAACTTGATTCTGTGCAGAAAAATAGCCACCCACCTGACGATTTGGGCCAGCCATATGCCGACGCCCCCGGCTAGCGGAGGCGTCGAAGGGAGGTGGATTGCCACCCGGCTTATTCGAGAGCCCCAGTAATTGACAGTGGGACATCAAACGAGACTTTCACCTTCATGCCGCCGGCCGGCTGCGGGTCCGGCGCCACGCTGGCATTGTTGGTGAGCTTGATGAGGAAGTAATTGATGCCTTTCGGCAGGATGAACGTGAAGGTCGTATTTTCACCGGTGATATCGACGTTGGAATCCTCAAACCAGCCCCCCACGCCTCTCTTCGTCTCGCCGTTCAACCAGAACTTGCCGGTGTCGTCGCATTTCCAGCTCATCGTCACCATCTGCTCCATGTCGTTGTAGACATACATCGCGGCATACGAGGAGCGGCCGGGGAACAGGCAGTTCCAACTGTTATACACGATGGCGCCCTGCTTTACGCTCCACAGGCCTTCTTTGCCGGTCGGCTTTGCCCAGGTTTTGAAGAGAGTGATCGGCAGGCCGGCCTCCTGCGGGGTGTCGATGATGGGATCGGGATCGAGGATTTTATCGCCCATCGGCGCGGAATCGCCGGGGCGCGGCGACGCATCGCCCAGCTTGCGCGCCAGGTCGCCTTCGCCGATAAAGTCCGTGTTCAGCGTAATTTTCGATGAGGTGCCGTCGCTGCCATAGGGTCCGGCGATGCAATACTCAAATTTATTCTCTTCACTCGCACCGAAGGAGGTAAAGCCCGTGGGCTGTTCCACCATCGCTTTGCCATCGATCACCACGATCGGCTGCAGCGGGAACTTGCCGCAGGCATAGCGCCCGGCCTGTTCCGGCGACTGCGCGTAGACTGCGGAGCCATCAAGATGCGCTACAATGGCGCCATTCTTTCCGTGCCGGCCGAATTCGGTCTCGATGGTCAAGGTGGTGGTTGCGTCAGCGCAGGCGATAATCTGGCTGGGATTGGTCATCAGGTCGCGCCGCTGTCCGTGCAGGTACCCGTTTATGGCGATGCCGACCTTGATATCCGGCTGCTCCGGGCAGGCGGTGACGCCATTGATGCCTTCCACCGTGCCGAACCAGTTGATGTCAGGGTATTTTTCCCAGTCGTCGGCATACATGATGATCGCCGTGGCGATCTGTTTCTGGTTGCTCAAGCAGGTGGTCTGGCGGCCTTTCGCGCGGGCCCGAGCGAAGACCGGGAAGAGGATGCCGGCCAGCATCGCGATGATGGCGATGACGACGAGCAGCTCAATCAATGTAAAGCCTGCGCGGGGGCGCACCGGTTTGCGTACCATGAAAAACCTCCTGGATGTCGATCCATATCTGGATGTTGATCCATATAGATATACACCGTCGCGGGGAAAAAGTTTCCGTCGATACGGCAACAACGGGCCATGCATAGGATTGAGATACTATGTGCGTATCACGATCGGCGACGCGGGGGAATATTTCCGGTCTTTAGAGCTGGCGGGAGGCATGCCCGGTATAAAAATGGGGAATTATCATGGCAGTATGGTGCGGAAACGGATACAACAATACCTGGTCGTGACGGCGGTACTCGTTGCCGCGCTCCTGGTCGCCGGCTGCGCCGGCGTTAATCGCGCGCGTGGTGGCGCCGGCATCGGCGGCAGCCGCGGCACGGCCATCACCTGTCCGCTGGACGGGCGGCCGGTCGACGCGGCGACGCTCAACCGACGCCCGCTGGCCATCATGGTAGAAAATGCCCCAGCCGCCCGACCGCAGAGCGGCCTCGACGCCGCGTGCGTGGTCTACGAAGCCATCACTGAAGGCGGCATCACCCGCTTCATGGCAATCTACTTGCATCGTGACGCCGCCACGGTAGGGCCGGTGCGCAGTGTGCGCCCGCATTTTATCAACCTTTCGCGCGATTACCAGGCGGGGCTGGTACACTGCGGCGAAAGCTACGAGGCACTGCAGATACTCACGCTGGATACCTCCATCATCGATCTCGACCAGATGGCGTATCCGAAACCCTTCCGACGCGACCGTACGCGGCGCATGCCGCACAACCTCTATACCGACACCGCGAAGCTGCGCGCGCTGATGACCACGCACACGTGGGAAAGCCCGGTGACGCCGCTGCCGGTCTTCGCCGGTTCGGCTCCCGTCGCCGGCGCGAACGCACCGGAAGCGCGTATCACCTTTGGTGGCGCGGTGAAGTATACGCTGCGCGTACGGTATGACGCTGACAAAGGCGGTTACCTGCGCTACATGGATGGCAAACTGCACGCCGACCGCATCACCGGCCAGGCGCTGGTAGCGCGCAACGTGCTCATCCAGCGGGTGCAAGCCCAGGGATATGCCAGCTCGAAGCTCGGTACGTATGACGTGCAGGTGACTGGATCCGGCCCCGCCTACCTGTTGGTGGACGGCAAGTGGATCGAAGGCGTCTGGAAGAAATCCGGCGCCGCCGACATTACCCGCTACACCGACACCGCCGGTAAGCCGCTGCCCTTCCAATCTGGACAAACCTGGGTGGAGCTCGTGCCGCTGGAAGGCATCATCGATTATCCCGGCATGTCCCACTAATCGCAATGGTCATCGATCCACGATCATCCGATCCTTGACCCTATGCGCGTCCGGGGGCTACAATATGCCGTCCGCCCCCGTAGCTCAGGTGGATAGAGCGAGCGCCTCCTAAGCGCTAGGCCGTGCGTTCGAGTCGCGCCGGGGGCACCAACTTTTGCCGGTATCGCTGCGATACCGGCTTTCGTATTTGAGTATTGTGATGGCACTTTTTCGCAAACAACCAGCCATCCCCGCCGACCTTTATCTGGTCGTCGGCCTGGGCAATATCGGCGCGCAATACGCGGGTACCCGCCACAATGCCGGCTTTCTGGTCGTCGACGAGGTGGCGCGGCGCTTCAACGCCCGCTTTCGCAAGGGGAAATTCCGTGGTGAGGAAGCTACAGTGCAGGTCGATGGCCACCGCGTGCTGTTGCTGAAGCCGTCTACCTTCATGAATCTCAGTGGCGATGCCGTCGCGGGCGCCGCGCGCTTCTACAAAATCCCATCTACGCGCATCCTCGTCGTCTACGACGATGTCTACCTGCCCGTGGGCAAGCTGCGCCTGCGTCCAAAGGGCAGCGCCGGCGGCCATAACGGCCTCACCCACGTCATCAACCGCCTGGGCACCGATGACATTCCGCGCCTGCGCGTTGGGGTGAGCGAGCCGCCGCCGGAGATGGACCTGATCGATTACGTCCTCAGCCGCTTCCTCGGCAGCGAAAAACCGCTCATCGAGGACGCCGTCCAGCGCGCCGCCGGCGCCGTAGAAACCTGGGTTCGCGACGGCATGGAACCCGCCATGAACAAATGGAACGGCTGAATATCACGCATATAGGAAATGTAGACTGTAACGAATTTTCCGCGTTTGCACGCGGATTCGATGATAAGAAGGCAGAAAAGTCGTCGCTGTACCCATGTCCCACCCTCCGCGCCGGAACCAATCTATCAGTAAGCTAAAGGGGAGCTCGCATGACCACCCGCGAATGGATCCAGATCGGCCTCGACGATGGTGAAGCCCGCCGCCTGGGCATGCCCGCCAGCCTGCCCGTGCCCAAGGCCGCCTACGACGAGTTCGCGGAAAACCCGCCGACCTTCGAGGAATTCGTGGCGTGGACGCGCGAGTTCCTGGCGGAAATGCCTGACCACCCGTTGGCGGCATCGGTGCGGGTCTTTGGCGAAAAAGGTCCGCTGTGGATCGCCGCCCGCGCCCACCTGCTGGAGGGCGAATGGGCGGATGCGCTGGAGCTGTTGCTGCAGATTCTCACCCTTGATCCCGACGATGCCGCCGCGCATTTCAACCTTGGCGCCGTCTATCGCAACCTCGGCGACCCCGGCCGTTCCCTCGCCGAATACGCCCGCTGCGAGGCATTCTTCGCGGATTCCGGACTCTACTACACAAATCGCGCCCGCACGCACGAGGCGCTGCAGCAGGTGGAAGCGGCTGTCGCTGATTATCGCGCCGCGCTGGAATTGCTCCCCGGCGACGAATTCGTGCTGGAGCAGCTCGCGCGGCTCGGTGAGCTGGTTGAGCTGTCGGTGAACCCGGAGAATCCCGAGGAGACGATCTTCGTCACCCGCGAGAACTACGTGCAGGCGGTGGAGGGCTTCTGGGCATCGGCGCCGCAGACGCCGGCCTTCTTTCTCGAACAGGCCGCACTGCTACTGGATGAAGGCCGCGCCGAACTGGCGATGCAGGCTGCCGACCGCGCGCTGGCGCTGGGCACCGACGCCGCCGAGGCGTGGCTGTATAAAGGCCTGGCGCTGTGGCGCCTGCGCCGACACGACGACGCCATCGCCGCGCTGGAGGAATTCGTGGCGCGCGAGCCAGAATCGGCGGCCGGTTTGCTGAACCTGGCGAAGGTGGTGTGGGAGCAGCGTGGTCATGCGGCGGCGATCCCGCTGCTGGGGCGCGTGGTCGAGTGGGACCCGAACAATGTGCCTGCGCTGCAGATGCTCGCGGCCACCACCGGCGGTGAAGACGTACCCGGCGCCTTCGAGCGTATAGAGGCCGTCCGTGATGCCTATCCCGAAGCCTGGGCGCCGTACCGCGTGCTCGGCGACCTGCACTGGCAGGAAGAAGAGCCGGATGCGGCCATCCATGCCTACGCGGCTGCCCTGGCGCGCGGCGCCGATGACGACACCATCGCCGGGTACCTGGCGATCCTTGGCGAGTTGGAGCGTCCGGACGAGATGGCGCGCGTGGCGGACAGCGTGCCCGCGCTGGAGCGACGCGCGCTGGCGCTGCGCTGGAATGCCATGCAGGGGTACCTGGACGCCAGCCGCACGGCCGACGCCGCGCGCCTGCTGCGCTCGATCATCGACGACCCCGACCTTTCGGCGGAGAATCGCCAGTATTGCGAGCAGCTACTCGCCTCGCTTTTGGGCGATGCATCAGCTTGACCGGTGTCTGTCCCCTTGCTAGAATAGCTATCGACATGCCCGACGTACCTGCCGCCATTTTTGCCTCTCGATTCATCGCGCTGGAAGGCGTGGATGGCAGTGGCAAGTCGTCGCAGGCGGAGCTGCTGGCTGCGTGGTATCGCGCCCGCGGCGCCCGCGTGCTGCTCACCCGCGAGCCGGGGGGCACGCCACTGGGCGAGCACCTGCGGAGTAGCCTGCTGGACCCCGCGATGATCTGCAGCGACCGCGCCGAGCTGCTGATGATGCTCGCTGCGCGCGCCCAGCATGTGGCGGAGCGCATCCGCCCGGCGCTGGCCGAGGGCCAGGTGGTCATCACCGACCGCTTCTCGCTCTCCTCACTGGCCTACCAGGGTTATGGGCGCGGGCTGCCGCTGGAGGAAATACGCGCTGCCGACGCGGTGGCGCGTGCCGGCCTGTGGCCGCACCTGACGCTGGTCATTGATGTGCCGTTGGACACCGCGTTGGAGCGACTCGGCCCCCAGCGCGACCGCATCGAAGGCGAAGGCGTGGCATTTCTGGGCCGGGTCATCGAGGGATATCGCGAATTGGCGCGGACGGACGCGACGATTCGCCTGTGCGACGGGCGCCCGCCGATGGCGGAGATCCACCGGGCGATAATCGCCATGCTGGAAGGAGACACACCATGAAACTCGTGCTTGCGGTCGTCCATGAAAAAGATCAACGCCACGTGCAGGATGGCCTGCTCGAACAGGGATTCCAGTTCACCAACGTCGCCAGCACCGGCGGCTTCCTGCGCGAGGGCAACATCACCCTGCTCATCGGCGTCGAGGAAGATCAGATCGACAGCGTCATGGACGTCATCCGCGATAGCTGCCGAACCCGCGAACAATACGTCAACGTCATGCCGCCCACCATGGAGCCCGTCGGCACCGTCATCCCCAGCCCGGTGAAAATCCAGGTCGGCGGCGCCATCGTCTTTGTGCTTGATGTGGCCCGCTTCGAGAAATTCTGACCATGCCTCTTCCGAAGATGCTCGTCCCATGCCCATCGATGGGACGTGCGACGGACTGAATGCGGGATGAATCGGTTATATTCATCCCCGGCCGGTGATACCCTGCCATCCACATCAGTTTCATCCGTCCTAGCCGACTACGGTGTTTCTGCTACAGCCACAGGAACCAACCGTTCATCGTATTCATGGACTGATCGTCATAACATTTGTAGAAACTCGTCGACAGTGAGATTCGCAGCACGGATAAGGCTTCGTAGCGTGCCTTTGGCGACTTCGGGGTGGTTGGGGATAGATAACGTAACAATGGAGTTGTCACGAGTCATGATAATATGGCTGCCGGCTTGTCGAGCCACCAGCCAACCAATGGCTTGGAATGCTTTCACGACTTCGCGTCCACTCATGATAGGAAGGGGCGGCATCAGGCGGCGACTTCGATCTCGACCTGGTGCGTTTCGAGTGTCAACGGAAGGCCTTTCTCTGCGCGGACTTCAAGGCAGAGTGTGATTGCCTTGCGAACGTTCGCAATTGCGTCATCTTTAGTTGATCCCTGGCTGACACAACCTGGAATCGCCGGGCATTCGGCAATCCAGACGCCATCTTCATCACGATCGAGAGTAACGATAAAACGCATATGAAAATCGTACCATAAGTCCGGTTCGGTGTATATGCCTTGTATTGAAATACCGTAATTGTATAACAGGTATCACTTACGGCAGCTTAAATACCTTCTTCGCATTCTTCGACAAAATCCGGTCCTTTTCCATCGCCGGAATCGACGAGTCGCGGATCATGCCGAGGGAGTAGGCGGGGGAGATGAGGGGCATGCCGGCGCCGAAGAGCAGGCGGTAGCCGCCCATCAGGTCGACGGCTTCGGCCAGCTTGTCGAAGTCAGCGACCATGCCGCCGGTTTCCAGGTAGACGTTGACGATCTTCTGCGCCAGCGACACCGCCATCGTCCAGTGCTCGTCGGCCATGTGCAGGATCACGAAGTGCTGGGTGGGGTATTCCTTCGCCAGTTCGTGCAGGTCGTTGATCTCGCGCGGGTCGGAGATGCGCAGGTACAGCGGGCAGTCGTAGCGCAGCAGCGCCTTCGTCAGCGTGCGCATGGGATCGGCGTTCAGCGGCCGGCGCACGTAGCCCTCGTGAAGGATCGCCCCCACGAATGTCTCGCGCTGCAGGTAGGTGCGCATCTGCTGCTGCGACTCCTCCATCATCAGCGGGCTCACCACGCACAGGCCGCGGAAGCGCGGCCGCTCCGCGATCTGCTCCATCAGCCAGGCGTTGCCGTCGGCCATCGTGCCGCGCAGCGCCTCGGTGGCCGCCACGAAGGTCATGTCGATGCCGAAGCGGACCATCAGCCGCTCCATGGCATCCGGCGTGGTCGCCTGGGTGGGGTAGGGTTGGGGTCCCAACTCGCCATAACAATCGATAATCGGCATACACAGCTCCCGCGGCGGCGCGCTGGCTTACATCACTTCCTCCCGCTCCTCGGGGAGAGGGGAACCAGATGGTGAGGGGGCGCGCCGATATGAACGCTAATTTCTCTGTATTCATTATATCTCCTGCGTCGAATATCCTGCCAATGGCGCGGAATTGACCGCTTTTCCTGCCATGGCGACCCGCGGCGCGGCAACAATGGGATATGGGGGCGTATGGCTATGGAGATGTGGAAACGTTTGCGCCGGTTGATGGGCGTGCACGCGCATGACGCGCTCACGCACGCGGAAGACCCGGTGAAGCTGGTGAATTTCCAGGTGGCGGAGATGCAGGAGGGGGTGGAGCGCGCTCGCGAGGAGATCGCCCGCGCCATCGCCGCCGAGCGCCGCCTGCAGATGCAGGGATTGGATGCCCGCCGTGCCGCGGTGGGGTGGGAGGAGCGCGCCCGCTGGGCGGTGACGCACGGGGATGATGACCTGGCGCGAGAAGCGCTGCATCGCCGTCAGGCTTCCCAGCAGGTGGCCGACTACTATCATCGCGCGCACGAGCAGCAGCAGCAGGCGGTGGTCGAACTGAAGGCCACGCTGCGTCATCTCGGGCACCTGCTGCAGCAGTCGAAGGCGCGTCGCACGGCGCTGCTGGCGCATCGCGACGCCGCATTGGCACAGCAGGCGGCGGCGAAATCGCTCACGCGCATCACCGGCGCCGAGAGCACCACGGCTTTCGAACGGCTGGCGGACGAGATCGCCGTCGATACCGCGCAGGCGTCCGCCGCGCTGGAGATGCACGCGGATGATCCCGAGACGCGTTTTCAAGCCGTCGAGGCGCATGATGCCGTGGAAAGCGAGCTGCGGGCGCTGAAGCAGGAGCTGGGCTACCTGCCCCATGACGAACCCGCCGGCGCGTTGGAGCAGCAAGAGGAGGCATCATGACCTTCTTCACCCGGATGCGACGCCTGCTGAGCATGGCGACGATGGCTGATGCTGACGCGTTGCTGGAGCGCATGCTCGACGAATCCAGCCTGCACCTGGCGGAGGCGCGCGGAGAAATCCAGCTCTGCGCGGCGCAGGAAACCCGGCTGGCGGCGCATCGCGACGAGGAACTGCGCCGGACTGAATCGGCGCTGCATGACGCGCGACTGGCGCTGGCCGCCGGCCGCGCGGCCATGGCGCGCCAGGCCGCTGGGCGCCATGTGCGCGCCCGGCAGTTGGCCGGCGTATATGATGCCCAGTTGGCCCAGTTGCAGGACAGCCGCGGGCGTCTGGAAGCGCTGGCCGAGACGATGGCGATGAAGCTGGCGGTGCTGGAACATCAACAGCAGGTACTGCAAGCACGCCGCCAGCTCGCGCAGGCTCGGCAGTCGCTTGCGCGGGGCTTGCGCCAGGGCGAGGCCGGTCAGCTCGATCAGTTCGAGGAACGGTGGCTCACCGATGAACTCGCCGCGGAAGCGTACCAGGAACTGGTGCAGGATGAGCTGCATGGGGAAGTCGGCGACCCGGTGGAACGCATACTTGAAGGGCTGCGCGAAGAGCTTCCCACGCTGCCGGAAACCTTCGGCGACGAGGTGAAACGGTGAAATTCACGCGGACGAAAAGGAATTTGCGGAGTAGGAAAGAAGACGTTTCTATGCTACAATAGTTAGCGTAGAAAAGGGGGCAACACTATGGACTGGATCGTCTCCGCATACTGGATTTGTCTCATCATAGGCGTGGGCTACACGATCATCTCCTTCGTCCTCGGAGAGATCGGCTCCATCGGCCATGTCGGCGATGCGCAGGGTGGTTTCAGCCATGATTACGGCGTGCATGGGCACGGCGGGCATGGCGAGGCTTCCGGTACGGATTCCGGTGGCAGCACGCTGCTGTTCGGGCCGTTTTCGCCGTTGGTCATCGCCTTTTTCCTCACCGCCTTCGGCGCCGCCGGTCTCATCATCACCCGGCTCTGGCCGCAGAAGCCCGGCGCCGAACCGAACTTCTACCTCCCGCTGGCGCTGGCGCTGGTGGCTGGCTTCGTGCTCGCCTGGTTGCTCTACCTCTTTTTCAACCGGGTACTCGGCCGGTTGCAGAGCAGCAGCGAGGTGCGCCTGCACACCCTCGTCGGCACTGAGGCCGAGGTGACGGTGGCCATTCCCGAGGTAGGCACCGGCGAAATCGCCTATGTGGCCATGGGCTCTCGCTGCCTGACGCCCGCGCAAAGCGAACATCACCTCGCTATCCCGCGCTTCGCCACCGTGCGCGTCGTGCGCATTGTCGGCAACATCTTCCACGTCGAGCAGACGGATGTCGTGCCGGCCGCGCCCGCGGGCGGCGTTGACGCTCCAGTGGCGACGAAGCCCGACGAAACGTAACCGCATGACCACGCTCCCGTCATTTTCGCTACACCTACCCCGGCAGACGCGGATGGGGTGGGGCGCGCTGGATTGCCTGCCCGCGCTGCTGGCCGATTATCTCGCGCCGATGGTCGTCGCGCGCGGCGGCGCCAGCTTCATCCCCTTCGCGGCGCGGCTACGCGCCTTTGGGCTTGACTGGGTTGAACTGCCGCCACAGACGCGCGAGCCGGAGCCGGACGATGTCGACGCCGCGGTCGCCGTTGCGCGCGCGGCGGGGGCGCGCGCCGTCCTTGCCATCGGCGGCGGCAGCGTCATCGATCTCGGCAAGGCCGTCGCCGCCCTCGTGCCGCAGGACCCGCCGGCCCCCGTGCGCGATTTCCTCGAAGGGGTGGGGATGGGCCGCGCGCTGGCGCAGCACCCGCTGCCCTTCATTGCCGTGCCCACCACCGCCGGCACTGGCGCCGAAGCCACGAAAAACGCCGTCATCTCCTCCCACGCCGGCGCCTTCAAAAAGAGCCTACGCGACCCGCGCATGGTCGCGGACACCGTGCTCCTTGACGCGGAACATACCGTTCCACTGCCGCCGCACCTGACCGCGCAAAGCGGATTGGATGCCATCAACCAGCTCATCGAGGCCTACACCACACGCAATGCCCAGCCCGTCACCGACGCGCTGGCGCTGAAGGGCTTGCACCTGGCTCGCGCCTTGCCCGATGCCGTCGAAAACGGCGCGAACCGTCCCGCGCGTGAAGCGATGCTGCTCGCTGCCTATCTCTCCGGCCTGTGTCTCGCCAATGCCGGCCTGGGCGCCGCGCACGGCATCGCCGCCGCCCTCGGCGCTGTCGCCGATGTGCCCCATGGCCTCGCGTGCGCGCTGGCGCTGCCATGGGTGATGGCGGCGAACTTGCCCGCCGTCGCTGATCGTTATCGCGAAATCGCCGTCGTCTTCAACGACGACCCATTCGCGGAGCCGCCGTCGGCCATCACCGGCGTGTGGAACCTGCTGCGGCGGCTGAATACCCCGCGCGTGACAGAACTGCCCGCGCTCGCTGGCGTCTTCGACGACGACAACCTGCCCGCTCTTGCTGCCGCCTGCCACGGCAACAGCCTGCGCGGCAACCCGCTGCCGTTGGACGATGCCGCACTCATTCACCTTCTGCGCCGGATGCGCGACGCGGAATCTCCCGTCTGAATTTGTCGCGTCTTCCATGCGGAAATGCCGCCACCGCCGGGTATCTCCGTGATGTGGAGGTATCGACCATGGCGGATGTTGAACGTGAACAGCTCGTGGATCCTATCTGCGGGATGCACATGGACCCGGAAGCGGCGCCTGCCGTCGCCACCTGCGACGGTCGCAGCTACTACTTCTGCTCGGACACCCACAAGGAAGAATTCCTGCGCAATCCCACCTACTGGGTGGAGAAGGCCAAGCGCGACGAAGGCGAGAAGGCGGCATAAGTATACGGTCGGGGAGTGTCCCCTCGTACGGCGCTCGTGAGAAACCACCGTCATACGATGCAGTCTCAATGATGGTGATATTGATCGCGCCCGTTCAGGGGCTCTCTCCGCATCTATGACGCGGTTGTCGGACACAGGGGCACAGGGTATACTGTAGATAGATGCTCACCCTCACGTCCGCACTGCTGCCCATCGCCGACAAGCTTGATCGCGGGGAACGCCTGACCGCCCAGGATGGTCTGGCGCTCTTCCACGCGCCGCTGCTGCAGCTCGGTGGGCTGGCCGGGCGCGAGCAGGAGCTCCGCCACGGGCGCGCCGTCACCTACATTATCAATCGCCACCTCAACCCCACGAATATCTGCACGTTGCGTTGTCCGCTTTGCGCGTTTTCGCGCTCGGCGGGTGAGCCCGGCGCCTATTGCCTGACTGTCGATGAGCTACTCGCCGCCGCCGAGTCCGGTGGATCGCCGCCGGACGAATTCCACATCGTCGGCGGGCTGCATCCCGACCTGCCGTTCGACTACGCGTTGGAGCTGCTCGGGCGCCTGCATGCGCGCTTCCCGCGCACCGCGCTGAAGGCGTTCACCGCCGTCGAGATCGACCACTGGGCGCGCCGGGGCGGGCTGGAGGCGCGCGATTGCCTCCAGCGGCTGCAGGCGGTCGGGTTGTTCGGACTCACCGGCGGCGGAGCGGAGATATTCAACCCGGCGGTGCGTGCGCGCATCTGCCCGGGCAAGGTCAGCGGCGAGCGCTGGCTGGAGATTCACGGCCTGGCGCATGGCCTGGGCATGCAGACTACCGCCACCATGCTCTACGGGCACGTCGAGACGCTTGAGGACCGCGTGGCGCATCTGCTGGCGCTGCGCGAGCAGCAGGACCGCTCCGGCGGCTTCATCGCCTTCATCCCGCTGGCCTATCACCCGGCGCATACCGCGCTGGGCGGCCGCGGCACCACCGCCCGCGACGACCTCGCCACGCTGGCGGTCGCCCGCCTGCTGCTGGACAACATTCCGCACATCAAGGCGTATTGGGTGATGCTTGGCATAAAAACGGCGCAAGTGGCCCTCGCCTTCGGGGCAAATGATTTAGACGGTACGGTGATGGAAGAGCGCATTTGCCATATGGCGGGCGGCGATGCGCCCCAGGCCTTGCCGGAAACCGAGTTGCGGCGGGTGATCGTGGATGCGGGATGCGAGCCGGTGCGGCGGGACAGCCGCCATCAGCCGCTCGCGCGGTAAGCGTCTCCCTCACCCCCAACCGCTCTCCCCGGGAAGAGGAGAGCGGATGTGAGGGAAGGACGGCACATGCCCCGTCTGAAAGTCATGACCTTGAATTTGTGGGGGTTCCACCACCAATGGGACACCCGGCGCGACCATCTCATGGCCGCCATGCAGGCGGAGGAGATCGACGTCCTGCTGCTGCAGGAGGTGGCCGATCGGGGCTGGCGGCTGAACCAGGCGGTGGAGCTGGCGACCATGACCGGCTACGCCATGATGTATCAGCCCGCCCAGTTGTTCTTCCCCTGGCCGACGGTGGCCACCGGGCTGGCTATCCTCTCGCGCTTCCCCATGGCGAACCCACGGGGCACCGAGCTGGTACCGCCGCGCGGCCTGTTGCCGGTGGGGCCCAACGAGCGCCGCATCGCCCAGCGCGTCGAGTTGGCGCTCGATACCATGTCGGTGGTGATCTACAACACGCATTTTCCGCTCGATCCCGACTCTCGCGCGCTGGCCGCCAGTCGACTGTGGGAGCAGATCGCCCGGGAAGACGCCGTGCTCGTTGTCGCCGGAGGCGACTTCAACGCCCGCCCCGATGAAGACGCCGTGCGCTTCCTCCAGGGCATCGTTCCCCTGGACACCCGGCGTGGTCAACTCGTCGATGCCTGGGTCACCGCCGGCATCGGCGACGCGGAAACGTATCCCGCCGACGCGCCCCGCGCGCGCATCGACTATATCTTCTACCAGGCCGAGCCCTCCATCATCGTGCAGGAAACGAAAGTCATCGGCCAGAAACCGTATGCACTATCCGACCACGCCGGCGTCGTCACCACCTTCGCCATCTCGCCGACGCACGAACCGGAATTGCCCGAAGAAGTGGAACCGGTGGCCACGCTGGAGCCAGTGTGAGCGACACCTGCCGACCGTTGATGTTCGTGAGTCGCGCCGTGCGGTACGCTGTGTCTATACTACGGCGAACCCGACTTCATAATCCGACGAGGCGCCTATCGATATCATACACGAATTCGTGTGGGTCGACAGCAGCTCCAGGCCATCGCATATGCTGAGTAATAACCGGTGACACCCAAGGGAGGAAAGTGCAGAAATTCCCTATACGATCACATGAATGGTCAGGAACACACCGCCTTAAGTCCCCTTCCAGGGGGCGTTGTTCGGTAGCCCGGCTATTTATGGCCGGACGGGGAGGCGGCAACGATCCCGGTAGCGGTATTCTGCAATTACCTCCGGAGGCTGTCCCTATTTCCGTCCGCTCATCCGCGCACACACGACGCATTTCCTGCCGCATCCGCAGTTCAGAATCCTAGTCCGAATTAGTAGGTGATCGCGTATTCTGGGCGTGTTCCCTGACCCCGCCCTGGCCCCGACTTCCGGTATTGTGGTGAAAAACCGGGGCCAAGGATACTGGCGCGGTTATCTTACCCCCGCCTTACCCCTGATTGCTTGAAAAAGTTGATAAACCGGGGGTAAGGTTACTAATACAATTGTTAAAATAACATGGTATGCGATTCGGACGGCCGCGCTCCGACCTTGGCGGCAGTATAGCAGATTTGGCGGGTTATGTCAAGCAGATGTTTGCATTATTGGGGTTAGGGGTTGGGGATTACAGAGACGGACATTGAGACGTCATCTCGGGACGCGGTCATTGACGATGCCAC
>CAZPYA010000024.1:0-53010 GCA_964590255.1 uncultured bacterium
ACGGGGAAGAGGATGGCG
Organism: uncultured bacterium; assembly: GCA_964590255.1. GTDB lineage: Bacteria > Armatimonadota > Hebobacteria > CAIYQO01 > CAIYQO01 > JAKIYB01. The sequence goes on from CAZPYA010000024.1 coordinate 19, forward strand.
GCGAGAATCGCGATAATCGCGATGACCACCAGCAACTCAATGAGGGTGAACCCTCGGCGCGGGGACGACATGGTATACCTCCTAAAAATGGTCAAGGGCCGGTCAGTGGGGGGGAAGCTTGATCGGTAAATAATATTAACTAATATTTCCTGAATAAACAAGGGGCAAAACCATATCTTTGGTTATGGGATGTCAGTATTGCCAGGCGAGCAAACTCGTCATTGTCACACGCATGACAATACGCCCCCGCCGGGTTGGCGGGGGCGTTGATCGGGATGGCATATATGATGGCCTATTGCGTGGCGGGAGCAGCGCTCGCTGTCTCTGCCGGGAACTCGGGGATGCCCATGACGATCCGCGGGCCGTCCGCACGGCTATAGGTGACGTGCCCGCGGGCATGGCGGATGGCGCCGAAGAGGTTTAACGGGAAGCTTAGTCGCGCCTTTTCAACCTCGAAGCGCGCGTAGATGGCCGGCTCGTTGACCGAGCCGGTGATAGCGCCCCAGGTGCCGGTCATCTCGCCGGCCGTCTCGGCGCGCGTCTGCCGCGCGGTGGCGACGTAGGCGGGCAGTGCGCGGTCGATGGTGAGTCCGGGGCCATTGGGCACCGCCGGCAGCTCCAGCGGGGTGGGGCGCAGCGGAATGCGGAACATGCCGCTGCTCAGCTTCACGTATTGTCCGACCTGGATGAGCACATCCAGCCGCGGGTTGAATGGATACGGGCCCCAGTGTGGCACGGTGCCCGCCGCCATCTTCGGTTTGCGGATCTTCGTGCCGCTCACCATCAGCACGCCATTCAGCACCGGGCCGTCGGCGGCGCTACCCAGATGCAGGTAGCCGGATGCCTGTGGCACCATGAACAGCGAAGCGTCCAGCGGCAGGCGCGCGGCCGTCGCGTAGATGTCCCACTCCCAGCGCCGTGGGTTTCCCCACGCCGTGCCCGGGATGCGCACGTCGCCTTCGGCGACGATCCAGCCGGGCAGGAAGTCTTTCGCCGGCTTGCCGCCGTCGCGGCGGGTCAGCGTCGCCGCTATCTGCTCTACCTGCACGGTCACCCCGCGCCGGTCGCCCGTGGCGCTGAGGCGCACGTCAATATCGTCGATGCGGTTCGGATTGCCGGCGGCGGTATTCGGCAGGCCAACCGCCCCCGCGATGCGCAGCGTGCCGGTATGCAGCACCGGCTGTGCCGGCGTGCCGTCCACCCGCAGCGCGCCTTCGATGGTGCCCGTCAGCGCGGTCAATGCCGGCACCAGCGCGCGCAGCGGCGCCATATCCTGTTGTGGCAGCGACATCGACAGCGCGAACGGCGCATCGGCGACGATGCGCGGCGTCTGGCCGTGCCAGCGCAACGGCAGGCTGCCCGCCATCGCCATCGGCGGCGCACCGGCGCGCAGGACGATGCGGCCTTGCGTAAGGTTGGCCTCGGTGCGCGTCACCCGCAGATGTCCCGTCGCCCGCGGCACGGCGCGGCCATCCCACGCGGGATTCGTCACCGCGATGTCCGACTCGACGACCGGCTGTTGCCACGAACCGCGCAGCGTGCCGCGCACCTCCGCGATACCGCCGATCTTCTCGGCGTCGATCCACGGCGCCAGCATCGCCGGCGTCAACCCGTCCGCGGAGAACGCCACGTTTGGCGCGCCGTCGCCCAGCAGCAGCCCGCCGGCTCGCGCCAGCGTCGTCCCATGCCGATCGGTCAGCGCCGCATCCTCCAGGCGCACCTGGTAATCGTCGCCCACCCGCGCGCCCACCAGCGCGGCCCGCAGGTTCGGCAGCGGCTTGCCGGCATACGTCGCGTCCGCGCCGGTCGTCTCCAGCCGCAGCGATGGCCGGCCCGCCGCGCCATCGGCGCGCACGCGCACGGCTACGGTGCCGTCCAGGCCTTCAGGCAGGTTCACGGCGAACCCGGAGTCCGTCGACCGCAGCAGCGCCGCCAGTGTAGACAACCGTATCGGCGAGACGTCCACCGCCACCGCCTCCATCACCCTACGCGAGGCGAAGTATCGCCCCGACCCCCGCGCGGTGAACGCCGCGTTGGCGAAGGTCACATGGTCGACAGCGAGTTGTTTGTCGTCCAGCCGGTACGAATAGGTCAGCGCTGCCTCGCCGGCACCGAGTGGCACACCCGCCGCGGCGGTCGATGGCGAAGTGGCGGCCACCGTGAGCACCAGCGGCGACGCGCCGTTGCCGTCCAGCGCGCCGTGCAGCGTGCCGCGGGCATCGACGGGCCCGGTCAGCGTCAACGGCAAGCCAATAAGCTGATGCGGTATGTCGCCTATTTCCGCGCCGTCGGTGCGGTAGGCGAGATCCACCGCGAGCGAATCGCCCGGCGGGCACGTCGCAGAGCCGGTGGCGGTGATGGCGGTCTCGCCGCGCTCCAGACGCAGGCTGCGCACCGTCACGGCGCGGTCGGCATAATCGAAGGCCAGCGCGATGCGCCGCAGATCAAGCGGATACGTGTCGTCTTCCTGCGGTATATGCACCGTCGCGTCGGCGATGGCGGCATCGCCGGTCGCGGTCACGCCGTCTTCGCCGACGTGCAGTTGCACGGTGCCCTGGATGCCGCCATCCATGCGTACCGGGCACTCCGCGTCAAAGAGCGCGAGTGCTTCGTGAAGCGTCGCGCCGTGCAGGCGCAGCGTGGCATCCTGCCCGGCCAAGCCGTCGCGTGGATCGAAGCCCTCCGTGCCGACGGTCAGCGTCACATCCATGCCCGGTCGCGCCAGCGCCACGTTGTAGAAGCGCAGCGCGCCGTCGTTCTGGTAACGCATCTCCGCCCGACCCGTGGCGAAGTCATATCCGGCCAGCTTGCCGTCGGCGGCCGTCACCGTCGCGGCCAGGGTGGGGGACAGCGGACCGCCGCTCACCGTGCCCTCCAGCGTCGCGAGCCCGGCATATTCGGCCGGGTCGCCGAACTGCGCCAGCGGTATCGCCTTGCCGCGCAGCGTCATGGTAATAACGCTCGGCGCGACGCCCTGGCGGGTAATCAACCCGTTTGTCGCGGTGAAGGTGCCGTAGCCGGTGGTCGCCGTGGCTCGCGGAATGCTGACGCGCAGGCCGTCGCGGTCGCTGGCGATCTGCAAGTCGGCATCCGCTTGCGTTGCGGCATAACCGCGGAAGGCGGCGTCTGTGCTCGTCACGCGCGCGTCGGCGGAGAGGCTGCCATCGGGGCCCAGTGTCAGTCGCAGCCGGCCATCGGCATGGCCGGCGAGATCGGAGACGTTGAAGGCTTTGGCGAATTGCGCCAGATCGACGCCGGTAAAATCGGCGTCTGCCCGCGTGCGGCCTTCGCGCATGGCGAAGGGGAAGGTCACGTTCGCGACCGCCTGCCCGCCGAAGAGTCCGGCGTGCATCTGCGTGACCGTGACACCGTCCCCCGTGGCGACCAGCCGTCCCTGCACGTCCGCCAGCGTCGCCCACGGCAGGATGACGCCCTCGGCGGCGGCTGCCCCGGTCAGCACCGGTGACTTCTCCAATTGCCGCCACGGCGTGGTGCTGCTGAGTTGCAGGTTGAGCGCATCGAGGCTGCCGGTCGCGGTGGACATACGCGCGACGGTGGCTGTCGCCCGCAGCGTTGTCACCTGCGCCGGTGTCAGGGTGAAGGTGGCGCGCACGTCTTCGGCCGTCAGGCCGCGCACCGCGAAATGCCGCGTCTGCAGCGTGCCGTCGATGCGCAGGTCTGCCGGGCGTCCATAGATGCGACTATCCAGTGTCACCGGGCCATCCAGCACCAGGGCGTGTGCCCACTCGTTCGTCGGGAATAGGCGGGAAATGGCTTCGCCGTCGCCGGTGGTGAGCCGGGCATACATATTGAAGAGGGGATTCACATGCGCCAGGTCGAACAGATTGATCTCGCTGATTTGACCGGACAACTCGATGGGGATCGCGTTCGCCGTCGCCTGGACGTCGATCAACTCTAGCCGACTGCCATGCGGGTAACGCTGTGCGTCGTGCACCAACCGCAGTCGGCCGGAATGGGCGACAATCGGCGTGGTCAATTCATCCAGCCGCAGGCCGACGCCGCGCAAGTCCACTTCCGCGGTTAGCGCGGTCGTGGGCGACGCGTGAGCAGCTTCCGGCGTGGGCAGGTTCGTCAGCAACGCAGTGAGGCGCAGCGCGGCAGTGCCGTCCTCGACGGTGATGGGGAGCTTCTTCGGCAGGTAGTCCGCCAGCGCCCGCACGTCGATCTGCTTGGCCGCCACCCGCACCTGCGCCTGCCCGGCCTTCGGCGTGTAGCTGCCGGCCAGGGAAATCCCCTGCACAAGATGCCCGGCATCAGCGCCGCGCGCGGTGAAGGCGATGCCTTCATCGTCCTGTGGCATGAAAACGGCATGCACCATGGTGAAATGCTGGTCCATCGCCCGCGGGGTTTCGCCGAAGCCACGGGCATCGCGGTAGCGCACCTTGGCATCTTCTACCACTACGCGGGCGCGCAGCGAATCCGAGGACTGGCGTTTGCGTAGACGGTCGATCACGTCCTGAAAGTCAAACCGCCCCTGCGCGTCGCGCAACACGGTCATCGCCGGCCCGCGCAGCACGATACGGTCGATGGCCATCACAGGATTGTCACCGGGATGCAGCAGCAGCGATAGCAGATTAACACGCGCCAACGTTCGCGGGATTTCGAGCGCGGCGCCATCGGTGAAGCTACTACTCTTCGCCAACGCGATATCCGTGATACTTAGCGTGCGGATGCCGTCGAGTTGCACGGCCCCAATGCGCACGGACCGCCCCAGCGTCCGCTCTAACTCGCGCTGAATGACCGGCCCGAGCTGGCCCGCCATGCGCGCGAGCACGAGATGGCCAGTGGCGAGTATGAGGACGAAAGCAAGCGAGAGGATACAGAAAATGATCGCGAGAGTATGCGCGAAGCGATGTGCCAGCTTACCGAAAAGATGCGAAAAATGGGTCATGTCATCTGCTGTGGACAGGATACGTTATCAGAATACCCACAAACGCCTGTGTTAATCCCGACGGCAGACCGGCTGGTCAGTGAGACGTGAAAAGCCCATTGGCGGGCGAGGCTCCCGATACCATTCAATTACGGACTCTCGACCGCCACATGCGACCTTTCCCCCAGACCCCTCCCCATACGTGGGGAGGGGAGAGTGATGAGGAAAAAAGGCGGCATCGGAGGCTGGTTCGCCACGCATAGCAGGCTTATTTCAATGGCATTGGGCGGGACCCCGTCGAGTCGCAAGCGTGTGCCAAATCGGCCCCCCCCCCCCCCCCCCCCGTGCCCTCACGTGCACAGGAGGAGGGAGTATCATTTTCGTCTCCCTCACCTGTCCGGGGAGCGAAGCGGAGATCCCAAAGAAATTGGGATGCAGAGGACAGGGGAGGGGGGCCGATTTGGCAATCCGGCCCCGACCGTGTCTCATCCATCCGTTACTTCGTCACCGTCACCTGTTGCGGCGCGGAGACGTCGGCCTTTTCTGGATTGTAATAGGGATAGGCGCGGCTCTGCGGCGTGCGGGCGCGGATGGGGTAGCGCGCCTTGAGTTGGTAGGTCAGTGTCACACGCTTGCCCGGCTCCAGCTTTTCGATATAAATAATGATCTGCCGCGCGGCGATGGTGTATTTGCTGATAACTTTCTCCGCCACCGCCTTGTCTAAGGCGTCGGTCACCGGGGTGAAGCCCGGCGGCAGGCCGATGTCGATGAGCGGCATCTCCACGGTAGCGCGCGGCATGGAGACGTTTTGCACCGTCACCGTCACCGTAGCCAGGTCGTCGGTTGACAGTCGCGTCTTGTCATACTGCACACTGATGTCCAGCGGCCCCTTTGCCTCCGGCATCTTCTCCACCAGGTTCCACGGGATGTAGTAGCGCGCGGCGATCTGGTAGAGCAGCGAGCCGTCCCCATCATATTGAAGCGTGATGTTGTTCTCACCTTCTTGAATAAGGTTAGCCAGATCCGCCTGGCGCATCACGTCGTTATTCTCCACGGTGATGGTGAACGCCGCGGCTTTCTGTCCATTGGCGAAGATCGTCACCGTGCCTGTGCCACCGCCAAAGGCGTTCGTGCTGGCATAAATGAGCGTCTTCAGCGACCACACCGTGCCCTGGGTGGTGCTCCACGTGCCAAAACTGTCCTTGCTCTGGATGAGGTAGGTGAGTACCTTGTTCACGAAGGCGGTGTTGCGGCCCCACTTCACCAGGCCGTAGGCGGCCAGGCCGGTGGTCTCCAGGTCGGCGCCGCGGTCATTGGCGCCGGTGAACGTCTGGGTCTCGGCCTTCCAATAGGCGTTCTTCTCGGTGACGGTGGCGAGTTTGATCAGCGCCTCAGCCACCTCGGTCGTCGTCGCGCCTTGCGGCTCCGTCTTCGTCAGCAGGTTCAGGATTACGGCCAGCGTGTAAGGGTCTTTGGCTTCGGCGCGGTGCGCCAGCACATATTGCGCGCCTTTCACCAGTTCCGGCCCTTTGTAGCCGCTCTCCGCCAGTGCCCAGGCGATATAGGCGGTGCTGCGCAACGCGCCGGTCTGCCGGTCGATAATGCCTTCGGCGATCCCGCGGTTCTTTTCCTCCCACGAGCCGTCGCCTTGCTGTTTGCCCGCCAGCCACGCCTGGGTGCGGGAGATCAGCGCGGGATCCACTTCATGTACCTTTGCCATGTCGCTGAATTCCAGCAAGCCGTAGGCGGTGAGAATCTGGTGCGCGGGTTCGTCGCCGAACCATGAGAAGCCGCCGCTTTTGCACTCGAAAGTCACCAGGCGCTGGTAGCCGACGTTCACGTATTGCTCGGCCTTCATTCGGATTTCCGGATTGATCTTCTTCACGCCCTTCAGGTAGTCCAGCACCAGCAGGTTCGGGTAGGTGGTTGAGCTGGTCTGCTCGAAGCAGCCGCCGGGCATACGCAGCATGCCGTCCAGCCCTTCCACAAGTTGACTGAAGGCGCCGGGGTACAACTTCACCCATACGTTGCTGGCGCCGTCGATGGCTTCCGCGGGAATGGTGATCGTCTTCTCGATCTTGCCTTCCAGCCGGTCGCTCACCGCGGTGCGCACTTCCTGGCCGTCGGGCAGCACATCAATGCTCCGGCGGATGGCGTCGGACATCGCCGTGCCCTTCGCGGTGACGGTGAAGGCGAAGCGGCCGATGCCGGTAACGGTGATGGGGAAGTAGACCACCTTCACCTCGTCTTTGCCCATCTGCACCCGCTGCTCCAGCGCGCCGTCCAGCTTGAACCAATTGCCGTCCTCTACGGTCAGCGTCACCGTCTGCGGGCCGGGCAGATAGTTGTAGATGGCGACGGGCACTTCCACGCGGTCGCCCTGGGTCAGCGACACCGGGAAGTCGATGTCGACGAAGAAGTCCTGGAAGACCTTCAGCGCCGAGGTGGCGCTGCCCATTTGCCCGCGCAGGCCGCTGGCGAACATGCTGATGCGCCAACTGGTGATGGAATCCGCCATCGGCAGCTTCAGCCGCGCGCGGCCGTTGTCGTCGGTGATCAGCGAGGGATTCCAGTAGAGCGTCTCCGGGAAATATTCGCGGACGCGCGGTGGCTCGGCCGCCGCCGTTTCGCCGGTCGTCGCCGCGGTGATGGCTTCCTCACGTGGGGCGGCAGCGCCGGCCATCGCCATCGGCATGTCTACGCCATCTCCGGCTTTCAGTATGCGCGGCCCACCACCGCGCACCGGGCCATCAAACTCGACCATAACCTCCTGTATCAGCGAGGTTACGCCGGTGATGTCATCCACCGTGCTCCAGCGCCCATCCGGTCCGGCGCTGCCCAGGGTGAACGCCCACGGCTCGTAATTCGTCTGCCCGTGCAGGTCGCTGACGTAAAAGTTGCCCCAGCGATCCTTCAAGGTATCGATTTTCAGCAGACCTTCATCGACGAGTTTGAAGAGCGATTCGGTGGCGGTGAGCGACTTACCGATCTTCTGTCGGTGCTTTTCCAGCGCCTCGACGATGGCCGCATGCTCTTTCGTCATTTCCGCCATCACCTCGCCGCGCAGCTTCTCCCAGCGCTGCTGGTAGGTGTTCACGCGGAAGTCGAACTCCTCGCGTGCCGGCACGGCGGCGAAGAGCGCGGCACCGGCCATCTGCCGCGCCCCCTCCAGCGCCACCGGATCGATGGGCCGCACCGGGTCGATGCCGATGGGCGGCATAATGATCTCGTCCGACGTCAGGCCGTGAATTTCGTAGCGCGGCTCCATTAGCTCTTTTTCGAGCATAAAGTAGATCTTTTCCAGCCCCGGCTGTAGTTCAGACAGCGCGAAGACGCTCTCGTCGACGATGGCCAGGCCCAGCGCGGCGAAGACAGGATGCTTTGTCTTGCCATCGCGTACCTGGAAGTCCAGCACCGCCTCCTCGCCCGGCCGGTATACCGCCTTGTTCGGCTTCACGCTCACGTCCAGGTCGCCGGCGGGCAGCACCACCATCGTCAGCGTGTCGCGGATGATGTCCTCGTTCGGCAGGATGCGGTAGGCGTGCACCTCGATGGTGCCCACCATGTCCGGCGTCACCGCCAGCCGCAACTCGGCCTTCCCGTTGTTCGTCTCCAGCGCCTTCGTCAGGATCGTCTGCCGGTTGCGCACGATGTCCAGGTAAGTCGTGCCCTTCTGCGCCGTCGACAGCGTGCCGAATAACACCCGGTCGCCTACCTTTGCCACCGCGTGGCTGCCGCGGAGGATGATGCCATCGCTGGCGGTGGTATCGTTATTTAGATTCAACCGCGCGGAGGCGGTGGCGCCTCCGGCGGTTTTCACGTCGGCGAAGATACGCGCGTAGCCCTTCACCGGTTGGAACTTGAAGACCGCCATGCCCAGATCATTCGTGATGAGTTTGATGCCCCGCCAGTCTTCCGAGATGTTGGGCTGCCACGGCTGCGGACTGAACATCGCGCCGACGGTGAGGGTGGCGTTCGCTAGCGGCTTGCCGTCTGGGGTAGCCGCGGCGATATAGGCGCGATTCTCGATGCCGCGCACCAGTCGCGGATTTTCCGGGATGATCGCCAGCAGAATCGAGTCTTTCACTACCGGGAAGGTCGCGGTGGCTTCCTGCTGGTGTTCGGCGGCGTCGATAATCGTCGCGTGCAGGCTGGCGACGGCTTTGCCCTGCTCGAAGGGCTGCCCAACGAACGCCTTCGGCAGCACGACCTCAAATTGATACGTGCCATTGGCGTCGGTTTTCCCGGTCAACTCGGCGAAGGTGTCCACGCCGATGTTCACCGTCTGTGCCTGGATCGTCACTGATCCGCCGGCCACGGGCTTGCCGAAGAAGTAATCCGCTTGCAGCGTGCCCTTCACCGTTTCGCCGGGTAGGTAGTAGGTTTTATCGGTGGTCAGCCCGACGCGGTATTTCGGCAGCACATAGCGTTCCACGCGCACCTTCTTCTCCGCCTGGCCCGCTGGCACGATGGCGCGCAGCGTGAAGGTGCCCATATTCACTTCGCTGGCCAGCTCGAAATCCACGCCGGCCACGCCGAATTCGTTCAGCGTTTCTTTCTGCTTGTAGACTTTGTTCGCGCGCGCGTCTTCGATTTCAAAAATCACCGTCTGCCCGCGGGCGGGTTCCAGGTCGGCGATGTTCAGCGCCAGCGCGCGCAGGTGGATGATCTGCCCCGGCTGGTAGAGCGGCTTGTCGCAGGTGAGCAACACCTGCACAGCGTCAGCGAGCTGAATGGACTGGGTCACCACGTCCGTCCCGAGATACGAATCGATGCTCACCGTCAACTGGTACGCGCCCTCCGGCGCGTCCGGCGCGGTGAAGGCCGCCTCCAGTGTGCCGCTGGGGCCGGTGCTGCCGGCAAACAGGCGGAAGGCTTTCTCGCGCGGCTGGCCGTTCACTAATGATGTCAGCGTCAACGTCACCTTCGCGCGCACGGGCACATTCATCTTATGATCCATCACGATGATGCGCAGCGCGGCGGGGCCGCCAGCCAGCCAGCGCGTCTGCCCGAGCACGCGCGTCTCCAGCGGCGAGAGCGCAGCGGGGGAGGCGGGCGCGGACATCAACACGCCGACGAGCAGCAGCATCAGGCTGCACACGCCGATGAGCGCGGCGCGGGCCGGACGAGATCGAAGCGGATTCTGGCGCATATGCGACTCCTTGCGGCCAAAGATATCTCTTTGGACTGCGCGACAGGGAGATATGTTCCCGCCATGGCGCGAGATTCCTGTCAGATGCCCGCGCCAGGAGCAGTGTGACCGGAATCACGGAGGGCATGAATAACACAAAATTTGTCGCAAAACCTGTAATAACTGCTGCTATCTCAGGCATGAGTTCGGAAAGGAATTAGTGCGAAATAAGTAAGCAGGCAAGGGTTAATCACATCATAACGCTGCTGTCAAGGCGACTCATGAATTTCTATGTAAATGGCTTGGAACAAATCGTGAAATATGTTACAATTCCACGGTTTGTGCGAGACTCGGGGATACATCCCCATGACGGAGAGTGACGAATGTCCACCTATCAGTTACCGTACCAGGACAGCAGAGGCTTCACCAATTGTCTCCTGTGCGCCATCGGCGGCGACGGGGCCAATATGGCGGCCAAGCTGCTGTTCAAGCTTGGTGCAAAGTATTTGAATCTCGACGGCGCGTATGACGCTCGCTACGGGAGTGAGAAGAAGGGAACGCCCACGGACGTCTCCCTGAAGCTCAGCTATTTCGGCACGCCGGTGCTGGAGAGCGGCCCGAACAATCGGCCGCATATCCTGGTGGTGTTCCGCGAAGAGTTGATCCTCACCCAGGGGCTGAACCGCGGCCTGGCCGAGAACGCGACGGTCATCGTGAATTCGCAAAAGTCGCCCGCCGAGATCCGCGACATGATGCAGTTGCACAGTGGCACGGTCTACACCCTCGACGCGATGAAGATCGCCGAGGAGACCGGCTCGCGCCTGAACATGCCGATGATGGCCATGCTCGCCCACGTACTCGGCTTCCCCGTGGATGACATCAAGCACGCGATCGAAGACACCTGGCCCCGCGCGATCAAGGCGAACATCGCCGCCTACGAGCAGGCGGTGGCGCTCTCGACCAGCGCGAGCTTCGCGGCGGACGGCAAGTACCAATTGGCCCCGCCGGCGGCCGTGCATGGTAAGCTGGGCTACGACAACATGCTGGACGGCGGCGCCATCGACACCGCCGCGCACAGCACGGTGTGCAAGAACAACGCGCATGTGCGCTTCAACGAGCCCCCGGCCTACTCCCGCGAGATCTGCATCGACTGCGCGAAGTGCCTGGTGGTGTGCGCCGATCCCGGCGCTATCCAGTGGGCAGACGGTAAAATGGTCGGCATCGACCTGACCTACTGCAAGGGCTGCATGCGCTGCGTGTCCGTGTGTCCCGAGACGAAGAAGGGCAAGGCGCTGACGAATCCGGCCCAGATTGAGGTGAAAGCATGAGCGTGACTAACACATCCAAACAGAAAATGTTCCTCGGCAACGGCAACGATGCCGCCGCAGAGGCAATTATGCATATCGGTTACGACGGCGAGGGGTATTATCCCATTACTCCGTCGTCCGAAGTCGGCGAGCTCATCAACAAGGCCAATGCCGAAGGCAAGGCCGATGTGAGCTTCATCATCGGGACCAGCGAGCTGGCGGCCATCGGCATCTGCGCCGGCATGTCGCTGGCGGGCGGCCGCGTGGTGGACGTCACTTCCGCCCAGGGCGTACTGCTCAAGGCTGAAGAGATGCCCGCCATCTCCGGCATGGGGCTGCCCATGGTGCTCAATCTGGCCTGTCGCGAAGTGTCCGCGCCGCTCAACATCAAAAACGGCCATTCCGACCTTGCCGCGGCGCTGGGCTACGGCTGGCTCATTTTCATGGCCCCCAACGTGCAGGCCGTGTATGACATGAACATCATCGCCATCAAAGTCGCCGAGGCCGTAGGCCTGCCGGCGATCGTGGCGTATGACGGCTTCCACACCAGCCACGCCAACCGCCGCATCCTCGTCTTCGAGGAGCCGAAGGAAGTGGCGGCGTTCGTCGGCCCGAAACCGAAGCGACGCACCGTGCTTGATCTCGAAAACCCGACCACGTTCGGCCCGTATATGAACGACGACGTTATCAACACCAAGGTCCGCATGGAGCGGAAGATGGTGCAGGCCTACGAGATGCTGCCGCAAGTCTTCGCCGACTTCGCCGCGCTCACCGGCCGCAACTATGACTTCGTCGGCACCTACGGCGACGACAATGCCGAAGCCGGCATGTTCGTCCTCAACTCCGCCGCGGAAGCCGCGAAGGTGGTGGTGGACGAGCTGAAGGCCGACGGCAAAGCCGTGAAGCTCATTGAGCCCTACGTGCTGCGTCCGTATCCGGCGAAAGAGATCGTGGCGGCCATCGGCAACCTGAAGCGCCTGGTGGTGGCCGAGCGCGTGTCGCAGTATGGTGCCGGCAACTACCTCGAAAACGAGGTGGCCGCCTCCCTGCACCACGCAGGCAAAGACACCGAGGTGATCAGCCGCGTGTATGGCATCGGCGGGTTGAACTTCCGGCCCGACGAGGATGCCCGCCCGATGTTCGAGCTGGCGCTGAACTGGCCGAACGTCGACGCCAGCCAGAAGACGCTGGAAGGCCGCTACTGGGGCGCGTGGGCCGGCGATGCCGATTACCAGCCGCCGGTGACTATGGACGTGCTCACTACCGAGCAGACCACGCTCAACGCCCAGTACGGCGATAGCCGCCCGGACGTGAAGCAGCTCCGCGAGCTGTCGAAAATGCCCACCCGCATTGACAAGCACTCGGCGTGCCCGGGTTGTGGCATCTTCACCAACCTGAACCTGTTCCTGCGCGGCATTGACGGCCACGTCGTGCTGCTCTTCAACACCGGGTGCGGCATGGTGGTGACCACCGGCTACCCGCTCACCTCCTTCAAGGTGCCGTACGTCCATAACCTGTTCCATAACAACTCGTCCACCGCGTCGGGCATCATCGAGATGTACCATCGCTTCCGCGCGAAAGGCGAGATTCCCGATGAGGAGATCACCTTCGTCTGCGTCTCCGGCGACGGTGGCGACGACATCGGCATGGATCAGCTCATCGGCGCCGCCCTGCGCGACGATCCGATGATCTTCCTGGAATACGACAACAAGGGCTACATGAACACCGGCGGCCAGATGTGCTACACCGGCATCTTCGGGCAGCGCAACTCCAACGCCAACATCGGCGCGTGCCAGGTCGGAAAGCAGACGCATCACAAGGATATTATCGAAATCCTGCGCGGCACCGGAGCCCCGTATCTCTTCCAGGCGGCGGAAAGCAACCACTTCGACCTGATCGGCAAGGCGCGCAAGGCCCAGGCGGCGGTGCGCGCCGGCCACTTCGCGTTCGGCAAGCTCTTCTCGGTCTGCCCGCTCAACTGGGGTTCCGACCAGAGCAAAGGCACCGAGATCGTCGACACCGTGGTGAAGTCCTGCATCCACCCGCTCTACGAGATCGAGAACGGCGTTACTCGCCTGAACTATGATCCCGAAACGAGCGGCGCGAAAGTGCCCGTCACCACGGCCCTCAAGGCCATGGGCGGCGCCTTCGCCCACCTCGCCACCGATCGCTGCGCGCATATCGCCGAGCAGATCCAGACCGAGGTCGACACCCGCTGGGCGCGCGTGAAAGCCCGCGCCGAAAACCAGATCCTCTAACCGGGAGATCGCAAGGGTCACAGACAGACGGGGCACGGCAGCAATGCCGTGCCCCGTTATTGTTTGTTTCTCACCGCAGAGGACGCAATATAGAAAAATATAGGCAAATAGACCTCTGTGTCCTCTGTGTCTCTGTGGTGTTCCGTCCTCTATAGCTCCGACACAGGCTCTGTCTTCACCACCCGCACAGAGGCGCGCTCATCCCGCATGGCCGCCACGAAGAACAGCGCAATGATGCGCAGGGCGGCGGAGAGGAAGAAGAGCACCGCGAAATAGGTGACATCGTAGCCGAAGATGGTCTGGTGCCACCCTTTCAGTGTTTCGGCCACCGCGCCGCCGAAGATGCCGCTGATGGTGCCAAAGATGGCGCCGACGGTGCTGGCAATGGCGGGGTAGGCGCTGCCGGGATGGGTGCCGTCCTTGCGCGTCTCGCTCAATGAAAATAGCAGGTTGCTGCCGGCCAGGTTCATCGCCGGCCAGGCGAAGGCACTCAGCAGCACCGGGATATAGCCAAGAATCTTCGTGCCCGGGGTGATGCACAGCCAGGTGGTGGCGCCGTTGATGATGAGCACCCCGGCGATGAGCATGGTGCGGCGGATGCCCCAACGATCCACCTTCGACCCCCAGTACCCCATCCCCAGCAGGCTGATGACGCCGGTGCCTACCATTGTCATCACGATGCCTTCGAAATTGCTGCATCCCACTTCGTCGATCAAATACAGCCACACGAATGGCCCGATGTAGCCGGTGGCCAGCGTAATAAACGCGCTGTAGCCCAGGAAGCAGCGGAAGTTGTGGTCGCGCAGCGCGGTGGCGAAGAGCGCGCGGAAGCGTATGCCCTCAGCGCGCGGCTGGTGCCAGCGGTCCGGCAGCTTCAGGCATAGCAGGCTGTCTACCATGCCGAAGAGCGCCGCGACGCCCAGCAGTACGCTCATCACCAGCAGCAGCGTGTGGAAGCTGTCGGCCTGCGCACGGTCCAGCATCCACCCGACGGCGAAGCCCAACGGGATGGCAATCAACCCCATTAACTGGCCACGCAGGCCGTAATACCGCCCGCGCAACCGCGACGGCACCAGGTCCGCCGCCCAGCTCACTGTCGCCGGGGTGCCAATATTTGCGGAAAAGTTCGTCAACCCCACGCCAACCAGCAGCCCCAGCCACCACCATGGGCGCGGCACCACCCACGGCACCAGCGCGATGAGCAACCACAAGCCTCGGTGGATGAGGATGCCGAGGATGGCGGTCATTTTCCGGTGGCCAAAGCGCTCGATCATGAAGCTGGCGGGGATTTGCGCCAGCATCGCCAGTGAGGGGATCGCCGCCAGCACGCCAAAGCCGAAGAGGGGAAGCTGCAGCGATTTCGCGTAGGGGGTGAGCACCGCCATGGAGATAGCCGTAAACACGGCGGAGAACCCCGCGGCGATATTCATGCGGACGAGAATCTGGCTCAGCGAAAGCGGGCGATCGGCGTCGACGGGTGCGGACATCACGGCCTTATGCTATCAGAGTCGGGCGTTCCTGTCACGCGTCGGACGTTGGCCGCTCGCGCAGCCGGGGCGTCGCACGGCCCCGCCGGCCCCCGCCGGGGAGGAGAGGATTCCCGCTCCGGTGACAGCGCATGATCAGGAGCGTGACTGCCGCCAGGCCGAGAACGGCGGTGAGCAGCAGCCAACCGGGCAACGGCGGGGCGACTGACGCCGCGGGCGTGGTCATCCGTGCCGCGCGTTCCGCGTCTTGCCGGCGCTTGATGGCGGCTATGCGCACGGCCGTCTCCGACGCCGGGCGCTGCACGATGGCCAGCACGTTCGCCAGCCGGCGGCCGGAGGCAACGATGCACCGTCCATCATATGCCAGGCTGGTGGAGCCGCCGCCGTCCAGCGCCAACGCGTCGGTGCAGCCCATGGCAATCATGGCGGCGGCCAGGTCGGGCAGCAGCGCGTGGCCGCTCTTCAGCATGACCAGCTTTTTGCCGGGGCGGATGCCCACTGCTACCCGCGCCGTTTTGCGTTCCATGTAGCGGTCGTTGAAGCCCTGTCCCTTCGGGTCGACGGCCACGGCGCCGTCCTTCACCAGCCGCACCCCGCCTTGCAGCACGCTCTCGTATCCCTTCCAGCGGGTTTCCGCGGGCGGGTGGTCGAGAATGGCCGGCTCGTTGTCGGGCGTCACCACCAACGCCGATCCGAGGCCGACGCTCCATACCTGTTGGGTGCCGCGCACCACGATATCGCCCACCGATTCGCCGGTCTCCAGGTCGAAAAATGTGCCGGTGATCTGCGCCAGACTGTGGTGCTCGTTGAGGTAGTCACGGAAAGTCTTGCGCTGATGTGCGATATCGGTCGGCACCAGCGGCGTCACCAGCAGCGACGGATCGTTCAAATCCGCGGTGACCACATCCAGGGTGATCCCTTGCACTGTCTTCCGCGCGTAATGCAGGCTTGGCGGCGCCGCCCACGCTGTCACGGCGATCGTCAGCAGGACGCCGTAGCACAACAAAGCCCGTATTCGCATCTGACTGAAATTCGTCATCTCGACTTCCCGCCAACCGGCTTTCCACGGCGCCACCGAAACTGTACAATAACGCTAACCCTGAAGAACGTCAATCTCGACAGGTGCAATCGATGGCGCAAGAAACAGAATCATCGGCAAACGCTTTGCTCGCAGGCGCGTTCGGCGTGGCCACCAGCCATGCGCCCGGCGACGCGCGGCTGTCGGTCGCCACGCGGACGCTGGCGGCGCGCTACCTCACCGGCGAGATCGGCCGGACGATGCGCTCCGCCGACTTCGCCATCGATCCCGCCTTCTACCTGACGCTGCCCAGCCAGAACGCCGTCTACGCGGAAGCGGTGCGTCTCATCGCCGAGCGAGCGCCGCTACGCCTTCTTCCCGGCGAATTACTGGTCGGCGCGGCCACGCTCACCGAGGCGACCTGCCACCGCATGCCGCTCACGCCGTTTGGTTCCATCAGCCATACCACCATTGGCTTCGAGCAGGCGCTGCGCGTCGGCCTGCATGGGTACCGTATAGAGATCGACGCCCGACTGGCGTCCGGCGCATTGGACGCGGACGGTGTCGATTTGCTGCAGGCGATGCGTGTCTGCCTGGATGCCATGGCGACGTGGCACCGGCGTTATCAGGCGGAACTAACCCGACTGGCGGCGGAGAGCGACGGTGAGGAGCGCGCACAGTACGAGCGGCTCATCGGCGTCGGCCGCCGCGTGCCCGCAGAACCGCCGGCGACCTTTCACGAGGCGCTGCAGGCGTTATGGTTTCTGTGGGATTTTCAGCGGTTGTGCGGTAACTGGAGCGGGGTAGGGCGTTTTGATAAAATGCTCGGTCCCTACCTGAAGGCCGACCTCGCCGCCGGACGCCTCACCCTGGATGATGCACGGGAACTGGTGGCGCATTTCTGGATCAAAGGCTGCGAATGGATTACGGCCGATGGCGTAGGAACCGGCGACGCGCAATTCTACCAGAATATTGTCCTCGCCGGCGTTGATGAAGACGGCAACGACGTAGCGAACGCCGTCACCGAGCTGGTGCTCGACGTCGTGGAAGAGCTGCACATCAGCGATTTTCCTATCGCTGTGCGGCTGTCGCCGCGGACGCCCGAGCGATTGCTGCGGCGGATCGCCGCGGTGCAGCGGCTGGGCGGCGGCATCGTGGCGGTGTATAACGAAGAGCGCATCATCGACAACCTGCTGGCATTCGGTTACCCTCTTGCCGAGGCGCGCAACTTTGCCAACGACGGCTGCTGGGAGGTGCTGGTGCCCGGCGCTACCCGTTTCGGCTACCAGCCGTTTGACACGCTGCAACTGCTGCAGGAGGCGCTGGGGCTGCGCGACGAGACGCCGGTCGACTATCCCGATTTTTCGGCGCTGTTTGCCGCCTTCCGCCTGCGTCTGGCGCGCAAGCTCACCGATCTGCTCAACGTGGCGCATTTCAGTAAATCACCCAGCCCGCTGCTCTCGCTTTTCGTCGAGGACTGCATCGCCCGCGGCCGGGGGTACGAAGACGGCGGCCCGTGCTACACTGTGCTCTCGCCGCACGCCGGCGGCATCCCCGACACCGCGGACAGCCTGCTGGTGATCAACACGCTGGTGTATGAGGAAGGGTGCTGTACGCTGCCCGAGCTGGTCGCCATGCTGAAGGCGGACTGGAACGGCCACGAATCGCTGCGCCAGAGCATCCGCAACCGCTTCACCTTCTACGGCAACGATGCCGATGATGCGGACGCCATGGTGCGCCGAGTTTACGATGCCTTCACTGACCTGGTGGCGCAGGTGCGCGACCGCTACGGCGTACGGCGTCCAGCGGGCATCAGCACCTTCGGCCGCGAGACGTCCGATTTTCGTCCGAATCGACTCGCCGCCGCTTCCGGCCGCCACGGTGGCGAGGTGCTGGCGCCGAACTTCTCGCCCTCGCCGGGCTCCGACACCCATGGGCCGACGGCCGTCATCCGCTCGCACTGCGCCGTCGATTTCGGCAAGCTGCCCTGCGGCGCCGCGCTGGACCTGAAGATCGTCCCCACCACGCTGGAGGGGGAGGCGGGCATTCAGGCGCTCGTTGGCCTCATGCGCGCATTCGTCGCGCTCGGTGGCATCTTCATGCAGATCGACGCCGTCGACACCGCTATCCTCCGCGACGCCCAAGCCCACCCGGAGCGCTATCCGAACCTCTCCGTGCGCGTCTCCGGCTGGTCCGCCCGCTTCGCCACCCTCAACGGCGAATGGCAGGAAATGATCATCCGCCGCAGCGAACAGCGCATATAATCACCCGTCTCTCCACAGAAACTGTTTTAAAAGTGTTCGTCGCCGCCTTGCGGGTCTGGACCGCGTCTTGCCGCGTTGGATTCGCTGGCATGTATCATCCGATACACTCGCGCGCATCCGCCTTGCCAGCCACGACCCATCCTCCGCAATCCGACGACGACCACTTCCAAACAGTTTCTCAGTGTGAAGGTATTGGGGCATTTACCTTATGCTACAGCCTGTGCCAACTCTCGTATCGTAGTCGACTGCGTCAGCCCGCGAACAGTATTGCCGATGTTATTACTTGACGCGCCTCATTGCTGGCATGAAGCGTTTCAGAGCGCACTTGACACTCGGTTGCTCGGTAAGACCGTCAACGCATTATGGCTGCGGTACGACAGCCGCGGGCGTCTCTACGGGTGGTTTCGCCTCGATAGGTGGCGCTTCCGGCTTACGCCATTTTTCTAATGGCGCGGGGTCGATCAGGTCGGGGGCCATCAGCAGCAGCGCCTCGGTCTCCTCCGAGGTGGGGGTGAGGCTGTAGGTGGCGAGGAACGTCTTCCATGCCTTCGCTTTGCGTTCGCGTTCGGCGGCCAGGAAAGTTTTTAGCTCGATCAGCGCCGTGGCCGCCCGCTCCGCTTCTCCGGCGCCTTCGTAACTGATCAGCATCGCCAGCCGCGCGCGCACGCCGCCGCCGGGTTGCTCCACCGCGTTGCTCAGGCAGGTGCGGGCGGTTGTTTCATCGCCGAGTATATGGTAGATGTCCGCCGGCTCCAGCCACGATTCCGCGCTCATCGTCCGCAGGCGCAGGCGCGCGTAGGTCTGTAGAGCCAGGTCGTAGTTGCCCGCCTCGCGCGCCGTGCGCGCCAACGCCAGCAGCAGTTCCGCGTCGTCCGGCCAACGCGTCAGCGCTTGCGTATACAGGCGGATGACCTCGCTCCATTGCCGCTGCTGCAGCCGCAGCCGCCCCAGCGCAAAGTAGGCCGGCCGGTAGGTCGCATCGCGCTTGAACAGTTCGTTCAGTGCGCTCTCCGCTTCGGGAAGCTGATTGCTCTCCAGCGCGTAGTTGGCGATCTCCAGCATGATCGCCGTCCAGCCCATCGGCGACTTCACGTTCGGTCCGAGGTACCGCGTCAGGATGCCGCGTGCCTCGGTCAGCGCCGCCAGCCGTCGGAACAGCCGAATGGCGCCCTGAATCGCTACTACGTCGGTGGGATAGTTGTCGCGCAGCATCGCCGCCGTGTCGTATGCCTTCTGCATGAAGCCGCCCTGGTAATACCGCTCCCCGGCGAGGATCAGCAGCGGCACCGTTTCCGGGCGCATCTTCGACAGTTCCAGCGTCAACTGTGCCGCCTGCGGCACTTTCTCAGTGGCGCAGTAACGCTGCACCAGCATCAGCTTCAGCATCGTGTCCTGCGGGAAGAGGGTCATCGCGCGGCTCAGCAGTTCTTCGGCCTCTTGCACCTTGCCCGCCAGCAACAGCGTGGTCACATAGTGCTGCGCCGTCACCGGGTCGGGCAACTTCATCCAGCTCACTTTGAGGCCCGCCAGCGCCGTGTCGTAGTCGCCCGACATCATCGCCGTCACGCCCAGCAAGCGGTTGGTATTTGGGCTCACCGGCTCGCGCATCAGCATGCGCTGCAGCGGTTCGATGGCCTCCGCATATTTCCCCTGCGACAGGCTCCAGTTCACCAGCGCGTGGTCCAGCGCGTAATCGCCCAGTGGCGCGGCGCCGTTGAGCACCTTCAGCGCCTCCGCCGGTTTGCCCAGCATGAAGCAGGCGTGCGCGTAACTGTTGATAATGATGGGATCGTTGGGACGCAGCTTGATCACCCGCTGCAAAATCGCCAACGCCGCCTCGCGGTTGCCCGCCTTCCATTCAAGTCCCGCCAGCGCCGGCAGAGCGCCCGGATGGTTGGGGCTCTCCTGCAGGATCATCCGCAGCTCCTGCATCGTCGCTTTGCGCCCGCTGATGGTGTATTCCGCTTCAAGTTGCAGCGGCGGTAGGCTCGATTCCCACGCCGCTGCGGCGCGCGCGGCCGCCTCCGGTTGTTTCAATATCGTCTGCACGTCCATCAACCGGCGCAGCAGCAGCGGGTCTTCCGGGAAATAGCGCAACAGGCCGCTGAGGGCGAACAGTTCCAACGGGCTGTCGCCGGCGTCCTTCGCAAACTCCGCCAGCGCCCGCCACGGTTCCAGCCGCGTGGGAGCCAGCAGCACGGCACGGCGCAGTTGCCCCGCCGCCATCGCGTGCAAGCCCGCCTTGCCCAGCGCCTGCCCGTACAGCATCTGGCACTGCCAGTCGTCCAGCCGCAGTTCCGCCGCCTCGCGCAGGTCCGCCACCGCCGCCTGCGATCGCCCCTCGTGCAGCGAAATCGCCCCGCGCAGTAGGAGCATGCGGTCGGGGGTGATGTCGGCTCGCACCGGGAGCGGCACGCAACACAGCACCAGCGAAATACACAGGTAGAAGAGATGTCGCATAGTTATCCGTATTTTCCGCTACGATCCCCTTGCCTCGGGGAGAGGGGGCAGGGGGGATGAGGGGGCGTTTCGGCACCCCGACGTGTCTATTTCAAATTCACCACCGGCCGCACCAGTCCCTGCTTCACCGTGCCGATGCCGGCGAAACGCGCACCGATATATACCCGGTAGATACCCTCTGCCAGGTCGACGGACACAAATTTCCCTTCCAGGTACAGCGCCTCGGATTCCGGCAGGTGTATCGCGGGCAGGTACGCCACCGCGCGGTCGGCGGGGATCAGGTAGTCATCCAGCCGCCCGGCCTCCATGGCTAATATCAACTCGTCCGGCGTTACGCCGTCAGCCAGTCGGTAGTCGCCCACGCGGGTGCGCGCTAAAAAACTCAAGCTTGCGCCCACGCCCAGCGCCGCGCCCACGTCTCGCGCCAGGCTGCGGATGTAGGTGCCGCCCGAACAGGTGATGTCCGCCAGCATCCGCGCCATCGGCCCGGGCACGAAGCGCACCAGCTCGAAGGCGTGTATCGTCACCGCGCGCATCGGCATATCGACTTCCTGCCCCTGCCGTGTCAACTGGTAGGCGCGCACGCCGTTGATGAACACTGCCGAGTGCGCGGGCGGCTGCTGCTGAATTTCGCCGGTGAATCGCGGCAGCACCGCGGCGGCGTCCGCCTCGGTAAGGTGCTCGGCGTCGGCGCGGGCGATCACTTCTCCCTCGGCGTCGAGAGAATCGGTGGCCACGCCCAGCAGAAACTCCGCCCGGTAGACCTTCGGCTCGGACACCAGGTACTCCGCCAGCCGCGTCGCCGGCCCCAGGCACACCGGCAACACCCCGCACGCCGATGGGTCCAGCGTCCCCGCGTGACCCACGCGCTTCAATCCGGTAATCCTCCGCACGCGCGCCACCACCTCGTGCGACGACATCCCCGGCAATTTGCAGATATTCAATACACCCAGCATCGTGCTCAGTAGGTTCGACCCGCAGGTCGGGGATTCCTCGTATTAGGGTTGCGAACTAGTGGGTCATTTGTCATGAGAATCATCATGTGCGCCTGCGGGCGCCCCCTCACCCCTGCCCCTCTCCCCGAGGAGAGGGGAAAGCGGAGGTCATGACAAATGACCCACTAGATTGAATACACTATACCGAGATATTTATTGCACTATACTGTAATATACCGTCTCGATGGTTGCCGGTTATCATTATCCGTAGTGTAGTGGCAGGAATCCCCCTGTCCGCTCGCGAAAACAGGTGCAGCATTCATCCGAAAGGACTGCACCTCATGTCATCATCCGCTACCTCTTCCGGCGCGCGCCTCGAATTCCATAACGGTCGCCCCGTCATCATGCTCAACGGTGCGCCTGTCTCCCAGGCGATGTATTTCGACTGGATTTGCGACACCGATCCGGTGAAGCACTCGAAACCGGAGATGTGGCTGGCGCGCAATCGCGACTTCCGTGACAGCGACGTGCACGTCTACGCCGCGCATGTGTCGCACTGGTATGCCCACCAGTTCAACCAGAGCTGGTTCTGGACGGGCGACGGCATCTATCCCGAAGAGCCACCGGCAGACAGCGTCTACAGCGTGGACAAGGCCGCGCCGGCGCTCATTGAGATGGATCCACAGGCAAAACTGGCTGTGCGCTTCACCGACTGCTGCCCGCGCGCCTGGGCGGAGGCTAACCCCGGCCACATGCAGCGCCATGTCACCGCCGCCGGCGACGCGGTAGAACTCTTCCCGCAGATTTCGCTGGCGTCCGAGAAGGGGATGATTGACACCGGTCGCTTCGTGGCCAATATCGTTCGCTACTGCGAGAGTCAGTCGTGGGCCGAACGCGTCTTCACCTACCTCTTCTATCCGCTGGGCGAAGGCCTGCCGAATCTCAACGTGTGCGGTTACCTCTTCGACCATTCCGAGGTGATGCAGGAGGCGTATAACCGCTTTGTCCGCGCCCGCTACGGCACCGAGGAGGCGTTGCGTGAAGCCTGGGGTGAACCCGAGATCACTTTCGACGCCGTGCGGGTACCGCTGGACGAGGAGTGGCAGGCCGCCCGCGCGCAGACCGAGCACTGGGTGGAGGCGCGCGAATTGCGCAAGCATCGCGACTACTTCCTCTGCAACCGCGAGCTCTTCCTGCGCTGGTACCGCGAGATTATCCGCGCGGCGAACGCGGCGAAGACCGCCCGCCCGGTGACCTTTGGCATCGACATGTGCAAGCAGCCGCTGATGGGCTGGCAGATTCGCCTGGCCTTCGACGGCACCGGCCCCGGTCCCGACTTCCCCGACATCCTCGCCGCTGGCGGCAGCATCGACATCGCCGAGATCATCGATGAACCCGGCCTCGATTTCCTCGTCACCCCCGCCGACTATACCGCGCGCGCGATGGGCTACGAGCAGGAGCCGGAGGGGATCGCCGATTCGCTGCGTCTGCGCAACAAGTGCATCATGATCGAGAACGATTGCCGCACCTTCGCGCCCGGCATGGAGGACGACACCCAGGGGGCCTTCCGCACCCTGGAGGAATGCCGCGCGGGGGTGCTGCGCAATGCCGCCTGGTCGCTTACCCGCGGCGGGCTGGATTACTGGTGCGTGCCCGGCGGCGCTTACTTCACCGACCAGGGCATCCAGGATTACGCTATCAAGCCAGCGGCGCGCATCCTCAACGCCTCCCACGCCTGGCCGCACGTCGAGACCGAGCACGCGGTGGCGATGATCATCGACGATGGCGCCAGCATTGATGAAGATTGCACCAGCGGCTACCAGAATCTGGCCATCATGTGGCAGCGCGTGCTCGGGCTGGCGCACTGCGGCATTCCGTATCGGCTCTATTTGCTCTCCGATCTCGACCGCGACAATATGCCGGATTACCGCTGCTACCTCTTCCCCAATCTCTTCCGGCTGAACGAGGCGCGCCTGGCATTGCTGGAGCGGAAAATCTTTCGCGACGGTCGCATGGCCATCTTCGGCCCTGCCACCGGCATCGTCGACGGCGACGTCCTCTCCGCCGAGTGGGCGACCCGCCTCCTCGGCGTCGAGATGGAGCTGGTGCGCAAGCATTGCCCGCGCCGGGTGATGATCGGCGGCCGGCATCGCATTGTCGAAGCGCTGCCCGCGGCGTCCGTCTATGGCGACAGCCAGCACTACGGCCCCATCCTCATCCCGCAACGTGGCGCGGTGGAATCCGGCGGCGCCGTCGAACTGGGCACCGCCACTGCCTTTTGGCAGCTCAACCGCACCGGCCTCTTCCTTGCTGACCGCGGCACGCACAAGCTGGCGTGGAGCGTCGCGGCGCCGATACCGGCGAATCTGCTCCGAGAATTGGCACGCGAAGGCGGCTGCCATGTGTGGGACGAGGACGACGACGTGGTCATGGCCAGCGACACCATCGCCGCTCTCCACGCCGTCAAGCCTGGCCCACGCGCGCTGAAACTCCCGTCCCCGCGCACCGTCTGGGATTTGTTCACTGGTGAAAAGCTGGGGGAGGGGATGACCGAAATCGCCATGACCATCACCCCGCCCGCCACCCGCCTCTTCTATTTCGGTGACGCGAATCCGTATGTCTGACCTGGAGCGCGGATTTTCAATCCGCGCTCCCAGATCAACTAATCGCCAACAAACCAAACTAAAAACAACGATTTTCTCTAAAACCCTCTTGACGGAAATCCCAATCTGAGGTATTCATTACTCAGAGTAATGAAAAGTGCCGGACGGCACATGAAGGGAGTCGGCCATGGCGCCTGCCATCTACCTGGACCACGCCGCGACCACGCCGGTCGCGCCGGAAGTCATCGAGGCGATGCTGCCGTATCTGCGCGAATTCTGGGGGAACCCCTCCAGCATTCACGGCTTTGGCCGCCAGGCCGCGGAAGGCGTGCAGCAGGGGCGCGAGAGCGTGGCGAAGTTGCTGGGATGCACGCCGAACGAGATCATCTTCACCAGTGGTGGCACCGAGGCCGACAACCTGGCGATCTTTGGTGCCGCGCTGGCGAAAGAGAGCAAGGGTAAGCACATCATCACCAGCGCTATCGAGCACCACGCCGTGTCGCACTCCACCGAGGTGCTGGACAAACGCGGCTGGGAAGTGACCTACCTGCCGGTGGACGCCGGCGGCCGGGTAAATCCCGACGACGTGCGCGCGGCCATTCGCCCCGACACCGTGCTGGTCACCATCATGCACGCGAATAACGAAGTCGGCACCGTGCAGCCCATTACCGAGATCGGCGCCATCTGTCGCGAAGCGGGCGTGTGGTTCCATACTGACGCCGTGCAGAGCGTCGGCCATATTCCCACGCTGGTGGACGACTTGAACGTGGATATGCTCTCGCTCTCTGGCCATAAACTCTACGGGCCGAAGGGGGTGGGGGCGCTTTATGTGCGCAAAGGCGTGCGTCCTAAACCGCTCATCTACGGCGGCGGGCACGAGCGCAACATGCGCTCCGGCACGGAAAACGTGCCCGGGATCGTTGCCCTTGGCCGCGCCGCCGAGTTGGCATTGGTGGAGATGGAATCCGAGGCTGCCCGCCAGTCTACCCTGCGCGACACGCTCATCGACGGCATCCTCGCGCGCATCCCCGATTCCTTCGCCACCGGCAGCCGCGAGTATCGCCTGCCCAACAACGCCAGCGTGTCGATCAAATACATCGAAGGCGAAGCCCAATTGCTGCGCCTCGACGCCGTCGGCATCGCTGCCTCCAGCGGCTCGGCCTGCACCTCCGGCTCGCTGGACCCGTCGCACGTGCTGCTCGCCATGGGCATCCCGGTGGAATTCGCCCACGGCTCGCTGCGCTTCTCCCTCGGCCGCGGCACCACCGAAGCGGAGATCGACTACGTGCTCGAGCAGTTGCCGCCTATCGTCGAGACGCTCCGCGCCATGTCGCCGTTCAAGGCAGGCGCGGCGTTTCCGATGTGACGGGGCAGAAAAGCGCCAGGCGCCGCGGTTACCTCTGCCGCGGCGCGTGGCGCTGATGCCATCCAATATCACTTCTGCAAAATGGCCTCCACCGCTTTCTGCGGGATAAATGCACGTTGGTATTTCACTTTTTGTCCCGGGATGAGATATTCGCAGACGACCGTGATGCCCTCGCCCAACCGAATCGGACCCGCGCCATTCAAATATAGCAGGTCGGTATTCAGGGGCAAGCTTGCGGTCACATTTGGCAGGGAAATAACCAATTCTCGATACCCCTGTCTCGGTTCTACCTTCCATTTGGCTTGCGGAAATTCTTTAGCCACATCCACAAACAGCTTGCCGGTCAGGCTGTTCCAGTCTTCTATGGTGGTAATAGCGATTGCTTCACGCATTACAGTATTAATGCGGGGCTGATCGCACATCCCTACCGGCTTCCCAGGACCAAAGGCGAACAGCGGAACATCCCCGCCGGTATGGCCATTGGTGGTCCAGCCGATATTGTAACTGTACCGATTCATGATGTGATAGATCGCGTAGGATCGGTCAGTGTCTCGAGTGATGAGGTTCGCGTCTTCGATGATTTCAAGCGCTACTTCCGGGGTGATTGCGAGTCCGCGACCATTTTTCACGGCGTCTATCACCAATGGTACATCAGCTTTGGTCAGTTTGATATTCTTCTCGCGATTGTTCAATATTGATTTCCACATCTGCTGTGACGTCAATTTCGCAGTTGTCACCGGCTCGATCATTGCAGCGATTTTCGTTTGAGAATAATCACTATTTAATCGATTACCGATGGTCAAGCCGCCGTTATTGTGG
This sequence comes from uncultured bacterium, assembly GCA_964590255.1. Taxonomy (GTDB): domain Bacteria; phylum Armatimonadota; class Hebobacteria; order CAIYQO01; family CAIYQO01; genus JAKIYB01. Next base: position 26,558 of record CAZPYA010000024.1, read on the forward strand.
TCTGACAACACGATCACTAATGTATCTTTTTGATCTCTTGCGAATGCCAACGCTACCCCGACAGCCTCGTCGAATGCCAGCAGGTCACCGACTACCCAGGCCGCATCATTGGCATGGCTTCCCCAGTCTACCTGGCTGCCTTCCACCATCAGGAAGAACCCATTATTGTTTTGCGATAGCATGTCGATGGCCTTTTTCGTCATCTCAGCTAGCGATGGTTCGCTGGACTTCATATTCTTCCGATCGATCTCGGGTTGCATAGCGTCAGCCGCGAATAAAGCGACAGCTTTCTGGCCAGTGAATGCATTCACTTCCGTCCAGGTTCTGAAGTATTTACACCCGCGAGTATCTAACCAGGTCGGCAGTGAGATATCATATATTTTTTGGATGAGCTTGTCCTGCCCGCCGCCGAAAACTACGTCGAGGTTCTGAAACACGGCCTGACAGGCAAAATCGTCCTCTGCGCTCCGTGACGCGCCATGCGCATAAAATGCCGCCGGTGTCGCATGCGTGAAGGTCGACGTCGCGACCACGCCAACGGCCTTGCCCTGTAATTTCGCGGCCTCCAGAATCGTAGGCATTGGTCGGCACTCATCAGCATCGTTTGGAGCGGAAACACAGGTCAACAGCGGCATGGGTTCGCCCTTATCGTTGACCATTCGCGCGCAGGGGCCCACGCTGATGAACTTATCGTTCGTGCGCACGCCGGTGGCGTAGGCGCTGGCCGTCGGCGCGGAATCGGCGATCACCGAGTCCGCGATATACGTCTGCACCATGCCGACGCAAATGGAGTCAACGTTCAGCGGGGCGCCTTTCACCCAGCGCGCCAGCGTGTAGTGCTCGGCGCCACAGCCATCCGCGATCATTAGGATGACATTGCGCGCCGGCGCGGCCAGTCCCGGCAAAGCCAGCAGCATGGCGAGGAGCAACAGGACGAAACGCTTCATACGAGAACCTCCTTTGGGTAATGGCCCGCCCGGTTCGGTGTTTCTGCAAGTTACCGTTATTGTCAAGCCGGTCATCGCCTGTTGTCAATGCGCGGGCGTCAAGTCTCGATCAAAAAATGCCGCATTGTCTTGCCCACTGCGCAAGGCTTCTCGCTGACATGCGGTATACATGCGTATCTCTGGGTGCGAGGTCGAGCTGGTATCAGTTGACTGATGGGAAGCAGTGAAACGGCAGTCGAAGATGACGTCGCGCGTGTTGAATGGCGGAATATTCTCAACCTGCAGTATCGCCGAAGGTTGAGACCCCCTATACACCTACACCTTCCTGCTGTACGATAGAGCATACTTCCGCCAGAGGTGTGCCATGTCTCTCTCCCGCGCCTGGTGTATCTTCCTTCTCTCGCTGCTCGGTCTCACCGTGCTGGCCCAACGCCAGCCGTCAGCCCGGCCCGTCGTTCTCGGCTTGCTCTCCGTCGACGCCGAGAAGTACAACGTTGAGTTCCAGCAGTTCGACCGCATGATCCCTGTCTACAAGACCAACGGCATCGCGCCGGCGATGGTGGAACTGATGTGGTTTCTGCATGGCATGCCAAACGCTGACGCCCTCTACCAGCGGCTGAAGCCCTTCCACGCCATCGTCCTCAGCACCACCACCGAGGCGAATGAGACGGTGCAGTTGACGCCCGCCCAGGCCGCGTATGGCAAACTGGTCGGCGAAGCGCTATTGCGTTACGTGCACGAGGGTGGGGGGCTCTTCATTCAGGCGCAGGCCGTCCGCTACCCGAATACCGACGACGAGAAGTATTGGAATGTCGTGCTGGCGCCTTTCGGCGTGGAAATCCTGCACGAAGGCTGCTTTGACACCACCCGCGCCATGGAGGGTATCGATCTTTACAAAACGCAATATTGGTTCACCCAGCGCATTCTGCCCCATCCGGTGACGCAGGAAGTCCAGCGCCTGTACCTGCCCATTCACGGCCCGGGTGCCTGGCCGGGCATTCCGGCGTTGAAATACACGCCGGACTGGCAGGTGATCGTGACCGGTGAAGCCCAGGCGCGCAGCTACCGCTCCGACCACGAGAACGTGCTGCGCGTGGGGCAGGAGGGCAGTTATGCTTCGGCGCCGCCGGTAGTGGCGGTGCGCACCATCGGCAAGGGTCGCGTTATCTCCTTCCCGCTATCGCCTATTCACAGCGGCATGAATTATAACAATCCCCTCTGGCGCAACACCGTGGAGACCGAGGGGGACAAGGGCGCGAATCTGCCCAGCCACACCCTGCGCCTGCTCATGAATGCGTATCGTTGGGTCGGCGAGACCGCGCGGGAGAACGCGGAACTTGGCGATTACCCCTTTACAACATACACGCCGGTGCAATACCCCGCCAGCATCGACTGGGACAAATATCAGTTCAGCAAGCCGAACAACGCCGCCTACCCCGACGGTACCCCCATCAGCTTTCTGCTGGCGTCCGACGGCGTGCGTGGCATCGTCGGCGCCCGTTCTAACTATGGTGGCGGCAAAGGCACCGTCGCGGATTACGTGCAGGCGGCCAAGGCCGCCGGTCTGTCCTTCCTCGTCTTCACTGACCCGCTGGAACAGCTCACCCCCGCCACCCTCGCCGCCCTCAAGCGCGACTGCGCGGACGCCTCGAAGGCTGGCGAATTCTATGCGTGTCCCGGCGTCGAGTTCACCGACGGCATCGGCTGCCGCTGGGCGTTCTGGGGTGAAAAGGTCGTCTTCCCTGCCGCCGAGTGCGACAGCTACGGGAAAAAGTATCCGCTATGGGACCCCGAGCGCAAAATCGTCCGCCATTACGGCGCCTACAGTGCCAACTGCGCCTTCCCGCCCAGCGCGCTGCTTGATTACAAGCAGCTCGCGGCCAACGGCGCGCATCCGGAAAACCTCTGGTGGTTTTACCATTACGCGCCGTTTGTCTATGAGAAGGATAAACTCATCGCCGACAATTATGGCGAATACCTGCGCGGCTTGAGCGATATGCGCTGGTCGGCACTCACCTCGTATACGCGCGTCGGCAGTCCCGCCGATGTCGCCGCCGCCGCGAAGGCGTGCGTCACCGGCTGCGCCAACCTGGCTGCCGCGAAGGCGGCGATGAATACGCGCTGCGCCGCCTACTGGCAGGCGCTGTCCAGTCGCCAGTATGTCACACAGGGGCCGACTATCGCTACCTGGGACGTCATCAACCCGCAGATGGAGAGCAACTGGAAATACACCCGCGGCGCCCAGCGCGTGCGGTTACAGTTTATCGTCCGCTCGCCCATCGGCATCGCCGAGGTGCGCGTGCATGACGGCGCTCGCGGCGTCATCCGCCGCTTCGCGGGCGGCGGCGCGAAGGAACTGGCGCGCGAATTCGAGATGGTGCAGGACCAGCAGCATTACGTGACGCTGGAGGTGCTGGACACCGCCGGCAAGCGCGCCATCTCCTGGAATCACGTCATCTACTGCTACAAGCAGGGGTTGTTCCGTTGTGCCGACAACCTGAATATCCTCGGCGCCACCGGCCTGGTGTGGCACCCCGACCGCAATGAAGCGCTCACCGCCGCGAAAGGTTGGGAAAACGGCATGGATGCCAGCGTCTACGGCTGGGATACCTCCGGGTATCTCTGTCCCATGCCACAGGCCAGCTTGCTGGACTGGATACGCATCTCCGACAAGCCGGATCTCTGGCCGCTGTCTTGGCAGGACGGCGTCGTCGGCAAAATCCTCGATGTGCCGCTTAGCTCCTACAACATCCAGATCGCCAGCCAGAAGATGACGATGCTCTCTGAGCGTTATGACTCGCCGACACGGCCCACGCCCGCCATCGCGTCGCCGCCGAAGGACCTGGGCACGCTGGAGTTCTTCGAGCGCACCCGCACCATCTACGCGCCGATGACGCGCACTGACTGGTTCACCGCCTGGAACTACCGCCGCGCTCGCGAGGGGGCGAGAGATTATCGCGGTGGTCTCATCTGGCACGAGGGCGAAGTGCGCTTCACCAAAGACGTCACCCTCCGCGGCGATCTGCCCATTCCGCTGGCCAAACTTACCTGTCCCGTCGACCTGGACAAGGGGTGGGGGACCACCGTCATCGCCAATGAGGGCACCGGGAAAACCCGCGTCTGGCTGCTGCCGCGCACCGGCCTGCTGCGCGCCACCGGCGCGCTGGGCGCCGGCGGGTATATCGCGCAGATGCCCTCGCTGGTCGGCTACAACGCCTTCTTCTCCGCGCCCGGGCAGTCGTTCCGCTACGTTGTCGTCGGCTCCGGCGAGGCGAAGCAGCCGAAGCAGATCGAGATCGGCCTCGGGCAGGATGGCCAGGTTGTCAAGGCCGGCACTGTCTTCCGCTTTGCCTTCGCCATCGGCAGCTTCGCCGATTCCAAAGGCGGCAACGATCTGCTGGAAGACACCGTGGCCGCGATGAACCTGGCCGGCGGTACAGATGGGTATCCGGTGACGATGCAGGCCGGCGCCTACACCGACGGCACCTTCTTCACCACGCTCCGCGCGGAGAAGGGCGAGGCCGCCGCGACCATCGGTCCCCGCGATCTCATCATCGACCGCCCCTTCCGCATTGAAGGCTTGCAGGACAACGGGTGCGCCGCTATCTACACCAGCGTCCGCTCGTGGTTCCGCTTCGTCCCGGTGGTGAATGGCGCCGCCTACTTCCAGGAGCCGACCGCCGGCAAAATCACCCTCTGGGCCGGTAACGTGTTCGTCAGCGACAACCCGGCAGTGAAGCTCACCCTCGTCGTTGACGGCCAGGCTGACGGCAAACCCCCCGTCCTCGAATTGCACAATCCTACCGACAAAGCCATCACCACCATGGTGACATCTCCGCCCAATACCCCGCGCTTCGGCGGCATCACCGAAAGAGTGACCGTTCCCGCCGGCGACGGCATCCGCCTGACTATTGAGGGGAAGGCGCTGGTGCAAAAGTAATTGACAGATGCACGATTCGGTTATATAGTGAGCTGACAAATTGTACAATTGTTTACAATTGCCGTGAATCATGCTATCTGTGCCGGCGTGGAAGGGTATACTGGCGGTAGTTGAGGAGAGGGGGAGAAGATGACCGTGATGAATGTGAAACCGATTTCGGAAGTGCGGGCGAAGCTGTCGCAGCTTGTTGATCGGGCGTTTTATGCGCAGGAATGCTTCGTCATTACCCACCACGAAGAGGCGCGTGCCGTGTTGATCCCCATTCATAGCGAGCGCACACTCGCCCTCCTGGAACGCCTGATGGAGGAAGACCGCGCCTTCGCCGCTGAAGATCAGGCGACGGAAGAGATACCGCTGGAGGAAATTCAGCGCCGGCTGGCAAATAAACGGCAACGATAAAGCTCGATAAAGGCAGGATTAACGGATGGAGCATGCGGTTGTACTCACGTTTACGCATACCGCCTTGATCGATTTCAATGGTATTCCCCGGACGTATGCGCTTGGATTGAGTCAGGTGTTTACTAATTGGACGAAACAACCTCCTCGTGGTGCGCAGGCCGTGGGGAGCCTTGCCAACCACTTTCGCCAGGAAGTGCGTGTCCGTGACCGCGTCTTTACGGTTACTTTCTTGTATCCACACCGTGCCGACGACTTCGCCTTGAAAATTACCGGCATCTGCTACCCGTCTTTCCTGCACGGCACGGTGCAGGAAACATTCGATGGCGAAGTCCTGCGTATTGAAGACGACGATAACATCTACGACATCGACTGATACAACGTCAGACCGCTCTTTCTCTCACTCATCCGGCGCATTACAGACGACTCATCATTCAGCCTTGACAGTCCATCCCCTTTCTCTCTATCCTACCCCTGCACATCACCCGTCGAAAGGATGCCGTCATGCCGATTACCCGCTGGATCGCCACCGCACCGTCCGTCCCCTGGCAGGAGCAGTACCCCGACGTCGCGCTGCCTGTCGGGGCGCCGCTGCTACAGGTCACCGACGCCCGCCACCAGATGTGGGAAGGGTGGGGCGGCTGCTTTAACGAGTTGGGATGGGTCGCCCTCTCCGGGCTGGACGAGGATGTCCGCCGTAAGACGCTGGGTCTGCTCTTCGATCCGCGGGACGGCTGCAAGTTCACTTTCTGCCGCATGCCCATCGGCGCCAGCGATTACGGCGCGGAGTGGTACAGCCTCAACGAAACCGCCGGTGATTTCGCCATGGCGAACTTCTCGATCGAGCGCGACCGCGGCTGCCTCATCCCCTACATCAAGGCCGCCATGGCCTGGCAGCCGAATCTCTCCCTCTTCGCGTCGCCATGGAGCCCGCCCACCTGGTTCAAGTTCCCTCGCGCGTATAACTACGGCACCATGATCTGGCAGCCGGAGTACCTGGACGCCTACGCGCGCTACTTCCTGAACTTCGTGCGGGCGTACCGTGCCGAAGGCATCGACATTACCCAGGTGCATGTGCAGAACGAGCCGGTGGCCGACCAGAAATTCCCCTCCTGCCTGTGGACAGGCGCCCAGATGCGCGACTTCATCCGCGACCACCTCGGCCCGCTCTTTGCCCGCGAAGGCCTGGACTGCGAGATCTGGCTGGGTACGTTGAACACCGATGATTACGACGGTTACCCGCACGCCGTGCTCAGCGATCCTACTGCTTATCAGTATACCGCCGGCGTCGGCTTCCAGTGGGCCGGCAAAGGCGCCATCCAGCGCACCCACGAAAGCTGGCCGGAGAAGCGGCTCATGCAGACCGAAAACGAGTGTGGCGACGGGCAAAATACCTGGGAGTATGCTCGCTACGTCTTTGATCTCTTCCGTCACTACATTGCCAACGGTGTCAACAGCTACGTTTACTGGAACATGATTCTGCAGTCCGGGGGCCTTAGCACCTGGGGCTGGCGGCAGAACGCCATGATTTCCGTGGACCCGGCGGCGAAAACTGTCACGCTGAATCCGGAATTCTACGTGATGAAGCACTACTCCGCGTTCATCGCCCCCGGCGCCGTGCGCCTGGGCCTGCAGGGGCCGTGGACCGGCAACGCCGTCGCCTTCCTCAACCCCGACGGCACCACCGCCGTTGTCGTGAACAATCCCTTCACAGATCCGCGCCCACTCACCCTCGATGCCGCCGGCACCCGCGTCACCGTCACCCTCCCGCCGCAGTCCTTCAACACCTTCGTGGTAGAATAAACAGGAACATGTCCCCCCTCTCCTCGGGGAGAGGGGGCAGGGGGGTGAGGGGGCATGCGCGTCTGCTACGTCTGCACCCGGGTGAATGGCGATAGCGCGACGGCCTGCGAGGGGTGCGGCGTTGACATCAGCGCCGTGCGCCCGCTGCCGCCGGCGACGCCACTCGCCCGGCGCCTGCCCGACGTGGTGGGGCGGCGCAATCGCGGGTATCGTCTGCTGCTGGTGCTGCTGCCGTTCGCGCTGGCGCTTGCGCTCTGGTTCTGGCTGGAGATGATCCCCGGCATCTTTCATGATGCCGACCGCGCTCGCGCCACGCAGGTAGCGAATAGCCAGGCGGCAATCGAAGCGGCGTTGCGGGCGTGTCACCGGGATACCGGCGGCTTGCCGGCGCGGCTCGAGGTGCTGCAGCAATACGGGGTGTCGGCGGGAGAGTTGACGGCCAGCGCGCGGCCGGCGGGGTGGAAGGGACCGTACCTGCCACCGGGCGATTTTCCGCCAAATCCCTACCTGCCGCGCGCGGGCGTGGCGGGGTGGCGCTACCGTGTCAGCGCGGGGCAGTGGCGCGTGGAGCCGGCACGCGCACTCCCGACGGATTGATAACGTCCTTCGGTGCCTCTGTGCGCAGGAGCGCCTTCAGCCGCAACACCTGCGCCTCCACCAGTTTGGGGTCGGCGCCGAGTTGTCCCGCGCGAGACAGGCAGCGGTGCGCGCGTTCGGCGTCCTTGGCGTCAATGGCCTGTGCGGCTTCCAGCACCAGCGCGTTGCCCACCGCTTCCGCCTTCTCTTCCAGGAAACGCTCGCCCGCGTCGCGGCTCTTTACCGTCAAGCCGTTGCGCTCGAGGGTGGCGATTTCCGGCCAGTGCGACTTGACTTCCTCGACGGTGATCGTCGGCACTTTGTTCGGCGCGCGCTGCGGCTCCAGCATCGGCAGCAACGGCCAGCGCTGGAACAGGTCCACGCGGTGCTGCGCGTCGATGCCGATGTAATATTCGGGATTCAGGTACAGCCAAAAGCCGGCGCTGGTGAGCACGATAGTCAGCGACAGCAGCGTGATGAGCACGCCCTGCCAGCGAGGCAATATCGCGGATTTTACGGGAGTGGCGGTGGCCTCGGGCACCGGGCGAGGGCGCTGATAGGCGATGACGATGGCGGTCACGTTGTCCGGCCCGCCGGCTTCCAGCGCCGCGGTCACTAGCGCGTCCGCTTTCTCCTGCGCGATCCGCGGCGCGCCGAGGATTGCCTTCAGCGACTCCACCGGCACCACGCCGCTCAAGCCGTCGGTACACAACAGCAGGTGGTCGCCCGGCACCAACGCCTGGCTGGCGATCTCCGGTGAAACTTGGTCACTGCCGCCTACCACGCGGGTAATCTGGTGCCGCAGCGGGTGAATCGCCGCTTCGTCCGGGGTGATCTCGCCGCGGTCCACCATCATCTGCACCAGGGAGTGGTCGCGGGTGAGCTGGGTGAAGACGTCGCCGCGCAGCAGATACAGCCGGCTGTCGCCGATGTGCGCGAAATACAGCCGATCACCGTTGATGGCCGCCAGCACCAGCGTGGTGCCCATCGGTCGGTCAGCGTCTTCGGTCGGCTGCTGGTCCAGGACGCGCTGGTTTGCCTGCTGGATGGTATCGTGCAGCACCGTCGGCAGGTCGCTGGGCGCCGCCTGTGCGAGAACCGTTGCCTGCGCGCCGATAGTCTCGAGCGTCAGGCTGCTGGCAATCTCGCCGCGTTCATGCCCGCCCATGCCGTCGGCGACGGCAAAGATAGCATCATCCGCGGAGACGAAGAACCCGTCTTCGTTCCCGGCGCGCACATATCCCTGATTCGTCGCGGAGCCAATATCCATAAGAAATCACAGCAACAGTACGCCAAAATCGCGTGAGACGCAAGACCCTTCCGCTGAAAACCGATTCGTCGCCCGGCAGGGAAGCCGGTGTGAAAATCGTCAGCACAGTCCCGCCGCATGCGCCAGCGCCGTTCCGCGCAGCTCCGGTCGCGCGCGCCACGCGGACAGCAATCGCAGCAGATCGTCCACCACCTGCGCCACCGTGCGACCGTCGGTATCGAGGCAGACGGCGTCCTCCGCGGCGCGCAGCGGGGCGGCCGCGCGGCCGGAATCCCGCGCGTCGCGGGCCTTTACTTCGTGCAGCACCGTCTGGAAGGCGATCTCCTCGCCGCGGGCGCGCAGTTCGTGCCAGCGGCGCCGAGCGCGTTCGGTGTCCGACGCGGTGAGGAAGACTTTGATTTCGGCATCGGGGAAGACGACTGTCTGGATGTCCCGTCCCTCCATCACGATGCCACCGTGCCGGCCATATTCCTGCAGCGCGCGCACCAGGTGGGCGCGCACCGCGGGCTGTGTCGCAATCGTCGACGCCAGTTCTCCCGTCGCCGGGTCGCGCAGCGCGTCCGTCACGTCCTCGCCGCCCAACCAACCGCGCACCATGCCGTCGGCGTCGGTGGTGAAGCGGATGTTCAGTCTGTCCGCGATCCGCGTCAGTTGGTCATGGTCATGCGCGTCCACGCCCGCTCGCCGCGCCAGCAGCGCCACCGCGCGGTACAGCGATCCGCTGCTGATGAACTGCAGCCCCGCCGCGCGCGCCGCCTGCTGCGCCACCGTGCTCTTTCCCGACCCCGCGGGGCCGTCTATGGCGATAATCGGATCGTGTCGCATGATATCCCTTTACTGCATCCCGAACAGCGTTTGGACTAACAGATCGACGCCGGCGTAGAAGGGGGTCATGATGGGAACCAATATCATATCGTGCAGCGGTTTGATAAGCACAAGGGCGAGAAACACCATGCCCCAGGCAGGATTATCGATGACCGGACGCCAGGAGCGCGGCGCCAGATAGCTCAAAATGTGGTGCCCATCCAGTGGATAGATGGGCAGCAGGTTGAAGATTGCCAGGCCGGCATTGACTTCGATACCAATCCAGCAGATCTTGTCCACAAAGAGAGCGAGATCCGGGGCCGGGCCGAAGAGGAAGTTATAATTCAACAGTGCCAGGGATGTCCAGCCCAGCATTTGCAATATATTGCATACTGGTCCGGCCAGTGCGCCGATCATACGGTCGCGTGCCGGATTGCGAAAATTGGCCGGGTCATACCGTGCCGGTTTGCCCCACCCGATGCCCCATCCCGATAACGAGGAAACGACCATCATGATGGTGCCCATGGGGTCGAGATGCACAAGGGGATTCAGCGTTACGCGTCCCTGCATTTTCGCCGTCGGGTCACCAAGCCGGTAATCCGTCCAGCAGTGGGCGAACTCGTGCAGTGTCACTGAGATAATCAGAATAGGGAAGGCTAATAGAAAGGAACTAATCTTTTCGCTGGTGAAAAAGTCAAACATCGCATGTCCTTTTTGCGCGGAGCGCTTCGTTGTTAGCGTTCCCGGATGACACAGCCATTATACCAGAGCGCCCCACCGCAAGCCAGTGACCACCCCAATGCATCCTCGAGCCTCCGCAACTAGGAACGTGTAAATCTGAAACTTGTAACACGGGCTCCCCTTCGCCGGGAGGAGTTTGCGCCTGCAAAGCGAATAAAAGCCCCTGTTCCATTCTCGATTCAGGAGGTTTTCTCATGGCCGTTCCCAAGTTGAACGTGGCGATGATCGGCTACAAATTTATGGGCAAGGCGCACAGCAACGCCTATCGCCAGGTGGCACGGATGATGGACCCCGCCGCCGAACCAGTGATGAAGCTGCTGGTGGGCCGCACCCCCGACGCGCTGGAAGCCGCCGCGGCGCAGTTCGGCTGGCAGCAGACGACGACGGACTGGCGCAAAGCCATCCATCGCAAAGATATCGACATCGTGGATATCTGCACCGCCAACGACGTGCACATGGAGATGGCCATCGCCGCGTTGAAAGCCGGCAAGCACGTGCTGTGCGAGAAGCCGCTGGCGATGGACCTGAAGCAGGCCACGCGCATGGCGCAGGCCGCGGTGGACAGCGGCAAAAAGCACCTGGTCAATTTCAACTACCGCACCTGCCCGGCGGTGGCGCTGGCCAAACAATTCATCAACGAAGGCCGTATCGGCCGCATCTTCCACTGGCGCGCCTGCTACCTGCAGGACTGGATCATCGATCCGAATTTCCCGCTGGTGTGGCGGCTGGATAAGAACGTCGCCGGCTCCGGCTCGCACGGCGACCTTAACGCGCACATCATCGACCTCGCGTTGTGGCTGGTCGGCGACATCGCGGAAGTCTCCACCACGATGGAGACCTTCGTAAAGGAGCGTCCGATTCTCGGCGCCACCACCGGCGGCCTGGGCGCCGCTGCCGGCGAAGGCCGCGGCCCGGTGACGGTGGACGACGCGGTGCTCTCGCTGGCGCGTTTCAGCAACGGCGCCATCGGCACTTTCGAGGCGACCCGCTTCGCCGCCGGACGCAAAAACGGCTGGTTCTTCGAAATCAACGGCGACAAAGGCAGCGTGCGCTTCGAGTTTGAGCGGATGAATGAGCTGTATTACTTCAACCGCGAAGACCCCGCGGACGCCCAGGGTTTCCGCACCATCCTCGCCACCGAATCGATTCACCCCTACATGCAGGCCTGGTGGCCGCCGGGGCACATCATTGGCTATGAGCATGGGTTCACCCACACCATCTATAATTTCCTCAACGCCATCCAGAACGACACCCCGGCCAGCCCGGACTTCGTGGAAGGCGCGAAGGTCAACGCCGTGCTCGACGCGATGAGCAAATCCGCCGTCACCCGCAAGTGGGTGGACGTGCCCGGCTTTACCATCACCCAACCCGCCGGCGTCTAGTTTCGGCCGGATATCATGACCCACGCGGTGGCCGGTTATGTCCGGCCACCGCGCATTTGTTGCCGATTGCCGCCATGCTTCCTGCGATCATGCTCGTAAAGATGGAAAGAAGAAACATGCAGCATCTTAACAGCACTGGTGGTACATATGGCAGCACTCTCCGGCATCGGCATGCTCGCGGTCATAGAAAACGGCGAACCTCGCTTTCGTCCGCTGGAGTTCTATCCAATCGATGGGGAGTTCTGGGCCGCCTCGCCTCACAACCTGGACCACTGTGAAGGGCAGCACGTCGACTTGCTCTTCCTAAACGAGGGCTTTGATTATGCCCTGGTGCAAGGCGTGCTGCGCTGCAGCCACCAGCCCGGCGACTACCAGCGGCTGCAGACCTTGGCGCACGCATACGCGCCGGCGGCGGTGATTATCAAAGTCATCCCCCAGGACGCCGAAGTGCTGTCCGCCTATCCCACGGGATTACACATCCGCAATAACCACTGATTTCGGCAGTTCCGCACCGATAGACGTCTAAGAAACTGTTTTCAAAGTGCTCGCAGTCGTCTCACGGGTCTGGTTCGCGCCTGGCGGCGTTGGATTCGCTGGCATGTATCACTCGATACACTCTCGCGAATCCGCCTGGCCAGCCACGAACCCGCCTCCATGATCCGACTACGAGCATTTTGAAGACAGTTTCTAAGATCAGGAATGATGCCGTTTCACGGCGCGGGAATACAGGCCGGTTCCGGTTTCTGAAGAAAATCCTCTGCGTCCGGCAGGATTCCGCCGGTGCATCGCGTAATCTAGGTAGCAAGTCACCGCATTGCCGACGCATCCAACCCGCCAGGCGGGGGAGGAAGGCATGCGCTTGCGCTCACATATTTTACGGGAGGTTGCACCATGAAAGTTGGCGTGTTCGCCGTATTGTTCAGTTCCATGCCCTTTGAAGAGGCGATGGACTACATCAAAGGCGCCGGTTGCGACGCCGTCGAAATCGGCACCGGGTCGTATCCCGGCAGTGCCCACTGCCCGCTGGACGAGTTGGTCGCCGACGCCGGCAAGGCGAAGGCCTGGATGAAAAAGATCACCGACCGCGGCCTGGAGCTCTCCGCGCTCTCCTGCCACGGCAACCCGATCCACCCGAATGCCGCATTCGCGAAGTCGGAAGATGCGACGCTGCGCAAAACCATCGACCTGGCCGCCATGCTGGGCATCGAGACCGTCATCAACTTCTCTGGCTGCCCCGGCGACCAGCCCGGCGCGAAATATCCCAACTGGGTCACCTGCCCCTGGCCGCCCGATTTCGGTGACATCCTCGACTACCAGTGGAACGAAGTCGCCATCCCGTACTGGACGGACATGAACGCCTACCTGGCGAAGAAGAATGTGCGGGTGGCGCTGGAGATGCATCCTGGCTTCATCGTGTATAACACCCAGACGATGCTGCGCCTGCGCGCGGCCTGCGGCGACCGCATCGGCGCCAACTTCGATCCCAGCCACCTCTTCTGGCAGGGCATGGACCCGTGCTACTCGCTGCGCACCCTTGGCGCGGCCGGCGCGGTTTTCCACTTCCACGCCAAGGACTGCAAAATCGACGAGATCAACACGAAGACCACCGGCGTGCTCGACACGAAGAGCTATACCGACGAGCTGAACCGCTCGTGGATCTTCCGCACCATCGGCTACGGGCACGACGCGGCGGTGTGGAAAGACATGATCAGCACCCTGCGCCTCATCGGCTACGACGGCGCGCTCTCCATCGAGCACGAAGACAGCCTGATGAGCAGCAACGAAGGCTTCCGCAAGGCGGTGGCCTTCCTCAAGGACGTGCTCATCAGCGAAGACCGCGGCGTCGCGTACTGGGCATAAGAATCGTCCAGCGACATGACGAAACGAGGGTTCCGTTGTCGCGGAACCCTCGTTTCGTGTATCCTACAGCATCATGCCCATGCGCGACACGCCATTCCCGCTTCCCGATGCGGCCATCCACACGCTGCCGCCGGCCGACCTGGCCGGGGCCGCCGCGTCCGCGTTGCACCGAGCCTTTGGCATCGACGTGGGCTTCACCCCGCGCTATCTGGAGCAGGTCGATGCGCTGCTCGTCGCGCGCATGAGCATCGGGCAGTATACCCCCGAGCGCTACCCGGCCATGCTCGCGCTGCTGGTGGGCGTCTTCGTCGGCGAGGTGCTGCGCCTGGCGGTGGCGGGCGGGGCGTGGGGCGAGACCGGCGACGATATCTTCGCCACGCCGCTGCCGTTCCTGCTCTACACCCGTGGCGAATACGCCCGTCAGATTAACGTGGTGGAAGACGTGATGGCCTGGTTCTGGACCGGCGGCGGGCCGTCACCGTGGGGTTATTACGCGGAGCAGGTAGCGGCGCTGCGCAAATTGGGCTTCACCGAGCAGCCGTAGCGTTCCAGTATTCGCCGAAGGCCAGGCGCAGCTCTCGCGTCTTCACGTCCACCGTCACCATGCCACCCAGCGCCGCCAGTGCCGCGGCCAGCGGCAGGTACAGGCGGCCAGAGACATAGCCGCGCATCGGCAGGCTCATAAACGGGGCGGCAGGCAGCGCGACTTTCTGCACCGCGCCGCCATGTTCCACCGTCAACTCCTTCGAGCCGACGCGCACTTTCAGCGCAGTCAAACCGGCTCGCAATGTCGCTGTATTCGTGTGGGCATCCCATTCGGTGGTGATAGGGAAGCTCTGCTTTTGCGTTTTCGCATGCAGGCGCACCGCTTCGTCAAACGCGGTGAAGCTGATGAACGTCACGCCACCGCGCGCCATCGCCTGTGGCAGCCAATCCATCACGACCGGCTGCCCCGGCGCGGACATCGAGACGACGCGGTCGTCAAACGGACCACCGCTCACCCCGGCAATCCAGCGCCAGTTCGGATCGGTGGTGGCATAGCGCAGGTTGAAGGTACCGTCGCCTTGCCAATCGTTCCAGACGGCGGTAACGCGCGAGCCGTCCAGCTTCAATGCGCTTGGCGCGGCAGCACCGGTGGTCTCGGGCAGCACGATGCTGGCGCCGGGCAGATGCAGCACGAGGGTCAGGATGCTCTCGTCGAGCAGGCCTTTCCAGGTGCCGCCGGTGAAATCGTAGCTCACCCAGCGCTCGCCATTAGTGCGGGCGCCGGCCTCCGCCTTGTAGCGCACGCGGATGGAGCGCACCTGTCCCTTCGCGAAGGAGACCTGCTTCACCCAGTAGGCCTGGTAGCCGCTGTCGCGGGCGTCGCTGCTGGGGCGGCGTTCGGCGGTGACTTTCACCGTGTCTACCCAGGTGGAAAATTCCTGGAATCCGACGCGCTCGCGGTACTGCTCGGGGAGGATGTCACCGGCGCCGCGCTCGGGAAAGCCCATCAGCACACGCGTGTCAGGACCGTCGTTGCTGAAGGTGAAATCGACGTTGACCACATAGAAGGCGTGGAAGACGTCGATGGCGATGCTTTCACGCACCATGCGGATATCGGTGCGTTCGCCGTCCATCAGCCGCACGCGCCCGCCTTCACCCACCACCGCGCCGTCATTGGCGAGGGTGGGGAGGAGCGCTGACAGCAGCAACAGGACCAGCCACACAATACGCATGTACCGCCATCCCTATGTCTATTGTATCCCATATTCAGGCGAGTATGCGTATGAATGAGTAGCGTTATCGGCGTCGGCGCGGGCGATACCGCGCCGACGGGAACGGCCGAGGCGCCGGCGCCGCGTCGGGAGCGCCCTCCGCCTGGGGGGCGGATGCTGGCGGAGGGGCGTCGCCATTGTTTCCGTCGTCGGCCGTGCGTGGGCGTCGGCGACGGCGGGCGCGTTTCTCCGGGCTCTCGCCGCCTTCGGCATTCGGCTGGGGAACGGCCTGGGCCGGCGCCTGTCCGCCGCCCTGGGCTGGGCCGCGGCCGCGACCACGGCGCTGGCGCACCGAGCCGTCGCCTTCGGGGGCGTTGGCCGATTCCGCCGGGCCATTCGGCGCGAACTGGGCGGGTGGTAGCGGCAGGTGTTTGTGCCCTTCGCAACCGGCGCAGGCGTCGGCGGCGCACGGCGGGGCCGCGGCCGGCGCGCCGTTCAGCTCGTCGACTGTGAACCACACCGGCGTATCGTCGCCGGGGAAGGTCACCTCTACCTGGCGGCCGAGGGCGTTCACCTTCGTCACCTTGCCCGGGCCGCGCGGCGTCTCGATGTGCGCGTTTAACTTTGGCATGCCCACGCGCAACTCGCTATAGTGCTCGTATTCGAAGGCCAGGCAGCACATCAGCCGCCCGCAGGTGCCGGAAATCTTTTGCGGGTTCAGCGCCAGTCCCTGCGCTTTCGCCATATTGATGGCCACGGGGGTGAAATTTGTCAAGAACGCGGAGCAGCACAGCCGGCGGCCACACATGCCGTAGCCATCCAGCAGCTTTGCTTCATCGCGTACGCCGACCTGGCGCAGCTCGATGCGCGTGCGCAGCTCGCGCGCCAACTCGCGCACGAGTTCACGGAAGTCCACGCGGCTTTCCGCCTGGAAATTGATGAGCACATGCGAGCCGTCGAAAGTGTATTGGGCGTCAATGAGCCGCATGGGGAGGTTCAGACGCATCACGCTGCGCTGGCAGGCGTCCAGCGCGCGCACTTCGCGGTCGCGGTTCGCCGCGTCGGTCACGAGGTCGTCGTCCGACGCGTGGCGCAGCACGCGCTTCAGCGGCTGAACCACCTGCACGTCGGGCACCTCGTGAGGCGGCTGGCGCACGGTGCCCAGCTCGATGCCGCGCGCGGTTTCCACCAGCACGCGTTCGCCGAGATAATAGGACTCACCGCATGGATCGAAGCTATAAATTTTCCCCGCGACGCGGAGGCTGATTCCCACAACAATTGGCATAATTCTCACTCAACCGCGGGCAGTCGTTGCCGGCAGCATTATAGCAGGTATACGGTCGCTCGGATAGCGGCGCGTTACGGGTGCGCCAACAGGCGCGGCAGCACATACTTCTCCCCGGGGAGTTTCTGCGTGGGACGGAATCCCCTCGCGGGCCAGTCTGCCCGGTCGACCGTGGCTGTGTAGAGTGTACCCATTTTGGTAGTGCTTCCACGCCCATAATACCCGATGACGGTGATGGTGAGCACGTCGAGATCAGAACGCGTCAAAAAGGCACGGTTCACCGCCGCGCGCACACGGGATTCGATGGCCGGAAGCGTCGCCGCGTCACCGGGCATGTCTATCCGCAGCCATCCCACGGTGAGGTGCCCGTTCTCCGCGAGCTGTAATATCTCACCGGCGCTCAGCGTGAGGACCGGCAGCGGCGTGGCAGGCATATTTCCCACACCGGCGGGTATCATGCCCGTATCGAAATCGCTGGCCGGCCGCACGGTGACGGCGATGAAGGCCAGCCAGCCACCGAGCGTAATCCCCACCGGGATAAGCGTCCAGACGCGCAGGCCGGGCGACAGCCGCATGATGACCGCAGTCGCGTAACCGAGCGCGAGGCCGAATACCGCGCCGGTGATCACGTCGTACGGGTAATTCGCACCGACGAAGACGAAGGAGACGGCCTGCAGCGCGGTGAGGATCATCGTCGTGAGGCCGAGGGCGCGGTTGCGGTGCCACAGCAGCAGCCCGGCCGCGGCAGAGATCGCCACCGGCCAGCAGGGGAAGGCCATCGCCGTCTTCGGCGTAATGAGCATCGTTGTCCAGCGCGCGTTAGCTGGCCGTGAGCGCAGCTCGCGGCCGAGGATATGCGTCAGCAGCAACTCCAACCCGATAAGCGCGGCGAAGACAGCGGCGCTGACCAGCAGCGCGGTGACATAGTGGCGACGGTCGGCGCTGTTAGCATGCCAAATCGGAATAATGGCAAGCAGCAGCACCGCCAGCAGCCCGAAGACCGCCAGCAGCCGGCCCAGCGTATCGAGAAGGAGTAAATGGCCCGCCCAGCCATTGATCACGTCAAATATGGTATACTCGACTGTCATAATTGGTGCATAATCTCATCGGCCATGGATGTGGATGTCAGGTTCATTATGTTGCTCTCCATCTCTATTGTCAATTGGAATACGCGCGACGACTTGCGAACCTGCCTGCGGTCGCTGCCCGCCGGCGCGCGCGCCACGTCGTTGGAAGTCTTCGTCGTCGACAACGCGTCCAGCGACGGCAGCGCTGAGATGGTGGAGGCGGAGTTCCCGCATGTGCGCGTGCTGCGCAATCCGGAGAATCGCGGTTTCGCCCACGCCAATAACCTGGCACTACGCGAGGCGACGGGCGACTACCTGCTGCTGCTGAACCCTGATACCATCGTGCATGACGGCGCGCTCGATGCGCTGATAGTGGGCATGGAGGCGCATCCCGAAGCGGGCATTGGCGGCGCGAAGTTGCTCAACCCGGACGGCAGCCTGCAGTATTCCTGCCGGCGCTTTCCCACCTTCGCCACCGGGCTCTTCCGCAACAGCGCGCTGGGCAAACTCTTTCCCGGTAACGCCCAGGTGCGCGATTACCTGATGACCGATTTCGATCATGCCAGCGTCGCCGCGGTGGACTGGGTGTCCGGCGCCGCGCTGTGCATCCGCCGCGCCGCGCTGGAGGAGATCGGCTTGCTGGACGAGATCTTCTTCATGTATTGCGAAGACGTGGACTGGTGCTATCGCGCCGGGCTGGCAGGCTGGCAGGTGCTATATTTCCCCGACGCGGTGATTACCCACGTCATCGGCCGCAGCTCCGACCAAGCGGTGGAAAAGATGGTGCGCGCCCACCACCACAGCATGGGCCTTTACTTCGACAAGCACTTCACGAAGACCATCCCCGCGCCATTCCGCTGGGTGCCGAAGCTCGGAATCTGGGTGCGCCTGCAACTGGTGTTGCGCGAAAAGCGCCGGGCGCGACAAGGTCAATGATCCTCTCGTATTGGGAAGAGAGGCGCGAAAGGTTTTACAGCGTCTGAACGTCAATTCGACCGTCATGGTATAGCGTGACTATCGCCCCAACCGGTTCATCCCCCGCGCCCGTGGCCACCGACGGGATCGTGATATACGGTATGCCGTCCATCACCCGGCGGCGTCCCGCGTGATAATGTCCCTGGAACACACCGCGCACTACGCCACTATCGTGAATCAGTTGACGAATCTCAGCAGCGTTGCGCACCACATGCGGGTCATCCGTGCTCTCGTCCAGGCATTCGTGGCAGCACAGCAGCACCGGCCGGTCCGCCGCCGCCAGTTCCCCCGCCAGCCACGCCACCTGCGCCGGGGCAATCCACGCGTCGTCCCACGCGAAATCGCCACGGTCGAAGTCGCTGCCGTCCGCATGGCAATTGCCGTCGAGCACGATGACGCGAACACCGCCGATGTCCTGGCGGAAATACGGTGGGGTGATATTGTCGATGGCGGTTAGAAATGCCGTTTTGCTCAGCATGGCAACGTCGTGGTTGCCGATAGCGTGCAACACGGTGCCCGGAAACGCGGCAAACACGGCACATACTGATGCGCATAGGGTCAACTCCGCTGCTACGGATGGCGCGTCGTCAACGGCATCGCCGAGGTTGATGACGAGGGGAATGCAGGCGTCTTCGAAGATTTGCAGTGTCACGCGCAGGCGCGCCAGCGCGCCGGGACAGTCGCGATTGCCATAACCGGCGGGGGCATAATGGATGTCTGTGACCAGACCGACGGTGAGCAGGGGGGCGTCATGCATAGCGGTCGAGGTTAGTGCCGACGTTGGGGTTCGCGGATACCGGGGCAGGCAGGCTGCTGAGCAGGTTCGCCATCATCTGTTGCTGCAGGTCGAGTGTTTTCCGCGCGATCGTGATATTTGCCGCCGCCTGTACGCCTTCCGTCGCGGCATCACCGCGTACAAGGCTGTCGATGAGATTGATGGCGTTAATCTGCATAGCCTTACTCCCGTACCCAGTGTATTCCATATCTGCTGCTGCTGTAAACACCGCTTGGGAAGATAGGGGGGGATCGGCAGGAAGGCGGCAGCGTCATGCGGAAAGAAATAGTAACACAACATATAAGTGAAGGAGCAAACCAGATGATTTCGCGCACCGAATACGGCGGCTGGACCAATAATGTCAAAGTGTCTAACGGGCAGATCGAATTGATCGCCACCCTTGATGTGGGACCGCGCGTCATCCGCTTCGGCTTCACCGGCGGCAGCAACGTCTTCAAGGAATTTCCCGCGATGATGGGCGGCGCCGGCGAGAGCGAGTGGATGATCCGAGGCGGCCACCGCCTGTGGCATGCGCCGGAAGGCAAACCCCGCTCCTACGCGCTGGACAATAGCCCGGTAGCGCTGGATGAGTTGGGGCCTATGAGCATTCGCCTTACACCCGCGCCTGAGGTGGAGAACGGCATCCAGAAGCAGATCGACATCATCATGTCTAGCGATGCGAACGAAGTGATGGTAACGCACCGATTGACGAACATCGGCGCCTGGGACATCCTGCTGGCACCGTGGGCGCTGTCGGTGATGGATGCCGGCGGCAAGGCGATCATCCCGCTGCCGCCGAAGCAGCCGCACACCGAAGTGCTCACCCCGGGCTTCCCGCTGGTGTTATGGCCATATACGAATATGGGCGACTCCCGGTACCGCTGGGGCAACCGCTACATCACTTTCACCCAGGACGCGAGCAAAGGCCCGGGCAAATTCGGCATGTTGTTGGAAGAAGGCTGGGCGGCGTATCTGGTACACGGCATCCTTTTTATCAAATATTTCGACATCGAGCCGTATGCCGAATATCCCGACTTCGGCTGCAACTTCGAGACGTTCAGCAACGAGGAGATGCTCGAAGTGGAGAGCCTGGGCGCGCTGGATGTACTGGAAGCCGGCGGCACGGTGGAACATGTCGAGACGTGGCGCCTCTTCACGGACATCCCCGACTTCACCGACGATGATGACAGCATCGATCGGGTGATTCGCCCGCTGGTGTAAGCCGTCGCCAGGGGCATGCGAAACTCGCATGCCCCGTTGTGTCTGATGTCGTGCAAGGGCGAGGGTTCTTTCCATCGCGTCCCGGGGCAGAATGGTGACGATACGCGGTCAGGGAGGAGGACAACGCGATGTATGATATCGATACGAAACGCGGCCGAGAAGTCGTCGGAATCGGCGCCTGGGTCTTTGCCGTGCTCTTTCTGCTGGCGTTCTTCGCGCTGGTGATGGCACTGGTGTTGCTGCCATAACGTGTGCTCCCTTGCCGTGATACGCGCCGACCGCTACAATGGGGCGTGGAAATGGAGGTAGCTCGCACGTGACCGAACCATCGGCCACCCCGGACATCGCGGTCACATTTCCGCTGCTCGGACTGGATATCAGCGACCGGCGAATCGGCGTCGCCATTGCTGGCGGCCTCCCCGTCGCGCCGCGGCCCGTTTGCACCTATCTGCGTACCACCCGCGCCGACGATCTGGCGCGGTGTGTTGCGTGGGTGGCGGAATTCGGCTGCGCCGGCGTCGTCATCGGTTTGCCGCTGAATATGGACGGCACCGCTGGCGACCGCGCCGTCTGGATGCGCCGCTTCGCCCGGCACCTGGGTGCGATGCTCGCCGTGCCGGTGTGGCTACAGGACGAGCGGCTCACCACGGTGGAGGCTGAGGAGATCCTTCAGGAACGCGGCCTGCGCCGCAACGAGCGCGCGGCACAGGTTGATGCCCTCGCCGCCGCGCTCATTCTCGAACGTTTTCTGCAGGAACATGCATGACCGAACACGAGCCGCAACCAAACGAACACGAGGAAGGCACCCCGGCGCCGCGCCGACGCTGGCTGCTGCCACTGGTGATCGTTCTGCTGCTGCTGGTGCTCGGAGCCGGTGGTGGAGTCGGGTTCGCGTATTGGGCGCTCTATCGGCCTGTGGCGCTGGCGAAACCCATGCTGGTGCGCGTGCCGCTGCGCACGAGTTTCGCCGACCTGGCCGCGCGCCTGCAGGGGGACGGCATTATCCCAAATGCGCTGGCGTTTCGCGTGTATGGCCGAATCACCGGAAAGACGGCGAAACTGAAGGCGGGTGAATACGCGTTGAAGCCAGGACTGCGGCCCATCGACATCCTCGATGTGCTTATCTCCGGTCGCACTACCGCCTACTGGGTGACGATCCCAGAAGGGAAGTGGGTGCGCGAAACCGCACCCTTTCTTACCGAGCACTGGCCGGAGGCCGCGCGAGATTTCTCGGCGCTGGCGCGCGACTTGCCGCGCTGGAAGCGCCGCTTCGCTTTCATCGACGGCCAGTCGCTGGAGGGGTATCTCTTCCCGAGCACATATCTCATCAGCAAAGAGGCGACCGGTACGCAGATCATCACGCAGATGCTGACGACCTTCAAAACTGCGTGCTGGGAGCGCTACCAGGCGGAACCGCCGGCAGACGGGCGCTCCTTTTATGACGTATTGGTGCTGGCATCGCTTGTTGAAGCGGAAGCGAAAGTCGCCGGCGAGCGCGCCCGCATCGCCGGGGTGTATCTCAACCGGCTGCACAAGGGGATGAAACTGGAATGTGACGCCACGGTGCTGTATGCGAAAGGCGCCAGGCTGAAGCGTGTGCTATACCGTGACCTGGAGGTCGACTCGCCGTATAATACCTATCGGAATATGGGCCTGCCGCCGGGGCCAATCTGTAATCCGGGCCAGGCGTCATTTACGGCGGCATTACATCCGGAGTCACACGGGTATTTTTATTATGTCGCGCGCGGCGACGGTTCGCACCAGTTTTCGACGACCTTCAGCGAACACCAGGCCGCCATCCGCCGGATTCGTGGGGAATGAGCATTTTATGTCGGGTCGGGGCGTAGGACGAGACGATATACATGAAGCAGCCTGGGGCGAGTCATATCCGCACCCCATTGTGAGTTGCCTGATGCCGATCATTGCCATGCTGGCGGTGACCGCGGTCGTTATTTTCGGCTTCCAACTGTGGGAGTGGTCGCTGCCTAAGCAGGTGCAGGTGCCGGTAACCATCGGCATGAAGGGAGACGAAGCGGTCGCGCAGATGCGTACGCGCGACCTGCGTCCGGTGCTGATGCCCTACCAACAGGCCAGCGAGACCATTCCCGCCGGGTTGGTGATTTCCACCAATCCTGCCGGCGGGCGCAACGTGCGCGCCGGCCGCCAGGTGAACCTCGTCATCAGTTCCGGGTCGGCATACACGAAGGTACCGGATATTCGCGAACTGGGCACCACTGAAGCGCGGTCGCGCCTACAGCAAGCGAATCTTGTCGTAGCGTCGGAAATCTACGTCTACGACGCGAAAATTCCCGCGGAGCGCGTGCTGACCGTCACGCCGGATCCCGGTGTCCGGCTCAAGCGCAACAGCACTGTTGCCCTAAAGATCAGCAAAGGCCAGAAGCCCAGGGATGACAGCGACGCGCTGGACCTGTCCACACATATCTCGACCATCAGCGTCGAAGTGCCCGCGGATCAAGGCGACGGCGAGGACATGGTGCGCATCGATGTCCTCGATGACAACGGCCGCAACACCGTCTATGAGCACGAGCATCAGCCGGGCGACACCGTCACCTATACGGTGAAAGGGGTGGGGGAGACCACCGTGGAAGTCTACTTCGGCTCCACGCTCATCCTCACGCGCCAGTTGTAATTTCCCGCTTCCGTTGACGCTCCAGCGCAGAGGCGATATCGCAACAGGATAGCGAAAAACCATCCAGGGAGGGAGGAGCGTTGACCACCCGTACCGCCGCCTCGCCGAATCCGATCGAATACGCGCCTTCCGAGAGCACTGGGCCGCTCAGTCTGGCGACTTCGCTTCCACCGCCCTCCAGATTGTGCGGTGTGCTTGCGGAAGGTCGAGACGCTGTCGAATACGAGCACACGTATGTATCTGGCGATTCTTACCCTCGGTACCAGCTATCCTCCAGCGCCTCCGCGGTTTGCCCGATGGGGTCGGCGTTGACGCCGGGCAGGTAGCGGCAGGCTTCCTGCAGGATGGGCGCCAGCTTGCCGTGCACGCCGGCGACGTGGTGGATATAAGGGCCGCGGATGAATTTGCGCTCCCAGGTCATCCAGTCGTCGACTTCCAGCCAGGAGTAGGTGCCCACGGTGTGCGGGCCGGCCACGCCGCGGCCTTCGCCAAAGCCCAGATAATATTCGCCGCGTTCCACGTCAAAGCGCGCGATGGTCAGGTCGCCGTTGCGGATGCGCCAGTGGCACACGCCCGCGTCGCCGCCGGGCATGATGAAGTGGTCGCCAACCTTCTTGTCGATTGCCGGGTCGGCCAGCGAGACGGGGAAGGAGCCGCAGTGCCACAGCAGTTCCGACTGGTCGTTGCCGGGGTGGCGGATGGTGAGGTCGGCGAAGAAGGGTGGATTTTCGCCCAGCGTGGCCGCCTGCAGCAGTTTTGACGACACCGCGCCGTGCACGTCCACCTCGCAGATGATCGGCAGCCCTTCTTCGGTGAGCAGGCTGTTGGCGTAGCAGGGGTATATGCCGAATTCCTGCTGGATGGCCGGGAAGCATTGGAAGGCGATGGCGGACAGGTCATGTTGCGCGGCGTGTTCCGCCAGCACCAGTTTCAGCGCGCCGATGGCGCGGATCTGCTTGTCGTCCAGGCACTCGAAGCGCATGTTGGCGTGCATCTCGTCGATGAGCGCCTTCAGCTCGAGTGTCGGGCTGTCCACAAGTTGGTGCATCTTCTTGAATAGGTCGGTGATGTAGATCTGCCAGACTTGCATATTGAAGCGTTCCAGCAGCTCCGCCTCGTTCACCATCACCGTCCAGAAGAAGTCGATGCGCTGGCCGACCTGACCGATGCGCATGTTACGGAACGCTTTCACCACGGACGCGACTTTGATGAAGTCGATGATGCCCTTGTCCAGCACCGGGTCGTCCATGCGGCAGTTCGGGAGGTAGGTGAAGGGCACGTTCAGCCGGTTGAGGATGCGGCTGGTGGCGAACAGGCCACATTGCGAATCGCGCAGGAGCGTGCCGTCCGGCAGCGGTTCTTCGTCGCGCGGCCCCCACAGCAAGTAGGGCAGGTTCATCTCGCGCCCCAGCAGCGCCGCCACATCCTCGGTGCCGAAGTTGCAGTGCGGGCAGAAGAGGGCATCGACCTTCGCGTGCTTCAGATGACTGATCACTTTCGGCAGGTCTTCATGCTTGTAGAGCATGCCGTCGTCGGTAAGCCCCTCGATATTCACGTAGCGCACGCCCAGCGTCTTCAGGCGCTCTTCCACCAGCACCTTGAAACGCAGCGCGTCTTCATGGCTGAATACGAACTTGCTGATCGGCACCAGGCCCAGCGTAATGCTGTCCAGGCCAGTGCGCGCGGGAGCGGACAATGTCATCGGTACTACCTCAAATGAATGAATGCGGCTCATGAATAGGTCGCCGCATGATATTATTCGCGGCGGGGTGGGGGTTCCCTGCTGTCGGCGGCGGATTTGCGATAACTCCTCACCTTGGCCCCGGCCTCGGGAACTGATGTGCAAAACCGGGGCCAAGGTAACTTCTGCCATGTTCTTTCGTTCATTTACTGACTGCAACAGGCAGAGACGAAAATCGATTGTTTATTACGTCGAAATGTTACCCAAAGACCGGGTTCCAGCCGTTGAAACGGCTGCTAGATGCTGCCGTCCGTACCGGACTGGTGGGTGCGTTTTTGTTTGTCAGGGTGCATGACTTCGACAGGTTGATGCCGGTGTGCGTAATCGGACGCCACTCCGCTGTGCTGTGAGGCTAACTACGAACTGGTTCTGAAGGTGAGCTGGGCTATAGTCGGGCGGCTCGACGGAGTCTCGCCCTCCAAGGTGGCGGTAGTATAGCAGATATTGCGGTTTATTTCAAGCAGATGTTTGCTGCGAATCGCGAACACATTCATGGTTCGATAATACCATGCAGATATTTGCAGCTTCACGTGCATGGGCGCCGATACATCATCGCTGGTGGCGTCATGAATGATCATACTTTGACGACTCGACGAGGTAGGGGGTGTTTCCTGTTTACCAAATCGTGGTGGCTATGCGTTATGAAAGGAGAAGTTGCATTGGTGAGGAAAGAATGGGCATGCCTGCCAAAAAGACGAAAGAAGTGCGCATAAAAGAAGTGCGCATATACGATAAGCTGCGAACTACGCGTGAGGACGTCTTTTTCCCTCGTCCGGAATCTGGCTGGCCGTGTGCCTTGACGGCGTGGATACTCCTGCTGATTTATCCGCTTTCTACAACCTTGAAAAGGATGCGGCCAGATTATGTTGAGTGGATCATTTTTCTCATTGTTGCCGTCATCATTGGCATTTTGAGCCAATTACGCTTCTCGCAGCTTGCGAATGCCGGCCGTCCGGTACGAGTTCCGCGCAAAGCCATCGACAGCGTATCTCACGACGGTTGCGTTGTTACCCTGCGCATCACCGAAGCCGGGAAGCCGATTCGCTGGGCGCATATCGAATTATTCAGCATCGAGACTGCGGAGGCTTTGGCTGCTAATCTCGACCACGGAACGCGAGCACGGCGATACACGGTGAAGGCGATCGGGTATTCACAGAAATCAGAGTGAGTCAGCATTTTATACTCTGATGATGAAGTTAAAATATCCGGTATGGATGAAAATCGTTAGGTATGTGTCACGTTCAGCCCGTCGCACGTCCCATCGAGGGACGTGCGACGGGAGTGCGGATTACAAATCCGCGGCCCCAGTAGCGATTACTCTGC
>CAZPYA010000025.1:0-4840 GCA_964590255.1 uncultured bacterium
CGGCCCTACGCCGCCCGACCATTCAGGCGGTGGGATGTTGAGCGAAAGTCCTGTTCACGTTCTGCATTGATTCCACGCTGCCGGTGGCCTCGAAGCTCGTGCTGATGTCGCGCAGCGTCACCGGCGACAGCTCCACCGAGGCGGGCATGCCCGCGCGCCCCCCGCCACCCGCGCGGCCGCCAGCCGCCCTGCCGCCGGGCCGGTTGCCGGCGCCTTGCGTGGCGCCGCCGCGACGCGGGTCGTCCATCTTCTTCGCTTTCTGAATCTCCCAGGCGCGGCCGAACCAGACGCCGAACCCGACACAGAGGACAATGACTAATAACCACCTGAACATGACAGACTCCTATGGGGAACGTATGTCGTCGCGTGCCAAACCTTACCCGCCGTGGCACGTGTCTTGCTGAAAAATGCGGCTTAGGGCGGCCATTGCCGACGCCACCGCCTGGCGCTCCTCCGGCGTCAGCGCCGCCACCTGCTCGGCCATGCGTGCCTGCGCTGCCGCGCGCACTGTCTCCAGCATGGCGCGCCCCGCGTCGGTCAGCGTCACCACCATGCGCCGGCGGTCGCCCACCGCGCTCTCGCGCGTCACATAGCCGCGCTTCACCAGCCCGTCGACAAGCTGCGAGGTGGTGGAGAGCGCCAGGCCAAGGTGCTCAGCGATGTCGGAGATGGAGACGCCGGGGTGCCAGCGCAAGCGAATGAGGGTGCGGAACTGCGGCAGCGACAGCTCTTCCGGCCGTCCCGCCCGCATCGCCGCGCGAAAATGGCTCATCACCGCCGGCACCGTGGCAACGAGCAGCGCGGCGCAGTCCTGCACCGACAACACATCGCTTCGGGTATCGAATGATTCCATGCCGGAAGTATAGACAAGCGCCGGGTCGTTGTCAATCAGTCGGCAGGCATGGAAGGTTAAAACTTGAAAGCAAACATAAGCTTGGTATAGCCGGCAAATACTGCGATAGTCCATCCTGGAAACGCGGCTGTCCCAGCCGCCCGATGAGGCAATTGCTATCGTCCTGTCAGGGTCGCAGTAAGCCACGCAGTGGGAGTCGTAGCGAAGCGGATATCCCGATGAAATCGGGACGAGTGGCGTCCGACCAAGTATACCGCCATCGTCCTATCATTGGACACGCATTCTGGCAACGAAATACTATCCCTGCCAGTCCCGGCGGGACGATCGAATCGAGCCAGCCGTTTCAACGGCTGGAGACAGGTATGATCATCGGGTAACAAATGGACGTAATACACAATCCATCTTTGTAGTTTTACCGACTGACCACGACAGCGGGCCAGCCAGCATGGTGAAGTGATTACTTGACGCACCCTTACATGAGATAGCTCCCCTCTCCGGTACGGGGAGGGGCGGGGGGAGGGGTCCGCGTGACAGCCGGCAGCACCAGAGTAACCATCCCACTTCACTTACAGACGCCAATAGGTCGGCATGAAACACTTGAGCGGCAACAATTTGTCAAAGGCCGGGGGACGGACTATGGACTCTGACTCCGAGCTCAAAACCGGTTACCCCCCCATTTTTCGCGAAAAATGGGGGGGTAACCACGAGGGTAACACATCGGGCAGTTGGCATTATTTTTGCGTCAACACCACTGACCGCACGCCCTTCGGCACGGTCAATTCCCAGCCGGCGGCTGTCTTTGCCAACGCCACGCCCGGCTGTGGCCGCGCAAGCGCCAGCGTGCCCGGCGCGGTGAGCGTCACCGTGCTGCCGGGGAAGGGCTGCTGCATGGCGAAGGCCGGTGGCTGGATGGCGGCGGGCACTTCCACGCGCAGCTCCTTCGCGCCGACCCGCAGGGTGGCGGCGTGGTCCGAGGTAAGACCGAAACCCTTGAATTGCACCGACCCCTTCGCGCTGATCGTCAGCGCCAGGCCGGTGTTGCGGTCCTGCACCGATGCGGCGGTGCCGGTGAAGCGCGCGCCGTCGCCGGCGGCGGTGGTCTCGTTTGCCGAGAGGAAGCCGTAATCGGCGCCGAAATCGCCCGCCACTTTGATGATGGTGCCGTCGCCCAGTGTGCTGAAAGCCGGCGCCGGCATGTTGCGCTTGCGCGGGTAAAAGGCGACGAAGTAGACGCCGTCGCCGGGCAACTGCAGGTGCAGCAGGTCCTGGTATTCCGGCCGTTCATGCTTGTTGGTGGTAGAGACAATATAGTCCGTGCCCCAGCGCAGCGTGTGGCGCGGGGTGTGGGTGGGGCTGGCGATGTAATATTCCACGTCCACGCCCAACTGCCCGATGGCCGTGAAACGGTCGCCCTCCAGCGCGCGCGACGGCAGGATGACGTTCCACGCCTTCTCGTTCGGCTTGCCTGTGGGCTTCACCGCTTCACCGGCTTCCGGGTCGTCGGCCATCAGCGGCGGGCCGGCCAGCACGGCGTCGATGTCTTTCACCTTCTCCGGCGTGTCGAGGGTGTAGGAGATCGTCCACATCTGCCACATCGTCGGCTGGCCGCCTTTGACGCTGTCGCGAATGAGGAGGTAGGCGGGGTTCGCCGGGTCGTCGTCTTTCAGGAACAGCGTCTGGCGGCGCCAGTCTACCGGCGGCTTGCCCCGCGCCGGCGCCTTCGGCCAGTCCGGCAGCGTCTGCTTCCAGTCCAGTTTCATGCTGCGCGGGTAGTGCCGTGCCACGTCCACCGCGGCGTAGTCCTGCCGCGGCAGCGTGGTGAAACTGCTCACGTTGGCCAGTCCGCCGTGCTCGCCGAAGCGCGCCAGTTGTCCCGTGGGCCAGCCCCACATGTTGGCGTCCCGCGGGTTGCCGTGATATCCGTAGAGCTGCCGGTCGGACAGGTTCACCTTCGGTCGTGCCAGGTCGACGTGGCAGGTGAGATAGCCCTCCTGGTATTCGTAGCTGCCGGCAAAGGAGCCTGCCACCGGCGTACCGTAGGCGAAAATACCCGGGAAACTGCCGGTGTGGCTGGTGTAAAACGCGGCGAAATGGTCGCCGGAATAGAGCATCACCTGATGCTCGTTCGGCGTGCCCAGGCCATGGCGCATGACCGCCCCAGCATAGGGGAACACTTCCGACGTCCACGCCGGCAGCTTCGTCGGCAGCGTTTTGTCGCAGGAAACGTAGGAGAAGCCGCCCATGTGCGCCAGGTGCTCGTTGGCGCCTTCCTCCAGCCAGGCCCACTGCAGGTCGGAGGCCAGCGCCGGGTCGGTTTTGGCCAGCGCGCGGGCCAGCACGCCGCAGGTGCCGCCGGGGAAGCCGATGCAGTCGCGCCCCATGGCGGGGAAGTAGCGCCGGTTGGGCGTGGCGCCAGTCATCCCCTGTGGGCGCGGGTCGCGCGCGGTGAGCATCTTGCCCCACCACATCACCAGCCGCTTCACCCGTGGGTCATTCACGTAGTCGCGCATGCCGCTGTTCGACGACGCCACCGCGAAGGCGAGAATCATGTCGACGCTGGTGCGGCCGTGACCGCCCATCGCCTCCGGCCACTCGCCCGCCGGGCCCACCATGTTGTCGAGGAAGTATTCCATGATGCGCTCGGCCTTGCGGTACCAGGTCTTCGCCATCGGGTGCGTGGGGATGGCGCAGGCGGTGATGCCGCGCGAAATCTCCCAGGTCACCGTCATGTTCTGGTTGCCCGAGCAATAGCCGCGCTCCGCCGACCACACCGCCGCGTCGGCCAGCCGGTAGGCGTAGTAGGCCATGCGCGCGCGCAGCACCGGGCGGTCGGCGTCAGATACCAGCGGGGTGTCGATGACGCCGTCATACAGAATCGGCGCGGGCGAGCCGGCGCAGCCGAATTGCATCCCCCACAGCTCGTAGTTCAGCGCCTGACGCAGCCGCGCCGGCAGCATCGTCTTCTCGCCGATCTCTTTCGCTCCGCCGCTGGCCAGGTAGGCGCCCAGCGCCATGTCGGTGGTCCAGTTCGGCATATACTGTGCGTCGACCTCCGCCGCCGAACGCGGCGTGGCGTATCCCATGCGCGTCAATTCCTCGACGAGTGCCATATTGGGCCCTTGCCGTTTCCACAGCGCATCCAGTTCCGCTTGTTTGATGAAGAGCAGGGGATGCTGTCCCGCGTCGCCGGGCCATTCCAGCACGTAATCTTTCACCTCGTTCAGCCGGATGCCGATGGTCGGGCGCGTCTCTGGCGGAAAGGTGTGTTCCGGTTTATAGTTGTGCCACTGAAAGAGCGCGGCCACGCCCTTCATGCTGCGGCACTCGCTCACCGTCCACTTGCGCGCGCCCTGCGCGGCGTTCACTTGCAGGCTCACCTCGCCGGTGGCGGCGTCTTTCATGATGGGCAGCATCTTCTCGCCCCAGCCCACCCACAGACTCTTCGCCGGATCGGCGTTCTGGCCCGGGTCGAAGATCGCCTCGATGGGCAGCGGCTCCACCCACGCGCCGGGGTCCAGCGCGCGGATCTGCAGTTCTCGCTCGGTGTCTAGCTTGCGCGCCAGCAGGTCGTCCTCGGTGTCGTCCAGCCGCAAGCGGATGCGCGTCTGCGAGAAGGTGCCGAACCAGTCCTCCCACGGAGACAGCTTCGTCACCAGCCCTTTGGGTTGACCATCCGGCGACTCGTAGGTGGCCAGCGGGATGTCCGCCCAGTCGAGTTGGTTGTATCCCTTCGGCGTCATGAATTCCAGCCGGTCCTTCCGCACCTCGTCCTGGACCTGTAGCACCAGTGGCAGCAGCCCGCGGCTCAGCACCAGGTTGAAGCCGTCCTTCGGCTGGTG
Organism: uncultured bacterium; assembly: GCA_964590255.1. Taxonomy (GTDB): domain Bacteria; phylum Armatimonadota; class Hebobacteria; order CAIYQO01; family CAIYQO01; genus JAKIYB01. Next base: position 4,693 of record CAZPYA010000025.1, read on the forward strand.
CGCCGCGACCTGCGTCTCCATCTGCATGGTATTATCACCCGCGGCGATGCGCATGGACAGGTCGACGGTGTTCCCGCCCTCATACGTGTAGCGCACTGCCACCCGCGCGAAGACCGGGCCGGCGTCGGTGAGCGTGGCCGAGTAGCCC
>CAZPYA010000025.1:4850-52733 GCA_964590255.1 uncultured bacterium
CAGCGCGCTGCCGCCGAACCAGGTGCCGTTCGCCAGCCGCATGGCGACCACCGGGCCGGGTGCCTGCGCCGCCGCCGTCGGCTGCGGGAAGGTCTGCGCGCCCAGCAGCAGCCGCGCGCCGAATTGCGTCGTGGTGATCTCCACCTGCTCCTTCGTTGCCGTCACGGCCAGGTCGGTGGCGGGTTGTTTGGCCGCCGCGGGGGCGTTGTTGTAGCGCACGGTGTAGGTATCCCGCGCCAGCGGCCCCAGGTTGGCGATGAAGGACAGCTTGGCCGTCTTCACGAATGGCGTGCCCGGCCAGTACGCGATTGCCGACACCTGCACTGGCACTGGCCCATTCGGGCCCGTCAGCGTGACGCTCGGGGCCAGGCACGCCTTCTCCGGCGCCGAAAACGGGTAAGAGACCAGTTCATTCGTCCACTGCTCGCCGAGATATTCGCGCAGGGGGATGGTCGTTTCGCCGGCACGCCCACAGAGGGGCAGCAGCGCGAATAGCAGAAGGCAACAGCGGAACAATGGGGAAAATGGCCTGGCGGACATGGGTGGGGCCTCCGTTCGCATACGCGAGATGATAGCGCATGCATGCGCATTATAACAGGGGAAGACTACCCCGGCAATGCGGTCGCGGCAACAGGCGATTTACTTCGCCTTCAGCAGCTCGACTTCCAGCAGCGTCTCGTCGTCGGCGGTGAGGGTAATGGTGTCGGTCTGCGTCTGGTACCCCTTACGGGCGGCGGCCCACTCCCATTCGCCGGCCGGCAGCATGGGCGAACGGGCGTCGCCGTCTTCCCCGGTGGAGAGGGTGATGGTGACGGGAAGGTGCTTTGCCACCTCGCGGGTGAGGGTCACCGTGGCGCCGAAGATTGCCCGCGATTTCGAATTCGTGACAGTCACCGACACGGTACCGCCGGTCTTCAGCGGCAGCGGCACCGGCAACACGCCGTCCGTCGCCTTCGCCGTGTCGAACTCGGCGAGGCCATATCCCTTGTCAGTGAAGACCGCCAAGCGGTATGTTCCGGGGAACAGCGCGAACTGCCGCTGGCCTTCGATCACCGTCACCGGCGGGGACATCACCGCGCCGCCCGCCGCCGGCACGCAGAAGACCTGCAGTTCCGTTGGCAGCGCCGGCTTGCCATCGACGGTCGCCATCGGCCGCACCAGCGTGATGGCGGGCAGCAGCCAGTTGATGGTAGTGTAGCCGGCGGTGATGTCGATCTTCCGCGGGGTGTCAAACATGCCCAGGGTGGGGAAGTAGACCATCGCCTCGTAGGTGCCCGGGGTGATGTCGTTGAAGGCCACGCGGCCGTCAGCGTTGTAGGATGGCCGGGCTGCCAGCGGCGTGCGCGTTTCGCCTTCCAGCCGCACCAATCGCACGTAGGCCTTTGCCGGCAGCGCGCCGCCGCCGGGCAGCGACGGCACGATGACCAGCCACGTCTCGTCGGGAGACGGCTGCGCCAGCGCGGCCAGGCCGAGCAACAGGCTTATCAGCATCGTGATCCAGCGCGTCGACATCATACGTCCGTATTATACCGCAACAACATGGATATGTGCACGATGGTGTTACCCCACGCTCCGCGCCTGCGGCGCCCGCAGCCGCGCCAGTTCTTCAATGAGGCCAACGATGCGTGTCGCGGCTTCCGGGTGGCCCAGCCGGCGGCAGGCGGCGGCCATGGCAGCGCGGGTGGCGGGGTCGGGGAGGATGGCGAGTAGTGCGGCCAGCAGCGTTTCCGCGGAAAGCTGACCGTCCGAGATCACCCGCGCGGCGCCGGCGACGGCGAAAGGTGCGGCGTTGCGCGTCTGGTGGTTGTTGGCGGCGCCCGCCCAGGGGATGATCACCATCGGGATGCCCCGGGCGGCCACTTCCGCCAGCGTGGTGCCGCCGCCGCGGGTGATGACCACGTCGCTGGCGGCGAAGAGGTCGTGCATGTTGTCGAGGAACGGGTAGGCGGTATACGAGATGCCCAGCGCGCGCACTTCGTCGACGCTCACGCTTCCGCCGCGCGCGGGGCCGGTCAGGTGTACCACCTGCCAGCCGTCGCGGAACCACTTCTCCTCGGCCAGCCGTCGCAGCGCGCCATGCAGCGCGTCATTGATCGGCGACGAGCCCAAACTGCCGCCCATCACCGCCAGCGTCAGCCGGTCGCGCTCCAGGCCCAGCGCGGCGCGGCCGTCCTCGCGCGCCGCATGAATGATCGCCGGGCGCACCGGGTTGCCCACCACCTCGGTGCGGATCTTCCGCGCGTGAAAATAGGCGCCGGAGGCTTCGGAAATGACCGCCGCCAGCTTAATGCAGCGCGAGACGAGTTTGCTGGTGTAGCCGATCTCCTCGTTCTGCTCGACGAGGATCGCCGGCCGGTGGGTGAGCTTCGCCGCAAAAAGCACCGGACCACAGACGTAGCCGCCGGTGCCCACCACCACGTCAGGGCGAAAGTCGCGCATGATGCCCAGTGTCTGCCACACCGGCAGGCCGCTGATTACCTCCAGCACCGCGCGCAGCCGCTTCAGCAGGCCGCGCAGCGACCAGCGACCCGCCAGCCCATGTACCGAGATAGGGCGGAAGGCGAAGCCGGCTTCCGGCACCTTCGTCGCCTCCAGGCGGTCGGCGGTGCCGATGAAGAGCACGTCGGCTTCGGGCTGTTGCAGTTTCAGTGTCTGCGCGATGGCCAGCGCCGGGGAGAGATGCCCCCCGGTACCCCCGCCGGCAAACAGCACGCGCAGCGGTCGCGATGTCGTCTCGTCAGGTGATCCAGTCATGATATTGTAACCTTCCATAACCGGCCGCGTCATCCTTCACCCATGGATGCCGTTCAACAACCATGCATAAAGCAAGGCAATGCCGGCGCTCACGCCATTGAAAAAGGCGTGGGCCGCCGTCGGCGCCAGCAGGCTGCCGGTGCGGCGGGTGAGAAACGCCAGCAACACGCCGAGCAGGAGAATCGGCAGCAACGCTGAGAGCTGCGCGTGTCCGGCTGCGAACAGTCCGGCGCTGACGAGCGCTGCCGGCCAGAACGGCAGGTGGGCGTTGAGCGCGCGGAAGACGATGCCGCGGAAGAGCGTCTCCTCGACCAGCGGCGCGGTGACCACGGCCACGACTACCAGGTAGATAGCCAGCCAGCGCGACTCGGAGCCGATGAGCACCGGGATAAGTGGGTGCGATTCCGCGCCAATCAGCCGTGCTGACAGATACGCCACCAGCCAGAAGAGCGGATAGATGAACAGCAGGCCGAGCACGCCGAAGCCCACGCCCAGCGCCGCCCGCCGCCAGCCGAAGACCGACCAGTTCCACCCGGGATGGCCCAGCAACCGCAGAAAGCCGCTCAACGCCAGCAGCGCCGCGATGGGCAAGGCCATGGTGTTGACGATGAGCTGCGTCATGGCCGGCATCGTCGGCCAGAGGAGTAGCGCGGTCGTCGAGAGTCCGTAGCTGAGGAAGAAGACAGCACTGAGGACGAGCAGTGCCGTGCCGATGTCCCACGGGGCCGGCGGGGCCGGTGCCTGGACAGCCGCCAACTCGTCTCTCAACCGTTCGCGTGCCGTCAGGCCCGCGATAAAGACGATAATCACGGCCAGCAACAGGAACAGTATGACGATGCCGATCACCGCCGACCGCTCGGCGAAGATGCGGCCCGGCGCCAGCGCCTGGCGCAGCGCGGCGTCGTCCTTCGCCACCTCGGCGGCGCGGGCGCGGAGCAGCGGCGCGGCGGACAAGTCGTGCAGCACCGCGGCGCTCGGTCCGAGATCGACGGCGCGCGGAGGCTCGGCATACAGTTCGGTCAGCCGTCGGTATTGCGCGGCGCGGGCGAGATCCAGGGTGGCGGCCTCCGCCAGGTATTGCCGGGCACGCGGCAGGTCACTGGCGACGCCCGTCAGCGCGGCGGCAGCGAGGCGCGTCCGCGCCGCATTGATGCGGGATTCGGGCTCTTGCGCGGCCTGTCGCTCGAAAGCAGTGCTGGCCGTCAACCACTGTTCCGCGCCGGTGCGCGCGGTGTCGCGCAGCCGGGCCGGGGTGAAGGATGATTGCGCTGGCGGCGGCCCGTAGTGCCGTAAGTACAGTCCCATCAGCACGATGCCGGTGCTCATGCGCGCGGTGGTGGTATCGGGTGGTCGCGTGGGGCGCTGGGCGGCATTGAGCCACGGCACCACCATCGCCATGGCGAAAAAGAACACGCCCAGCAGGATCATTGGCAGCGATTCGCGCTCTCGCGCCGGCGTGGCTGGTTGCGTGGCGTCCGGCCGCGGCTCATCAGGCATCATGCCGTTCCTCCCCTTCGGACTTGGTCTCCGGCAGCGGATCTTTCGAGAACCGCCGGCGTGCAGACATCAAGTTACTCCTCCCCTTCGGACTTGGCCTCCGGGGCAGGGTACAAACGCGCGGCCTGGGATTCCAGCAGGTTCAAATGGGCGGTGAGCATAGCGTGCAGCTCGGTCATCATGCGCAGGCGCGCCTGCCGCAGCTCTTCCACGGCCACGCGTTCCTCGCGCATGCGCTCCTCAGCCTCGCGAATGATTAAGCCCGCCTCGCGGCTCGCGGCGGCGCGCACGTCTTCGGCGGTGCGCTCGGCCATCACCAGCGCGCTCTGGATAAGGTTTTCCGTGCCCTGATACTGCTCTACCCGCGCCTTCGTCTCGGCCACTTGCGCGCGCAGGCGCTGGTTTTCCTCCAGCGCCTGAAACAGGCTGTCCGCCGCTTCCTGCAGGAACTCGTCCACCTCGTCCTGCGCGTAGCCGCGCAGTTTTTGGCGGAACTGCTTGTTGACGATATCGTTGGGTGTCAGGTCTGCCATAGTGTATCCGTCTCTTTTCTCGGTGAACCGCCTGCTCGATTGGGCAGCGCGGCTCCCATTCTCGGGCACCAGTGCTATTTCTACCCGACCCGCATGGCGGCGGGCGTTGCGTTCGCCACCAATGACGGGGGTTTAGCCCACGAACCGGAGCAAAATGCTATACACGATCTGCAGTAGGACTAACAGCACGATCGGTGACAGGTCCAGGTAACTGGCGCCGTTGCCCATCCGCACCGGCGGGATGAGCTTGCGGAACGGGGCCAGCAGCGGCGTCGCCAGCGCGGTAACCAGGCGACCGAATGGCGTGCGCGCCACCTCGGGCATCCAACTGAGGATGGCGTTGCATATAATCAACACCAACAGCGCGTTATAGGCGAAGGCGAGGATCTGCCGCATCTGTTATTCCCCCGACAGAGCTTTGGCACGGGCGGCGGCCGCCCGCACCGCGGAGATGAGGGCGTGGCGGAACCCGTGCGCCTCTAACTCGGCCAGTCCGGTAATGGTGGTGCCGCCCGGCGACGCCACCGCGTCCTTCACCTGCCCCGGATGCTCGCCGGATTCCTGCAGCAGCGCGGCGGTGCCCAGCACCGTCTGCATCGCCAGCCGCTCGGCCTGGGCGCGGGGCAAGCCGGCCAGCACGCCGCCGTCCGCCAGCGCCTCTATCAGCACCGCGACGTATGCGGGGCCGCTGCCGGAAAGGCCGGTGACCGCGTCCAGCAGCGATTCGGGCAGCAATTCCACCATTCCGATGGCCGACAACAAGTTCGACACGGTCTGCGCTGCCGCCGCGGGCGTACCCGCCGGCAGGCTGAGGCCGATGGCGCCTTTGCCGATGAGGCAGGGGGTATTGGGCATCGCCCGCGCCAGCACCAGGTCGCCGCGGTAGAGCGCGGCATGCAGTTGGCGCAGCGTGACGCCGGCGGCGATACTGAGCAGGATCGTGCCCGGCTGCAGCGCCGGGGCGATTTCGCCGGCCACACTCAGCACCACGCCCGGCTTCACCGCGAGGATGACGATCTCGCTGTCCGCCACCGCCGAAGTGTTGTCCGAGGTGACGCGGACGCCCATAAGCTGTCCGAGCGAGCCTACGCGCTCCACGTCCGGGTCGGCGAGTACCAGTGTGTCGGGGGTGGCGAGGTTGGCTTGCAGCAATCCACGCGCCAGGGCTTCGCCCATTTTGCCGGCGCCGATAATGGTGAGTGTCATGGCGCGCTCCTTTCGCCCGCGTAGACAGGGATACCCCGCGAACGCCGCGCGTTCCCGGGGCCTCCGTGCGATCAGGTGGGGGACAAGCTTACCCGCCGTGCCAGAACAGCTCTTCCTGCCCGTCGTTGCGGGTGGCGGAGCCGGCGGCGCGAGACGAACGGCTGACGGGGGTCGCCGGGCGCTCGGTCGCGGCTGGCGCGTCGCCGGCGTCCTGGTCGTTGTTGAAAGACACGCCGCGCGGGATGAGGAGATAGATGCCCTCCGTCACCTTCTCGGCGGTGGCGTCCAACGCGTAGATCACGCCCAGCACGAACTCGAAGAAGTAGCGGGCGTCCGCGTCCGGCAGCCGGGTTAGGTCCAGCGTCACCGTGCGCCGCTGCTTCAGATCCATTCCCACCAGCATGCGGTCTTCCAGCGTGCGGGGGTGGCGGATCTGCATGGCGACGTTGTCGCGGTCCTGCAGCACCAGCGGGCCGCGCTCGCGCTGGTGCTTGCGCGGTTGGTCTTTCGTCGTGGTGGGCTCCGTGGTGTCGTCCACGTCCGGACCATCCTCGGTCTCGTCGTAGCCGCTGAACCAACGCACCAACTTCGTCAACGGGCCTGCTGAAGCAGCCATGGCCTGTCCTCCTTACTGCGATGTAAACGGTAATCAGTACTGTAACGGATGCAATGGTGTTGTCCCAAAACCGGGGACGGTGTTGTGCAATTATGGGTGCCGGAATCCGAACAGGCGGCTGCCTACGCGGACGATGGTGGCACCTTCTTCGATGGCAACGGTAAAATCGTGGCTCATGCCCATGGAAAGCTCATCCAGCTTCACGGTGGGCGGCGCCACGGCGCGCAACGACTCGCGCAATGCGCGTAGCGCGATAAAATCGCGCCGGGCGGCCTCGGGATTTGGTTCGAAGCGCCCGATGGTCATCAGCCCGTTGACTTGAATATGCGCTAAATTCGCGAATGCTGTCAAGATTCCTTCCGCATTTTTTTGCGAAAATCCCGATTTTTTTTCATCGTCCATATTGATCTGCAGCAAGATGGCGATGACGCGCCCCGTCTCGGCGCCGATGCGGTTCAGCCGCTCGGCCATCTCCAGCGAGTCAACCGTCTCGATGGTCTCGAACCAGCGGGCGGCTTTGCGCGCCTTGTTGGACTGCAGGTGGCCGATGAAATGGCGGTTCACCGGTGGGGTGCCGGCGCCGGCGTCCGGCCAGCCCAGCGCGGTGAATTTGTCGTCCGCTTCCTGCAGGTAGTTCTCGCCGATCTCGGTGATTCCGGCGGCCAGCGCCGCCTGTAGCAGCGCCGGCGGGTGCGTTTTCGTCACTGCAACCAGGCGCACGGCGTCCGGGTGGCGCCCCGAACGGACCGCCGCCTCCGCCATCTCGCCACGCACCTCGGCCAGGCGCGCGGTAATATCGTCTACCAACTTTTGCGCTGCGTCGAAAAACATGTATAATGGATTATACCATAACCTGCCGAGCATGGCAGCGGCCGTCGTCGCGCCCAGCGCGCATACGTCGTCGGAAGGAGCAGCATCGCATGGCTACCGTCAGGAAGTACGTGTTCCTCACCCCTGGCCACAACGTCTGGAATGTGTGGATGGGCGATAGTTTTGCCACCATGACCAACCCGGGGCAGACCCACCGCACGCTGGAAAGTCTCGCCTTCGTGCTGGACGAACTGGCGAAAGACGGCTGGCAGGTGCGCCAGGTGTTCGTCGACCAGCAGGGCGCCCCCAACCTGGTCATCTGCGACGTCATCCGCGAAGTCTGATCCTCCCCGCGCATGAAAGACCGGGGTGCCACAGGGCATCCCGGGCTTCCGCATATCCTCGGCTCACGTTCGCGGCCGCACGGCTCACTTCATCGCCGCCGAGTGGAACAGCCGCCCTTCGCCCGTGTAGCCGCCGCAAGTCCAGCCCAGGCTCCAGTGCGTGTGTATGTCCACGTAGATGTCGTGCCGTCCGTTCAGCGTGATCTCCAGGCCGGTGGCTTCCCAGGGAGTGAGTTCGCGGTCGGTGACCACGGGCAGCAGGCGTGCCTCCAGCGCCGGCGCCGTGCCGGTGAAGGGCGCCAGCACGGTGATCAGCAGGCCGGAGCCGACCGTGTCCAATGTATAGGTGAGGTGGTCGGGATTGGGGTAGTGCTCCTGCGGGTAGGGACAAGGCTCCAGTGCCGGCGTCACCGCGCCCACCGGCACAATGAGCAGGTTGCCGGCTTCACCTGTGGTGATCACCCGGCCGTCCCCCTCCATTCGGCAGGGCAGGCCCACCTGGAAGTGCTGGGTATAGCTGTGCGGGTCTTCGCGCCAGCCGGCGGTGAAGCGGTCGATGAGGATCCAGTAGCCCCCGCGCAAGGCGAAGAGCTTCCGCCGTGTGCCCGACACCCGTTTCGGCAGGCGCTCGTAGGCCTCGTGCACGCCATTGAAGTAGCTGTATGTCTCCGTCGAGATCCAGTCGTCCACCTGCGGCCGCACCGCCTGGTCCCAGCGGAAGATGCTGCGGATGGGCAGGTGGTGCTCGCCGTCCACCGTCGCCACGTTATGTGAAAAGCTGCCCGTGCGCCACCAGACGCCCGAGGTGTCCGTCTCCCAGCCCGCCGAACTGTCCACCAGCACCGGCGTGCCACCGCTGTGCGCGATGAAGTGCATCAGCGTGGTATGGCCATGGCTGGTGGCGATGGCGCCGCGCGGGCCGGCCTCGATGCACAGGTAATCGGCGTCCGGCGCCCAGGCCGAGCGCATGCAATACAGCCCGGCGGCGGGCAGCGCGGTGTCCAGCGGCGGCGCTTCGGGGATGAGGCCGTCATACGCCGGCGTCAAATCTTCAGCTGCCCAGCCGAAGTTGCGCGGGTAGACGCGCATGCCGGCGACGGGCGATGCGCCGGCGGGATCGATGGCGTCGGCGACGTATTTCGCTTCCCCCATGGCGTAGAAGGCGGCGGCCTCGCGGCAGCGGTCGAGGATGTGCACTTCGCCATGGTCGCCGAAGGCGGGCGTCTTCCCCTCCGGAGTGATGATGCGGTGGGCGAAGGCGGCGCAGGTTTCCATGCGCGCGGCCAGCGTCTCGCTGACCGGCAGGCCGTTCAGCCGCACGATGCGCAGCGTGCCGGCGATGATCTCCTCCAGCGCGTAGTGGTAGCTCATCGACTGCTCGATCGTATAGCCGTCCGCCGACAATGATAACTCGACTTCGCGTTCGACGTAGGTGGGGTAGAGCGTCTGGAACTTCGCCACGCCGGCGCACTCGGGGAAGTAGAAGCCGATCTTCCACAGCGCGCACAACTCGAAGGCCCACCAGTTGTGGCCGGCGGTGCCCAGCATCGCCTCGGTCCAGCTCTGGGTGAAGCGCCACGCCTCGTGCGCCTCCTCCAGTTGCCAGGCCAGTGCGGGGATGAAGAAGTCATCCGGGCACTCTGCCATCGGCCACAGCGCCTGGATCGTCTCAAACCAGCGGAAGATGGTCTGGCAGCCCCATTTGCCCCAGTGGTCGCGGCCGTCCAGCACGCCGTGCATCAATGCGGTCAGGTTTTCCGCGTTCGCGCCGGCATGGAAATGCTCGGCGGGCAGGAAGGGCAGGCAGATGGTGTGCCCGTACCCCGTCGCCTCGCCGTCCGGGATCAGCCCGGCCATCGCCGCCGCGGCCGTCGTCCGGAATGCCGGCGCCGCGCTTTCGCGCACCCCGCGGGCGTAGTCAGCGGTGTAGATCCACTTCGGCGTCGCTCGTTCCCGCAGGTAGCGAATGAACAGGCGCGCAGCCAGCGCGTCATCGCCCGCCGCATGGGCGGCAGCAATCGGCGACCCGGCAATGGCCGGATGCGCCCAATCGATTTGCGCACAGAGGCGCTGGCTGGCTTCGGGGAAGGCTGGATGCATAGCAATCCTTTCACGCAGCGAATCTCCCCCTCTCCTTGGGGAGAGGGGGCCAGGGGGTGCGGGGACGTCAGTTAGTTCCGGGCATACACCGCCACCCGCCGCAGCGCCGGGCAGGCCTGCGCTGCCAAAATGCGCACCCGCACCCGCTGGGTGGTGATGGCCGGGAAGCTGAGGATGCGGCGGGCGCCGATGGTGGTGCCGACCGCTGTCTCCAGCCACTGCTCCCACAACGCCACGTCGACGGCGAAGGATTCGACGCGCTGGCCGAGGGGCAGGTATTCCTCCAGGCGGATGGTGTCGATGCGTTTGAGTTCGCCAAAGTCGATGACGATCTCGCAGGCGCGGGTGTCGTCGTTCACCGTCCAATAGGTGTCCGGGTTGCCGTCGGTCACGTTGGCGGGGGCAAAGGCGTTGTCGTCGCCGCGCACTTCGCTGGCGGTGACGGCCTTGCCGGTTGCCACTTCGCTGGCGAAGCGGGCGTCCAGCGCCGCGCGGAATTCGCGCAGCCGGGCGATATCCGCGTCGGGGATGAGCCCGCGCTTGTCGGGCGGCAAATTAAAGAGCAGGCAGCAACCGCGAGCAACGCTGGCATCGTGAATCGCCAGCAGCTCTTCCAGCGGGCGCGGTTGCTCGGTGTCATGGTAGAACCAGCCCGGGCGCAGCGAGACGTCCACCTCGGCCGGCCGCCATTCCGTGCCGTCCGCCTCGCCGCGTCCCATGCGGTTGATGTCGTCCACCTGGCCGGGGGCGATGCCTTTCGGGTGCATCTTCGCCCAGCAAGTGGCCGGCGCGTACCCCGATTCATTGCCGATCCAGCGGATATCCGGCCCGGCGTCGCTGAAGAGGATGGCGTTGGGCTGGTGTTGCCGCACCAGCGCCCACAGCTCCGGAAAACCGTAATACGTTTGCGCGTCGATCTTCCGCGCTTCGCGCGCGCCGCCGTAGTAGCCGTCGCCGCCGTTCGCGCCGTCGAACCAGATTTCGAAGAGCTCCCCGTATTGCGTCAGCAGTTCCTCAAGCTGGTTGCGGTAATACTCCACGTAGGCCGGGCGGCCATATTCCGCGTGGTTGCGGTCCCACGGCGAGAGATAGAGGCCGGCGTGCAGGCCGAATTCCGCGCAGGCGTCGACGAATTCGCGCACCACGTCGCCGTGGCCATCCTTCCACGGGCTGTTCTTCACCGAGTGCTCGGTGTAGCGGCTGGGCCACAGGCAAAAGCCGTCGTGATGCTTCGCGGTGAGGATCAGCCCGCGCATTCCCGCGTCTTTCGCGACTTGCACCCATTGCCGCGCATCCAGCGCCGACGGGTTGAAGACGCTCGGGCTCTCGTCGCCGTAGCCCCACTCCTTGTCAGTGAAGGTATTCACCGTGAAGTGCAGGAAGCCGTAAAACTCCAGATCGTGCCAGCGCAACTGGCGTGGCGACGGCACGGGCAGGTGAGGAACAGGCGGGCGCATACGCGTCTCCTTTGCATAGGGTCAATGCGACAGTATAGGTAACGGGGAGAGGGCTGTCAAACGTTCAGGTTTACGTAATCGGCCCCTCCCCCTGCCCCTATACACATCCAGATACGCAATAATATCGCAGATGAGACGCTGTCATTGCCGTCATGCGCACCGTATGACATCAATGTCCCCCCTTCCCTTGCGCAGTGTAACGGAGCGGGGGAAGGGGTTGGGGGATGGGGGCCGAGTAGGCACGAATGTAACGTGTAAGTGGGCTGGGGAGGGGGCAATGCGGTGAACTGTCGAGCATGGTAATAGGCATGGCCTCGCTTGCCCATCTCGCCATTCGCCGGTACCATAGGGTACCACTTCACCGGAAAGATGCCTTGCCATGACCGAAATGATTCAGAGCCGATACGTGAGCGACCGCAGCCAGCTCTTCACCCAGTCGATTATCCGCGAGATGACGCGGGTGAACGCGCTGCACGGCGGGGTGAACCTGGCGCAAGGGTATCCCGACTTCGATCCGCCGGCAGAGATCATGGAAGCGGCGGTTGACGCCATCCGCGGGGGGCACAACCAATACGCCATCACCTGGGGCATGCCGTTGCTGCGCCAGGCCATCGCGGAGAAAGTAGGGTGGTACAACGGCATCGTCGCCGACGCGGACACGCACGTCACCGTTACCTGCGGGGCCACCGAGGCGATGATGGCGGTGATGATGGCGGTGGTAAACCCGGGCGACGAGGTCATCATCTTCGAGCCGTATTACGAGAATTACGGGCCCGACACCATCGTCTCCGGCGCGACGGCCGTGTTCGTGCCGCTGCGGGCGCCGGACTTCACCTTCGACCCCGACGAGTTGGCGGCGGCCTTCTCGCCGCGCACGAAGGCCATCGTCATCAACACCCCGCACAACCCCACCGGCAAGGTGTTTACCCGCGAAGAATTGGGTGTCATCGCGGAGCTGTGCCAGCGGCACGACGCGCTGGCCATCACCGACGAGATATATGAGCACATCCTCTATGATGGCTTCACCCACTGCTCTATCGCCAGCCTGCCGGGTATGGCGGAGCGCACCATCACCATCAGCGGGTTGTCGAAGAGCTACAGCGTCACCGGATGGCGCATCGGCTATGTCATCGCCCCCGAGGCGATCAGCGAAGCGGTGCGCCGCATCCATGACTTCCTCACCGTGGGCGCGCCCGCCCCGCTGCAGATGGCCGCCGTCACCGCGCTGCGCATCGACCACGGCTACTATACCGAGCTAGCGGCGACGTACCAGCAGAAGCGCGACCTGCTGCTGCCGGTGCTGCGCGAGGTGGGCTTCACCGTCTTCCAGCCGCAGGGAGCCTATTACCTGTGGACCGACATCACGGGGTTGACCGACATGGACGGCTGGGATTACGCCATGCATCTGGTAGAGGGCATCGGCGTGGCCACCGTGCCCGGCGCCGGCTTCTATCGCCACCGCCACCTGGGCGCCACCGCCGTCCGCTTCACCTTCTCGAAAAAGCCGGAGACGCTGCGCGCCGCCGCCGAACGGCTGCTGCAGTTGAAAAGCACGTCCGCAAGCATGTGAATGTTGCCAGATAGCTGCCGATGATTCAGGCATGCTGAACGTGGCTATACACGCGGTGCTCCCTTCTCCCAAAATTGGGAGAAGGGCAGGGGATGAGGGCGCGCGCGGGAGCGCGCAACACGATTTCGCACAACCTTTGCGGTCATCGACTTACTGATCCAGCACCTCGCGCACCTTCGTTGTCAGGTCGTGCAGCGTGAACGGCTTCTGCAGGAAGTTGACGCCGTTGTCGAGGACGCCGTGGCTGGCGATGACGTTGGCGGTATAGCCGGACATGAAGAGGCGCTTCATTGACGGGTAGCGGGAGAGCAGGTTGCGCGCCAGGTCGCGGCCGTTCATCTCCGGCATCACCACGTCGGTCATCAGCAGGTCGATTTCGCCCGGATACTCTTCGGCCAGGCGCATGGCCTCGCCCGGGGTGGGGGCGGTTAGCACGTGGTAACCCTGGCCTTCCAGGATGCGTTGGCCCAGCCGCAATATGGACGGCTCGTCTTCCACCAATAGCACCGTCTCGCGGCCGCGTGGGGTGGCTGCCGGAGTGTCCGCGGCGATCGGCTGCGCATCGGCCATGCGATGGCGCGGCAGGTAGATGCTGAAGGTCGTCCCGATGCCGGGTTCGCTGTAGACGTCGATGAAGCCGCTGTTCTGGCTCACTACGCCGTAGACCGTCGCCAGTCCCAGGCCGGTGCCTTCGCCCACGCCTTTCGTTGAGAAAAACGGTTCGAAGATGTGTCCCATCGTCTCGCCGGACATGCCACAGCCGTCGTCGCTCACGGACAGCAGCAGGTAGTCGCCCGGCGGCATGCCCCCGTGTCCGGTGCAATAGGCGTCGTCGCAGTGGATATTACTCGTCTCGATAGTCACCCGTCCGACGCCGGTGATGGCGTCGCGGGCATTCACGCACAGGTTGGCGAGGAGTTGATCGATTTGTGACGGATCGACTTTCACCGGCCACGGTTCGCTGCCCGGCACCCAGGTGAGGTTGATATCCTCGCCGATGAGCCGGCGCAGCATCTTCAGCATGCCGGCAATCGTCTCATTCAGGTTCAGTATGCGCGGGACGACGGTCTGCTTGCGCGCGAAGGCCAGTAGTTGCCGGGTCAGGTCCGCCGAGCGCTCGGCGGCGCGCGTGATCTCCTGCAGGTCCGCCGCGATGGGCGCCGCGGGGTCCACCTGCGCCATCGCCATCTCGGCATTGCCCAGGATGACGTTCAGCATGTTGTTGAAGTCGTGCGCCACGCCGCCGGCCAGCCGGCCGATCGACTCCATTTTTTGCATCTGCGCCAACTGTCCCTGCAGCCGTTCGCCTTCCGCCTCGGCCAGCTTGCGCGCGGTGATGTCGATGTCGCTGCCCCGGTAGCCGACCAGCTCCCCCTCCGTGTTCAGCAGCGGAATGCCGTATGTCGTCACCCAGACCTGGCGACCATCCTTCGTGACGATGGCATTCTCGATCCCCTCGAACAGGCCTTGCCGCTCGAATACCGCGAAGGCGGCGGCGATGAACGCCTCGCGTCCCTCCTCGGGGTGTAGATCGTAGAAATGCAGCCGGCCAATGATCTCTTCCGGCGCATAGCCATACAGATGGGCCGCGACCGGGCTGACATAGGTATACAGGCCACCGGCATCGACCTCCCACAGCACCGTGTGGCTCTGCTCGGCCAACTGGATGAAGCGGTCGTAACTTTCTTTCAACGCGGCTACCGCTTCCTTGCGCGCGGTAATATCGTGGGCGAATGCCAGAAAGCGGGTATTCGAGAGCTTCACCGCGGAAATCGACGCCCAGTGCAGGCTGCCGTCTTTACACTGATACCGTAGTTCGCCGTGCGCGCTGCCATCGTGCATGACCCGCGCGAAGTGGTCAGCGCCTTCGTGGGCGTATTCCGCTGGCAGCAGATCCGCGATGCGCATGGTCAGTAGTTCGGCTTCCGTATAGCCGGTCGAGCGGCAGGCCTCAGGATTGGCTTCCAGGTAGTGTCCGGTTTCATCGGCCAGGTAGATCGCATACGGCGCGTGTTCAATATAGCTGTGCCAGCGCGCTTCACTGTCGCGTAGCGCCTCCTCCGCCCGTTTGCGGGCGATGATGTCCAACACCAGGTGGGCGAAGTCAGAAACGAGTTGCACGTCGTGCTCGGTATACGGGTTCGGCTTGTTGCCGACGCCGATGATCGCGACGATGCGCTCGTGCTGGATCACCGGCACCGTCAGTTCGCGCACGACCGGCGCGTGCCCGTCCGGCAGGCCCTTGCGGTGCGGCAGCGTGGCGTAGTCGTTGTGGAGAACCGGCCGGCGCTGATGCACACAATCCACCCAGACGCCGGCTTCGCGTATCGGGTAATGCGCGTCATGGCCGTCGGCGGTGCACATCTGCCCCCGTGTATGCGTCGACCAGGTTTGTAGCGTCAGCATGCCGGTATCATCGTCGAGAAAGTGGAAGAAGCCGATGGCGCTGCCAGTGAATTGTTCGGCCTGATCGAGCGTGTATTGAATTAACTCGTCCAGCGAGTGGGTGAGGGCGTAGTCCGAAATCTGCTGCAGCGTGCGCTGTTCGGCTTCGGACTGCCGCTGCAGGTACAGGTGGCCAATAATCGACGCATAGAGGCGCAACACTTCGCCGTCGTCATCGGTGAACGCGGCGCCGGACAGCAGATTGTCGGTGCTCACCGCGCCCAGCACGTGGATGCCGTCCCACAAGGCGGCCAGCATGTGCATGCCGTGGCCGACATTGGTGATGGTGTGATTCAATAGGGCATCGTCATGCTCGATAACCAGGTCTGTTGCGCCGGTGAGCACGCGTCCCATTGGGGATGACGGCGCGATCCCGACCACGGCGCCCCGCTCGTCACGGACGGCTCCGGACTCGTCAATGCCGTAACTGCCGCGCGCCTGCTCCGGACCATCCGCGAACCACAGCGAGAGGCGGTCGAATCCCAGGCGCGCGTGTCCCAACTCGACCGCCATGCGGCACATCGCATCCGCGGTCGTCGCCGTGAAAAGCTGCGCCCGCACGTCGTGCAGCAACTGCAGCCGGGCTGACAGGGTGGTCGGTGGTGATGTTACCGCATCATCCATGCCTGTAATATACCACAGGAAAATGATATTATCCCTGCCCTTTACACCTTCTTTATATTTCAACACCAAACCGGTGAAACGCGGAATGACCCCGGCGCGGCAAGCCGCGCCGGGGTCATTCGTCGTCCGGGGAATCGGTCAGTAAATCGGTTCATCATAGTGGCGTTGGCGTTGGCGCTTGCGTGCCGCCGCGGCCAGCAGCGAGACGTGAATGACCGTGTTAGCCACGGTCAGGACCGAGCCGACCAGCTTTTTGCCGGTGATGCGATGCTCCACGCCATAGCCGATCGCTTCGTAGAAGGTGGTCGCGCCGGCGGTCATGGCGCCAAGGAAGACCGCGGCGTCGGCTGGTGTGGCGGCGCGTCGTGTTCGGCCGCGGCTGATGAGCGCCTCCAGCGCGTAACCGCGCAGCAGTTTCTCAAAGACCTTGGCGAAGGCGCGCGGCTGCGAGACGTATTCGGCGCCCGCCGGCCGTCCGTGAATGCAGACAACCATGCCGCGCTGCCCGGGGAGAGGCGCGAAATCGCGCAGCAGTGCGGTGATGTCGCCGTCGGCATGAGCGTAGACATCGTGCATGGCGCCGGTGGGCGAGGGGGGCGCGGCGGCCTCCTCGGCCAACTCGGCCACGCCGTCCCACACCTCGCCCTGGTCGGACATGCGCTCGCCGCTCGCGGCCAGGCTCTCTGTCACCGCCACCTGCTTGCGCGCCCGCAGGCGCGGCGCCATCACATTGTTCGAGTCATGGAACTCCGGCGTGTCATAGCGCCAGCGTCCCTGTTCCACGCAACTCACCGGCAGCACCGTCTTCGCGTGCTCGCGGATGAGGAGGGTGGTGTTCAGCACGCGGTTCTGCTTCGCGCCCACCACCTCTTCGCCGTCCAGCAGCAGCACCGGCAGCGGTCCGGTATTCACCGCCGTCAGCTCCGGCACCGATCCCCCGGCGTGCATCTCGGTGATGCTCAGGGTGCCCGCCGCCAGCGCCTCCGACAGCGTCAGGTATTCCGGCCCCGTCGGCAGCTCCGACATCAGCGGAAATACCGTCAGATTCTGCGCCGCCTGCGCCTCGCCCACCGTCACCCCCAGGACAAACTCTGTCAATATCGGTTGCATGGTTGATCCTCCTATATCGCCATGCTACCACACGTCCGGTGACAGCTTCTGTCCCTGAAAAATGAAGTGGTGCGAAGATGAAGCATGCACGGGAAATGGGCGGTATGTAGCTCCGGCGTGCGTGCGCTCCTTCTCTCTCCTTGGGGAGAGGGGGGCAGGAAATGAGGGGTATATGCGTCATGATAGTGCGAGCCGTATAGCGTATATCGGCCCCCCCCGGCCTCCCGAGAGTACTGTGGGAGATGTACAACTTCCCCCTCCCTTGCGCAGCGCAGCGGAGCGGGGGAGGGGACAGGGGTGGGGGCCGATGCCCAGTAGAGCGATTGCTGAAGCATGACGCATATGGGGGGAGGGGGCGCGACAACTTCACTCCGGCGTGAAGCGCATCACCAGCAGGGTCAGGTCGTCGCGCCGGGGGCCGCCCTGGATGTGGGTGGTGACGGCGTCGAAGATGTTGTCGGCGATGGCCTGGGCGGAGAGGTCGATGCCCACGCCGGCGCGCACGCGGGCTTCCAGGTTTTCGGCGCCGAATTCCTCGCCGGCGTCGTCGCGGGCCTCGGTGATGCCGTCGGTGTAGAGGCACAGGGTATCGCCGGGCGCCAGCGGGTGGCTCTCCGCGGGGTAGTCGGCGTGGGTGTCGACGCCCAGCACCAGCCCGCCGGTCTCCAGGTGGATGATCGCGCTATCGGCGGCGCGCACCAGGATGGGCGGGTCCTGCCCGGCGTTGGCCAGGGTGATGCGCCGCGCGACGGGGTCCAGCATCACCACGCAAGCCGAGATGAACATGTCCGGCTGCAGTAGCGGGTAGACGATGCGGTTCACCTGCGCGAGGATATCGCCGGGATCGTCCCACACCTGCGCGCAGGCGAGGAAGGCGGATTTGAAGATGGGCAGCTTGATGGCCCCGCGCATGTGCTTGCCGGAGACGTCGGCGATGGTGAACACCACCCGGCCGTCCGGCAGCGGGATGACGTCGTAAAAGTCGCCGCCGCCCTCCTGCAGCACCGGCCGCCAGCGCCCGGCCAGTTCCACGCCGGGCACGGCGGGAATCTGCGCGGGCACCAGCAGGTCATACACCTCCTGCGCGGCGCGGAAACGCTCCTGGTACTGCGCCAGCAGCACCTGCGAGCGGGTCCACATTTCGCGCTCGCGCTTGTGGGTATCCACCAGGTAGCCGATAACGATGGCGGTCAGAAACAGGTACAGCACGTTGCGGTACACGGTTTCGATGAGCACCTGCGCGTCGCCGGGGGCGATGACGTAGTTGACCATGCCCAGGTAGAGCGTGGCGATGATAAGGCTGGACGCCAGCGCGCCGGCCACGCCGAACCACAGCGCGTTGACGATGATGAGTATGTAGTAGAAGGGAAACAGCAGCGAGCCGCTGCCGTGCAGTTCCTTTTGCCAGGTGAGGCCGACCCAGGCGGTGACGAGCAGGATGTCGAGCAGCGCCAACACCTGCACCATGCCGCGGGGACGCCAGCGCAATGCGTGGAAGAGGAAGACAACCCCGGTATACACGATGGCGGCCAGTATCGTCATCTGCATCGTGCGGCTGGACTGGGGAGCGAGGCTAATGAACTGCAGCGCGAAGGCGGCCAGCATGGTGAGGGCGGCGCGCAGAATCGCCACGATGAGCGCGGACTCCTGCTGGAGTCCGTGCATCGTGGCATGCAGCGGCGGCGGGGCCGAAATCGGCGGGGCCGGCGCGCGGTGTTCGTCTCGCGTGTGCGTCAGCGGCATGCGTATCCGTTTCACGGGTGACTGGAGCATCGTGCCCCTGTGGTAATTCACCGAATGATGGTAAAAAACCTGTTTTTCCGGAATCACCGGACGGCGGAAGGCTTTTTCGTCGCCGCCGGGAAATAGTATAGTCGTGAATGGAATAAATGCCTACCGCGGCGAATCGCTTGCCCGTGGGGCGGGCGTCCAGCCCGGGTAGGCCAGGAGTCATTGACGGAGTATCGCATGTCCAGTAACGCAAGTCCATCCTTAGTCCGCGTGCACCACGAGCTGATCATCGCCGGTTTCGGCGGACAAGGCGTGCTGACGCTGGGCTCCACGCTGGCGGAAGCGGCGGTGGTGGAAGGCCGCGAAGTGGTGTGGACCCCCGCCTACGGCGCCGAAATGCGCGGCGGGCCGTCCTTCTGCACCGTTATCGTGTCGTCCGACCCGATCGGCTCGCCGGTGGTGGCCGCGGCGGATACCGCCATCATCATGAACCAGTTTTCGCTGGCGAAGTACCAGCGACAGGTGCGCCCCGGCGGCACGCTGCTGGTGAACAGCTCGCTGGTGAACACCGCGGAGATCACCACCCCGGAGCGCTGGATCGCCATCCGCGCCAATCACCTGGCGGAAACAATGGGCGACGCGCGCACCGCCAACATGGTCATGCTCGGCGCCTTTCTCGGCCTCACCCGGCTGGTGGAACCGGCATCGGTGGTCGAGGCGCTGCGGCACATTCTCCCCGAACGCCGCCATCACCTCATCCCCATGAATGAGCAGGCGCTGCGCGCCGGCGCCGCCGCGCTGGCGGGCTGACGCGGTTGTTGCACGCATCCCTGGGCCGGAAAACGGTCAAAGGATTGCGAACGGGAACAATTCTGGCATATAATGCATCTAACTGTGTAGCGGCGCGCGGCGCCGCACAATGCGTATGCCACGAGAATGGGCAGGGGAGGCCTCTATGAGAAGTCGCGCGACCGTCTGGGCGGTAATCGCGGGTCTGCTGCTGCTTGCGCTGCCGGGTCAGGCTCAGGAGGCGAAAGAGCGCCTTGCGGTGCAGCGCCAGGTGCGCACGGCGCCGACGAATATCCTCGTCATGTTCAGCGACGGCAAGCAACCGCAGGATTTGCCGGCGCACGACAAGGCGCCACTGCCGCGCGTCACCCCCGCCCTGGCGCCGGACGGCGCCACGCTGGCCTTCGCCGCGAAGGTGGGCGACACATTTAAGCTCTTCACCTGGACGCTCAACGCGCAGAACCAGCCGGAAGGCGAGCCGCGGCAGGTGACCACCGGCGACACTTCG
Source organism: uncultured bacterium (assembly GCA_964590255.1). GTDB lineage: Bacteria > Armatimonadota > Hebobacteria > CAIYQO01 > CAIYQO01 > JAKIYB01. The sequence continues at coordinate 24,945 of CAZPYA010000025.1, forward strand.
GACCGCTTTCCGTCCTGGTCGCCCGACGGCAATCAACTGGCCTACCTCGCCCAGGATGCCGCCGGCAAAACCACGCTGCGGGTGATCAACAGCGACGGCAGCGGCATGAAAGTGCTGCCCGAGACGAAATTCAACGCCACGCCCTCGTGGCGCGCCGACGGGCAGTGGCTGCTCTATGTCGACCTGGAAGGCAAAGCCCCGACGCTGAAAAACGTGATGCTCACCGGTAACGCCCCGTTGCCGATCCACCCGGCTAAGGAAATTATCGCCGCCAGCCAGGCGCCGGCCACCGCCAAAGACACCATCAGCATCGCCGTGCTGGTGCGGAATCCCAATGGTCTCTGCGACCTGTGCATCATCAAACCGTTCGGCCTGGAGACGAAGAAAGTCGTCTCGCAGATCGACGGGGCGAAATCGGTGCAGTGGGTCAATCCTGAAACCATCGTCTTCAACGCGACGAAGGTGGGCACCCAGACCGGCTCCGGCGTCTGGCTGGTGAATCCCGAAGGCGGCAAGGCGCGCGGCCTGAATGTCTTCACCGATCCGAAAGCCGTCGCCTACGCCGCCATGCAGAAGGCGAACCTGGAGCCGCAGTTGCCGACGATCGACCCGAACGCCGGCGTCGGCCCGAACCCGGCGCAGCCGAACGATCCGCTGCCCACCGGGCCGGTGACCATCATGCGGCCGCACAAGGATACCGCCGTGCGCGGCGTCGTGCCGGTGAAAATTTACACCCAGCCGAAAGTCGCCAGCGTGGTGCTGCGCATCAACGATCAATTCATGTTCGCCGCCACGCCGCAAACGGACAACTCCGAGCCGGCGCCCTACCTGCTCTTCAACTGGGACACCCTGGCGTTCATCAAGTTCGATCCCGCCAGCGGCAACCTGCCCACGCGCTATAATCAACTGCTGCGCTTCCCCGACGGCGCCTACACCATCAGCGTGCAGGCGGTGGACGCCGAAAACAAGCAGGTGCCCGACGGCCGCTACAGCGTGAAGGTGACCGTGCAGAACGGCCTGCCGGATACCGACTTCCCGCAGAATACCGTGCTGAAGTATAAGGGCGGCGATGAGGTGATCGACCTGCGCGCGGAAGGCACGCTCTTCGGCGCCACTGCCGGCCAGGCGCCCGAGCTGGACGCCGCGCTGGAGCTGACCATCCGCCGCACGCTCATCGAGGCGAAGGCCACCGGCTTCGACGTGCGTGTCGAGGTGCGCGAGCCGCAGTCCGGCTACTCGCTGAGCTATGGCCTGAAGGAAGCGTCCATTCCCGAGGCCGGCGCCAGCGCGCTCTATCATTTCAATCAGGACGGCTCGGTCTCCGTGGTCGAGCAGTTGCGCGAGAAGATCTACCTGCCGCTGTCCGCCTGCTCCACCCCGGTGCCCACCTTCGCCGTCACCCGCGAGTCGCAGTGGCCGAAGGCGATGAATATCGTCCTGGACCTGCTCAACCGTGACAACACCAACGTGCAGGCCAGCCACAGCATAGACGGCATGGAGTGGGTGAACGGCAAGCGGGCTATCCGCATCCGTTCGGAGTTCAAGCTCGATCCGCGCTGGACACCGTTCCCGTTCATCTCCACCAAGCCGACGGCGCGTCCGCCGGATGAACGCACCACCCGCGCCGATCTGCTGAAACGGGCCGCCATGCCCGCCGGGCCTGGCGTCGCGCCGACGATGGCCGCGCCGACCGCTGGCGCTGTCGTCGATACCGGCAACAGCATCAAGTTCACCGAGTGCGCCGGCGTGCGCTATACCTGGTATGACTACCAGGCGAACGCGCTGCTGCGCGTGGAGGACTTCGTCCTCTATACCTTCCCGGTAACGAATCTGCCCTCCGCCGCCGCGGCGACCGTCGGCGATCCCGGCAATCCCGGTGGGGCACCCGCCTGGGGCACGCCGCCGCCTGCCGAAGCCCCGCCGCCGCTGGGCGGGGGGGCCAACCCCTTCGGCGCGCCCGCCACGGCCAAGCCGGCCGGCGGCAAATCCACGGCGAAGGTGGGCAGCGCCTTTTACCTGATTCGCTTCTCGTACGCCGCGAAGTCCGGCGAATGAGCCGCGGATGTTGACGGACTCCCGGGGATGCCGAAGGGCATCCCCGGCGCGTTTGGTGCCATGCTGCCTTCTCTCCTCAACTCGCTGCTGCGCCGGCCGCTGTGCTGCCTGGCCCTCCTCTGGGCTGGCGGCATCGTCCTCGCGTCGCAGGTGGCAGTGCCGGTAACTGGATATCTGCTCGCGACTGTCCTCGGGCTGGCGGGTTGGATGGCGCAGGCGCGGCGCGGACGCTCCGGCGCGGTGGGGCTCTGCCTGGCGGCGTTGATGCTGTCCGCCGCGTTGGCAACGTGGCAGTTGGCGCCCCCCGGCCCGGGCGATCCGCGGGCGCTGCCGCCGGGGCGTGTCACCGCGGCCGGCTACCCGCTGGGGCCGGCGGTGCGCACCGACTACGGCTGGCATGTGCCCTTTCGTCTGCTCGCTCGGCAGGTGGGCGACCACTGGGTGGATGCCGAAGGCGCCGTCTACCTGACCGGGATGGGGGAGCCGCCGGCGCCCGGCCGCCAGTGGCGGGTGGATGGCCGCGTGCGCCCCGTCGAGGAGGCCGGCAATCCCTTCGGCTTTAATCGCCGCGCGTATCTGGCCGAGCATGGCCTGACGGCGTCGATGCGCGCCGATGTCCTGACCCCGCTGGCGCGCGCCGCGCCGTCCTCCACCAGCTACAGCCTGCGCGCCTACCTGCATGACCGGCTGGCGGCGACGATGCCCGCGCGCTTCGGCCCGCTCTACGCCCAGCTTCTGGACAGCCTGGTGCTCGGCGTCTACGGCTCGCCGCTGCCGAAGGCGCTCACCGAGCAGTTCCGCCAGGCCGGCACCATCCACCTCATGGTCGTCTCCGGCAGCCAGATCGCGCTGCTCGGTGGCCTGCTGGTGCTGCCGCTGTGGCTGGCGGCCTCCGGGCGGGTGCAGACCACCTATCCCCGCGCGCGCCTCATTTTGCTGGGGTGCTCGCTGCCCATCCTGGGCGCGTATGTGGCGCTGGCCGACCGTGGGGTGTCGGTCGACCGCGCGCTCTTCATGGCGCTGCTCGGCATCGTCGCGGTCATTCTCGCGCTGTCGCCGCTGGCGCGGCGACGCACCTTCCGTCCCGACGGCCTCACCTTGCTTAGCGCGGCGGCGCTGGTTATCCTCGTCGCGCGACCGGCGGCGCTGTTCGGACCGAGCATGCAGCTCTCGTTCGCCGCCGTCTTCGGCCTGCTCACCGTCACCCCGCTCTTCATGCGCCTGCTGCGCCGGCGGCTGGGCCCGCTGGCGCTGCTGTGTGCCGCCACGCTGGGCGCGCAGCTCATGACCTACCCCGTGCTGGCGTGGCACTTCGGCAACATCCCGCTACTGGCGCCCCTCACCAATCTCGTCGCCGTGCCGGTGGCGGCGGTGCTGCTGCCGCTGGGGCTGCTCACCATCACCGCCGCCGCGTTGGTACCGCCGGTGGCCGTCCTCCTCAACCATGTCAACGTCGCCTTCCTCGATATCCTGCTGGGGGTCAGCGCCGCCGCCGCGCGGCTGCCCTTCGCTTCGTTGCCGGTGGTGGTGCGCTCCCCCTGGTTGCTGCTGCTCTTCCTGGCCGTGGTGGGCGCGGCCGGCTGGTGGCTGTCACGCTGGTTGGACAGCCGCGAAGAAGAGTGGGCGGTGCCGGAAGGGAGAGAGCCGGCGATGTGGTAAATAGAAAGAGAACGGGTACAGTTGGAGCGTTGCATGTCTACTCGCTGACAGCCCGGTATCGATGCGTTCTGCATCCGGATACGCTGTCAGATCGGGCCAGTCGGCGCAGGCCGACTTTGTCTGTCCAGCCCCGGATTTCAATCCGGGCAACCGTTGTCAACGAGCAGCATGCGCACGGAAACGGAGTCACGCGTGTCTGAAACGACGTCCATGCCGATTGCCGATGTCACCGCGCGCATGCGCGCCATCGCCGAGAATATCGAGATCGTCATCCGCGGCAAGCGCCAGGAAATCGAGCTGACGCTGGTGGCGCTGTTGTGCGGTGGCCACGTGCTGCTGGAGGACGTGCCGGGCGTGGGCAAAACGATGCTCGCGAAAAGCCTGGCCGCCTCGCTGGGGTGCAGCTACAAGCGCCTGCAGTTCACCCCCGACCTGCTGCCGTCCGACATCACCGGCGTCTCTATCTTCAACCAGGGCAGCGGCGAGTTCCGCTTCCTGGAAGGCCCGATCTTCGCCAACATTGTGCTGGCCGACGAGATCAACCGTGCCTCGCCGAAAACCCAGGCGGCGCTGCTGGAGTGCATGGAGGAACGCCAGGTGACGGTGGACGGCGTCACCCGCGTGCTGCCGCAGCCTTTCTTCGTTATCGCTACGCAGAACCCCATCGAATACGAAGGCACCTACCCGCTGCCCGAGTCGCAACTCGACCGCTTCCTGCTGCGGCAGAGCCTGGGCTACCCGCCCCGCGAGCAGGAGCGCGAGGTGGTGGTGGCGCAGGCGCGCTCGGTGCCGCTGGCCGCGCTGCGGCCGGTGACGGAAGTCGCCGGCGTGGTGGCGATGCAGGAGGCGGTGAAAACCGTCCACGTCAGCGACACCGCGCTGGACTACATCCTCAACGTGGTAGAGGCCACGCGCACGCATCCCGACCTGTACCTGGGTGCCAGCCCGCGCGGGGCCATCAACCTCTACCGCGCCACCCAGGCGCTGGCGGCGGTATCGGGCGAGGAATTCGTGGTGCCCGACCATGTGAAGCGGATGGCGCGTCAGGTGCTCTCCCATCGCGTCATTGTACGCCCCGAGGCGCGCATCAGCGGCGTCACCGCCGAGCAGGTGATCGCGAGTATCGTCGAGAAAGTGCCGGTCGATGTCGGTTAGCATGCACATCCCGCCGGCGGCGTCGGAGCACGATGGCCCAAAGCGCAATCCGCTGGCCGCCGCCTTCGGCATTTTCGCCGCCTACCCGGTGCTCATCCCGCTGGGGCTCATCACGCTCTTCGCGCAGATCACGCTGTCCGGCGTGAACAACGTGACGATGCACCAATACGTGAAAGAGCTGGGCGCCACCGCGTCGAACGACGGCATCATCCTCGGCTGGGTCAGCGCCGTCTTCCTCATCGCCGAGACGGTGCTGCGCGTGCCCTTCGGCTGGCTCTCCGACCGCTTCGGTCGCGCGAAGATGGTGGTGGGGGCGATGCTGCTCTCCGCGCCGTCGCTCTACCTCGCCAGCATCGCCACGCACTACACCTGGCTCTTCCCGCTGCGCTGGTGGGACGGCATGATGATCGCCGCGCTGTGGCCCTCCGTCTTCGCGCTCATCGGCGACACCGTGCCGCTGCGCCTGCGTGCCAACGCCATGGGCGCCATCAACATGATGTATATGCTGGCGCTCTTCACCGGTGGCGCGCTGGCGGCGGTGCTGCTCAAGGTCGCCGGCACCCCGCGCCTCTTCTTCGTGGTCGGCAGCGGGGTCATGCTGCTGGGCGGCCTGGTAGCCTTCGCCTTCTTCCGCCTGCGTCCCCAGCTCGACGCGCCGCACCCCGAGGTGCATGCCGAAGACGAAGAGCGCGCCGCGCTGTCACCGCTGCGCCACGTGCCGCTGCTCATCATCACCTTCGTGCAGAATTTCGCCATCCTTATCCTCGCGCAGCTCCTCTTCGACTACGTTACCCACGACCTGGGCTTCACGCTGCGGCAGGTGGGCATCCTTGTCGGCGCGCCGGTGGTCGGCATCGCGCTGCTGGCGCTGCCGCTCAGCCGGGTGGGGGACATCGTCGGCAAAATCACCATCGTGCGCGTCGCTTTCACCGTCATCGCCGTCGCGCTGTGGGCGATGGCGTATAATACAACGCTCATCGGCCTGTCGCTCATCGTCACCGTCATCGGCGTCGCCTTCGCCATGGGCATCCCCGCCTGGCTCGCTATCATCACCTCGCTCTCCGGCCGCAAAAACCGCGGTGTCACCTTCGGCGCCTACGGCACCGTGCAGGGTCTGGCCGCCGTCTGCGGCCCTCTTGTCGGCGGCTATGTGTGGAACACCTACGGCCATGCCGCCATCTTCGTCGCCAGCGCCGCCGCCATCACCCTCGGCGCCGTCCTCGCCTGGACAACGCTGCCCGAACATCATGGGAGCCAGACATCGCCGTCGTAGTCGAAATCGCTCGTTTGGTCCCACCGCGCTGTTTTGAGTTTCGATTACGATGACGACTGCGATTACGACTGCGATAGATGACCCATTCCCCATTCCCCCGCATCGCGGGTATAATAGGGCCCATTACGCTGAAGGAGACGACCATGCTGGACCCCAAACTGTTGCGCTATACGCCGGAGGTGGTGGCCGAAGGGATGCGCCGCCGGCAGAAAGAGATTGACCTGAATGTGCTGACCACGCTGGAGGAGCGCCGCCGGACGGCCCTCACGCGCGTGGAAGCCTTGAAGGCCGAGCGCAATGTCGCCTCCCAGCAGATCGCCGAGTTGAAAAAGCGCAAGGAAGACGCCAGCAGGCCCATTGAGGCGATGCGCCGCGTGGGCGACGAGATCAAGGCGCTGGACGAGGAAGCGAACGCCACTGAGGCAGAGTTCACCGAGCTGCTGATGGCCATCCCGAACATCCCCGACCCCAGCGTGCCCGACGGTGCCGACGCCGACGACAACCTGGTGGTGCGCGTCTGGGGCGAACCGGCGCTGCCCGATTTTGGCGCGAAGCCGCATTGGGAGTTGGGCGCCAACCTCGGCATCCTCGACTTCGAGCGCGCGGCGAAGATCGCCCAGGCGCGCTTCTCGCTCTTCATGGGCGCCGGCGCGCGGCTCGAGCGCAGCATATTGAACTTTTTCATGAACCTGCATGCGGACGATCACGGCTACACCGAGGTGTGGCCGCCCTTCGTGGTGGCGGCCGAATCGCTGCGCGCCAGCGGGCAGTTGCCGAAATTCGAGGACGACCTGTTCCGCCTGCGCGAGGGGCTGTACCCCGCGCCGACCTCGGAAGTGCAACTCACCAACCTGCACCGCGACGAAATCCTTGAACTGCATACACTGCCGCGCTACTACACCGCGTATTCGCCGTGTTTCCGCGCCGAGGCGGGCGCCGCCGGGCAGGAGTCGCGCGGGCTCATCCGCCAGCACCAGTTCGACAAAGTGGAGATGTATAAATTCACCACGCCGGAGACGTCGATGGATGAGTTGGAAACGCTGGTGGCCAACGCCGAAGACGTGCTGCAGCAGCTTGGCCTGCCCTATCGCGTGGTGCTGCTCTGCGCCGGCGACATGGGTTTCTCGGCGGTGAAGACCTATGACCTGGAGGTGTGGATGCCGGGCATGGGCAAATACGTCGAGATCAGCTCGTGCAGCAACTGCGGCGATTTCCAGGCCCGCCGGGGCAACATCCGCCTCCGCCGCGAGCCCGGCGGCAAGCCGGAACTGCTGCATACCCTCAACGGCAGCGGTCTCGCCGTCGGCCGCACCTGGGCCGCCGTCGCCGAGAATTATCAGCAGGCGGACGGAACTATCCGCGTGCCCGACGTGCTGAAACCTTTCATGAATATGGATGTCATACTATAAAGCATCACGCGCCGGTAACCACGCCGGCATGGACATACACGGGTGAAACTGCGCCATGGACGGCGCTTTTCTGCCGTCAGGTAATGATACGTATTTTATCATCATGGATAACAAAACAGCCAACATCGAAGCCGCCGCCAATTGGATCGCCACTGCGTTGCAGCAGGCGGGGTATCACGCCGACCTCACCCCCGCCAGTCTGTGGGAGATCGACCGCTTTCTTGATGACAACGTCCGCAACGGTCAGCCCATCGCCGACGGCCTGCTCGCGCAGGACCCCGGCAAGCGCGTCTTTGCGCTGGGCTGCTACATCGGGGAAACCTTTCGCCGCACACTGGGCGGCGAGTGGGTGGGCGACACCGGCGGCGTGAAAATCGAGCTGAACATCGCCCTGCGCCTGCCCGACGGCCACGTGCTCACCCCCGTCCAACGCGTCGCCACCCGCATACAGCACGGCCTCGAAGACGGCATCGCCGCCTATGGCATCGGCCTCGGTCTGGACGTCGGCCCCCCACCCACCAAAGAAATCCCCGTCCCCCCGCCCCTCCCGGCGAAGAAGCCGTGGTGGAAGGTGTGGTAAACCAGGGGAACCAGCTATAGCACGGTATGGAAGCCGACCTCAGTCGCGCTCCGGGTGTAATCGAGAGCATCTGGTAGTATGTAGAGCAGCGAGTCTGGAAGCCGGCGCGAGCCGCGCTCCGGAAGTAATCGAAAGCACAAGTAAGTAGCGCTCGCTCGCCCGGGTTATACATTCTTCCTCTGCTATTCGGATACATCCGGCGCGCGACTCGCGTCGGCTTCCAGACTTGCTGCTCTACTTACGCCCGCTTGATAATGGGTTGCGTGCCTATTAACGATCGTACTTCAGTCTTCAACAGATACACCGACGAAACGATGCTACATATGAAATAGGGCGTGAGCGGGAGGATGAGAATCACGAACCAAACAATGCGGCCAATATCCCCCCAACCACCATTCCAGATGAATTGACTCATCATCCCGTACCAGAGCAGCACCCCACTGATGACGATCACCGGGAGGAATACCGCGACGCGCCAGGCGGCTGGGCGCGCGTGGTTCAGCGGCTTGAGTATGGTGATATGGCGAATGGCACCGATAATCATCCAGAGGATAACGCTGTTGTAGGTTATCGACTCTAGCGACAATTCTCTATTTCTGCCGCCCCAAATGCAGACGAGCAGACCATGCGCGATGCCCACGAACAGCAGGTTACCGAGCATGTAGCGCTGCATATTGATGGCTTTTTCCAGGTAGTGGCGACCGCGCTCCTCCGCCGGAGTGACGACGGCCGGCGGGGTGGGGGGGACCAGGGATGGTTGCGGTTCATCTGTCTGATCGCTCATGTTGTTGCTCCTTGCTTACTCCTTGGTCTTGCTCATACATCAAGTGCGCGACTCGCGTCGGCTTCCAGACTTGCTGCTCCACTTACTCCCTTTAAGCAACAATTCCATCGATCCGCGCCAGCTCCTCCTCCGAAAACGCCAGGTTCTCCAGCGCTTTGACGTTCTCTTCGATCTGCGACACCTTGCTGGCGCCGATGAGCGCGCTGGTCATGCGCGGGTCGCGGAGGGTCCAGGCGAGGGCCATCTGCGCGAGGGATTGGCCGCGGTCGGCGGCGACGGCGTTGAGCGCCTGCAGCTTCGCCACCATCTCCGGGGTCACCGTTTCGCGCTTGAGGTAGCCGTGCGGCTTGGCGGCGCGGCTGTCGTCGGGGATGCCGCCCAGGTAGCGCGCGGTGAGCAGCCCCTGCGCCAGCGGGCAGAAGGCGATGCCGCCGATGCCCTCGTCGCCGAGGACGTCCAGCAGGCCGTTTTCCACCCAGCGGTTGATCATCGAGTAGCTGGGCTGGTGGATGAGGCAGGGGGTGCCCAGCCGGCGCAGGATGGCGGCGGCCTCCTGCGTCTGCTCGGCGCTGTAGTTGGACAGGCCGGCGTAAACTGCCTTGCCCTGCCGCACCGCGGCGTCCAGCGCGCCCATCGTCTCCTCCAACGGCGTGTTCGGGTCGGGCCGGTGCGAGTAGAAGATGTCGACGTAATCGAGCTTCATGCGCCGCAGGCTCTGGTCGAGGCTGGAGAGCACGTATTTGCGCGAACCCCATTCGCCATATGGCCCCGCCCACATGCGATAACCGGCCTTGGTGGAGATCACCAGCTCGTCGCGCAAGCTGTGGAAGTCGGTGTGCAGCAAGCGGGAAAAATTCTCCTCGGCCGAGCCCGGCGGGGGGCCGTAGTTATTGGCTAAATCGAAGTGCGTGATGCCCAGGTCGAAGGCTCGCCGCAACATTGCCCGCTGGTTGTCCAGCGTGTCGACGCCCCCGAAATTATGCCAAAGCCCCAGCGAAATCGCCGGTAGCGTGAGGCCGCTGCGCCCGCAGCGGCGATAGAGCATGGAATCGTACCGATCAGACGCTGGTGTATACATGGTGAGCCTCCAGAAGCGTATTACCGGTATATTTGACGCTGTGAGCAAGAATGCCTGCTGGTGGGTGCAGCGGAAATGGAGCGCGGATTTGTAATCCGCACGATGAGGCAACTACTACCAAACCATCTCGTTCGTAGTAAGCCACGCAGCAGCGGCGGAGTGGCGTCCGACTATAGAAAAAGGGAGTAATAAATAACATGCATGGCAACGTCAACATTACTCCAATAACATGGAAGCGATTGCGTAATCGACGCCACTCCGCCGCGGCTGCGTGGCTTACTACGAACGGGTTCTGGTGATAACCTGGATTATACATATTCGCCCGGAACCCATTCCATCGGGTTCCGGGCGAAGGTCATTGTCCGTGATGCGATGCGTTCGTCCTTACTTCACGCGGATCTGCTGGGCGATGAAGCCGCCGGCTATGTCCGTGTAGTAGACCTGCAGGCGTTCACCCTGGCGCAGGTTCAGCAGCGAGATGGTGTTGCCGCGCTCGTCCACGGCGTCCACTGTCTTCGGCACGTAGACCGTCACCGATTTGCCGTAGTTCGGGTCCAGCGTCAGCTTATTGAAGAGCACGCCGGTCGAGATGCACTCCAGGCGGCCTTCCAGCATCGGCATGTTCGGCGCCGGGTTGTTGCCGCCGTCGCGATAGTCGGGGTCGCAGCGATGCGGGCGGGTATCCTCCGGGTAGCAATCGTCTTTCTGCATCACCACAATGCGATAGGCTTCGATGGTGGTGCGGTTGGTGTCGCGATAATAGTAGACGATGCGGTCGCCGCGGCGCAGGAACTGCAGCGTCTGCTTCTGCCCGTTCACCAGGATCTCGCCACCCTTCGCCAGGTACAGTACGCGCTTGCCGGCGTTGGTATTGATCTCAATGCGCCCGTAGCGGAAGTCGACGCTGCTGATGTCGCCGAAGCCGCGCTGGCCGTAGGTTGGGCGGTAGTCGTCGTAACTGGTGGTGTTGCCCCAGGCGCGGCCCATCACGCGGATGTTGCTCGCCACGAAGGCGCCGTTGCTGCGCAGGAAGCCGTTCACGATCACCAGGTCGCCGGGCGTCAGGTAGCGGGTCACGTCGTTCGGGCGGTTGCGGTCATTGTCGCGACCATACCCGTTGCCGCGGTTCCCACGGTCGTTGCCATTGCCCCGGTCCCAGCCCCCGTTGCCCGCCTGCTTGGTGAAAACGATGGCCGTCTGCGGCGCCAGCATTACGGTGTGGCGGCCATAGGCGCGGTCGGCGACGGTCACGCTGTCGCGGGTCACGTCCGTCACCAGTTGCAACAGGTCGCCCACGCGCTCGCCGGTCAGTTGGTCAATCTCGTTGTAGCCCGCCACCTGGTTGCCGTACCAGTTCTGGTAGACACGGGCATCGTCCTGATTGTTATCCTTCTCAATGATAATGCGTACGCGGCTCTTGTCGCCATCGTCGCGCCCGTCGCGGTCGTCGCCGGGCTTCGCCAACGCGGGAATGGTCAGCATCATGGCCATGCACAGCGCCAAGGCCCATCGAATGGTCTGCAGTGTCTTCATCGTCGTCTCCCTTCAAAAAACACGCGCGTCCGGGGGGAACGCAAATCATTTGCTTCAGGACACTTCGGCCGGCGTCTCCATGTCCTACACCCTCTAATACGCGTCATGAGAAGGGCGGTTGCATGTTATTTAAAAAATTTCATACTTTTCATACATGTGGGGAAAGTGGGGGGGCTGATATGTGTGCTCGTGCCCATGCTCGATTCGGCCGGTGCCGTGGACGGCACAATAGTGACGGTCTGTGGATAGACTGGAGGGCGAGACTCTGTCGAGCCGCGAATAATTGCTGCCGAGTAGGCAATTCGGGGTGCATTCATGGAATCGTTTCCCCCTCTCCTCGGGGAGAGGGGGCAGGCGGTGAGGGCACGCGCGCGGCTCGACAGAGTCTCGCCCTCCAGAAAACGGCTCGACGGAGTCTCGCCCGCCAGGGGGAGTGACGGGCTTGCGTGAGAGCGAGACGCCGTCGAATACGAGTAGGAGTATGGGTCAGGTACGCACACTCGGTGCCAGCACCACCAGCAATTCCAGCGTGCCGTCTTCAAGCACGCGCTGGCGGCCGACGCGGGGTTCGTGGTGCTCGGACAGCCAGCGAGGGGGTAGGCCGTCGACGCGCGTCACGCGCAGGCCGAGGGCGGTGGCCGCCGCTTCCGCGTCGTCGGGGTGATAGCCGATGAAGGAGGGGATGTCTACCACGGTTTCACCTCCCGGCCCAGCAGGCTGTGGTACAGCAGCACCAGCGCCTCCTGCACCGCGCGCAGGCGGATGCCGGCGCGGCTGCCGAACATATTGTAGCGCACCGCCCGCGGCGCTTCGCCGGCGCGCGCGTAACCGATGTAGACCAGGCCGACCGGCTTCTCCGCCGTGCCGCCGCCGGGGCCGGCCACGCCGGTGATACTCAACGCCACGTCGGCGCCGGTCGCCGTCAGCGCGCCCGCCGCCATCGCGCCCGCCGTCGGCTCGCTCACCGCGCCGTAGGCAATCAGCGTGGCTTCCGGCACGCCGAGGAGCTTCATCTTCAGCGCGTTGCTGTACGAGATGACCCCGCCGAGGAAGTAATCCGAGCTGCCTGCCACATTCGTCAACCGCGCGCCCAGCCCGCCGCCGGTGCAGGACTCCGCCACCGCCAGCGCCAGCCCGCGCTCGCGCAGCATCAGCCCCACCACTTCTTCCAGCGTCTGCTCATCGATGCCGTAGATATACTGCCCGGCGCGCTCGCGGATGGCCGCCTCCACCGGGGCTATGAGCGCGGCGGCTTCTTCCTCGCTGGTGGCGCGGGCGGTCACGCGGATGTGGCACTCCGCCACCTTCGCGTACGGCGCCACCGTCGGGTTCGTCTGCGCGTTGATGATGTCTTCCAGCAGCGTCTCCAGCGCCGCCTCGCCGACGCCGCAGAAGCGCAGGGTGCGCGAGACGATGGTGTAGCCGCTGCGCTCGCGCAGATACGGCGTCACCCCGTCGCGCCACATCGGCTCCATTTCGTGCGGCGGGCCGGGCATCGCCACCACCGCGCAGCCGTCCTTCTCCAGGATGAAGCCCGGCGCGGTGCCGTTCGGGTTGCGCAGCATGATGGCGCCCTGCGGCAGGCAGGCCTGCTTCAACTGCTTCTCCGTCACCTCGCGGTTGCGCGCCTTGAAAAAGGCCTCCATGTCCGCCTTCGCGTCCGCGCGCAGCTCCAGCGGCGCGTCGAAGACGGCGGCGATGTCCTCGGCGGTGATGTCGTCCTGCGTGGGCCCCAGCCCGCCGGTGCAGATAATCAGCTCGGCGCGCGACTTCGCCAGCCGCAGCGTGTCCTGCAGCCGCTGGTGGTTGTCGCCCACCGTATCGCGGAAAAACAGCGGAATGCCCAACTCCGCCAACTGCTGCGCCAGGTAGACGGCGTTCGTATCGACAATCTGCCCGAGCAGCAGCTCGGTCCCAATGGAGAGGATTTCAGCGCGCATGGATGGGTCCTTCTGTATCATTCGGGTTCACCTCTCCCCCTGGCCCCCTCCCCATGTAGGGGAGGGGGCCAGGGGGAGAGGTGAACCCCGTGGCCGAACAATATGCCATATTCATATTATTTCCGCCCCCGCTTCGCATCCCCTCCCGGCAGGCAAATCGGGCGGCATGGCGAATCATTGTTCATCGGTCAACTTCACGAGGGAGATACACCCATGCGCATATTCTCGTTCCTCCTGCTCTGCCTCGCCGCCGCCGCCTTTGCGGCGAAACCACTGGCCACTTTCACCTGCAAGGAGTGGCTGGGCGTCGACTGGCCGCACACGCTGGTGACGTACAAAGTCACCTTCCCGGCGAAAGCCGCCAAATTGGCCCAGGTGCGCCTGGTGGATGCTGATGGCAAAGAGGTGCCGGTGCAGCTTTCGCATGTGGTGCAGAAGGGCGGGTATCTGACCTCGGCGTGGGTGTCGTTTTTTGCGGAGTTGAAGAAGGGTGGGACTTATAGTTATTCGCTGGTGGCGGAGAAGCCCGACCCATTGGTGATAGTTAATGATCCATATCGCGATTGGGGAAGACTGGATGTGTCTGAGAATTCGCTAGTTAGTGGATACGATGGAAAGGCCGGATACTCGTCTCCGCTGTATTTACTGAATCCAAAGCGGGCGCACTTCGAGAAACCCGTGCCCATGCGGGGGGATGATACCCGGGTGGCTGGCCAAGCAGGCAATGCTGCCGAATTGCCGTGCTCATTCGATTATCACCATATTGAGCGACCATATTTCTTCGCAGCAGATCCGGCGACTGCCCCAAAAATTACCGGATACACCTGGCAAATTACCGCCGCAGGCCCGCTTTTCGCCGAAGCGCAGATCGAGTATACCTTCGACAACGGTGGGTGGTATCGGTGTATTATCCGTCAAAACTTAGGTGAAATGAACTACTACCTCGATGAGCAATGCGACCTGAAAACCATCCGCGCCGCGCGCGATTGGCGCGTCGTCTTCCCACTGGACGATGCCGAGAGTGGCTTCAAGCCGGATGCCGCCTGGTGGGCCAGCAACAGTGGGCGTCTCGGGGGGAAGGACGATGCGTTCGAGGCGGCGATGGGGAAGGCGGGGTATGCTTTGCCGGGGAACCGCAGCCACCTGGGCAGCATGACCTTCCAACCGCCGGCGGAGAAGAAGCGGTTGTTTGAAATGGCCGTCTGGTATCCCTACGCGTCGACGGCCTACTACGCGGGTTTCACCCAGCAGGCAAAGTTAACAGGAAGCGAGAAGGACGCGCCGTTCGTGGGGGTGATGCCGATGCACGCCGGCAACTGGCGCGGCATGCCCGAGTCGGCGAATGGCGAGATCGTCGCGTATCCCGGCGGGCGGCTGGCGGTGTCGTGGCCGCTGGTGGTGTCGCCGCATCCCAACAGCCTGCTGCACACCGGCGAGTACGATCCCGACCTGCCCTATACCCACATCCGCCGCCAGTGGGCGCTGATGACCGGGCCGCTGCAGTACCAGCAGGAGATGTCGGCCATCCGGCGCTACGACGGGTACGTGACGCTGGACGACTACAAGGACTGGGTCCTCGACTGGCCGGCCGACCCGAAGGTGACCTACCCGCGGGCGATTCATGACAAAGCCTACGTGGAGAAGTGGAAGCCGATGCTGGCCGAGCACCCGATGGGCGAACAGTTGAAGGGGCTGCTCTACTTCACCGACAACGCCGACCGCGCCGCGTCGCTCTTCAAAACACTGGCGTCGGACGGTTACTGGGGCGCTCCGCGCGGGCATGCGCTGCGTATCCTCGGCCGCGATAGCGACAACCAGGGCAGCACCGGCTGGGTGGCGGGGTTCCGCCACTCGCAGAAGGCGGCGTGGACGAACACGGCGGATGAGGCGCTGTCCAGCCAGCACCTGACTCCCGAACAGCGGACGCAGGTGCGCGCGTGGATTGCCGCCACCTGCTACGGGCTGACGGAGCCCGACTTCAACCCGCGCGGCATGATGGCGCACCTGGGCAACCCGAATATGCCGATGAACCGCTTCTTCGCGCTGCCGATGGCGGCGTCGCTCATCCCCGACCACCCGCGGGCGAAGGAGTGGATGGCCGTGTCGCAAAAATACCTGCGCTACAAGCTGGCGCAGAACACCGCCCCCGGCGGCGGGTGGAGCGAATTGCTGACCTACTACATGGCCGCCGCCAGCCACAGCATGCAGGCGGCGATGGTGCTGAACAGCCAGGGCATGCTCGACGACCACACTGCGCAGTTGGCGGCGCAGGCGGGCAGCTTCCCGCTCGACCTCATTGCGCCGAAAGACCCGCGCTTCGGCACCCGCTGCCTGCCTGCCTGGGGGCACGAAGGCTACTGGATGATCCCGACGCAGTGGTTGCCGGTGGCGTCCTTCATGCGTAATCGCGACCCGCAACTGGCGAAGGATATGGTGTGGGCGTGGGATCAACTCGGACGGCCGCAGGAAGACCATCACGACGCCGGCTTCAGCCCGCGGGCGATCATCTACGCCGACCTGCTGAAGGAGCTGCCGAAGGACTACGTGCCCGCGCGGCTGAAAAGCAAGTGGATTCCCGGTTTTGGCGCCACCATGCGCGCCCACGTCGGCGACCCGAACGAGACGTTCTTCTCCTACCGCCAGGGCTACATGGTGAGCCACTGCGACGCCAACCAGGGCGACTTCATGCTCTTCAGCAAGGGCGCGCCGCTCACCACCGCCAGCCTCTTCCAGTACGCCATTTACAACAATTCGCCCTTCCAGAAGCTCTACGAGAGTTTTGGCTGGCATAACCGCGTGCGCTTCGGCGCGCAGAACAACACCGGCGGCTGGCCCGGCGGCGGCCCCGCCTCGCAGGTGCACCGCTTCTTCAGCAGCGACAGCGCCGACTACCTGCGCGGCTACGGCGACTACGGCCCGCAGCGCTGGACGCGCCAGGTGATGTTCCTGAAGGGGAAAAAGGCCGACGGACCCAACTACTTCATCTTCCGCGACAGTTCTACCCAAACCGGTGACGCCCCGTTGGAGCAGAAGTGGTGGTACTTCAAATCCGGCGGCGACACCGCGCGCATCGCCCCCAACCCGGCGGGGCTGGTCTACACCACTCCCTGGGGGCCGAAGCTGGACATCCACTTCTTGCAGCCCGCGTCGGTGGCGGTGGAGTCGCGCCAGGCGACCTCCAAAGGCCCGCTCTACAACCGCGCCGCCATGCTCTGGAAGGCCGCTGGCAACCCCCTCGACGGTTCCAGTACCGAGGAGACGATGACTGTCTCCGCCGCCGGCCCCATCCCCGCCGGCCAGGACATCCTCGTCGCCCTCTACCCGCAAGGCAAGGACGAACCGGCGCCGAAGTATGAGCGCCTCGCCGACGGCGTACTGAAAATCACCACCAGTGAGGGCACGGACTATGTGTTCCTGAGTGAGAAGCCGATACATTATGAAGTAGGCGATATTGAGCTTCATGGCACCGCCGGCGCGGTGCGAGTGTATGCGGATGCAGTGCATCTGGTGCTGGGCGAAAGCGGCGGGAAGGTGAGTTATCGCGGCACGGCGGTATCCGGTGGCCCGATGACGCGCATCATTCCCATCGAGAAACTGGATGGCAGCAATAAAGGCACGACATGGTTGACATTGAACCCGATCAACGTCGTGCTGCCGAAAGGCGCAAAACATGTAGCCGTGCAGCCGGGGATCACGAAAGTCACCGGTAAGGATACGCACGGCTGGATCTTCGATTCCGCGATTCCGCTGGATATCACCCGCGACGGTATCCATTTCCAGGGGCACAATGGCGCGATCCTGATAGACGACAAAGCCGGCACCGTGAAGATGACAATGCTGGACGGCGCCCGCATTGCGTATAACGACCTGATCGCCTGGGGCTGTGAAGGGCCATATGAGGTGACGTTCACGAAAGATCAGATCACCGGGCGCACACAGGGATTGGGGCGTTTCCTCTACCTCACCCGCCCCGCCGGCCTCGATCGCCTGCCGACGCTGGTCATCGACGGCCAGACCTACGCCCCCGGCACCTCCGGCGACTTCCAACTGGGCGACATCGCGAAGACCGGCAACCCATACGATTCCCGCAACCGCGGCGGCATCCTCATCGTCCCGGTGCTGCCCGGCGAACACACCTTCACCCTGCGCGCGCTGGAGCAGCCGCCCATCTTCCGAAACTGGAAGGCGTGGGATGTGAAGTAGGCGTGTAATCCTGCCGGCGCTCACCTCTCCCCCCCGGCCCCCTCCCCTACATGGGGAGGGGGTGTGACAGAGTGGATTGTCGATGCCGGGATGTATATTTTCGCATAGTTTCTCCCCCTCCCCATGTAGGGGAGGGGGCCGGGGGGAGAGGTGAGCCCCGGCAGGGGTATTGTCCCCCCACGAAAAAGGAACCCGCCCATTTCACTCGAATAATTACACCAATGCCATACCTAGCACACACAGCCGAAGACACCCGCAACTTAGGTCATGCGCTCGGGCAGAGCGCACGGCCGGGCGACGTGCTGTGGCTGCACGGCGAGTTGGGGGCGGGGAAGACGGAGATGACCAAGGGCATTGCTGCCGGGCTGGCGTGCCGCGACGCCATCTCCTCGCCGAGTTTCGCTCTCATTCACGAGTATTTGCGCGGCCGCCTGCCGCTGTACCACATCGACCTCTATCGCCTGGAGGACCGCGCTGCCCTTGACCTGGGCCTGGAGGACTACCTGGAAAGCCTGGGCGTGACCGTCATCGAGTGGGGCGAGCGGCTGCCCGCCGATTTCTTCCCCGACGGTATCGACGTGACACTGGCACACGTCGGCGACGGCGACGTGCGCGAGATCACTCTTACCGCACGCGGCCCGGCTGGCGCGGCGTGGCTGGCGCGAATGGAGGCGAATCATGCGTGAACCAGTCATCCATCATCTGCCCGTTGCGCGCATCACCCCGGCGGGGGCGCATTGCTTCTTCGGCTATTACGACGTGCCCGCCTTCAGCGGCGACGGCGCGTTCCACCTCTGCCATCGCGTACCCTTCATGGATCGCCTGCCGACCGGCAACGACGTCGCGGAACTGGGCATGATATCGCTGGCGGACGGCGCCTTCACCCCCATCGCCGAGACGAACGCCTGGAATTTTCAGCAGGGGGCCATGCTGCAGTGGAGCCCCCTCGCGCCGAACGACGCCATCCTCTTCAATCGTTTTGACGACGGCCGGTATGTCGGCGTCATCCGCGACCTGCTCACCGGCGCCGAGCGCATCCTGCCCATGCCCACCGCCACCGTCGACCCGACCGGGCGCTATGCGCTGGGCATCAACTTCAGCCGGGTGTTCGACTTCCGCGCCGGCTACGGTTATGCCAACATGCCCGACCCCTTCGCCGCTGTGCCCGCGCCGGCCGAGGACGGTGTCTTCCGCATTGATCTGGAAACCGGCGCGTCCGACCCGCTCTTCAACTACGCCCATTTGAGCCGCGCGCTGCCGGAGATGCACGGCCGGAAAATCGTCGTCAACCACATCAGCATCAACCCGGACGGCACGTGCTTCATGATGCTGGTGCGCGACTTCGCCGAGACGCCCGGCCAGCCCTGGGGCACCGCGCTGCTCACCGCCGGGCTGGACGGCGACGGCCTGCGCATACATGCCGGCAACCACATGGTGTCGCATTACCACTGGCGCGATCCCAATACCATCCTCGCCTATGCCACGCTGGACCAGGGCGAGCACCTGTACCTGCTGGACGTGGAATCCGGCGCGACGACGGTGGTGGACGCCGATTTCTTCACCTTCGACGGCCACTGCAGCTTTTCGCCGAACCGCGACTGGCTGCTCTATGACACCTACCCGTGGGGCGGCCGCCGCCACCTGTACCTGTACGACTTGCACCGCGGCATTCCCTACGAGGTAGGCGTCTTCGCCGATCCCTATCCGTCGGACGATATCCGCTGCGACCTGCACCCGCGCTGGGACCGCGCTGGCACCCGCGTCTCCTTTGACGCGGTGCACGAAGGCTTTCGGGGCATCTACCTGATGGACGTGACGTCGCTGGTGAATGAGTAAACTATGCTGATATTGACCATAGAAACCTGCACCGACATGGGCACCCTCGGCCTGGTGCGCGACGGCGCCGTGCTGGGCGAGGCGGCGTTTCCCAGCCGGCACACGCTGGCCAAGCGCATGCTGCCGCGCATTGAGTGGCTGTTGGGCGAGTGCGGGCAGGCGAAGACCGACCTGGGGGGCATCGCCGTCTCGCTGGGGCCCGGCTCCTTCACCGGCGTGCGCATCGGCGCGGCGGCGGCGAAGACGCTGGCCTGGGCGCTGCGCATCCCGCTGGCGGGCGTGCCCACGCTGGAGGCCATCGCCTGGCCCTTCCGCGCGGTGGCCGACCACCTGCTGGTACCGGTCATCAACGCCCGCCGCCAGCAGGTCTACACCGCCGGCTATCGCGGCCATGGGACGCTGCTCGAGCGCGCCACCCTCGATCTCGCCCTCTCCGCCGACGCCTTCGCCGGACTGCTCGCTGACCACGCCGGCATCGGCCCGGCGCTGCTCATCGGCCAGGTCGAGGGCCTGTCCGCGCCGTTCCTGAACGTCGCGCCCGCCGCCGTGCGCGGCCTGGTGACGCCGTTGGCGCTGGCCACCCTCGCCGCCGACCACCTCGCCGCCGGCGGCGACGACCCGATGACGCTGGCGCCCATCTACCTCCGTGGAGCGGCGGATTGAGGCAATGCAGAATGACGAATGGTCAATTGCCGACAAGCGATCATTGTTGCCATGAACGATCGGAGTATAGATAAATGGTGACTGCAACCGTTTTCCTAAGTCCAGGATACGTCAGCGGTTACGCACACTTTGGAAAACGGTTCCTGTCACCATTTATCCGCCTACAGCCACCGGAACCAGCCCATGCATGACGAAAAAGAACTGACACAACCGGACGTTCACATATGACCGAACCCTCCATCACCATCGAGCCGATGTCCATCGACCATATCCCGCAGGTCTATGCGTTGGAGCGGGTGTGCTTCACCGCGCCATGGGATTTGTCGGCCTACCTGGGCGAGTTGCGCAACCCCTCCGCTTATTACCTGGTGGCGATGGAGGGGCATCACCTGCTGGGCTACGGCGGCATGTGGGTGGTGGAAGAAAACGCGCACGTGGTGACGCTGGCGGTGCGGCCGGACAGCCGCCGCGGCGGCCTGGGCCGCAAGCTAATGGACGGCCTGCTGGCCGAAGCCCGCCGACGCGGCGCCCGCGAAGTCACCCTGGAAGTGCGCGCCGGCAACACCCCCGCCCAGCAGCTCTATACCTCGATGAACTTCATCACCGTCGCCCGCCGCCGCGGCTACTACCCCGACAACAACGAAGACGCGCTGGTCATGCTGCTGGAACTGTAACGATAGGGGCTGCGGCAGGCACAATACCGCCAGTATCCCCTTCCCTTGCGCAGCAACGCGGAGCGGGGGAAGGGGGCGGGGGATGGGGGGCGATTAGGCAATAACATGGCACATGTGGGGGCAAGGGGTGGGGATCGACTTGCCAGCAGGCTTGTTATACCAATAGCGACGCGCCCGGAGCGAGTGCCCCGGGCGCGTCGCTATTGGTATGCGTGATGGACTATTCCACGTAAAAGCCCATCATCTCGGTGCAGCCGTTGCCCTGGGCGCCGGCGAAGTACGGCATGACGGCATCTACGGTAAACTTGATGCCTTTGATATCGTAGAATTTCGTTTCGGCGGCGCGAATGTCCCAGACGATCTTCTCACCGCTGACGGTGGTGTTCAGCGCCACCGTCTTCGTGCCGAAATCCACCCAGGTGCTGGTGCGGGCGTCGAGCACGCTCACCTGGCAGGGGCCGACGGAGACGGTGTCTTTCTCGCCGCCGCGGATTTTGATGTAGTTCACGCGGGCGACGCCCGGCAGGGTGAACTCGCACCAGAAATCCGAGCTGCGGTCCCAGCGGCAGCGCGGGGTGGTGTAGCTGACGTATTCAACCCCGTCGGAGATTTTACCGATGGGGTCCCATGGCGGGGAAAGCGGCTGACTGCTCACCTTGGGCACGATGCCTTTCAGCATGCTGTCCTTGGCGCTGTCATTGGCCGTCGCCTGGGTAATGGTCACCGGACTATTATACGCGCCGCTGGAGAAGAGCGACACGCCTTTCAGCGCCAGCCCCTGCGCATTTGTCTGCGGGGCTTTGATAGCGACGATGTCGCAGTGCCCGTCCGCCGCCACGAAGTTGAAGCTGTTGTTGTGACGCGCTTCCAGGTCATTCGTTGTCGTGATGGCATAGGCGCCGGTGAAGGCGCTCTTCTTCAGGTCGGCGCACAGCACCGCGGAAGACGGCGCCAGCACCTCGCCGCTGGTCAGCGGCGCATACAGGTTCTTGTTGAAGCCGTATTCCGGGGTGTTGTTGTTGCCGGTGCCGGTCAGCGTCGGGCAGTCGTAAATGGTCGGCCCGTTGTAGTTGACCAGGTAGGTAGCCCAGCTCTTCTGCCCGGGGTCGGGGAAGTAGGTGGAGCTGTTGTCATTGACATACATCTGTATGGCGATGGCCACCTGGCGCAGGTTGTTCATGCAGGTATTCTGCCGGGCCTTTTCCCGCGCGCGGGCGAAGACCGGGAAGAGGATGGCGGCCAGGATGGCGATAATGGCGATCACCACCAGCAGCTCGATGAGGGTAAAACCACGTTTCCGAATCATGAGATCTCTCCTTTGCTCCGTATGATACCGCGGGATGGCTTACTGCACAAAGAAGCACGCCATTTCGGTGGCGCCATTGCCCTGGTTGCCCGGGCTGGGGGCAGACACGTTGAAGCGGATGGCGCGGGCATCGTAATAGTTCGGCGTCAGCGCGCGGATATCCACGGTCTGGATCTGCCCGCTGGTGGTGCAGGAAGCGGTCTGCGCGCCGAAATTCTTCCAGGTTTCGTCCTTGCTGTCCAGCACCTGCACCTGCGTGGCGCCCAGGTCGATGGTGTCGTGCTCGCCGCTGCGCAGGCGCGCATAGTTGATGCGGTAGATGGATGAGAAGGTGAAGGTCAGGACGAACGAGTTGCTAACGGCCCACCGGCACTTCGGGGTGGTGTAGCTGGAATACTCGACGCCGTCCGAGATGAAGTCGATGGTGTTCCACGGCGCGCCGATGGTCGGCGGCACGGCCACGCCGAGCATCCCTTTGAGCAGGCTGTTCGGCGGCAGCGCGTTGGCCTGCGTCACCGATTCGCCCAGGTTGACGATGGAGTCCGCGGTATACATCAGGTACTTGCGCGCGGGGATGACGGTTTTGATCGACTGGCCGGCCAGGTTCTCGCTGGCCACGTGGCCGTCCATGCACAGCAGCAGCGCGGTGCCGTTGTGGCGCGGGTCCATGTGCTCGTACTTCGTGAAGGCGAAGTTGTTTTTGAACTGCGTCTTCAGCAGGTCGGTGGCGATGATGTGGCTTTCCGGCGTCTTCAGGTCGCCAAGGGCGACATTGAAAATCCAGCCGTTGAAGCCATACTCCGGCATCGTGTTGATGCCTTTGCCCTGCAGGGTGGGACAGTCATAAATGCTCGGTTCGTTGTAGTTGGCCAGGTACGCGGACCAGGCGCTGGTCTTCGGGTCGGGGAAGAGCTTTTCGTCGTTGTCCTGCACATACATCTGCACCGCGATGCCGATCTGGCGCAGATTGTTCAGGCAGGAGTTCTGATTGGCCTTCTCCCGGGCCTTCGCGAAGACGGGGAACAGGATCGCCGCCAGTATGGCGATGATGGCGATGACTACCAGCAGCTCGATGAGCGTAAAGCCGGTCGCGCGGGGGATCGGTTTCGACATGTCGATGACCTCCAGAACGTTAGGATAGAACCGGATGACCTGTGACGCGTGTCTGCGGATAAAGCGCTATACATTCGATTAACATATTATGCCGGGGCATGCCATCTGTCAATGACCGTGGCAACCGCTGTTGCCGGCGTATGGCGATCGCAGGCACGCCGCGAAGGGGCAAAATCGGGAGATACGACTTGGCCGGGGCGCATGCCCCGGCCAAGTCTGTCACTGGAGATGCCGGCTACATGATTAGTCCGGCAGCGCCATGAATACCGATCCGGAGAATGAGATATTCTGCAGGCGGACCGTGACCTGTTCCCCCGCGGTGGTTGGCAGGAACATGTAATTGTAGGAAGCCATCCACCAGGCTTGATCACCGTGCGAACTCGGTAGGGCAGCCGGCCAGACGGTATTCGTCAGGTCAAAGTTCGTTGTCACGACACGCTGGCTGGCGCCGGTACCGAACGTCACGGTAACGATGCGTGCTTTCTGCGGATTATAGTTTGCCGTATTGAGCTGGGAGCATCCGGGATTCGCGACGAAGATCATGGCGATGCGTCGCATGCCGGACGTTTTCGGCAACATTACCACATCCGTGACCTGCGCGGTGTTGTAATACCAGCCTTGCACACCGATGCGGTTGGCGCCGTTCCACGGGAGCTGGCCAGAATAGACATTGGTATACGGGGTGCCGGTGATCAGGTTGAGTGTAGGGGTTTCGATGAGCCACCCCGGCAGGTTGCCGACCAGCGAAGCATACCCGGCTGACGAGCAGAGCAACGTTTTGTAGCCTTTGTTTTTCAAATCCGATTCGATGGCGGACGGGTTGGCTTTCAAGTCGAGATTCGCCATCACCGGATCGGTGATCGGCACGCCGCTGACTTTGGAGTTGTTGGCGATGGAATAGGCGAAGCTGACAGTGGATACTTTATTCGACGGCGTCCAGTTGACATGGCCATCGACGTAGCCGAAGATGGTGCCGCTATTATGGCGAGCGGCATCACACTGCGCAACAGCTTTACTCAGGTCGCCGGTGTCGTTGTCATTCACGTAGCAGGGATTGCTGCTCGGGTTTTTCAATTCGGCGATCAGCACTGCATCGGTCGGCGAACTGACATCGTTGAGCGCGGCACCCGCAAGGAATGAACCGGCGATATAGTAGTAATCCGGCTGAACCGATTTCCCGGTAAAGCTGGTGGTTGGGCAGTCGAAGATCTTATTCGCCGCGGCATAATTCGCGGCCATCTCGCCGGCCCAGGTTTTCGCCAACGGCAGCTTGGAATCGTTATCCTGCGCATACATCGAGATGGCGATGCAGAGTTGGCGCACGTTGTTCATGCAGGTGTTCTGGCGGGCTTTTTCGCGCGCCTTGGCGAACACGGGGAAGAGAATGGCGGCCAGGATCGCGATAATGGCGATGACCACCAGCAGCTCGATCAGTGTAAACCCTTTTTTCATGGGATGATACCTCCTCTGATGGTGTCCCTTATTCCTCGAAGGCCAGGCTCATGCCGCTCCAGCCCGGAATCGAACTATAGTCGAGATTGATTTCGATGGTTTCCGCGGGGCGGACCGGAATCGCCAGGAAGCCGGCCGCGACCTTGCCACCGCTGGCGATGAGCACTTTGTTAAAGGTCGTCGTGGTGGCGCCGATCTTAATCGACTCCAGCTTGGTGGTACCGGTGCCCAGGCTGTCCCAGCAACTGTAGGACACCATCATCTTCTTTGTGATGGGAGCGGTGACGCTGGCATTAGGCGTAATGGTGATCTTCACTTTGCCAGTGCGTCCGTCGCCGTCTCCGCAAATCGGCACACGGTTCGCGCCGTTCCAGCGCACGCCGTTCCAGTCATACACAGTGCGTGTGCCAGTGGTTTGTGTGTAGACAGGGGTGCCGGCCCACCAGGTTGCGTTGCCAGCAGGTTCACACACCATCGTGCCGGCGCCACCGCCAGCAGAGCTATATAGCAGCTTGGTAATGCCCAGACCGGTGCAAGTGGTGTAAAAAGTCTGTGCAGTATCGCGGGCAGCCACAGAACCGTCGGCGATGAGGCCATACCAGGTCGGCGTGGAGACTGTCACGTTCGGGTTCATGCTGGGGCCAAAGAAGCCCATGGTGATGTTTTTCGCCATCACCGTCTCGACATGACCGTCCAGGAAGGCGAACACCGCCGCGCCGTTATGGCGCGGGTCGGGGGTCGCGACGGCCGTAATGGGGTTCTGCGTGCCGCCATCATTGATGTAAGGCGGGTTTTTGTCGGGAGCGGCCATGTCGCCGACGAGCGGGGCGAGTTCCGGCTTCTTCACGTCGCCCAGCGCCATGCCGGCCAGATACGAACCGGCGACATAGAAGTAGTCCGGTTGGGTGTCCGTGCCGACATGCGTGATGGACGGGCAATCCCAAATTTTGCCAACCATGCCGGATTGCTGGGCGAGCAGCCCATACCAGCCTTTGGCCGGCGGCAGCATTTCGTCATTGTCCTGCACATACATGCTGATGGCAATGGCGATTTGACGCTGGTTGCTCAGGCAGGTGTTCTGGTTGGCCTTCTCACGGGCTTTGGCGAAGACCGGGAACAGGATGGCAGCGAGGATGGCGATGATGGCGATCACCACCAGCAGCTCGATGAGGGTGAACCCTCTTCGACGGGGGATAACACGTGGCATAGTGTCCTCCTTCAATAAAGATAGTAGGTCAGTATGTTGGCCGACGGTATGCCGCTGACCGGCGGCATGCCGGAACTGCATTGCTAAAGCGCTTCACGTGCGGTATAGTGACAGGAAACCGGCCAACCGGTCAACACGGAATAGAGCGTTTAAAGCGCTTTAACACCATTAAGCCATTATACAATGAAGGCCCCGTTTTGTCAAGGGATTTTAACGAGAGTTCCGGGACCGATCGGCGGTATACGGAGGGCGATATGCACGGCGAGGCAGATGAACAGCTAGCCGGTGATGCCCGAGCGGCGGGACGCGCGGTGACATTGAAAGACATCGCCGCGCACTGCGGCGTCTCGATGGGCACGGTGTCGCTGGCCCTGCGCGGCGACGCGCGCATCAGCGCGGAGACCACCCGGCGCGTGCTGACGGCGGCGGAGGTACTCGGCTACGACCCGTCGCAGCACCAGGCCGCGCGGCGGCTGGCGCTTAGCAAACATGGGCGCGATGTGCTCAATCACGTCATCGGTCTGATCGTGCCGTCGATGTTCCATCGTCCCGGGTATTTTGCCGAGTTAATGCAGGGCATCATGGACGTGCTGGTGCCCGCCGGCTTCTGCGCCCTTACCACGTATATCTATTCGCACGAGGAAGCGCATGAGCCTGGGGTACCCACCGCGCTGCGGTCGGGCATCATCGACGGGCTCATCACCATGGTGCGGCCCGAACCGGTGGCGCAACTGCTCGAGCCGATTCGCCGGCAGGCGGGGTTCGCCGACAAACCGGTGGTCACGCTCATCTGGCGGCAGCCGGGCTGCTCGGTCGTCTGTGCCGATGACGAAGGGGCCGGCTACGCCATCGCCCGGGCGCTCATCGCGCGGGGCCATCGCCATCTGCTGCACCTGGCGTTTTTGCTGCCGTACATGCAGCCCACCGAGCCGCAGGCCTGTCGCATTGCCGGCGCCGCGCGCGCGCTGGCCGATGCCGGGCTGGACCCCGTCCGCCATCTGCACCTGGCCGACGTGCGTAATAACCACTGGCTCGACCCGACGCACATCGATGCCAATAACCCGGAACTGGCGTGCGTCAGCATCGACGGGCAGTCCATCCCCTTCGTCGATGTGCTGCGCGCCCATCCCGATGTCTCCGCGGTGATGTGCCTCAACGACGCCAGCGCGCTGCGCGCCTGGCGCTTGCTGGAGGAAGCCGGCTACCGCGTGCCAGAGGATATCAGCATCGTCGGGTATGACGACACCACGCCGCGCCCGGATGCCGACGGCACCAATCTGCTCACCTCCGCCCACGTGCCGCTGCTGGACATCGGCCGCGAAGCCGCCACCCTCGTCATCCGCCAGGTCACCGGCGACGCGCCGAAGGAACCAGTCGAAATCGTGCTGCCCGTCGAGGTGCGCCTGCGCGGATCCGTGGGGGACGTGACGAGGTGAAGAGGTGAGGGCTTCGCGGCCGTGTCGCGAAGCCCTCATTCTGTATTCTGTATGCTGTCTTCTCTATTCCTACACCAGCACCCCCACCTTCGCCGGGTTGCGTCGCGCCAGCTCCTGGTTGGCGTCATACAGCTCGCCCGCGGCCTTCACCCCGGCCAGTTGGCGGATGCGGGCGCTGGCGGGTTCGGTGACGCGGTTGGTGAACGTTGCCGGCAGCGCGTCATCGCCGTTCGGCGGCAGCTCCACCGCGTCCAGCAGGTCCACCACCGTGGCCACGTCCGGCGCGGTGGCAATGGCGTCCAGAATGCGCGCTTCCAGTTCCTCGCCCACCGCCAGCAAGATGGCGTAGCGCAGTGCCGTGTCCGGCGCCTCCACGTAAATGCGGTTGATCGGCCCGGTGCCAGAGGCGCGGATGGCCAGGTAGCTTTCGCGA
>CAZPYA010000026.1:0-13595 GCA_964590255.1 uncultured bacterium
AAGGCTGCGCCAGCATCCTCTGGCGGACCGGCGAAAAAGCCCCCGAGGCCGCCGAAGCCCTCCGCCTGACCAGCCGCGACCTGGTGGGCCTGGGCGTCGTCGACGACGTCATCCCCGAGCCCATCGGCGGCGCCCACCGCAACCAGGACCAGGCGGCCGCCAACCTCGAACAGTTCATCGTCCAGACCCTCCGCCAACTCCGCCAACTCCCCGCCGACCAGCTCCTCCAACGCCGCTACGAACAGTGGCGCAAGAAGGGCAAGGTCCTCCACCTGCCGGCGTGAGGCGGAACGGGGAGGGAATTCGTCCACAGACCTGCCTGCGGGCAGGCAGGTTGAAATGCACCACCATCCAAGGTGGATCCGATGAGGCATGGTCACTTCAGTGACCCATGAACCCTCGCAATACCACGTGGAACTGCGGGGGGCGACAACGGCAGGCAGGCTCATCGGGCGAAGCGCCCGTGCTACGTTTAATGACAACGGGCGGTCCAGATGCTCTGGACCGCCCGTTGTTATTTGCTTCCCTTGGCTTTCTCTTCTTCTCTCTGCGTTCTCCGCGTTCTCTGCGGTGAAAGAAGACGCCTCACATCGCCCATGCCTTAGGTAGGATTCGGAACGAACGAACCGCCGCGGCAGCGCTTGAGGTAGTTCAGGCCGGCGACCTGGCCGGTCATCTCCAACTCGGCGCGATAGACGGGATCATGCCAGCCTTCGATGTCGATCGAGCCCTTGAACCCGCCGCGGCGCAGATCGGAAATGATGTCCGTCCAGTTGCTGTCGCCGAAGCCCGGCGTGCGGTGGAACGCGAACTGGTGCGGGCCGCGGACGCCGTGCTCGCGCACCACGTCCCACAATACCGTCGCGTCCTTGCCGTGCACCGCGAAGATCTTCTTGACGTACTTGCGAAGCTGCGGCATCGGGTCGATCAGCTTCACCATCTGGTGGCAGGGCTCCCACTGCAGGCCGATGTTGTCCAGCGCGATAGCGTCGAACATCAACTCCCAGGCGGCGGGCGTCTGGGCGATGTTCCAGGTGCCGGTGTTCCAGGTGCCGCCCATGTCGCAGTTCTCGAAGGCCAGGCGCACGCCTTTCGCGCCTGCCTGCTCGCCCAGCGGGGTGAAGACTTCTTTGTAACGCGGGATGCATTTGTCGATGGGCGTATCGACTACGCGGCCACTGAAGCCGGTGACGATGTCGCAGCCGAAGAGATGCGCGGCGTCGATGAGCTTCGCCCAGCCGTCGCGCGTCTGCGCCGCCAACTCGTCGTCCATTAGCGGGTTGCCGAAGACGCTGATGCTGCTGATCACGGCATCGGTGCCGGCCAGCACACCCTGCACCTCGTCCGCCAGCTTCGCCAGGTCGGTGTCGCCCAGGGTCTGCCAGAAAGTGATGGAGAACGACTCGAAGCCGTGCGGAAGAATCTGCCGGATATAGTCGGCGGTGCCTTTACCGCCATTCACCAGCGTGCCGATGCGAATGGTGTCGTTGAACATGATATGATCCTTTCGTCGATGTGGCGCATTGGTTATTCGCTGCCACCGTCTTATCCCCTCCCAACCAGGGAGCGCGGATTTAACTGCAATCGCTTTCACGTGGTAGCCCCCCTCTCCTCGGGGAGAGGGGGGTAGGGGTGAGGGGGCGTGTAGGCTATCCGGGAATCCTTACTATCATCACCCCTTCCCCTGTGCACGCAGGGCACGGGGGAAAGGGGCCGGGGGATGGGGGCCGATACACAGCAGATGGTTTGCGTGCATTACCTGGCCTTAGCCTGCATCCCCGCCAACCACCGCCCCTGCTCCCACGCCAGCGTCAGAAACTCCTCGGCGGTGATATCTGGCGTTTTATACGGCATCACCTCCAGCATCAGCGGGCCGGTGTAGTCTGTGGCCAGCGCGCCCATTATCGCCGGCCAGTCAATGACGCCGTCGCCGGGCAGCCAGTGGCGGTCCATGCCGCCGTCGGTATCGGACAGGTGGGTGGTGACGAGTCGGTTGTCGTGGCGGGCCAGCGTGCCCGGCGGCGCCCCCGGCCACAGGCGGTCGTGCGCGGCGTCGTAGCACAGCCCCAGCGCGGGGGCGGGGAAAGTAGCGAGAAGCAGGTCGAGCAGATCGGGACGGCGGGTGTTCTCCAGCGCAAGGGTCACGCCACTCGCCTCCGCCGCGAAAACTAGTTGCCGAAAGCTATCCAGGCCGACATCAACATGCGCCGCTTTCGCCTCGCCGCTCACGACGTGCATCACCATGCGCGGGATGCCGTAGGCGCGGCAGTCCTCCAGCCAGGTCAAGTGGTCATCGAGCACCGGGTGGCGGATATCCGGATCGGGGTGCCACAGCGCGTTGGCGTGGCGGAAGGGGACGTGGACGCTTTCGACGATCAGCCCGGCGTCGCGTGCCAGTCCCGGCTGACTGTGAATGGCCGCATAGCGCTTCTCGGTGGGCTCCCACCACAGCGACACGAGCGAAAACCCCGCCGCGCGGATCAATCGAAACAACTCCGGCAGTGGCATTCGGTAGCCGAACCAGCCGAAGATGCCGAGTCGATGATCCGGCGGCGGGGGTAGTATGGACATTACAGCGCCTTCACCGGCACCGGCCCGCCGGCGCGCGAGCTCTCGATGGCGGCGAAGACCATCGCCAGCGACTTGATGTTGTCGTGGCACTCCGACTGCGGCACGGTGCCGTCGTTGAGGAAGGCCAGCATCTCGCGCAGCGCGGCGGATTGCCCGCGATACGGCATCTCGACCAGGTCGAGTGTCTTCTCCTCGAAAGGATAGACGAAGCCTTCGTTGCCGGCGACCACCTGCGCGCGGGGCTGCTGGTCGTACTCCATCAGCAGCGCGCCGTTCGTGCCGATGAAGCGCCAGTTGCCGTTCCACGGGGTATTGAAGCCCTGGGCGCACCAACTGCCGCGATAGGTGAAGACCACGCCGTCGCTCATCTCGAAGATGCAGCTTGCGGCTACATCACCCTGGTACCAGGAGGCCTTCGGGTTGAACTCCTTGGCGTAGACGGCCACCGGGTCGGCGCCGCTCATGTAGCGGGACAGGTCGAAGTGATGGATCGACATATCAAGCAGCAGCGGGCTGGGCATTTCGTCGCGGAAGCCGCCGAAGTGGGCGCCGATGTAGAAGTCGGCGTTGACGGTGGTCACGTCGCCGATCATCCCGCCGCGGATGGCGTCGCGCATGGTGGTGGGCAGCGGATTCAGCCGGTAGTTCTGGCTCACCATATACAGCTTGCCCGCCTCTTCCGACGTGCGCACCATCAGCCGCGCTTCCTCCATGCTGTTGGCCATCGGCTTCTAGCCGATGACATGGCAGCCCGCCTTCAGCGCGGTGGTCACCACCTGGCAGTGGGAATCGGGGATGGTCAGGTCCACCACGATATCCGGCGTCAACCGCTTCAGCAGGCCGGCGAGGTCGGTATCCGCTTCCGCGTTCAGCTCATACTGGGCGATCTTCGCCTGCGCGGCATCCAGACGGATGTCGACCACGCCGACCACCTCAATCCCCTCCGCCTTCAGCGGCGGAAACCACGCGCCGGAAATCCCCCCGGCGCCAACGACAACGGCACGATAAGCCATGGTATGCTCCCTATTCATCTGATCACTCGTTATCTACTCGCATTTGTGCGTGACCCGGTACTCCCTTCTCCCAAAATTGGGAGAAGGGTCGGGGATGAGGGCGCGCGCGTGAGCGCGCAGCGATTGTCTACACGCTCATCCCCTCCCTTGCGCAGCGCAGCGGAGCGGGGGAGGGGGCAGGGGGTGGGGGTCGCCCACCTACCCTGCCTGCGGATGATGGCGCGTGCGTGACGATTTACACGTCCAACACCCCGCGCGGCAGATCCATCGGCATCGGCGCCGGGCGGTCGACCTGGCTGGTGAGTGTCAGGTAGCTGCCCGTGTCGCAGGCGTCGTGGACGGCGTGCATAATGTCGAGGACGTGGTAGGCCAGCTTGCCGCTGGCGCGGTGAGCGCGGCCGGTGCGGATGGCGTAGGCCATGTCCGCCACGCCCAGGCTGCGGCTGCGGTCCGCGTAGCCGTGCGTATGATCAATGACCTGCCACTCGCGCGTCTCGGTGCGCCACACCTTCACCTCGCCGCCCGATCCGTTCGGGTCCGGTACGCTGAGGCTACCTTCGGTGCCGTAGATTTCAATCGGCGGGTGGTTCGCCGCCCACACGTCAAAGGAGGTGGTCAGATTGACGATGGCGCCGTTCTCGAACTCCAGCACGCCGGCGATGTGCGTCGGCACGTCCACATCGACCACCGTGCCGGCCTTCGGCTGGCTGGTGATGGTGCGGGTGGGGAAGGTTGCGCGCGTGGCGCCGCACACCCGCCGCACGGGGCCAAGCAGGTTCACCAGCGCGGTGAGGTAATACGGGCCCATGTCGAACATCGGGCCACCGCCGACCTTGTAGTAGAACTCCGGATCGGGATGCCAGCTCTCGTGGCCGTGGCACAGCATGAACGCCGCGCCCGCCACTGGCGTGCCGATGAGGCCGTCGTCGATGGCCTTGCGGCAGGTCTGGTTGCCGGCGCCCATGAAGGTGTCCGGCGCGCAGCCGACGATGACGCCGTTCGCCTCCGCCGCGGCCAGGAGTTGCTGCCCCTCTTCACGGGTGATGGTCAGCGGCTTCTCGTTCCAAACGCTCTTGCCCGCCTGCACGGCGCGCAGCGCGATGTCGAAGTGCGCCTTCGGGATGGTCAGGTTGACGACGATCTCGATGGACGGGTCCGCCAGCAGCGCATCGACGGAGCAGGCCGTCGGGATGTGATACTCCGCCGCCTTCGCTTGCGCGCGGTCAACGAACATGTCGGCGCACGCCGTCACGTTCAACAGCTCGAACTCCGGGCACATGGAAAAATACGCGCCGCTGATGGAGCCGCAGCCGATAATGCCAACATTTACAGGTTTCAGGGACATAATATTTGGTGCCTCATTGATACGGATTGCGTCATCGAACCCCTCCCCTGCCCCTCCCCGAGCCGGGTGAGGGGAAGAGGATGTAACGAAACGATTGCAGTATTCGCATTCATATTCAGTCTCCCCCTCGCCCGGTTCGGGGAGGGGGCAGGGGGAGGGGTCCGATGATAGGTAAGTCCTACTTGCTCGCCCACAGCATCCCCCGCTCCATAATCGTGCGGGCTTCGGGAACCTGGAAGTCTTTCGCGACGTGGCCCAGCGAGGTGTAGAACACCCGGCCGGCGCCCCACATGCGCGTCCAGACCACGGGCATGACGGTGCCGTCGATCCACGGGCAGTGTTCGCCGCTGAAGGTGGTGGTGGCCAGCACCACGTTGCCCGGGTCGGTGTGCATGTAGTACTGCTCGGATTCCATTGTGAAATCCTGCAGGCCGGCAACGATCGAGTCGTCGGAGGTGATGTTGACGGTGTAGTTGATGATGCCGCCGGGGTGGGCCACCCACTGCCCGCCGGTCATGAACTGGTACTCGGTATTCGGGCGGAAGGCGTCGCACATGCCGCCGTGCCATCCGGCCAGCCCTACGCCGCTCTTCACCGCGTCCAGTAGCCCGCGCTCCTGCTCGCCGGTGATGGACCCCATCGTCCACACCGGCACGATGAGGCTCAACGACGCCAGATACTCGGCATCGGCGTAGACATCCATCGTGTCGGAGACGCGCACATCGTAGCCCTGCGCCACCAGGAATGGGTGAAAGACATCGATGCATTGCTTGGGCTCGTGGCCGTCCCAGCCGCCCCATACCATTAACGCCTTCTTCATGGCACTCTCCCAGGGTAAATTCGGCGACCGGTTCAGCGCCCGCCGTGTGTCGTTCTTCATGTTACGACGCCGCCCCCGCGTGACCTTTCGCGGGGGCGGCGATATTAGCGATTTTTTTCACGGAGGCGGCGTTGAGGCGCTACACCCATGCCGCCGCCCCTGCATCCGGTGTGCAATACGCCGTCAGCACCTTGCGGATAGCCGCGGCGATGCGGTCGCAGTCCTCATCGTTGTACCAGTGCTCGAAGCCGATGCTCACCTCGCGGCCGAACAGGTCCTCCGCCACCGGGCAGGAACCGGGCTGGTAGCGGTAGGTCGAGTTGGCGTTGCGCGGGTCGTCGTAGACGGACGCGCCGCCAATGTGCCCCACGCCCATATTCACCGGGAACATGTCCCGCGCCAGGTGCCAGTCCGGCGCATGACCTGTGCCGCGGTGAGCGGCGCCCACGCCCTCGGCGCGCAGCGCGGTGGCGATGCGTCCTGCCAGTTCCGCCGTCGCCGGGAAGAAGCGCAGCATGTAGCCGATGTAGCCGTCGGCGTCGTTGATCCGCTGCGGGGTGATCTCCGCGCAGGCGGGCAGTTGCTCGCGTATCCGGCGGCTCACCTGGCGGTAGCCGGCGCAGTAGCGGTTCATCTTGCCCAACTGCACCACGTCCACGGCGGATTCCAGCTCGCTTAGGCGATAATTCGTGCCGCCGAAGAGTTCGCCGTCGTACCGCGGTGGGGCACAACGATCGGGGCGCCACAACCCACCGCATTCCGCCAGTTGGCGCACGCGGTTGTAGATAAGTTCGTCCTTCGTCAATACTATGCCGGCTTCGCCGCCGCCAATGATCTTGTACGCGGAGATGCTGAAGCAACCGGCGTCGCCCAGCGTGCCGACATAGCGGCCTTTATACATCGCGCCCGGCGCCTGCGCGCAGTCCTCCACCACCTTCAGGTTGTGCTGGTGTGCCACCGCGAGGATAGGGTCCATGTCCGCCATGTTGCCCCAGTGATGGGTGGGCGCCAGCGCTACCGTGCGCGGGGTGATGCTTGCCGCGATCTTCGCCGGGTCCAGTTGCAGCGAGGAGTCGACGTCGCAGAATACCGGCACGCCGCCCGCCAGCATCACCGCGGCGGCGGTAGCCATAAAGCCCATCGCCGGCACGATGACTTCGGTGCCCGGCCCTACCCCCACGGCGACGAAGGCGGCGTGCAGCGCGGCGGTGCCGTTGCATACGGGGTAGGCGTAAGGTACGCCGAAAATCTCTCGCGCCAACGTCTCAAACTGTTCGCCCGCCGGCGGCTTCGGAAAAGCGGAAAAATACCGCGCCAGGTTCGGGCCATTGCCTTGCAGGTCGGCGTTGGAGAACCCGGCGCGCAGTCGCGCCACCGCCTCCGGGGTGAAGCCGAACCGCTCGGCCAGCGCCACGAACTCCTCGATGCCGATCTTTGGCTCCGGTACGCTTGTGAGCGCTTCGATGGCTT
This sequence comes from uncultured bacterium, assembly GCA_964590255.1. GTDB lineage: Bacteria > Armatimonadota > Hebobacteria > CAIYQO01 > CAIYQO01 > JAKIYB01. Next base: position 7,220 of record CAZPYA010000026.1, read on the forward strand.
TTGCGCCGCCGGCAATGGCCAGTTCTTGCATAGGGGTTTTCTCAACGAAAGTCATGTTGACACACCTCGATACCGTCAGTATAGCGCCGTGTCGGATTGCAAGCAATATGGATTGCCGCCGATGGCCGTTCTCCGGTATAGTGATGCCGCTATGACATCGGTTTCCGACACCCCCGTCCTCATCTCCGACTTCGACGGCACCATCGCCCGCCGCGACTTCTACGACATGGTGCGCATGGAGCTGATGCCGCCGGGCACGCCGGACTTTTGGGGGATGTTCCTCGACGGGAAGCTGACGCATTTTCAGGCGCTGTACGAGATCTTCATCCGCATCCGCCAGTCGGAGGCTGCGGTGCTGCAACTGGTCGCGCGGATGGAGGTCGATCCCGGCTTTGGCCCGGCCGTCCGGCGGCTGCAGGCCGCGGGGTGGCAGGTGGTGGTGGCGTCCGCGGGCTGCGCATGGTACATCGAGCGCCTGCTGGCGCAAGCGGGGGTGTCGGTGATGCTGCATGCCAACCCGGGAGAATTTATCGAAGGGCAGGGTCTCCGCATGCGCCTGCCAGAGGACTCGCCCTACTGCAAACCCTCTACCGGCATCAACAAGGCCGCGCTCATGGCCGACACGCTGGCCCGCCATCGCGTTGTCGCCTTCGCCGGCGACGGCCAGCCCGACCTGCCCCCCGCGCTCCTGGTTCCCCCGGAACGCCGCTTCGCCCGCGCCTGGCTCGCTGACGAACTCACCGTCCGCGGCGAAGCCTTCCATCCCCTCGACCACTGGAGCCACATCGCCGACACGCTGCTGGGAGAATGATGTCCTCCCTTGCACAGAAATAGAGATGGGTGCGCGAGAGCGCACAACGATTCTCTGCACCATTCTCCCCTCTCCGGAACATGGAGGAGGTTGGGGGTAGGGTTCGACTCGGCAAGCCGGCAGGATAAAGATGCTTCGACCAAATAGCAAACCGGCGGACCCACAGGCCCGCCGGTCGCATTGTTCTGATCAGTTGCCATTGGTCAGCGACGCAGCGATCTTCGCGCAGGCGTCCTTGAAGGACATCCACGCCTTTGTCGCCTGGAACTGCTGCCAGCGGTAATAGCCGGCATCGGACATATACAGGCGGTTCTTCGGATACGCTTCCAGTGGGGTCACGGCACAGGGAGCGGTGTCACAAGCGCCGCAATTGGCAACGGCCGGCACGGCGATGGCGGCGAACGCCGCGATGAGACAGACAAACAACACGATTCTGCGCAGCATAGGGGGTGACTCCTTTACAGAATTGGGCGGGAAAAATCCCGCTGATACACTATATTATCGCTTGTGCGGCGAGACACGTCAACAGGGGGGAACGGCGCAGACCGCTCCTCCCTGTTCCCTCCCGCGAGACGGCAGGTTACATCTCGAATGTCTTGCACATTTTCGTCGTGTCCGCGGATTGGGCCACGGCATCGCGGTGGCTCAGCCAGTAGGCGGATTCCTGCCAGCGCTGCCAGCGCACATACCCTTGCATCGACAGGTACTGCGTCTCGACGGTGAACGGCTGCATGGCGCAGACGGCCGGTTTCGCGGCGGGATCGCAGTCCACGAACGGCATCGTCCCGCACATGCCAACCCCCATGCCACAGGCGGAGGCCGGGGCCGCCAGCCCGATGAGGGCACTCGCTGCAAAGAGCAACATCAGCATCGTCCCTTTCATCATCCCATCCCCCTTCCGTAATTGGTAGATACAATAACATAATAACAATTCTAAAAAGCAATTAAACCTTTAGGGCGATAATTCTGTGAAAAAAGAATCGCATGCTCGGTTTCCGGGTGAAAAAGGACTTCCCCACGCGACAAGGTATAAATACTGATATGGAGATGCAATCGGAGAGTCCGTCGGTCGCCGAAGCGCCGGAGGCCCGTTACACTGTTGCCGAAATCCGCCTGGGCCTGCGCAATATCCTACTGGCGATGGCGAACAACGCCACCTTTACCGCGCTGACCACCGGCGCCGTCTTCACGTCATTTCTCACCCGGTATTTGAACGCGGACGACTTTTGGTTCGGCGTCATTATGGCAATGGCGCCGGCGGCGGTCTTCGCGCAGTTCTTCGGCTCGCTGGCGGCGGAGCGCTCCGGGCAAATCAAGCCAAAGTATCTCACCTACTGCTTGCCGCAGCGGTTGTTGTGGGCCGTTATCGCCCTGTCGCTGGTGGGATTGATGGCGATGCCGGCGGGGTGGCGCCTGCCTCTGCTGGCCGCGCTCTTCTTCGTGACGGCCTTCTTTCAGCATTTCGGTGGCGGCGGAGCGTTGGCGTGGTTCTCGCGGCTGGTGCCGCTCTCCGCAGCCGGGAAATTCTTTGGTTATCGCCAGCGGGTCGCGATGCTCAGTATGCTCGTTGCCGCGTCACTGGTCTCCTTTCTGCTGGACCGTTTTCAGTGGCAGGGGTGGCTCTACGTCATCATCTTCCTCGCCGCCACCGTCTTTGGCCTGGCGGATATTCTGCTCATCCGCGCGGTGCCCGAGCACCCGCGCCCGGTGGGCGAGACCCCGCCCACGCTGCTTGAGGTATTGCGCGAGCCGTGGAAAACGCCGTCCTTCCGCTGGTACGCCCCGTTCATGTTCCTCACCGGCATCGCCGTGGGGATGATGGATACGTTCCTCTGGCGCTACTGTTACGCCACCACGGCGCACGCCGGCCTGGGCATGAACGTCTTCACGGCGAACCTGTACCTGGTCGTCGTGCCCACGATTGTCATGGCATGGATGGCCCCGCACTGGGGACAGGTGCTGGACCGCGTGGGGCCCAAATCGGTGCTGGTCATCGCCACGGTCAACAACCTCCTCGTGTCGGCGATCTGGCTGGTGATGCGTCCCGGCTTGAGCTGGCTCATCCCCGTGCAGACGTTTTTCGCCGGCATTGGCGCATCGGGCCTGACGCAGGTAGATACCTACATGCGCGTGCAGGGCTTCTCCCGCCACCGGCAGACCACCTATCTCGCCTCGCTGAATGTCTTCAACGGCCTGGCGGGGATGATCGGCGCGACGCTGGGTGGAGTGCTTGCCATCTTCTGGAAGGGACAGTTGCCGCACATCGTCGGGCTGCCCGCCTGGGTGTCGCATTACCATCCGCTCTTCCTCATCGCGCTGCTGCTGCGTGTGCTCGTCTTCGCCTTCCTGCTGGTGCGCCTGCCGCTGCCTGGCGACGTGCCCGGCAGGCGCGTATTGGCCGAGCTTGGGGCCGCCATCGCTGGCTCATTCAATAATCGACCTCGCCGCTAAGAGGAGATATCACCCCGGCTGCGAATAATAGATGATCAACTGAATCGGCGTGAACGGAGCGATGCATGCCCTTATCCAATTTGTTCATCCCAATCCTGCTCACCCTGCTGGCGGGTCTGGCGACCGGCATCGGCAGCCTCATTGGCCTGTTCATGAAAAAAATCTCGCCCGGCTTCCTGCGCCTCATGCTCGGTTTCTCCGCCGGGGTCATGCTCTACGTTTCCTTCACCGAGCTACTCGGGACGGGCATTGCGGCGCTGGGCTTCTTCTATGGCAACCTGGCCTTCTTCGGCGGCATCGCCTTCATCGCGCTGGTCGACATGCTCATCCCGCATGAATACCTGGCGGAGAAGTTGCCGTTAAAGGCCGGCGGCGCCGGCAAGCACGTGCTGCGTGCGGGGATGCTGACGGCGATCGGGCTGATGATCCATAATTTTCCGGAAGGCATGGCCGTGTTTGCCTCGTCGGCGGCGAACGTGAAACTCGGTATCTCGCTGGCGATTGCCATCGCCATCCACAACATTCCGGAGGGTATCGCCGTCTCAATGCCGATTTATGCTGCCACCGGCAACCGCAAGCTTGCCTTCGGCATCTCCTTCCTCTCTGGGCTGGCCGAGCCGGTGGGCGCGCTGTTGGCGGGATGGTGGATCATCCTGCTGCCGCCCGGCCTGCGCGAGGCGGTGATGGGTGGCATCCTGGCCGGGGTGGGGGGCTTGATGACCTTCATCAGTTTTGACGAAATTCTGCCGTTGAGCTATCGCCGTGAACTGGGCGAGAATGAAGGCGAAGGCGAAACGAAGCTGGCGCATGAAGCGATTATCGGCATTATCGGCGGCATGCTAATCATGGCCATTAGCCTGGCGCTCTTCCAGCAGAAGTGAGCGCCGGCCGGGCGCCACAACGCGGTCTCCGTGCCTACATACGGAAACCCTTTTCGTTTTTGCGAAAACATGGTACATTCTGGTGGGCGCCATGCCGGGAAATCTTGCATGACGCCTCTCTCGTGACACTCACTTACCCGTGACTGGAGCCGCTATGAATATCGTTGTGTGCATCAAGCAGGTGCCGCAGACCACCAACGTGAAAATTGACCCGGTAACCAACACCCTGGTCCGTGAAGGCGTGGAATCCCAGATCAACCCGTTTGACCTGTATGCGTTGGAAGAAGCCGTGCGCGTGAAAGAGCGCCTGGCCGAAGCCGGAGTTGAGAGCACCGTGACGGTGATCTCGATGGGCCCGCCGCAGGTGGACGCCGCGCTGCGCGAAGCGATGAGCCTGGGCGCCGACGCGGCCGTGCTGCTCTCCGACCGCGCCTTTGCCGGCTCCGACACCTGGGCTACCTCCTACGCGCTGGCCGCCGCGGTGAACGCGCTGGCCGCCGACCTGGTCTTCTGTGGCATGCAAGCCATCGACGGCGATACCGCGCAGACCGGCCCGGGCATCACCGTGCACGCCGAATACGCGCTGGCCACCTACGTGAGCAAGATCGACGAGATCGACACGAAGCGCGCGAAAGTGCATCGACTGCTGGAAGACGGCTACGAAGTGTGCGACATCTCTCTGCCCGCGCTCTTCACCGTGGTGAAAGAGATCAATGAGCCCCGCACTCCGTCCATCCGTGGAAAAATGCGCGCGAAATCGGCGCAGATTCCTGTGTGGACCGCCGCCAGCCTCAACCTGGACGTCGACCGCTGCGGCCTGAAAGGCAGTCCCACCCAGGTGATGAAAGTCTTCAGTCCCGAGCACCGCGCCGGCGGCGAACGCTGGGAAGGCGACGCCCCCGAACTCGCTGGCAAGCTGCTGGACATCCTGCGCGAGCGCGCGACCGTCTAAGATATTGAAAATTTCAAATTGTAAATGTTCAATTGTCAATTTACAATTTGATTTTTATGTGCTTCCGTTTAGTGACAGACAAAGGAACCGACCATGTCTATTCGCGTTATCGACGAGAAATGCAAAGGCTGCACCATTTGCGTGAAGGCGTGCCCCACGGCTGCCATCGCGATGGAAGGCAAGCTGGCGACGATTGCCGTGGAGAGCTGCACATTTTGCGGCTCCTGCGTAAGCTCCTGCAAGTTCAAGGCAATCGTCATTGATATTGAAAAGCAGGCGCGCGAAGACCTGGATGCGTACAAAGGCGTATGGGTATTCGGCGAGCAGCATGAAGGCCAGTTGGCCGGCGTGGTGCCCGAGCTCATCGGCGCCGGGCGCAAACTGGCCGACGCTCGCGGCAGCGAGTTGTGCGTGGTCATTCTCGGCCACGACTTGGACGCGCTGGGCGACGAAGTGGCGAAATTCCCGGTGGACAAGGTCTACCTGTATGACCATTCGAAGCTCGCGCGTTATCGCCCCGAACCGTATGCCCGCGCGCTGGCGCAGATGAGCCGCCGCTACAAGCCGGAGATTATCCTCGCCGGCGCCACCACCATCGGCCGCGGCTTCCTCTCCCGTGTGGCGGTCGACCTCTACACCGGGCTCACCGCGGACTGCACCGGGCTGGAGATCGGCGAGGACGGGCTGCTCTATCAGACGCGTCCGGCCTTCGGCGGCAACATCATGGCCACCATTCTCTGCCCCTACACCCGCCCGCAGATGGCCACTGTGCGCCATAAGGTGATGCCCGCAGCGCAGCCGGGTGAGGTAGCGATGGCGGAAATCATCCGCGAGACGCCGGTGGAGCAGCTCCTCAACTCGAAGGTCGAGATTATCGACTTCATCCCCGACTTCACCCAGAAGGTGAACCTGGTAGATGCCGACATCATCGTCTCCGGCGGCCGCGGCATGGGCAAACCGGAGAATTTTGTCGTGCTGCAGGAGCTGGCCGACCTTCTCGGCGGCGCCGTGGGCTCGTCCCGCGCCGCGGTGGACGCCGGCTGGATGCCTTACCCGCACCAGGTGGGGCAGACGGGTAAAACGGTGTGCCCCAATATCTATATCGCTTGCGGCATCTCCGGCGCCGTGCAGCACCTCGCCGGCATGTCCTCCGCCGACTGCATCATCGCCATTAACAAAGACAAAGACGCCCCCATCTTTCAGGTGGCGGATTTCGGCTTCGTCGGCGATGTGCTGGAGATCATCCCGGAGCTTATCAAGCAAGTCAAAGCCGGCCGCATC
>CAZPYA010000026.1:13605-52435 GCA_964590255.1 uncultured bacterium
CGACGTACTGGAGATCGTGCCGGAACTCATCAAGGCCATCAAGGCGTCGCACGCGCCGTGCGGCGTCGCCTGACGGCTGACTAAACGCATCTGGAACGGGGTGGGGGGACCAACCCCACCCCGTTTGTGTATGAGGCATCGGCATGCGCGTGAACCCCGCACAGCAGAGCCTGCTCCACACCCTCCCCGGCGTCGTCGCCATCCTCCTCTGGAGCTCCAGCGTGGCGTTTTCGCGCGGGGTCGCGGAGAAGCTGGGGGCGCTGGATGCCGGCGCTGCCACCTCGCTGCTGGGCGGCGGCCTCGGGCTGGTTTACCTGGCGGCCACCGGGTCGCTGCGGGCGCTCCTCCGCCAGCCGCGCGGCTATCTCCTCAGCGGCAGCCTGCTCATCACCCTCTACCTCGTGTGCCTCTATCTCGCCGTCGGCATGGCGGCTACCCACCAGCAGGTTGTCGAAGTCGGCCTCATCAACTACCTCTGGCCCGGCCTCACGCTGCTGCTCTCCGTGCCCATGCTGCGCCGGCGCGCGCGCATTTGGCTGCTGCCGGGCGTGCTCATCGCCTTCGCCGGGGTGGTGATTGCCACGTTGCACGCAGGGCAAACGGGGTGGGCCGAGGTGGCGGCGAACGTGCGCGGCAACGCTCCCATCTACCTGCTGGCGTTGACGGCGGCCGTCACCTGGGCGGTCTATTCTAACCTCATCCGCCGCTGGGCGGACGCCGCGCCGGTCAGTGGCATCCCGCTGTTCATTTTCGTCGCCGGCCTGGTGATGATGCTGCTGCGGCTGGCCTACCCCGCGGCGCCGATCCACTGGACGCCCGCCGCCGCCCTCGAATTGCTCTATCTGTCATTAGGTCCTACGCTGCTCGGATACCTGCTGTGGGACGCCGGCGTGCGCCGCGGCCGCCTCACGCTGCTCGCCAGCCTCTCCAACCTCACTCCGCTCTTTTCGACGCTCATCAGCAGTCTGTATCTGGGCGTGGCGCTCGGGCCGAGTATCTGGGTGGCGCTGGCGTGTATCATCGCCGGGGCGCTGCTGTGCAACTACGCCATCCCGGAAGCGTCGCAACCATGATCCGATGGTGTGCGCTATCGTCAATAATTGTGCCATGGTGGCATGTGTCGTGGTTGTTCAGTTTATATGCGCGCATCTGGCATCCACCGTGGCGAAATTCACCCGAAAGCAAATATCGCCCTGCTGCACGTCCATGCCGATGCCCAGCGCCTCAAACGGCCCGCGCCCGGTGTAGTAGGTGTATGGGTCTAAGCCGAGGATCGCCAGGTGGGCGGTGGCGCTGCTGGCGCGTATGCCCGGGGCGATGGGATCCATCAGGCCGCTTTCGCCCTCGCGCGCCAGCCGGTCCAGGTGCGGCGTCACCGCCGTTTCCAGCGGCGTGGCGTCCGCCAGCTCCGAGATCGGCCAATCCCCCAGGCCGTCGCCGATGACGATCACTGCCTTGCCCGCGTCGATCATCCTGATATCCTCCATCGCATGTGGCTGTATTGTGGGGTGAAATTCGACCGCCTGGTGGGTAAAATAAGCTACTTCTCGCGCAGACGTGCAGGAAAGCGCGTCGGTAAGCCCGAAAAGGAAAGCACGAGAGTGGAGGTGTGATTTGAAACTTGTGATGTATGGCGAGCCGTTCCAGGAGCGCCTGGGGGTGATCGTTCAGGATACATTCATCTACGACCTATCCGATGCGGTCGAGTTGGAGAAACCGGAGAGCATCGATGAAGTGCTGCAGTTCGGCCTGCTGTCCCAAATTGACGAACTGGTGAACGCGATCAAGCCGAACGCGGCGCTCACCCCCCTGGACGCGGTGCGCCTGGGGCCGCCGCTCGCGGGCATGGGGAAAATCGTGGCGGTGGGGCTGAATTATCGCGACCACGCCGCCGAGATGGGCAATCCCCTGCCGAGTAGTCCGTTGCTCTTCTGCAAAGCTCCCACCTCCATCACCGGCCCGACCGATGACCTGATGCTGCCGCCGGAGACCTGGTCCACCGAGGTGGACTACGAGGTAGAGCTGGGGGTGGTCATCGGCGACATCTGCCGCGAAGTCGACCCCGAGGACGCCATGGCTTACGTGGCGGGCTATACCATCGTCAACGATGTCACCGCGCGTGACGTGCAGCGTGCGGAGAGCCAGTGGTTCCGCGCGAAGAGCTACGATGGCTTCTGCCCACTCGGGCCATTCCTGGTGACTCGCGACGAGATCGAGGACGTGAGCGCGCTGAAGGTGACCACGCGGGTGAACGGCGAGATCCGCCAGCAAAGCAACACAAAGAACCTGATCTTCAGCGTGACCGAGCTGGTGAGCTTCGTCAGCCAGTGCATGACGCTGCTGCCCGGCGATATCATCGCCACCGGCACGCCGGCGGGCATCGGCGCGGGGATGAAGCCGCCGTGCTACCTGCAGCCCGGCGACGTGGTGGAGTTGTCCATCGATGGCCTGGGCAGCCAGCGCAACACCGTTGTCGCCTACGAGCCGGAGGAGTAATTCCCGCCGCGCCACACCGCGGCCTATTCCGCAGCTACAACTCCCTCTTCAATGCGCTGAAGAGGGAGTTTGTGGTAAAATTGCATACATACGAGGGCAATATGACTGATTTACGCGTATTGGTAATCGGCGCCTGCGGGAAGATGGGGCGCGAAGTGATAAAGGCCGTGACGGATGCCGAGGGCATGATGGTGGCGGCGGCCGTGGATATGGCCGGGGTGGGGACCGACGCTGGCACGCTGGCGGGCATCACCCCGCTGGGTGTGCCGGTGATGGACGACCTGGCGGCGGCTATCACCGCGCACCAGCCTGACGTGGTGGTGGACTTCACGATCCCGAGCATGGTGATGGGCAACCTGCGCACCGCCGTCCCGCTGCAAGTGGCCGCGGTGGTGGGCACCACCGGTCTCACCGAGGGAGATGTCGACGAGTTGCGGGCGCTCACCTCCGCGGCGGGCACCCCGGTCTTCATCGCGCCGAACTTCGCTATCGGAGCCGTGCTGATGATGCAGTTCGCGAAACAAGCGGCACAGTTTTTCGACTACGCCGACGTTATAGAGTTCCACCACGAGAAGAAGCTGGATGCCCCCTCCGGCACCGCGCTGCGCACCGCCGCGCTGATGGCGGAGGCGGCCGACAGCCGCCTGACGCAGGCGGCCGCGCCCGAGCACGGCGAAGCGAGCCGCGGCATGGCCATCGGCAATATCCGCGTACATGCCGTGCGCATGCCCGGCTTCGTCGCGAGTCAGGAAGTTATTTTCGGCGGGTTGGGGCAGACACTCACTATCCGCCACGACACCATCAACCGGGAATCGTTCATGCCCGGGGTCATACTCGCGCTGCGCGCCATCCGCGGGCTGCGTGGGGTGACCGTCGGCCTGGAGCAATTGATGTAGTTGCCGCACATGACGTGCCGTCGCAGAAACTCGGGGTGCAGGTGTGACCGTAGATGAACGATCCAATCCCGCGCTCTTCACGGAGATCGCCCGGCTGCAGGGGCAGATCGATGCGTTGTCGGCGCAGCTTGCCGAGCAGCAATCGCTGACCGCCGAATACGATGCGACCTTCACCGTGCTGATGGATGTGCGCGACCAGTTGCTGCAGGCCGCGGACGTGCCAGCGCTGCTGCGTCTGGCGGTGGAGCTGGGCCATCACAGCCTGGGCTTGGAGCGGCTCTCGGTATGGTTGTGCACCGACACCCCGAACGAGATGACTGGCTCCTTTGGCATCGACGAGCACGGCAACCTGCGCGACGAGCAGGCCGCCCGCGTCACGGTTCACCCCGGATCGATGATGGGCCGCGTGCTGGCGCGTGAGGCGCATCTGCTGGTGCAACCCGACGATACCCTCTTCAACGAGCACGCCGAGGTGATCGGCGCCGGTTCGCATGCCATCGCCGCCCTGTGGGACGGTCGCCGCGTCATCGGCTGCGTCTCCGCGGATACCTTCCTCTCCGGCGCGGCCTTCACGCCGGTGCAGTGCCACAGCATAGGCATTTTCGCGTCCGTCATCGGGAATCGCATCAGCGAACTGCGCCTGCACGGCGCTCAACTCGATCTGATGCACCTGCTGCGCCTGCTGCTGGATAACACTCCGCATCCTGTCTATATCCGCGACGCCGCCGGCGCCGTCATTATGGGCAACCGCGCGCTGGCCGAGTTGTATAGCCTGACGGCTGAGGAACTGATGGGCATGACCCAGCAGGCGTTGTTTGCGCGCATCGGAATGCCGGCGCATTACACGGAAGAGGCGCTGGCGGAGGATCGTGCGGTGTTCGAAAGCGGATTGCCGTCCGTGCGTGTGAAAGCGTTTCCTGCCGAGGACGATACATTGCGCTGGTTCCGCTCGCTGCGCTGCCGGGTGACGCTGCGTAACGGCGAGCCCGGCGTGCTCATTCTCTCCGAGGATATCACCGAGACGAAACAGGTGAGCGATGCGCTGAAGGTCAGCGAGGCGCGCTACCGGCGCATCGTCGAGACGGCGCAGGAAGGCATCTGCACCGTTGACGCGGTCGGCTACATCACCTACGTCAACCCACTGATGGCCGGGATGCTCGGGTATACGCCGGATGAATTGCTGGGGCGTTCGGCGCTCGATTTCGTCGACGCCCGCACCGGCACGGAGATGATGGAATTCGTGCTGCGCCGTCAGGATGGCTTCGACGGCACCCGCGACGTGCGCGTGCGGCGCAAGGACGGGCATGATGTTTGGGTGAATATCTCCCTGACGCCGATAATCGAACCGGATGGCCTGCTGCGCGGCGTGTTGATAATGGCGACCAACGTGACGAAGCGCAAGGAAGCCGAGCGTCAGCTTGAGCGGCAACGCGCGTTCTACGCCGCGGGTGCCGAGATTGTGACGGAGCCCATCTTCGCCGTATCGCCGGAACGTATAGTCATCTGGCAGAACCGGGCGCTGGAGGCATTCGCCGCGCGACACGCACTGGATATGCGCGTGCCGCCGGTCCTCTGCGACGCTGTTACCGGGTCCGAAATCCCTCTAGATTGCTGGCCGGAAGCGCGGGCGCTACGCGGAGAAACCGTGTCGCCCTGCCCATACCTGCTGCGCGTCGGCGAGCGCGCAGTGCGAGTGATGGGGTCGGCCGCGCCTGTCATCTTCGAAGGCGAGATCATCGCCGCCGTCGTGGTCATGAACGACCGGGTATAAGAAACTATCTTAAAAGGGATCGTAGCCAGATCGCGGAGGGATTTTCGGGGCTGGCAAGGCGGATTTCCGAGAGTGTATGAGGTTATACATGCCAGGAAAGCCAACGACGCCAGGCGCGAAAAGACTCCGTGAGGTGGCTGTGAGCCATTTTGAGATTGTTTCTAAGCCTCATTCGTCTACCGACACCCCGGGCAGGATGCGCAGATGCTTCAGCACGCAGTCCGGATTCACCGTGAGGGTAGGGATGCGCCAGCGGCGGGTGGTCCCGTCGGCCAGGCGCACGCGCATCTCCACCGGTGTGTCGCCCTTGCACGACTGCAGCAGCGCGGGCAGCGAGGCGAAGTCGTCCGACTTCACGAACGCCTCGGTCAGGCTGATGCGGCAGGTGCGCGCGGCGCTCTCGCCATTGGTTGCTCCGGTCATCTGGTCTCCCCCCGCCGGCCGCGGCGGTGCTTTGTAGACGGGTAGGGCGATGGACGCCGGCGCGCTGTTGCCGTTGCCGCGTCCGTAACCGTTGCCGTTCCCATTGCCATTGCCGTTGCCGTTGCCGTTCCAGCGGCGGCGTCCGGCGGCGCGCTGCATCTCGAGGATCGCTTCGTTGTTGTCGATGGGCGCGATGGCGATGGCCAGCAGTTTCGGCTCCGGCTTTTCCTTCTCTTTCTCCTCGTCCTCGTCGTCGGATGTCGTGGTCGTGCGCGTAAAGCCCCCGAGGTCTACCGTACCCTTGATGAGTACGATGGCATCTTGCTGCAGGTAGGCGCGCGCCTTGTCATATGCGTCAGAGAAGCAGGTGATCTCCATGGAACCGGTCAGGTCGTCCAGCGTCAGGAAGGCCATCTGCTTGCCGTTTTTCGAGACATGTGGCTTCACCACGGTGAGCATGCCGCCCACCGTCACTTCCTCGTCCGCGCGCGCCTCCGCCAACTCTTCAATGGTGTCGGTGCGGTAGCGCGTCAGCGCCTCCATGTAGGCGTTGATCGGGTGGTCGGAGATATACAGGCCCAGGAAGTCGCGCTCCATCGCCAGCAGCTCTTTCGCCGGGTATTCTGGCAGCGCGGGCAGGTCGGGTACGATGCTCTGCGCCGTTTCCGCCACGTCACCGAACAGGTTAACCTGGCCCACCGCGCGGTCGCGGGCGGCGGCTTGCCCCATATCGATAGCGGCGTCGGCCAGCGCCAGCTTTTGCGCGCGATTGCCGGGCAGTCCGTCCATGGCGCCACCTTTGATGAGCGCTTCCAGCGCCGTGCGGTTGCAGATGTTGCCGCCCACGCGCGCGCTGAAGTCGAACAGGTCACTGAACGGCCCGTCCGTCTCGCGCGCGGCGGCGATCGCCTCTACTGCCCCGGCGCCTACGCCCTTGATGGCCGTGAGGCCAAAGCGAATGCCGCCGTGCTCCACCGAGAAGCCGACGCCGCTGGCGTTCACGTCTGGCGCCAGCACGTCGATGCCCAGCTTGCGGCATTCCGCCACATACAGGCTGATCTTGTCTTGCGAGTCCATCACGCTGGTGAGCAGCGCGGCCATGAATTCGACGGGATAGTTCGCCTTGAGGAAGGCGGTCTGGTAGGCGACCAGCGCGTAACAGGCGGAGTGCGCCTTGTTGAAAGCGTATTTCGCGAACTCTTTCAGGCGGTCCCACAATGCATCCGCTTCCGGACCGGTGAAACCAGAGGTGGCCTTCACCCCCGCCTTGAAGCCCGGTTCCAGTTTGTCCATTTTTTCCTGCTGTTTTTTGCGCAGGGCGTTCAGCAGGTTGTTGGAGTCCACCATGTTCAGGCCGGCGATGTCGCGGCCGATGGCCATCACCTGCTCCTGATACACCAGCACGCCGTAGGTTTCTTCGAGGATCGGCTGCAGCGATGGGTGCAGGTAGGTGATGGTATTGGGATCGTGCTTGCCCTGGCAGAACTTGGGAATTTCCAACATCGGGCCCGGCCGGTACAGCGCCACCATGGCGATGACGTCGGTGATGCGGTCAGGCTTGAGCTGGCGCAGCGCGTTGCGCATGCCCACCGATTCGAGCTGGAAGACGCCGGCGGTGTCGCCGCGCGCCATCAGCTCGTAGGCGCGGGTATTGTCCAGCGGTAGGGTGGGCAGGTCGAAGGTGAGGCCGTGGTTCTGCTCGACGTAGGTAAGCGCGTCCTTCAGCACGGTCAGCGTGCGCAGGCCGAGGAAGTCCATCTTCACCAGCCCGGCCGCTTCCGCCATGGGATATTCCCACTGGGTCTGGGCGCCGCCGTCCGGGGTGCGCTGAAGTGGAGCGGTCTCCACCAGCGGTCCCTGCGAGATGACCACCGCGGCGGCGTGGGTGCCCACATGGCGCGCCAGCCCCTGCAGTTTGCCGGCCATGGCCAGCAGATGGCGCACGGCGGGATCCGCGTTCTGCAGGTCCTGAATTTCCGGGTTTGCCTCGGTGGCGTCCTGGATCGACTTCGCCATGCCGATGGCTTTGCTCAGCCGGTCGGCGGTGGCTAGCGGAATGCCCAGCACGCGGGCGGCGTCGCGCACCGCCAGACGCGGCTGCAGTGTGCCGAAGGTAGCCACCTGGGCCACTTTGTCCTCGCCGTATTTCTTCACGACGTAGTCGATGACTTCCGCGCGGCGGCGATCCTCGAAGTCGCAGTCGATATCAGGCATCGTCGCGCGGTCGACGGAGAGGAAACGCTCGAACCAGAGGCCGTAGACCAGCGGGTCCAGGTAGCTGATGCCGGTGAGATAGGAGACGATGGCGCCGGCGCCGGAGCCGCGGATGCCCACGAGGATACCCTGGTCGCGCGACCAGTCGAGAAAGTCGCGCACGATGAGGAAGTAGGCGGACAGTCCCTTCTCGCTGATGACACTCAGCTCGTAATCCATCCGCTCGGTCGCCCGTGCCGCCTGCGCCGGGTCATTCGCGTAGACCTCAGTCAGCCGCGTGGCGCATACCTCGCGCAGCACCCAGTCCCAGGTGGCGCCTTCGGGGATGGCGAACTCCGGCAACTGCGGCTCGTCGAGGGTGATCTCCACGTTGCATAGCTCGGCGATGCGCGCGGTGTTTTCCAGCGCCTCCGGGTCGTCCGGGAACATCGCCGCCATCTCCTCCGCGCTCTTCAGGTATTGCTCGGTGGAGTAAATCATGTTGCGCTGGCGATGCTCCTCCAGCGAATTCTGCGTGCCGATGCAGATGAGCACTTCGTGGGCGTCATAGTCTTCGCGGAGCATATAATGGGCGTCGTTCGTCACCACCAGCGGGATGCCCAACTCGGCGGAGATGCCGCGCAGCGTGGCATTCATCCCCGTCTGCTCGGCGTAGAATTTGCGCGCGGGCGTGTTGTGGTCCTGCAACTCCAGGTAAAAGCCGTCGGGGCCGAACAGCTCCTGGTACCAGCAGCAGAGCGTCTTCGCGCGTTCAATGTCGCCGGCGGTAATGATCTTCGGGATCTCGCCGCCCAGACAGGCGGTGAGGGCGATGAGCCCCTCGGCGTGCGTCGCCAGCAGGTCGTGATCGATGCGCGGATGGTAGTAGAATCCGTCCAGGCTGGCGCTGCTGGCCAGCTTCAGTAGGTTGCGGTAGCCGGCTTGGTTGCGCGCCAGCAGCACCATGTGCCCGGTGTTCGCCTTGCCGTCGCGCTTCTCCAGCCGGCTGTGCTCGCAGACATACGCCTCCATGCCGATGAGCGGTTTTACCCCGGCGTCCTGGCAGGCGCGGTAGAATTCAATGGTGCCATGCATGTTGCCGTGGTCGGTGACGGCGATGGCGGGCATGCCCAGCGCGGCGGCGCGCTTGGGGATATCTTTCACCTTGCAGGCGCAGTCGAGCAGGCTGTATTCTGAATGCAGGTGCAGATGGACGAACGGCAAGTTGGGCATACAATTCTCGCGCCAAGGTCGCGGTAAACTCGGGGTTCGGGACATCGGCTTCGCGTCGCGCAAGCGGGGGAGTCGGCAGAGAAACCCCAGCGATATGGCTACTGTATTGTAGCACACCCTACATCTAGCGGACAAGGCGAAAAGGCGTTTTGCCGGACGATTCTTTCCGTGAAAAAAACGGGCGGCCTATGCGGGCCGCCCGTTTCGCTCGGTTCTCCTGACCGGCCTACTGCAGGCCTTGCAGGATCAGATCGGCAAGATCTTTCTGGTTACCTTCGCCCACCGGCAGCGTGCGCACCGTGGAGGTGGGAGTGGGGGGCTTTTCGCCGATGACCAGCGTGTAGGTCTTATCGACGGTGTTTTCGGCGGAGTCCTTCACCTGCAGCGGCACCTTGTGGGTGCCGGCGGACAGATCGATGACGCCGTCTGGGGAAACGAGCAGTACGAACTCGTGCTTCGAGTTGAACATCCCGTCTTCCGCCACCAGCGCGATCCACGGGCCGTCGTCGATGCGGAAGCGACCGCCCACCAGTGGGGTGAGATTGTCGGTGATTTCCAGCCGCTTCATCTTCTCCCAGCCGTAGACCTTGTCTTCGGTATCGACGGTCGGCAACGTATTGTCCACGATGAAGCGCCCGGAGACAACCTCGGCGGTTTTCGCGTCGGTGGGGCGCGCGTATTTATCGCTCGCCACCAGCTTGAAGCGATACGCGCCGTCGGGCACGGACTTGCTGTCCCAGGTGATGCTCGTCTCATGCACCTCGGTCTGCATCTTCGGCTTCTCGTCCGGCTTCGGCGCGGGCTTGACTTCCGGCTTGGCAGCCGGTTTCGCCTTGTCGGCTTTACCCGGCTTGCCGGTGGGCTTCGCGGCCGGTTCCTCGTCGTCGTCCGTCGCGTCTTCCGACTCCACCGGGCGGCTCAACTGGCTCCAGGTGAGGCCATCGTCTTTGGAGATGTAGGCCGTGAAGGAGAGCTTGTCGCCATCAGGGTCCATGCCGTTCCAACGAATTTCCTTCATGCCATGCCAGAACTCGCCCGGCTTCGGCGATTCCAGTTTCACCATTGGCGCCTGGTTCACCGGCTGGTAGAAGAGGCGGGCATATTCCAGCACCGGCGAACTCGTCGCCGTGCCGGTCATGCGCACGCGGAACTGCGCGAAAGTGGCCGGCGCGCTGGTCAACTCGGCGCCGTCGGCGCTCAGCATCTTCCACGCGCCCCAGGTCTCATCCGGGATGGCGGTGTTGCCGCTGCGGCTTTCCACCACCACTGCCTGCCCGCGCTGCGTTTTGAAGTGGATGTCCAACTGTCCCCAGCGGGCGACCGCCGGTGTCTGCAGCACGGAGGAGAGGAACGCGCCTTGCACGCGTGCCTCCAGTTTCAACACCTGGCCTGGCGAGGAGGTGGCGGCCAGCAGGCTGCCATCCGCGGCCGGCGCCAGCGCGTTCACCATCAGCGACTCGGCGCCGGTAACGCCGTTCGCCGTCTCGCCGCCGTTGCGCATGTCTTCGCGGGCAAAGACTGCCGTCACTTCGGCATCCTGTGTGTCCGGCTGGGCGATGCGGTAGATGCCGCCGGCCGGGCCGGTGGCGGCATACAGGTCGTCGCCCAGCATCTGCAGCGCCAGCACGTGGCGGTTGCCGCGTCCCAGGCCGCGCATCACTTCCGTCTGTGTGCCGTCCGGCGAAATGCGCATCACCCGGCAGATGGGCGAAGTGCCCGCGTAGACGTTGCCTTTCTTATCGACGGTGACGCTGGTCACCGCGCCGCGCGTCTCGAAGATCGACTCCAGGTAGCCGTCGGTCTTCATGCGGTAGATCTTGCCGCGCGGGTAGGTGCCCACGTAGAGCTCGCCTTTCGGGCCGGCGGTCAGCGTGTAAATGTGCTTGTCCGGCACGTTGGCTGCCACCTGCACGGTGCCGCCGTCGCGGTCATGCAGGATATAGAGGCCGCCCTGGTCGCAGCCGGCGTATTTCACGCCATTTGTCGTCTCCGCCACGCTCCAGATCATCGAGCCGGGCAGGCTCCAGCTCTTCACGATGGCGCCGTCCGGGGTGATCTCCAGCACCTGCTGCGTCGGCCAGGTGCCGATGAGCAGGTTGCCGTCCTTCTTCGCCGTGATAGCAGAGATGGCGTCGATGCGCGCCCCATCGTTCTCGTTCGCCGGGAAGATCGCCTCGCTGCCCGTGGCGGTAAGGCGTAGCACCTTGTTGCTGTTCCAGCCGGTGACGTAGGTGCCTTTCGCGGTGGTGACCATCTTCCAGGGGATCACATCCGTCGTCTGCAGCACCGAACGGGCGGCGGGCAGCAGCACCAGCATGCCTTTCGAGGTGACACCGGTGCCCAGGTGCTTGCCGCGCAGGAAGTCGGCGCGCCCGCTCAGGCCCCAGCTCGGACGCTTGGCGGTGAGCATCACGTTTTTGTTGCCGCCCTCGTCTCCGCCTTCGTCCGCGTCCTCGTCCATCATCTCCTCGTCATCCATCATCTCTTCGTCGTCCGCGTTCGGCGCCGGCTTCGCGTCGACGTCCGTGCGCGCCCGGTTGTGCGGGGTCATGAAGAAGGAGAGCGGCAGCGGCTGGCCCAAGTTCGGGTAGCGCAGGCGCGGCAGCACTGGCTGCACTGCGGCGCCATGCAGTACCGGCAGGTGCGTCCGCAGGATCTGTTGGCGGCTGCGCTGCGCCGGGGTGAACCACGTCGAGTAGCGGGCCATTTCCTCATCGCCGTCGTGGCTGGAGCCCCCCGTCCGCTCGGCGGTCTGCGAGGCGCTCAGCACCGGCACGTCGAAGCCGAAGTTGAAGTTATCGCGCCCGGGGGTCATCGTCGCTTCTTCCGTCTCGATCTTGATCAGCGCGACCTGCCCGCCCAACAGCACGAATGGTTCGCCGCGCATGCTGGTGTAGGAGGTGGGGCGGGTATTCATGCCCGCGTTGCCGCTGTCTTCCTCGTCCTGCTCTTCACTGGCCTTGCCGCGGCTGCTGCTCGTTGGCACCGCGCCGGTGACGTCGGTGAGCTGCAACAGGTCGAGTAGCGGCAGCGGCATGTCGCGGAGCATGCGCCCGCGATAGCCGTAGCTGGGACTGGGGAAGAGCTGCGTGGTGAGAATATTGTTGCCGCTGGGCACCTGGGTAAACCAGCGCACCAGCCCCTTCACGCCTTCTTCCGGCGTGGGCATCGGCTCTAACAGCGACTTCAGCAGCATGCCGTGCGCGCCGCCGGCCACCAGCACCGCCATCGCCGGGTCGCTCACGGTGTCAGGCACTTTCACCGACACCTGCTGGGTTTCCACCGCCTTGCCATACGGGCGAATCTTCACCGCGAAGGTCACCGCGTCGCCCGGATGCGCCACCAGGCGGTCCGGGGTTATCTTCTCGATGATGGCGAAGTTGCGGTCCGGCGTGTAATTCATCTCGACGGTGACGCGCTTCAGGGCCACCGGCTCGTATGGGTTCTGCATCAGCAGGTCGGAGAGCAGGTAGAAGTCGCCCATCGGCACGAAGTCCTGGTTTACCAGCGGCGACACCACCATGTGCTGCTCGATATCGCCGAGTTTATCGGTAGAGATGACGGTGCGGGCGGTGAAGGTGCCCTCGTCCGTCATCAGATCGCCGACTTCCGAGGAGCCGTTATACAGCACCCAGACGTAAAGCATGAACGGGGTGAAATTCGGGTTGTGGATCATTTCCACGGAATAGTTGCGGTTCAGCTTGCGCGCCGGGTCTTTCAAGTAGAGGGTGATGGGGAAGGTGGTCGGCTTCTGGCCGAGCACGCCGCCCACGGCGAAGCGCCGGTCGGAGGTGAGGGTGCCCACCTGGCCCATTGGCGACGCCAGCTTGAAGGACGACTCGCCGCTGTTGACGATGCCGTGCACGTAGGCGGCATCCATCGGCATGTCGCTCTTGCCCAGCCCGAAGAAGGGATGCCCGAAGGCGAGGACATCGTTGCCCTTCACGTAGGTCACGGTGCCCACCGCGCTCATGTTGGCGTCGCCTTCCATCAGCGACACCGCCACCGCCGAGCCGGCTTCCAGCTTCGGCGCCTTACCGTCGACCGCGCCCGGTCCGGGCTCGGCGCGCAGGTTGTATTGCCCCAGCAGTTGGCGCAGCGGTTTCATCGCCTTGTCGGGGAATCCGCTCACCATCACCGGCGCGCTCACCGGCGCCAGCACCATGGTGGTGGGATCGGCCTTCGCCTGCAGCGACATGGCCTCGGTCGAGGTGGCGGCTACCTTCACGCGGGTGATTAACTTATCGCCGATGGCAATGACTTTCCCGCGTGGGGCCAGCGAACCGATCAGCGTCGGGTCGGCGGCGCCCGGCCGGGTGCACTCCAGCATGGCGGCGATGGGCGTCACGCCTGCGATCGGCTCCTGCTGAAAGTTCCAGCCGTAGGCATACGCGCCGATAAGCTTGTCGTCGATGTAGATGGGGCTCCCGCTCATCCCGGAGACCGTCTGCAGCTTGCGCGTCACCACCGGGCCGCTAGTAACCCTGATGAGGATCATGTCGAAGCCGAAATCGATCTTGCGCAGCACGCCGACGACTTCAATATCGAAGGTTTCCACCTTCGTGCCTTCATACACGGTCTTCCCGTACCCCTGCATGCCCGGGAATATTTCGTTAATCCCCATCATCTCCTTGGGGTCCCAGGCGAGTTGGGCCGACGCGAGCGAACTGAACGCGCCGAGCAGGCAGAGACAAAGACACAGCAACCAACTCAGTCGTTTCACCGAAGCCTCCTTTGACAGGCCGGGGCATACGTGATGTGCGAGTATGTCCGGGTTGGCGCGGCGTGGCTGGCCGGTCGTCTCACGTCCACAGGGCGTTTGGCCGCACCGGGGCCGCTCACTCGCGTCCCTATACACACAGTTCCACACCGCACACTATTTTATTCGCGATTTGCGGGTGAGAGTCCTTTTTTCTTCCGAACAAAAAGACGTTTACGCCCCGAGAGGCCGCCCGAACAGGAATCCGCGGGCTTGTCGTCGAATAAACGCAATTATGGGCACTGTTGAATTATGGCTCGGAAGAGCCGGTTGTGGCAAGACCGGTCAGGCGCTGGATGTCGTGCGCGACGAACTCGCCGCCCATCCGCACGGCGCGCGCTACCTGGTACCGACGGTCGGGCACAAGCGCAGCATCGAGCAATTGCTCCTGGGCGGTGCCGTCCAGGGCTTGCTCGGCGACCCCGTCACCACCTTCTTCAACTTCGCGGAAGAGGTGGCGGTGCGCGCGCGCATCCCCGGCCGGGCGCTCACCGAAGTGCAGAAATTCCTCATGCTCAAGCGCCTGCTGCGCGAGACCACTACCGAGGCCTACCAGGCGGTGAAGCGCTACCCCGGCTTCCTGCAAGCGCTGCGCGAGGCCATCGACGAGATGAAAGTCCACATGATCCGCCCGGAAGACGTGGCGGGCGCCGCCGTCCAGGCGGGGGAACGGGGGCTGGACGGGTTGGCGCGCAAACTCGCCGATCTCGCCGATCTCTACGGCAACTATCAAACCCGCATCTATCATGAGCATCTGTATGACAGCGAAGGCATCATGTGGATCGCCGCGGAGGCGCTCGAGCGCGACGTCGACCTGTATGCCGACCTTCGCGTGCTGGTGCTGGACGGTTTCACGCGGCTCACGCCGGTGCAGGTGGAGTTCATCCGCTCGTTGGCGTCGCGCGTGCCGCGCATCATTGTGCTACTCGACTACGACCGTCGGCGCATTCCCGGCACCTACCACCCGGTGCTCGATTCCATCAAGGCGCTGCATCTACTGCGGCGGAGAGGGGTGGCGGTGCGGTTGGGCTCGTCCGATTTCCATCCCCGCCCGCCATGGGCGGAGATGCATGCCCTGCATCGCTTACAGCAGGGACTGTTCCACACGGCGGCTGTGCCGCATCCGCGTGTGCCCGGCGACCTGTCGCTGCAGTTGTTCGCCGGCGCCACGCCCGCGCACGAGGCGGAGATGATCGCCCGCGCCATCCACGCGCTATTGCGCGACGGCCTGCCCGGCGGCGTGCCCGTCGCCGCCGAGGAGATCGCCATCCTCGCCCGTGGCGTCGAGGGAATTAACGAGCGCATCGGCCACGCGCTCAGTCGCGCCGGCATCCCGTTCCAGCGGCCCGCGGCGCGGCTGGCGCACACCGCGCTGGGGCGTGCGCTGCTCGGCGCCTTTGCGCTGGTGAAGGATGGCTGGGAGCGCGAGCGCGTCATCGCGCTGCTCAAAAGCGGCTTCTTGCCGCTGCCGCGCGACCTCGCCTTCCACGTCGATATGATCGCCCGCACCGTGTTCCTCGCCGCCGAACGGGCCGCCTGGACCGACAATTGGCCGGATGACGAGACGCGCGCCGCGCTCACCGCCGCGCTGCAACCGCTGCTCGCTTTCGATGCTGCCTACTGGAGTGGCGACGGCGCGGCGCTGCTGGACGGCGTGCGCGCCCTGCTCGCCGCCTTCCAGACCGCGGGTGAGGCGGAGAAGGTGGCCTTTCCCGAAGAGAACGGGGAGGCGGCGGAACGCCAGGTGGCACGGCAGGCGGCCTTCGCCGCGGCGCACGGGGTGCTTAACGAACTGCAGGGGCTGGGGGCGCTACTCGGTGGTTACCGCGGCGACGAATTGCTGGAAGTCATTACCACCGCGCTGCTGCAGGAGCCGGCGGAGGCGGGGCGCGCCGCCGGCGATGGGGTAGTCATCCGCGCGGCACACGCCACTGGGGGCGAAAAATTCAAAGTCGTTTTCCTCTGCGACCTGCGCGAGGGAGCCTTCCCGCGCCACCTGCGCGAATCGGCCTTCCTCCTCGACGAAGAACGCGAGCGCGACCTGCCCGCGCTGATGCAGACCCCGCTGAGCCCGCGCCGCCACATGGAGGAGGACGAGCGCTGCTGGTTCCTGCACGCGGTGAACTCCGCCACTCACCGGCTGGTGCTCAGCTATCCGGTCTACGCGGCCGATGGCGCGGTCTTCGAGGCCTCGAGCTTTCTCGAAGCGGTGCGGCGAGTGGCGCCCGAACTGGATGCGAAAGCGCCGTCGGAGATCGTGCACGTCACCGAATTCCGCGACGTGGTGCCGCCGCTGTCGCGCGCGGAGACGCGCGTGGAGTTCATCGCCGCGCTGGTGAGCGCGCTGCGCGCCGCCGCCGCGCTTGATCCGGAGGTAGCCGCCGCCTACGCCGCCTGGCAGAGCACTGGCGATCCGGCGCTGGCCGATGTCTTTCACCGCGCGGAATCGCGCGAGTCGGAACTGACCGCCGGGGTGGCGACGGCGCTGTCACAGCGTGAGAAACCGTATTCCGCCACCGAACTGCAGCGCTACATGGAATGCCCGTTCCTCTGGTTCGTTTTTTCTTGCCTGCGCGTGCAGCCCGCGCCGGACGGTTTTTCCGCGCTGGACCGCGGCACGGTGCTCCACCACATATTGAAATCGCTGTATGAGGGGCTGGAGACGCCGCTGGCGCAGTGCACGCCGGAGGCGCTGATGGCCCACGCCGAGCCGCTACTGCGCGAGGAGTTGGCGGCGCTGCCCGCCTACCGCACGATGCTCGAGCACATGCGCGCCATCGAGCTGGAGACGCTACGACGGATGCTGGCGCGCTTCCTGGAAAATGAAATCGAGCGGGCGAAAGGGCGCAACCTGCGAGCGAAATATTTCGAGTATGGTTTCACCGTTGACCTGGAACTGCCCGGCCGCACCATCACCCTGCGCGGCGCCATCGACCGCGTCGACCTTACCCCCACCGTGCCGCGCCGGGCGGTGGTGGTCGACTACAAGTTCTCGACCGACCAGTATAAAGGCAGCGTGCTGGAGCGCGGGCGGGTGCTACAGGCGCCGCTCTACGCGCTGGCGGTACGCGCGCTGCTCCACGCCGCCCCCCTCGGCGCCGAGTTCCTCGGCCTGCGCAAGGGTGACGTCACTGGCATTGGCAGCAATGAGTTGACGACGCTGTGCGACGACGTCGCCGGCCGCAAGCTCCTCGATCCCGCCGACTGGGAAGCCTACCTCCATGGCATGACCAACCGCATCGGCGAACTCGTGGAGCAGATGGCTGACGGCCACATCCCTCTCGACCCCCACACCCATCGCTGCCCCAATCGCTGCCAGGCCTGGCCCGTCTGCCGCGGCGAATGGGTGACGCTGAAAGCACGCTACCTCGCCAACGAACAGCGCGAGGATGCCGAACAAGCAGCAAAGGACAACACATCCGACCCATCCGCCTGATCGAACAGAGCGATGCCGGTGACGGTGATGCAAACAAAAAACAGACGAACAAAAGATTGATAAAAACCGCCAACTCTGCTATATTGCCGCAAACCCTGGGAGCGCGGATTTTCAATCCGCACGAGTATAGGTCAAGTCACCACTAGAACCCGTTCGTAGTCAGCCACGCAACGAGAGTGGAGTGGCGTCCGACCACGCACACCGCCACCGACCTATCATAAGGACATGCACCCTGAAAACACCATACCACCCCACCCGTCCCAGCAGGACGCGCGAAGCGAGCCAGCCGTTTATGCGCTTTGACGAATGATTGCCGCTTCACCTGCCGTTGCAGTCGCTCACACGAGAGAGCTCCCCTCTCCTGCTAGGGGAGGGGCAGGGGAGGGGTTCGCGCGACCGTCGCGGGCATCAGGAGAAACACGCCGCGTAGCTGCGTATGCCAACAGGCGGCATCGATGAGCAACGCGGCGGCAATGAATCAAAGAGCTTGAACCGGGGGCCGGTCTGCCGGTACGAAACTGACTACCCCCTTTTTCGCAAAAACCACAAAAATGAGGGGATAGTCGCAGGGGGTAGCCGGGGGGTAGTTACCGCTAGGCGGGCCTCATATCCGCATGCGAATCCCCTGCAGCGCGACGTGCAATGGCACCTCCGCGGTGACGGCGAGGACGTCGAGGCCAGCGGCCATGGCGCCGTGCATCAGCGTGCGGTGGTCCTCGACCGTGGGCAGCGTCCGGCGCAAGCTGTTGCCTCCGGAGAGCGTCTGCATGGTAATAGGACGGGTGAGGGCCAGCAGCGGGTTTTTCGGCCGTGTCGCCTCCAGGTGGGCGTCGTGGAAGCTGCGGGCGTCGATGAGCACCAGCATCGCCTGGGCGGCGCGTCCGCGCAGCGCCAGCAGCGGGCCGATGACGGCGGTGTCGGTGGTGGGCGTGATGACGATGGTGGTGCAGCGGCGCGACAGCGGGATCTCCCCGCTGGCCAGCGCCTTGGCGATGCCGGTGGAGCCGTCGTCCCGCGCCAGCGCCAGCGCCTCCAGCGCGCGGTGCAGTTGCCGCTGGCCGGACTCGGCCGAGAGCGCCAGCACGGTCGAGCCGGTGGCGAAGAGGCCGGCCTGGTTGCCCGCCTGCAGCACATGGTTAAGCACCGACGCGGCGAGGGTGACCGCCGTCTCTCGTGAAGATTGTTCACCGCCGCCCAGGTAGACCCCCGCCTGCAGGTCGAGAATCACCTGTATCGAGCCGGAGTAGCGGTATTCGAACTCCTTGATGGCCAACTTGCCGGTGTGCGCGGTGGCTTTCCAGTGTACGCGGCGCAGGTCGTCACCCTGCACATAGGGGCGGATGCCGTGGAAATCCGCGCTCTCGCCGGCGCGGCCCACCGGGCGCACCTCCACCGTCTGCCGCCCACCGGCGCCGCCCAGCACCACCTCGGGGATGGGCAGCGGCTGCGGATAGACGATCACCTCGTTGTGTCCCGGCAGCGTGGTGGGCAGGTAGACCAGGCCCAGCGGATCGAAGGAGTGAATAGTCAGCGGCCCGATGCGGTGCAGCCCACGCTGCGAGAAACGCAGCATGTCGCGCACCACAACCGCGCGTCCGCCGCCCGGCGCCGGTTCCAGTGGCTGGCGCACGCCGGAGACGATGGCGCGCGGCTGGCGCTCTTCCATCAGCACCGTCATCTTGCGCCGTTTGTCACCGCCGATGGTGAGGTTGACCACCTGGTCATACACTTCCAGGATGCGCCAGTGCGGCCGGCGCTCGATGAGGCTGAGCTGACTGTCCAGCGGATCGCCGCTGAAGGTGGTCGCCGCCGGCAGCGTGCGGTGGCATTCCAGGCGGCGCGTACCAATCCAGGCAAAGAGGCCGCCGGCGATGAGGACTGCCAGGCAGAAGATGGCGACGATATACATGTAGAAGGAGGAATTGACGAAGCCGATGAGAAAAAATGCGAGTGCAAACAGCCCCACCAGCCGCCCGAGTTGTGTGAGATAGATCATCGGTTCACTCCTCGTCCACACCTTTCGACATCCCGGTGGGATTTCCTCGCCGCGCCGAACTGCCGCTGTTTGCCGGAGGCACCATTTATGGTATCGTGTAGTACAGTAATACCCGGAATGCTTGACACCATACAGGATATCTATGGCTGAACCCGTGAAAACGATTCTCGCGACCGACTGCGGCAGCACCACCACCAAGGCGATCCTCATCGAAGGCGACGGGGAGACATACCGGCTGGTGGCGCGCGGCGAAGCCCCCACCACGGTGGAAGCGCCCTTTGACGACGTCACCGTAGGCGTGCTGAACGCGTTGAGTGAACTGGAAGACCTGACTGAGCGCACCTTCATCGCGGACGGGAAACCGGCGCTGCCGCGCGCGGACGACCATCACGGGGCGGATGTCTACCTCTCGACCAGCAGCGCCGGCGGCGGACTCCAGATGCTGGTGGCGGGCGTGGTGAAGAACATGACCGCGGAGAGCGCCCAGCGCGCCGCCCTCGGCGCCGGCGCCATCGTCATCGACGTGCTGGCGGTGGACGATGGCCGCAAGGATTACCAGCGGGTAGAGCGCATCCGCGGTATCCGCCCGGACATGATCCTTATGTCCGGCGGCACCGACGGTGGCACCACCCAGCATCTGCTGGACCTGGCGGAGACGCTGCGCGCCGCCGACCCGCGGCCGCGGCTGGGTAAAAGTTATCGCCTGCCGGTGGTCTATGCCGGCAACGTCGCTGCCCGTGAAGGCGTCACCGCCATCCTCAACGAGCTGGTGGAGTTGGAGTTCGTCGATAACCTGCGTCCGGTGCTGGAGCGCGAGAACCTCGGTCCTGCTCGCCACGCCATCCACGAGCTGTTCCTGCGCCACGTGATGGCACAGGCGCCCGGCTACGACAAGCTGCTCACCTGGGTGAGCGCGCCGGTGATGCCCACCCCGCACGCCGTGGGGCTGATGGTGCAGGCGGTGGCGGAAGGCGAGGGCACCAGCGTGCTGGCAGTCGACATCGGCGGCGCCACCACCGACGTCTTCTCTGTCTTCGGCGGCGAGTTCGTGCGCACGGTGAGCGCCAACCTGGGCATGAGCTACAGCGTGTGCAACGTACTGGCGGAAGCGGGCACGGCGAATATCAAGCGCTGGGTGCCGATGCCGATGAACGATTTCACCCTACGCAACCGCTTGCGCAACAAGATGATCCGTCCGACCACCATCCCGCAGACGCGCGACGACCTGCTGGTGGAGCAGGCGGTGGCGCGCGAGGCGCTACGGCTGGCCTTCATCCATCACCAGGAACTGGCCACCGGCCTGAAAGGCGTGCAGCAGCAGCGCGACATCGGCACGGCGCTATCGCAGAGCGAGGCAGGCGCGTCACAGGTGAACCTGTTCGATCTCGGCCTCATCATCGGCAGCGGCGGGGTGCTGTCCCACGCGCCGCGTCGCCACCAGGCCGCGCTGATGATGGTGGATGCCTTCCAGCCGGTAGGCGTCACCATGCTGGCGGTGGACTCCATCTTCATGATGCCGCAGCTCGGTGTGCTCTCACAACAATACCCGGAGATCGCCCGCCAGGTGTTTCATCGCGACTGCCTCATCCCGCTGGGACCGGCTGTGGCGCCGGTGGGGCCGGTGGTGGATGGCGAGGAAGTGATGACGGTGCGCCTGGAACCCACGAACGGCAATCCGGTGGAGGTGACGGTGCGCGGCGGCGAGTTGGTGCGGCTGCCGTTAGGCCGCGACGAACGCGCCCGCCTTACCGCCCGTCCGGCGAAATCGCTGGACCTGGGCGAGGGCAAAGGCCGCGTGATCGAGCGCACGGTCACCGGCGGCGCGGTGGGCTTGTTGTTGGATGGTCGCGGCCGCCCGTTGCAGATCCCGGCGGACGACGCCGCCCGCGCGGAACGGTTGGAACAGTGGCTCATCGCCGTTGGCGCGCTGGGGTAGCGGGCTGCGAGCGACAACACGACGAACGGGGCGGCCGATGAGCCGCCCCGTGTGCGTAGTATGATGGCAATAATCAGCGGCCGCGCTCGACGAGTACCGTGACCAGCGTCAATGCCGCGATGCAGCGCTCGTGTTCTGGGAAGCGCGGCAACACATCCAGCGCACGGTGCAGCAGGTCGTCGCGGCGGAGCTGCTTGGCGCAGTATGCCAGTCCGCCGACGGCGGTGGCGACGTTGGGCATCAGCGCCAGCGGGCGCTCGTTCAACGCGTCGATGCAGCGTTCCAGATAGGCAATGATGGTATCGGGCCGGGCGATGGTGACGGCGAGGTAAATGACGCGCGGGCCGATGTCATCCAGATCGTGTACCCAGATGGGGGTGTCGGACTGGCGCTCGTGCCACATGCGCGCGTGTTCAAACAACTGGTTGATGCGCTGCTCCACGTCGCCGGGTTCGCCGTATTCGCTGATCGCCTGCAACTGTTGGGCCAGCACCGCGCGGCAGTCGCCGGGCAGCGGGGTCAGATAGAGCTGCTCCAGCCAGCTCATCGGCGGGCGGATGATGTCACGCACGGCTTGCTCTTCATCGGAGTTCAACAGGCTGGTGGAGATTTCCAGTCCGGGCAGAATGCGTGACACGCCCTTCTTGAACATGGCAACGAGTTTGTTGTTGCTCTCCTGCTTGCGTGGGGCAACAAGCTGCACGCTGGATTCGTCCACACCGATCTGCGCGAGGAAATAGCGCATCAGGTCGATGCGGAACTTCACCCCGTCCTGGCCGAGGTTGAAGGCGTCCGTCGTGTGAAAACCGGCGAGGGTGGAGAGGTATTCAATGGCTTTCTGGCGTTTCCCGATGCGCGCCCACAGCGACGCCACCTGCAAGTGCAGGAAGATTTCCTCCCCCCACTGGCTGGCCAGGATGCCCGAGACTTCCAGGATATTCGATAAGAGTTGTAAGGGGTCGCTGCTCCGCTCGATAACAAGAGTCTCCTCCTGTTTCTCGGGCATGCCATCCGGCCCCAACTGTCCTATCGTTCCCAGCGGCTTTGGCGGTTTTTGCGGGAACATGATCAATCACCTATGAAATGGAAAAAGCGCTCCACTGTGCAACCGTCAAGTTTTATGAATTGGATCACCGCGGCTCGGTTATGCCGGCGCCGTGCAGGAAACAGCCTCCATGACGTGTTCGAGTATACGCATTGCGTCGTCCGCCTGCGCGGGCGTGCAGATGAGCGCCGGCAGCAGGCGCAGCATGCTGTCTCCCACGGTGAGGATGAGCAAGCCGGCCTCCTGGGCGCGGTTTTTAATTTCAGCGGCGACAGGGACGGCCAGGTCCACCGCGGCCATGCAGCCCATCACCCGGAAGTCGGTAATCAGCGGTTGGCGGGTGCGCAGGTCGGCCAGCGCCGTGCTAAGATGCACACCGATGGCTGCCGCGTGCTCCGGCAGGCGCTCGTCGATGATCGTCGAGACCGCGGCGTAAGCCGCCGCCGCCGCCAGTGCCGTGCCGCCGAAGGTGGAGGCATGGTCGCCCGGCTGGAATGCCGACGCGACGGACGCCTTCGCGAGCATGGCGCCGATGGGCACGCCGCCGCCCAGCGCCTTAGACAGGGTGATGACATCCGGCTCGATGCCGTAGTGCTCGTAGGCGAACAGCATGCCCGTGCGGCCGAGGCCGGTCTGTACTTCGTCAAGGATGAGCACCGCGCCGCGCTCGTTGCATATCCGCCGCACGCCGGCCAGATATTCGGGCGTGGCGGGGTAGACGCCGCTCTCGCCGAGCACTGGCTCCAACATCACCGCGCAGGTGCGGTCGGTGATGGCCGCGTCCATCGCCGCGAGATCGTTGAACGGCACGTGGCTGAAGCCTGGTACCAGCGGGTCAAAACCCTACTGGTATTTCGGTTGTCCGGTAGCGGTAATCGCCGCGAAGGTGCGCCCGTGGAAGGACTTCAGCGCGGTCACCACCTCGATGCGGTCGGCGGCGTCGCGCTTGCCGTGCTTGCGCGCCAGCTTCAGCGCCGCTTCGTTGGCCTCGGCGCCGCTGTTGCAGAAGAAGATCTTCGAGCAGGCGCAGTGGCTGGTGAGCAACCGGGCGAGTTGTGCTTGCGGCTCGGTGTAGTAATCGTTGGAGGTATGCAGCAGCGTGGCGGCCTGCGTACAGATGGCCTCGACCACCCGCGGGTGGCAGTGCCCCAGCGCATTCACCGCGCGGCCGCCGCTGCAGAAGTCCAGGTATCGGCGGTTCTCGTCATCCCAGGCATACATGCCTTCTCCACGCGCCAGCATCAGCGGCGTGCGGGTATAGAGAGTGAACAAACACTCGGTATCGATGTATTGTGCGTCGTGCGCCTTCATGACGAAACCTTTTCACGAGTATGCTAATCCTCTTAACAATAATGCATTCATCCTCTAGTGTCAAATCACTCCGTGTGTGACTGAGGGGTTGCCGGGGGAGGAAAACGGCCGATATTACCACCGATGTTGCCGCGAAACGACATCGTGCGCGATCAGCGCAGTTCGAATTCCGTCTCGCCGATCCGCAGGCGATCGCCGGGGGCCAGGCGCGCCGGGTCCAGCAGGGGGGCGCCGTTGTGCAGCGTGCCATTGGTGCTGCCGGTATCGGCCACATGCCAGCCGCCGTCCTGGGGATAGACGCGGGCGTGCCGCTTTGAGGTGACCGTATTTGGGATGACAATTTGGCAGGCGGGGTCGCGTCCGATGAGCACCTCGCCGACCAGCGGGAACTCGCGGCCGTTAGCCGGCGGCGGGCCGGTGAGGTGAACAATGCGCCGCACGGCCGGCGGCATCGGACGCGGGGTGGGCTCAGGTGGGGTGGGCTTGTTCGGTTCCGGCTCGCGCGGCGGCGCGCCGCCCGCCCGCAGGTCGGCCCGCAGCGCCATGGCCACGAAGAGCAGCAGCAGGATCATCAGGGCCAGCATGGTGAACCGGACGATCCAGAGCAGGAGTTCCATGCCGGTATTATACCGCACAACGGGGGGACGCGCTATGCGGAGGGCGTGTCATCGCCGTAGGCGCAGCGCGTGGCGCCGATATGCGCCCAGGGAAGGGGGGCGTCGGCGGGGATGGCCCGCACCGCGTAGGCATCGGCGTCCAGGCCGTGTTCGCGGAAGGCGGCGGCCCACTCCACCGGCCGACGTGCCAGGCCGATGGCCGCCAGCGCGGGGGCCAGTTCGCGGCCGCCGCGGGCTAGCACGCCCTGCCAGTATGATAGGCGCGGGCTTTCCGCGGTCACCTCGGCCCGGCCACGCAGCGCTTGACGGATGATATCCAGGCGACGCGACGCCTCGTTCGGGGTGATCATCGGCTCGCGGGCGAACGGGGTGCCGGGTTTCGGCACGAACGTGCTGCACCCGACGGTGATGCGCAGGCCGCCCTCAGCCCCCAGCCGCCGCGTCAGCGTAGGAATCGCGTCGATATCCTCCATCGTCTCGCCGGGCAGGCCGATGATGAAGTAAAGCTTCAGATTGGGGATGCGGGCGGCGCGGGCGCGGCCAACGGCGGCAAGGAGCGCGTCGTCGGAAACCTGCTTGCCCACGGCGCGGCGCAGCGGTTCGCGCCCCGCCTCCGGCGCCAGCGTCACCGTGCGCACTCCGCCTCGCGCCAACAGCGTCAGCAGATCCTCGGAGAGACGGTCCGCGCGCATGGAGGCGGGTGCCGGCTGGCCGTCGCGCGCGAGAATCGCCTCGCACAGCGCGAGAATGTCCGGATGGTCGGTGACGGAGGCGCCGATGAGGCCGATGCGCCGGCGAATGGGCAGGCATCGATCGATGACTGCCAGCAGCGTGTCAAGCGACCGCCAACGCGCGGGGCGATATACGTGGCTGGCCACGCAGAAGCGGCAGCCATATGGGCAGCCGCGTCCCACCTCCACCAGCGCCATGTCACCGAATTCCGTTTGCGGGGTGAAAATTTGCGTATATGCCGGTTGGCGGTCCAACTCGCTCACCAGCAACCGCGCGACCGGAGCGGTGCCATCGGCGGGTCGATAGAAACCGGGCAGCGCGCGCAGGGAATCCCAGTCGCCGCTCAGCGCATCATGCAGCCCGTCGACCAGGGCGTCGATGATGTCTTCGGCTTCGCCGACCACCGCGCCATCGAGGAAGGGGGCGATCGGCTCGGGGTTGTAGCTCACCGTGGCCCCCCCCGCGATGACCAGCGGCCCGTCGCGCTCGATGGCAAACGGCGCGACGCCACCCCGGCGCAGCATCGCCGGCAGGTGGGGGTAGTCCAACTCAAAGGAGATGGAGGCGGCGATGACATCCATGTCCGCCAGCAGCGAGCCGCTTTCCCGCGTGCGCAGCGGTCCGTCGGTTTCGGGCAGGAACACGCGCTCGCATACCACGTCGTCCCGGGCATTGAACAGCCGGTAGAGCGTCTGGAAACCCAGGTTTGACATGCCGACGGCGTAAGTGTTGGGGTAGAGCAGGGCGATGCGCAGCCGGCCGCCGTGCTCCTTGCGGATCATGCCGATCTCTTCCGATTCTCGTATGCGCGGGCGGGTGGGCCGTGCCATGCGCATAGTATGCCATAAATCGGGACAGAGCGGGAACCGCGTGGTGGTGCCGCACCAAACGCACCGCGCCCGCTGCGCGGGGCAGCGGGCGCGGTCCACAGATCAGCCCAGGGCTGGTTTAGAGCTGGCTGAACGGGATACTGTCATCGACGGTCTCCAGGTCAGCTTGGCCATCCGGCACGACAACTGTTCCGGCATCCGCGTCGAAGTTCCAATGGTCTGTGACCGTCTCGCTCGTCGCATCGGTGAACGGGTTCTTCGGCACGCCGCCGCCGCCGATGCCGCCAGTGGTAGTCAGGTACGGGCCTTTGTAGTCGGGAGCATTGATCGTCGCGGTGACGTCGCCGCCGGTCGCGGCTACCAGGTCATCCAGGGTCGCCGGATACACACCGGTGTCGGACTGGAAGGACTGGATCGCATTGCGCAGTTGCTGCAGGTTGCCGCGGAGCGTGGATTCTTTCGCTTTGCGACCGGCTCCGAGCAGGCGGGGCACTACGATCAGGGCCAGGATCGCGATGACGGAGATCACGATCAGCAGTTCAATGAGGGTGAACCCTCGACGCCGTGAGAACTGGGTGCGCTTCATAACATTATCCTCCTCATCCAGGGGTCATTGTCGACTTAACACCGCACGCCGCTTGGGCAGGAAATTTGCGGTTGTCTACTCGTCTAGGGTAAGTATTCCATAACTCGGTCGGTTTAATCATCATCTCGAAAAAATAAAAATGAAATTTTCGGCTGTATGCCTGTCTAATCACCCTGAAACCGCACGTTATAAATCACGATACCGGATTCTGTCGACCAGGGTGATCCATTCGTCGGATTGCTGCGCTTCGCAGACACGTGCCTCGCCCAACACCGCGTCATATTCCCAGTGGTCCGACACTTCGGCGCTGGTGGCGTCGGCAAAGGGGTTTTTTGGAATGCCGGTGCCGGCGATACCCCCGGGTGCCGTCAGGTAGGGACCTTTGTAATCCGTCGCGGTGACTTCGATGGAGACACTCGCGCCATCTTCGGCCACCAGATCGTTCAATTCGCCGGGCAGTTTGCCGGTGTCGGCATAAAATTTCGATATGCCCGTGCGGATATTATGCAAGTTGGCGCTAAGGGTGGCTTCTCTGGTGCGGCGGACAGCGCCAAAGAGGCGTGGCACGATGATCAACGCAAGGATCGCGATCACAACGATGACGATCAATAGCTCGATCAGGGTGAATCCCCGGTTTCGATATGCTCGGTAATGCATGGTCGCCGGCCTCCGTCAAAATATCCACGTGTGCCGCCCAGGACCAATGAGCCTTTATGCTCAATTTAATTTGTAAACACTATTATATATCATGGATGGCCGATTGCGCAAGGAGGGTAATATCCCTTACTTGGTCGTATTCCACATCAGGGCTTGCTGTTGTGGTCACCGCAATGACAATCACAGTTTCGGGGTGAAGCGAGGACCGATGTGCCGTCGGCGCACCAGCATCCGCGCCTGGGTGGTGCTCATATACTTTTCGACCGGGGTGATGCCCGCACGCCAGATATCCAGGCGGTCGGCATCCCAGCAGGCGCCGATGGTCGGATCGTCGGAAATGCGGCCGGCGGTGTGGTGGATACAGGCATACTGAAGCTGTGCGAACGACGCATCTGGCAGTTCGAAGAGCTCACCGCGCAGCGCTGATGCGAACTCGGCGCCGCGCGCGCCATGGTCCGAGTCCTCGCCGTCACTCCAACGGCAGACATCATGAAACGCGGCAAAGAGCCGGACGATAACGAGATCGCCACCGCTTGCGTCAGCCAGCGCAACGGCGTGGCGCTCCACCCGGCGCCAATGGTCGGGGCCATGGATCGAGTGCTCGTCGAGCATGAAACGTCCGATTAGCGTCTCCCAGAGATGATCCCAGTCAATGGTCATGCCGTGCGCGACTCCCGGTGGGCGGTAGAGCGCCGGCACGCGGACCGGCGCTCCCCGCGGTATCTTACCCTTCCAGCGTGTAAATGAACGTCTCCGGTGGCGTGACGGTCACCTGGATTTCCGTCAGGCCGTCGCCGACCTTCTCGTGGGTCATGGCATTGGTGACGGTATAGGGGCGCGGCAGCGCGATGGTGCGCGGCCCGGCCTTCACGCTGTGCAGCGACACCAACGAATCGCTGGCATAGATGACGTCGTCCTGCTCGCACCAGATGTGGCTGCCGGCGTAGCGGGCGGCGGCGCGCAGCAGGTTGCCGGGCAGTGGCATGGCGCTGCTGAAAAGCATGGCGCAGTCATCGGCGCCCCGGGCACCCGGCGTGCCGTTTCTGGCGGCGCCCAGACCCATCTCCTTGAGAAAGAGGCCGGTACGGTGGATGAACCAGCAGGCGTTGGCATGGCCCAACGGCACCCCGCCGCCGTTCTCGACAGCCCATTCCTTCGGCATTAGCGTCGGCCCGTAGGCCATGCGGTCGCCATAGGTGAGGCTGGCGGGCAGTTCGGCGGTAATCGGGTGGCCGTTGTCCTGCACGATGACATGGCGCACGGTGGTACGCGGGATCAACTCCATCTCAATGCCGAATAGCCGGTTGGCACCGTCGGCGTTGAGATGCGTTCCGTTATGAATGCCGGTGGCGGGGCCGAAGATCGCCAGGTTGCCGTCGCGCAGCACCTTTGCGTGCAGCAGGTCCATCACCCGGGCGTTCACCGTGAAGAGGTTGGGGAAGAGATAGGTTTTATACGCCGGGAAGCCGTCCTTCTCCAAGTCGCTAAGCATGAACAGGCGATACGGCACGCCGCAGTGTGCCAGCCCGAGCACGCGCTGCCAGATGACGGACAGCGCCTGATAACCGCCGGTGTAGTCCTCGAAGAGCGTGCTCTCGTCGTCGATGATCATGGCGATGGCATCGCGGGTTTCCCGGTGTGGCGCGGTGTTCAGCCGGTCGAGCATCGGCACCAGCTTCGCGATGGTTTTGTGGATGCCGGCATCGTGGAAATAGGAACTGCCCACGTTACACCAGTAGGACTGGATGCCCCGCGAGAGGGTGAGAGCGGCGTTGCGCAGCAGGCCGGCCTCGACCTCCTTCTCGTTACGGAAGGCGCCTTGCTCCTGCCCGCCGGCGCCGACGTAACACCGGGCGTCGTTCTCGATGATCATCGTCTTGTTGCGTAGCAGCAACGAATCGGTCAGGCCTTCGGCCTCGTAGGCGAAGCCCACGGTGCGCGCGGTGTAGTCGGCGGGGGTGAAGATGAGGTCGATGGCCGGCTCGTCGAGTAATGCGCCGACGTTCCAGGAGCCGGAGAGCAGTAGGATGTTCGGGAAGTTGACGATGTCGCCGACGCCGTCGAAGTTGGACAGGATCGGCCAACCCATCAATGGTTGCTTGCTGATGTCGAAGCCGACCAGCCGGTGGGTGTCAGTCTCGCGGCAGCCGGCCTTCAGCGAACGGGCGATCAGGGTGAATTTGTGGGTGAAGGCGTCGCGCATAAAGCGGCAATAGTCCAACTCACGTGGCGCGTTACCGGCTTCGATCCAGTGGAAGAGTCCTTTCGTGCCCGCAGGGACGTTCGCTGGCATGTTCGCCGTGATGACCTCGCCGTTCAACGTTGCGGCTGCGGTGCGGCGGGTGGCTTCCCATGCGCTGTCCGACGGCACCGTCACGTCGGCCAGCGTCACAGTGGCATCTTGCCACGCCGTCCGTAGCGCCGCGTCGGTGCCATAGATCTCGCGGAGCCAGTCGCGGAAACCAGCGGCATTGGCGGCGGAACAGTCGAAGTAGCTGCCAAAACAGTTCAGCAGCAGCAGGCCTTCACCATACGGTGCTTCCAGGTAGCCGACGATATGGTCGCCCCACGGCATGGCTTCACACCAGCGCACCACCTGGATGCAATAGGTCGAGACATCGCGCAGGTAGCGGTCCGACGAGATGCTGGCGTCATCGTAGATGCGTCCGTCTTCACTGGTCTGCATTTGGTCGGGATGCGCGTTCTTCCACTGCTGCGGCACGGTGGAGGTGAAGCGAATGACGAAGAAGGCGTCCGGCACGTGTCGCAAGATGAAGTCGGCCTGTTCTACCAGCGGCAGGCGGTTGGGGCGCCACTCGCCTGCCTCCGGTGGCTTCACCTCGAAACCCCAGAACGGCAGCGTATCTTCCGGGGTGGGGGAGAGATAATAGACATTCACGCCGCTCTCGACGAATTCGAGGATGCGCTCCTTCCAGTCATTCCACAGGATGTAGTCGCAATAGGCGGCCTGCGAGACGGGCTGTTCGTGGTGGAACACCACCGGACGACCGTCGATGTAACGGATAAGTTCGGCCGTGTCGGACGGCACCGGCGGAAGCTGGTAGCGTTGCATGGTCATGCGGAACTCCGTTGAAAAAGATATGGTATGTATTCGGTACGAGCGCTGATTCCCCTGCCGGTTGTGGCGAAGAAGCATGTGTATATGATAGCGCTATCGTCATGGCAGGGATTCACGCGGCGAGGTGGAATCGATGTGTCATCTATTGAAGTGACAAGGATTCCGCATGACATACCGCACCTGCGAGTCAATGAGCTGGGCGCGCCTGCTGGCCGAATCCGCCGTGCCGTCCTGGACGCCGCCGCTCACCACGCACCTACCCATCCACCCGGTCTATTCGCCAGATTTCGTGCATGTGGACAGTGCGTTAACTGTCTGCCGCCGGCGAGTCATCAAAGATGCTTCGGTCACGCACGCCGAGGTTCGTCTCGAAGGTTTGGAGATGCTGGCGGTGTCCTTCGCCTTTGACGATCCGCCCTTCACCCCGGATTATCATTACACCCGTCTGGCGCTGGAGGACGGTCGCTATCCCATCGTCCGGGCCGAGCATTATTCGCCGGGACGCGACCTGCTCTATTCATTTACTTATTATTGTCGCGACATCGCCGAAAGCCGACAGAGCCTGTTGTGGATATGCGGCGGCGTACGCAACACCGGCACCGTTGCCCGCGCCGCGCACGTGCGCGCCAAGGTGCAGGCACAGCCGGAATACTTGTTGTTTGACTACCACTACATCCCCTTCACCTGGGATGCCTCCCGCTGGTTGCCGAGTGACCGCATCGACCTGGTGGGCGACCGCCTGTGCTGCGATGGGCAGGTTTTCGGCCGCGTGCTGCCCGGCGACTTCGCGCTGGACTGGGAAGCGGCGGTCGAGTTTTCGCCGGATGCCTACCATTTCGAGACACTCTGGGACGGCTATTACATTCAGCCGCAGCATCGCTTCACCCGCCTGGATCATGCGCTGCACCTGCAGGCGCCGCTGGTGCCCGGCGCGGAGAAGCGCTTTGCGCTGGCGATGC
Organism: uncultured bacterium; assembly: GCA_964590255.1. Taxonomy (GTDB): domain Bacteria; phylum Armatimonadota; class Hebobacteria; order CAIYQO01; family CAIYQO01; genus JAKIYB01. Next base: position 44,561 of record CAZPYA010000026.1, read on the forward strand.
TGGTGAACCAGGACGCGGTGGAACCGGCGCACCTGGATGCGTTGGCGCAGGCCGAACCGGAACGCGACCGGCTGGTCGTATGCGCCGGCTTCGATGCCGCGCTGCCGGAAGATCGCACACGACTGGTCTTCCCCACCCAGCGCTGGGGGGAGATTTTCGAGGTGCTGCAGGTAAATACGATGCAGATGCTGGTGCGTTTTCCCAATGCGCCCTGGCTGATGCCCACGCAGGGCGGCACCTCCGAGCGCCACTACGTGTGGGTGGGCGAGGCGGTGGAGATGCTGTTGCCGCTGCTGGCGCTGGGGCACGCCGCGCCAGTGCGGGCGGCGCTGGACTACATTTTCAACCTGCAGGACGGCGGCTGCCCGCCGCAGGGGCACTTCACTACCCTCGAGGGCGCCGTCGGCACTACCGGCCCGCGCTGGGCGTGCACCACCGGCGTGGCGCTGGCGTTGGCGGCGGCGTATTACCGCTACACCCGTGACGAGGATTTCCTGAACGCCTACCTGCCGAAGATGTTGAAAGCCGCCGGCTGGATTATCGGGGAGATTCGCGCCACCCGTATGGTGAATGCGGACGGCTCCGTGCCCATTACCTCCGGCCTGATGCCGTTGGCCTGCGCCACCGATGGCGATGTGGGTTACGTCTTCGCCTGGACGGACGCCAACACCTATCGTGGCCTGGAAGCGTTGGCCAGTCTGCTGGCGGAGATCGGACATGCGTATGCGCCGGCTGTTTGCGCGGAAGCCGACCGGTATCGTGGCGATATCAACCGGGTCGTGGCGGCGCTGGCGCGTGAGGACGGCTTCATCCCGCGGGCGATTCCCAGCAGGGACGGCACGCTGTATGCGAAATTCGACACCATCTGTGGTGCCATTTACCTGGGATTGCTCGGCGCCATCGACGTGCGGACTGAGCGCTTTGCCCGGTATCGCGATTATATGGAAACGCATGCCGCTAACGGCTATTTTTGGGGACCAATGGACCGCGATACCATGTATATGGGCACCGCTGAGTGGGCGTGGCAGGACATCTATCTGAAGCTGGGTGCGTGGAAATCCGCTTTCATGGCGCTGCAGACGTTTCTGCGCTACGGCATGACCCAGGACACGTTTCAGGTGCAGGAGCGCTTCGCGAAATCCAACCCTGCCTTCACCCCCTGGCAGCCGAACGCCAGCGGCAACGGGAAGGTGCTCGACATGATGGTGAAGTCGCTGTATTACGCGGACGGCGACGGCGCCACGCTCTTCGGCGGCATCCCCTTCTGTTGGTTGCAGTGGAACGGTGCGACGGCGCTGACGAACCTGCGCACGCCGTGGGGACGCGTCAGCCTGGAAGCGGTGATGCTTGATGACGACCGCTGCCGAGTGACGCTGTCGGGGAATTTGCCGGCGCATCTGCGGCTGCCCGAGCATCTTATCGTCGAGGGATGGGCTGAATCGATCTGTGTGATCCCGGCAGGTGAGAGAGCATTAACCTTCACGATGCGCGATGCCGAACGAGAGGCACGTTTGGGGTAACAGCTCGCTTAACGAGGTGAAGCAGGAGACCGCCGTATCTCGCTGCACACAGGTGGGGCGGCTTATGTTTTCAGGCTCCCCACCGTCAGGCCGCTTGGCGCAGGCGCGCCGCCCGGCGTCGGCTCGCTGATCGCGGCATCGGGCGCTCCGCTGGCTTCCGCAAATTCTTGTGCCGCCTCCACGGCTTTCTGTGCCTGGCTGGCATCGAGCAGGAACAGCAGTTGCTCGAATTCCACCAGGTGCTCTTTCTCCTCTTCCATGACATGGCGGATCACCTGCTGCGCCACCGGGTTATCGGTGGATTCCAGGTGTGCCTGGTACAAGTTGATGGCGTCCAGCTCGGTGGCCATGTCCAGGCGGATGGCCTGTGCCAGCTCCGCGTCGGTCAGCCGGCGGCGCTCCATGCTCCCGAAGGGATTGGTGAAATCCATCTCGCGCATCCTCGCATGTATTGATATAGCGAGCCTATGATAGACCGCCGGCTCCATTATTCCGCGCCGCGGGGGAAGTCGTTGTCGTAATCGTCGCACCAAGGGAATGGCCAGCCGGCTTCTTGGCCGGCACGGTATCCATGCGGGGGTATGATGAAAGCGCTATGAGCGCCATACGACAATCGCGACCACGCCGGATACCACGCTGGGTGCTGCTGCCCATCGCGGCGGTTGTCGTGCTGCTGGTCATCGCCATCTGGCGCGTGCGAAGCCGTCCCACTGTCATGCTGGTGGCGGTGACGGTGGGACGGGTCGTCTCCGCGGTCTACGCGCCGGGCACCGTCACCTCGCGTACGCAGACAGTGGTCGCCGCCGGAGTGGCAGGGCGAGTTGTAGCGGCGCATGTCGCCTTTGGTGATGCCGTCACTCCTGGTCAGGCGGTGGCACAGCTCGACAGCACACAAGCACAGTACCACCTTAGCCAGGCGCAGCAGGAACTGGCGACCACGCAGGCGCAACGTGAGCAGGCGGAGACGAATGTGCGCGGCGCCGCGCGCGCACGCCTGAATGCCGCCCGCCGGACAGTGACGGTGCAGCAGGAACAGGTGCGCGCCGTGCGGGCGCGGGTGGGGGCGGCGGATGCTCAGGTGCGCGTGGCGGAGGCGGCGGTGGCGAACGCGCGCGATGCCTATACGCGCCAGCGCTTCCTGTATGAACGCGGTGCCATCGCGCAGCGGCAGCTTGTCGAGGCTGAATCCGCGCTGCGCACTGCCGAAGCCCAGCGCGATCAGGATCGCGCCAATGCTGCCGCCGCGCGCCAGGATGTGGCCCAGGCGCAGGCAGCGGTGGAAGCCGCCCGCGCGCAGGTGGCGGAGGCGCAGAGCGGGGTGGCGGGTGCGGAAGCGGCGGTGGCCAGCGCCGCGTCCGCGGTGAATACGGCGCGCGTACGGGTGGCGGCCGCACGCGATGCGCTGGGCAAATATACGGTACGCTCACTGGTCAGTGGCCTCGCCAGCGACACGCCGGTGGCGGTGGGCGATTTCGTGCAGGTCGGCGAACCGGTGTTGCGCGTGGTCAGCCCGTCGCAGTTGTATGTGCGAGCGGATATTGATGAGACCGATATCGGCCCGGTTACGGTAGGGCAGACGGCATATTTCACGAGTGATGCCAATCTGGCAACGACCTATCGTGGCACGGTGACCCGCGTTGGCGCCAGTGCTGCAGCAGCGACAAACACGTATCCGGTGGATATCACCCGGTTGTCGACCACCACCGGCCTGCGCGTGAATATGAGCATCGATGTGAATATCGTCACGCGCACGAATCCCCATGCGCGCCTGCTCCCCGCCGCGGCGGTGGTGGAAGAGCCGGCCCCGCATGTCTGGCAGGTGGATGCACGCGGCCGGCTGGTGTCGGTGCCTATCACCGTCGGCGCGCGCGATCAAAGCACCGGTCGCGTGGAAATCCTCAGTGGTATTGAGGAGGAGGAGGCGGTGGTGGAGAATCCCGGCGCGGACTTTCGTCCCGGGCAAGCCGTGCGCGTGCGCTAAGACACGGTGTTCACTCTCGCTGCGGGGTGAGGGTGCACGGGCAGTTACCCTTGCTCAACGCGTTGCCGCGAGAGCATCTGCAGATGCGCGATCATGAAACCGTCCAGGTCACCTTCCAGCACGGCGGCGGCGTTGCCCGTTTCATGGTCGGTGCGGTGATCCTTCACCAGCGTGTAGGGTTGTAGGAAATAGGTGCGAATCTGGTTGCCGAAAGCGATGTCTGACTTCGTGCCTTGCAGTTTCGCCATCGCTTCCTCCTGCTCCAGACGCTGCTTCGCCAGCAGGCGGGCTTTCAACACGCGCATGGCGCTCGCGCGGTTTTTGATCTGGCTGCGCTCGTTCTGGCAGGTGACCACGATGCCCGTGGCGAGGTGAGTGATGCGGATGGCCGACTCGGTCTTGTTCACGTGCTGGCCGCCGGCGCCACTGGAGCGGTAGGTATCGACCCTGATATCATCATCGCGCACGTCAATATCCGCATCCTCCTCGACATCGGGGATCACCCCGACCGAGGCAAAGGAGGTTTGCCGCAGGTTCTGCGCGTTGAATGGGGAGAAGCGAATGAGGCGGTGCGTGCCGCGCTCCGATTTCAGGTACCCATAGGCGTTGGTGCCGCTCACCTCGATCACCATCGATTTCACCCCGGCCTCGTCGCCCGGCAGCGAGTCGATGATATCTGCCTGGAAATTATGCCGTTCGCACCATCGCAGGTACATGCGCCCGAGCATCGATGCCCAGTCACATGCTTCCGTGCCGCCGGCGCCGGCATTGATTTCGATGATGGCGTTGCCGGCGTCATGCTCGTCGGCGAACAAGGCTTCCTTCTGCAGACGCGCCAGCAGGCCGCGCATTTCAGCCAGATTGCGTTCGAGTTCGGGGATGCTGTCGTCATCGCCGGCTTCTTCCGCCAGTTCGGAGAGCAGCACGGTATCCTCGGCCAGCGAGGTCAATTGCCGCCAGGGTTGCAGTTCCGTACGGCGGCGCGCCATCTCCGACATGACCTGCTGCGCGTGTTCCGGATCTTCCCACAGCCGGGGGTTCTCCGCTTCGCGCGCAATTTCGTTCAGCTTTTCCTCGCGCGTCTCGATATGCAGGTTCCGGCGAAGCGTCGCCGCCTCTTCCTGTAGCGCGATTGCCTGATTTCTCAAATCACTAAATTCTGCCATAATCCTATTTCCTACTCAAACCGTATTAAGTATAGCAGAATCCGGCTTCGCGGTCATGAGAAAACAGTCACTTCACTTCATGCGTTTCAAACGCGCATTCACGGCGTCGATATCGAACGCTTCGGGATCGAAGTCATCGCCGATCCATTCACGGTACTCCTCATACTGCGGATGGCTGGGATCGTGAATGGCTTCGAGGAATTCCGCATAGCCCCATACCCCGCCGATATCTTCCGGCGGGCAGGCGCCTTTGCCTTTGATGCAGACCGGATACTGCTGTCCTTCCACCGGCGGCACGATCTTTTCGAGCAGGATCTCATGCTCCCAACTGTCGCCGAAATCATAGGTGTATTTCATCTTCATTTTTTCGCGGGGGAGCACATTGGATAGATAGGCGCTCTTCTCGTTATGCACGTGATGGCCGAAAAAGCTATCCTCCCGGTCGGGCACGCCGTAGGTCATGTCGCCTATGTGAAAATCATGCAGGTGGCCGCCTATCCACCCCATGCTTGCTTGAATAATGCGATGCAGCTTTTCGAGGGTGATGTCGCCGCGCACCTGGATGCGCCGCCAGATAGGCGGGCGGAAGCCTTTTAAGGTAATTTTCAGTTGGTAGATGTCGTTGGTCGCAGGCTTCTGCGCCGCTTTTTTAGCTTTCGCTTTCGCCGCGGGCTTCTCCGGTGCGGCGCCCGTACCTATCGGCGGGGGTTGCAAGGAGAACAAGATATTGTCAACAATTTCTTCCTCGCTCAGCTCTTCCTCATCTTCGAAGTATTCGGCATCCAGTTCCTCCAGCATGGCTCTTGCCTGCTCGTAGGCCGCATCATCGCCCACGACTTGTGCGATTTCGATGATAGCCTCGTAGGCCGGAACAAACTCGGAATCCAGTTCCACGGCCTGTTTCATCTGTGCCAGCGCATCCTGCGGGCGTTGGATCGTCCAGTAGAAATGACCGATCAAGAACCGGGTATTCGGGTCATTCCCGCTTGCCGCCAGCGCGCGATCGATGAATTCGAAAGCTTCCTTCTCATGTCCCAGGTGGTACTGCGTGATCGCCTTGCTTGTGTAGGCGGCGAAGAATTGGGGGTCGATTTCCAACGTGCGCGTGAACTCGGCATCCGCTTCCTGGAACCGTTCCAGCGCTAAACATACGGTTCCCAGCACAAAATGCGCTTCCAGCATCTCCGGTTCCTGGCGGATGGCCTCGCGCAGCGGAAGAATCGCCATGTCGAGGAATCCCTGCGCAAAGCGCAACTTCCCTTGCAAGACCAGTAGTATGGGATGCTTCGGGGCAGCCTTGAGTCCCCGGTCAATGACCTGCTGTGCACGCTCGAATTCCTCGATATTCATATATGTGCCGGCCAGGGTAGCCAGAATCTCCGGCTCGTCGGAAGAGACCGCTTCGGCACGGTCCAGGTACGAAATGGCCTCATCCATCTCACCGAATACGGCCAGTGCGGAACCCGTACCGAGAAGCGCGGGAAGATCGTCGGGATACATCGCCAATACCTGCTGGAATGCGGCGAGTCCTTCCTCAAATTCGCCCACCATCAGCGCAGCCATCCCCAGAGCGACCAACACCTGCGGATTGGTATCATCGAGTTGTACGGACTGGCGAAACGCTTCCAATGCATCCTGGGGCCGTCCCTCGTCCATGGCGGTTATGCCGATCCGAAAGTAGTTCTCGGCATCGTGAAAAAACAGGTTTCCCATCTTATCTCCCATCAATGCAGTTGCTTGCATCTGGCATCAATATAAGCCTTTTCTCCCCCGGTCAGCATACCCCTCCTGCATTCCGGCAGTAATTTTCCGCAGTGTCATCAAGGCATAAACAGGATATGGCTAAGAGTATATAACTCATGGCTTCGAGATACTGTTTGCGTAATGTCATGCAGCCTGCTTTCCACAAGCAGTAAACGTTTGAGCAGGTTATACTAGCCACTAGATCGCGAAGGTTGAACTGTGTTGCCGCAAAGATATCCATTGATCAGCAGAGTGTCGGTGAGTAGGTAGGTCGGTGAGTGTGTGAGTAGGTTCCGAATCCCGGATACTCAGTTCCTCACACACTCACACATGCACAGACGCGGATTGACCATGGCGACCTGGCCATGACCTGGCGTCTACGAATCTCTGCCGGCGTGATCTAGTCACTAACCACTAATCACTGCGAAGCTTCGCCAGGAAAGCCTATCGGGGTTGATTTGACGGTTTGAGGCGAAGCTTCGCTAGCGTTCACCAGCCAGGCCATGCAGGTAGCATGAGTTCACGCAAACCGTAGATATAATATCACAGACGCACAGAGGCCTCCCGCGTGAAGCGTCGCACGCGAGTCGACGGCAGGCATGCGGGCTGTGTGCAGACCGGCATTACGGCAGCGCGTTGCCGTCCCACGTGTGCTCGGGGTCCGGGTAGAAGGTCAACCCACCTGCCCCTGCCGTGGGCGCATCGCGGCCTTGCACCGGGTCATAAGCCATTGCGAACTTGTGCCAGCGGATGATCCAGCCGCCGGGAACCTTTAAGCGCTTGAGGGTTTCCGTATAGCCGTCGGCGAGTGTCTCCCATTGCACATCCATGCTGATACCTCCTGTCAACAATTGGTGCGTCTCATCGTATACACCGTTCACGATATCTTTCATTCGCTCAATTATAAACTACTTTCTCAATTTAGCGCTTACTCATTTTACCGAAATCGGCAGCATGGAATCGTGAAAGGAAAAAAGCTTTGACAGGCGAAATATCTTATCCGTAACCAAATAACAGATCGAACCATCACGCGGTGCACGCAAGACCATCCCATCTTTTTTTCCGAACGAGGTTCCATGAATAAAGTGACCGTGCTCTCGGCACAGGATGCATTGAGACTGATCCCTGACGGAGCGACTATCGCCGTTGCCGGTTTTGTCGGCTGCGCACACCCCGAGGAATTGACGCTGGCGCTGGAGGAACGCTATCTCCACGAACAGCACCCGCGGGAGCTGACGCTGGTCTATGCCGCCGGGCAGGGCGATGGGAAGACGCGCGGATTGAACCACTTCGGTTTCGACGGCATGGTGAAGCGGGTCATCGGCGGGCATTGGAATCTTGCCCCCAGACTCGGGCAGCTTGCACTGGCGAACAAACTGGAAGCCTATAATTTTCCGCAGGGAGTGATCAGCCGCCTCTTTCGTGAAATCGCCGCGGGCAGTCCGGGCGTCATCACGCACATCGG